>NZ_CP030979.1:0-295000 GCF_023167265.1 Parasaccharibacter sp. TMW 2.1888
GTGGAAAAAGCTCAGTCCCAGGACGCTGCTATGGCCTCTTCTGAAAATTCTGCTCTCAAGGCATCTTGGCTGCGTATCTGCGATCGCCTGAAAGGTGAGGTCGGCGATGTGGAATACAGGATGTGGATCCAGCGCATTACGTTGGGCCCGCTGGATGATGATGAAATTACCCTCTACCTGCCGGAACGTTTTCTGAGAGACTGGGTCCGTGCCCAGTATGGCCAACGCCTTCAGTCCCTGTGGCGTGAAGAGAATCCAGCTGTCCAGCATGTCGAATTACGGATCGACAAGAAAGCACAGCGTGCCGCAAAAACCGGGGATGATGCTCCACAGGCTGAAGAGGGCGGGGGGGCTGCGAATCTCTCCATCAGCGCCATGGCCAATGAAGATGCAGCGGCCCTGGATCGTGAAGAGGCCGTTGCAGCCACTTCGCCCTCGATGAATGAAGTGCGGAATGATCTTGCCGTCCCGCTGGACCGACGCTTCACGTTCGACAATTTCGTGGTCGGCAAGCCCAATGAATTCGCCTATGCCTGTGCAGGGCGTGTTGCGGATCATCCCGCCAGCCCCGGTTTCAACCCGCTCTTCCTGTACGGTGGCGTTGGTCTTGGCAAGACCCATCTCATGCACGCTATTGGCCTCAAGCTGATCAGCCGCGGGAACATCTCGGTCGCCTATATGTCTGCCGAGAAATTCATGTACCGTTTCATTGCGTCCATGCAGTCCAAATCCCAGATGGAGTTCAAGGAACAGCTCCGGTCGGTTGATGTGCTGATGATTGACGACCTCCAGTTCCTGATCGGGAAGAACAGCACGCAGGAAGAATTCTTCCATACATTCAATGCGCTGGTGGATGCAGGGCGGCAGATCATCGTCAGCGCTGACAAGAGCCCCTCTGATCTTTCCGGTCTGGAAGACAGGCTCCGCACACGGCTGGGCTGCGGTATGGTAGCGGATATTCACGCTACGACCTTCGAACTGCGCATTTCCATTCTGGAAGCCAAGGCCAAGGCCTCTGGCACGCCTGTCCCTCCCAAGGTGCTGGAATATCTGGCCCACAAGATCACCACCAACGTGCGGGAGCTGGAAGGCGCACTGAACCGCCTCATCGCCCATGCTGATCTGGTAGGCAGACCCGTCACGCTGGAATCGACACAGGATGTCCTCAAAGACATGCTCAAAGCTCATGAGCGCCGTGTTACGATTGATGAAATCCAGCGCAAGGTGGCCGAGCATTTCAATATCCGTCTGACCGACATGTCATCAGCCCGTCGTGCCCGGGCCGTGGCCCGCCCCCGGCAGATTGCCATGTATCTGGCCAAACAGCTTACAAGCCGCAGCCTCCCGGAAATCGGCCGGAAATTCGGCAATCGGGACCATACGACTGTCATGCATGCCGTAAACCGCATTTCGGAGCTCATGGAACAGGACCCCGGTCTGGCTGAAAGCGTCGAGCTGCTGCGCCACATGCTGGAAAGCTGAAGATGGCTTTTCAAGCATGTCCTTGTTTTGCTAGAGAGACATATTACTCTTCCCGATAAGGCTTTGGGGTTGTCATGAAGTTCACAGTTGATCGCGCGCCACTTCTGCGTGCACTGTCTCACATTCAGGGTGTCGCTGAAAAACGGAACACCATCCCCATTCTCGCCAATGTGCTGATGGAGCATGATGGCGAGGTTCTGCGCCTGACAGCGACGGACATGGAGATTGCCGTCGTCGAGGAAATTCCATCAGAGGCCACACATGCCGGGTCCGTCACTGTTCCGGCTGCCGTTCTCTTCGAGATCGTCCGCAAACTGACCGATGGTGCCCTGATCGAGTTCGAACAGAAGGATGCGGAAGGGCCCCTTCACCTCAAGGCCGGGCGATACGAGACGAGCCTGAACGTTCTGCCAGTTGATGACTTTCCGGCCATGGTAGCAGGCGATCTGCCTCATCATTTTGCCATTCAGGCAGGTGATTTGCGTCGGCTGGTCGACCGTACCCGCTTTGCCATGTCCAACGAGGAGACCCGTTATTATCTCAACGGCATCTATCTCCATATCGTACTGGTGGACAAAAAGAACCATCTCCGGGCTGTGGCGACAGATGGACACCGGCTGGCCAAGGTCGACGTTCCAGCGCCTTTCGGCGTAAAAGAAATGCCGGGCATCATCATCCCCCGCAAGACCGTAACCGAAGTTCGGAAACTACTGGATAATGATGGAGCCTCCGTAGAGGTGGCTCTTTCAGAGACGCGCATCCAGTTCCGTATCGGTTCCATCCTGCTGACCTCCAAGCTGGTGGATGGCACTTTTCCGGAATATACCCGTGTCATTCCCCAGTCCAATTCACGCATCCTGCGTGTTACCAAGCAGGATCTTGCGGCAGCCGTAGGTCGTGTGGCGGCCATCAGCCAGGAACGTTCCCGCCCGGTAAAGCTGACCATCACGAAGAACCATCTGACCCTCTCCGCAACCAGCCCCGATCAGGGCATTGCTCAGGAGGAGCTGGATGAAAACAGCGTCACCTACGACAATGACGACATGGAGATCGGCTTCCAGGCCCGTTACCTGACGGACATCACCGACCAGATTGACGCTGAAGCCGAGTTCGCCCTTGCCGACAGTTCATCTCCAACACTGATCCGCGATACGGCCGAACCTGCGGCTCTGTACGTTCTCATGCCCATCCGGGTCTGAACGATCTCCTTGAACCTGCACCGTCTGACATTAACGGATTTTCGTAATTACAGACGGTGCGTCTGGGAGCCGTCCGCCACCCTGTCCGTCCTGACAGGGGAGAATGGCAGCGGCAAAACCAATTTTCTGGAAGCCCTTTCCCTGCTTGCCCCGGGGCGGGGGCTTCTGGGCTCACCAGCTCATATGCTGCCCCGCCACGGAACAACCCAATGGGGCGTCGCCGCCCATCTGGAGCGGGAAGGACAACAGTTCCAACTGTCTACCGGCCTGACCGAGGGGCGGGGACGCCGCATCTTTCTCCTGGACGGAGAAAGAACACGGACCATGGCAGAAATTGCCCGACTTTATTCCTGCGTCTGGCTTACTCCGCAGATGGAACGTCTCTTTCTTGAAGGTGCTGGCAGCCGTAGACGGTTTCTGGACCGGCTGACCGTCGCTCTCCTGCCGGATCATACGCAGCAGCTCATGGCACATGAGCGGTCCGTCATGAGCCGGAACCGCATCCTGCTGGAACAGCCTGATGAAACGGCCTGGCTGACCTCCCTGGAAGAATCCATAAGCCGCCACGCAGTCGCCATAACGGCAGCCCGGCTGCATCTTCTCGAAACATTGGAAGAAACCCCTTTCGGCAATGAAGCTTTCCCCCAAACCCTTCTGGAGCTGCACTGCCCCATCGCCACAGCGCTGAAAGCCAGCCCGGCACTGGAAGTGGAAGACAAGCTCCGCCACGCCCTGCAACAGTCCCGCCTTCAGGACAAAGCCCGCAAGAGCACCTCTATCGGAGCACACAGGGCTGACATGAGCCTGCGGGACGCCATGACAGGCCGTCAGGCAGCACACTCCAGCAGTGGACAGAAGAAGATCATGCTCCTGAGCGTCATCCTCTCCCATGCCCATGCCATCAGCAGGGTCTGGGGGCAGGCTCCCGTCATCCTTCTGGATGAACCTTTGACCCATCTTGATGAACGGCGGCGGATCATCCTGATGGACAGTCTCTCTGCCCTGAAAACGACCACCATCCTGACAGGAACCGAAGCTGAACCTTTTTCTTCCATCAGAAACATTGCAGCTTTCTTTCATGTTCAGAATGGCGCACTCCATCCGGCATGAGGCGGCCAGAATATGGCCTTTTCTCACGGTTATTTCGGGATAACCCCGGTGACAGCACTGGTCAGGAAAGGCTTCTGACAGTATATTCACTCATCAAAGCTCTCAGCCAACCGGAGTAATGCGCAGGCATGTCAGAATCCCATAACCAGCCGGAAATTCAGTCTTCCGATCATGAGGAATATGGCGCCTCTTCCATCTCCGTCCTGCGGGGGCTGGATGCTGTCCGCAAGCGGCCTGGCATGTATATCGGGGATACGGATGATGGCTCCGGCCTGCATCACATGGTCTTCGAGATCATTGATAATGCCGTTGATGAGGTACAGGCAGGTTTCGCCTCCTACTGCATTCTCACTCTGAATGGGGACGGCTCTGTCACAGTCCGGGATAACGGGCGTGGTATCCCGACAGACCTGCACGAGGAAGAGGGGATCAGTGCGGCTGAAGTCGTGCTGACCAAACTGCATGCCGGGGGCAAATTCAATCAGAATTCCTACAAGGTTTCCGGCGGTCTGCACGGTGTGGGGGCTGCGGTTGTCAATGCTCTCTCCGAGACCATGGATGTACGCATCTGGCGACAGGGCAAGGAACATGCCATTCATTTCCGGCACGGTGAGCGTGTAGCTCCCTTGGCGGTCATCGGTGATTCGGACGAAGAAAACGGAACGGAAGTCACCTTCAAGCCGAGTGCGGAGACATTCTCCAAAACTGAATTCGAATTCAGCATCCTGGAGCGCCGTGTCCGTGAGCTGGCCTTCCTGAATTCGGGTATGAAGATCATCCTGCGTGATGAGCGTCACAGTGAGCCACGGGAGGTTGTCTTCCACTATGAAGGGGGGCTGACAGCGTTCGTCAAATGGCTCAACAGCTCCAAGACGCCACTGATCGACCCTCCCATCACCGGGGAGCTGCAGGATGAAACATCTGGCATCAAGGTGGAATTTGCTCTCTGCTGGAATGACAGCTTCCACGAGACCATGCTGTGCTTCACCAACAACATTCCCCAACGTGATGGCGGCACCCATCTGGCCGGTTTCAGGCAGGCCCTGACGAGGGCCGTCGGGAAATATGCCTCTCTGCTGGGCAACAAGAAAGAAACCAGCAATCTCACAGGTGAGGATATGCGGGAGGGGCTCTCCGCCGTTCTTTCCGTCAAGGTTCCCGACCCCAAATTCTCATCCCAGACAAAGGACAAGCTGGTTTCTTCCGAAGTTCAGCCTGTCGTGCACACCATTGCCGCCGACATGATCGGCCACTGGTTCGAGACGCATCCCAAGGAAGCCCGCATCATCATTGCCAAGATTGCTGATGCCGCCAGTGCGAGAGAGGCCGCCCGCCGTGCCCGGGAGCTGACACGGCGCAAAGGCGTTCTGGATGTCTCATCCCTGCCGGGCAAACTGGCCGACTGCCAGGAACGCAACCCGGAAGGGGCAGAGCTCTTCATTGTGGAGGGGGATTCTGCTGGCGGAACAGCAAAACAGGGACGGGACCGCCGTTTCCAGGCCATTCTGCCCTTGCGTGGCAAAATTCTCAACATTGAGCGTGCCCGCTTCGACCGGATGCTTGGCTCTGCCGAAATTGGCACCCTCATTACAGCCTTGGGCACGGGGATCGGTCATGGTCCGGCCGAGCAGGGGGGCTTCAATATTGACAAGCTCCGTTACCACAAGATTGTCATCATGACGGACGCTGACGTGGATGGCTCCCACATCCGCACCCTGCTTCTGACCTTCTTCTTCCGGCAGATGCCCCAACTCATCGAAAACGGCCATCTCTACATTGCCCAACCGCCGCTCTTCCGTGCCAAACGTGGACAAGAGGAACGCTACCTCAAGGATGAACCTGCACTGGACAGCTACTTGCTGGACAAGGCCCTGAGCAATGCATCCCTGACCTGCCATGACGGAACCGTACTGGACGGTGCGGAACTCCGTGACGTGATTGACCGTTGCAGCCGACTGGCACAGGACATGCGGGCACTTTCAGCCCGTGTCCCGCTCTGGATCATGGAGCAGGCGGCTGTCAGCGGGCTCATCAACCCTGATGCAGCGATCCGACAGAAAGCAGTCGATGGCTTCCTGGCCAGACTGGAAGCAGCATCTCCCGAAAATGAGCGGGGCTGGGAGGTGGAGGCCGACAGCCATGGCGTCACCTGCCGTCGTTTTCTCCGTGGTGTGGGAGAACGCTACACGTTTGAAGCCACACTGCTTCGCTCCAGTGAAGCACGCCGTCTTCTCGCGCAGTCCCAGTGGCTTGCTGAATTCTTCAGCAGGCCCGTGACATTGCAGCTTGACCAGAAGAATTTCGAATTTTCTGGCCCAGGCATGATGATGGAACAGATACTGGCCCAGGGGCGCCGTGGTCTGGCCATCAACCGCTTCAAGGGCCTGGGCGAAATGAATGATGAGCAGCTCTGGCACACCACGCTGGACCCGGCCACCCGGACCCTCCTGCAGGTGCAGGTTGGCGATGTCGAAGAAGCGGGGCAGGTTTTCTCCACCCTCATGGGGGATGTTGTCGAACCCCGTCGTGAGTTCATCGTGGATAACGCACTGAAGGTTGCCAATCTTGACGTCTGACACGCTTTCAATCCGCCGCTCCATCACTGGCCGCCTGCTGGCGGGCCTGACGCTGGCTTCTTCCTGTCTGCTGGCCCCGGGGGCTCTGGCAGAGCAGGCAGATGCGCCTGCACCGGCACCCTCACTGAAAAGCGCAGCCGACACCCTGCCTGCCGCACAGAACATACATCTCCGGTACGGTGTTTTCATTCATGGGTATCGTGCCTTGGGCGTTGATGCAGATTATGTCCTGCAACCTTGGGGCTACGGAGTGGAGACGCATCTTTATACCGTTGGTCTCGCCAGCTGGTTTTTGACACTGAATCTGCTGAGCAGTGCCCAGGGGCACTTCAACGGAGATAATGTTGCGCCGGTTTCCTTCAGCAACAGTGGATTTGCCCATGGCGAGGAAGAAAAAGCTCACATTGATTTTGATCTGACTGGCCCGCATGTGGCCGTCTTCCTGCCAGTAGACAAACAGCGGGAGCCATTGCCCGCTGCAGAGCTGAAGCAGTCTGTCGACATGCTCAGTTTTCTTGTTGCGCTGACACACCGGATGACGCTGAAACAGGACTGCACTTTCAGCAGACCTGTTTTCGACGGTATCCGTCTGTCCTATCTGGATGTTCATGGCCCCAGCCAGACGACCCTTCCCAAGGATCATGGGTCCTATTTTCGGGGGGACGCCCTGAAATGTGATTTCACGGGACGGCAGATTGGTGGTTTTTCCATCGGCACACGCTTCAAGGCCGCCCAGTCCAGTCCTCACAAAGGAACCGTCTGGTTTGTCCATGATCCTCAGGGCGGGTTCGTTCCAGCACGCATCGAATTCGATCACTACAAGATGGGGCAGATTCTTGTCGTTCTACAGGCAGCACCAAAAGTCTCTGCTGTCACACACACCCAGACCCGCTGAGCCTTCCCCTCATGCACCTGTCTTCATTCCATGGGAGGCCTGATCTATGAGTTCCATGACTACTGCCATCATTCTGGCTGCCGGTATGGGAACACGCATGAAGTCCCGGTATCCCAAGGCCATGCAGCGTCTGGGAAACCGCCCCATGATCTGGCATCTGATCGAAACAGCCCGGCAGGTCGTGGACCGCATTGTGGTCGTCATCGGCCCGGGAATGGATGATCTGGCCCGGCAGGTATCTCCCCACACAACTGTCATCCAGCATGAACGTCTGGGTACGGGACACGCCGCAAAAACAGGCGTGGATGGGCTGGAAGAGGGACGGGCTGTCATACTTTATGCTGATAACCCACTCCTGACAGCCGATACCATGCAGCGCCTGCTGGATGCCCAGGGAGAACAGGAGAACGTACTGTCCCTGTTGGGAATGCGCCCTGCTGTGCCCGGGCATTATGGGCGGATTGTGACAGGCCCCGATGGGCAGGTGGAACGGATCGTCGAGTTCAAGGATGCTTCCGACGCCGAAAGGCGCATTACACTCTGCAATGCAGGCATGATGTGTGCTGAGGTTGCGCAGCTGAAAGACTGGTTGAGCCGCATCACCCCCGAAAATGCCCAGAACGAATATTATCTGACGGATATCGTCGCTCTCGCAGCCCGGCAAGGACGAGTAAGCTGCGTCGAGGGGACGGAGGACGAGCTGGCCGGCATCAACTCCCGGGCCGAGCTGGCAGAGGCCGAAGCACGGCTCCAACAGCGTCTGCGCCAGAAAGCATTGCAACAGGGCGCCACCCTAATTGATCCATCCAGCGTCTTTTTCGACCCTGATACCATCATTTCTGCCGATGTGGTGATCGAACCCAACGTGTTCATTGGGCCTGGCGTCACTCTCGAAGAAGGTTGCGTAATCCGTGCCTTTTCACATCTGGAAGGATGTGTTGTGAAGCAGGGCGTCGTGATTGGCCCTTATGCCCGGCTGCGTCCTGGCACTGTCTGCCATGAAGGCAGCCACGTCGGCAATTTCGTGGAACTCAAAAACACGACTCTGGGGGCCGGAAGCAAGGCAAATCATCTCAGCTATCTGGGGGACAGCCAGATAGGTGCGGGGAGCAATGTTGGCGCTGGCAGCATAACCTGCAATTATGATGGCGTCTTCAAACACGGAACCGTTATTGGGGAAGGCTGCTTCATAGGGTCCAATACCATCATGGTGGCCCCCATCCAGATTGGCGATGATGCCATGACAGCGGCAGGCAGTGTCATCACGCAGGACGTTCCCGCCGAGGCCCTTGCATTCGGGCGGACACGGCAGGACAATAAGGCAGGCAAGGGGAAGGCTCTCCAGCAGGCACTGCGGAAGAAGAAGGAACAGGGCTGATGTGTGGTATTTGTGGCGTCGTCGGACACCGTCCTGCTACTCCGATCGTATTTGAAGGGCTCCGTCGGCTGGAATATCGCGGTTATGATTCTTCCGGCATTGCGACCGTGGAGCATGGTCGGCTCGCACGTTGCCGGGCTGCCGGAAAGCTGGATAATCTGGCCAAGGCTCTGGAGGAAACACCCCTTTCCGGTACCACAGGTATTGGCCATACCCGTTGGGCAACCCACGGAGCACCAACCACCAACAATGCCCACCCGCACAGGGTCGGAAAAGTGGCGATTGTTCATAACGGTATCATCGAGAATTTTTCAGACCTGAAGAAAACCCTTGAAGCCGGGGGGCGTACCTTCGAGACTGAAACAGATTCAGAAGCCGTCGCCCATCTGCTGGATGAGCATATCCAGAACGGTCTGCCTCCCAAGGAAGCTGCTTTTGCAACCATCCGTCAGCTCCAGGGTGCTTATGCCATTGCCATGATCTTTGAGGGACATGACAATCTCCTCATCGGGGCCCGTCATGGCGCTCCTCTGGCTATTGGCTACGGCGAAGGGGAGATGTTCCTCGGGTCGGACAGTCTCGCCCTAGCACCGCTCTCCAGCCAGATATCCTATCTTGAAGATGGGGACTGGTGCGTGCTGACACGGGAGCATGTCGAGATTCTGGACGGGCAGGGCAGGGCTGTTGAGCGGCCGATCCAGACAGCCTCCCTGACAACAGGGCAGATTGGCAAGGATGGGTACCGGCATTTCATGGAGAAGGAACTCCATGAACATCCCGTAGCCATTGGCCAGACGCTCCAGCGCATCATCGACCCTGTCACACGCCGCATTGCTCTGCCAGACATGCCATTTGATGCCAGTACGCTGTCCCGTGCTACGATCACGGCCTGTGGTTCAGCTTTTTATGCTGGCATGGTCGGCCGCTACTGGCTTGAAGAGCTGGCCCGGCTGCCGGTTGATATTGATGTAGCCTCCGAGCTGCGCTACCGGAACCCGCCACAGCCTGACAAGGGGCTGGCACTGCTCATATCCCAGTCCGGTGAAACAGCCGATACACTCGGGGTGCTGAGGGAGCTCAAGACGGCTGGGCAGAGCATCGTCTCCATCCTGAACGTGGAACATTCCACCATGGGCCGGGAGAGTGATCTGGTTCTGGGCATGGTAGCCGGACCAGAAATATCAGTTGCCTCCACCAAGGCATTTACGGCCCAGCTTGCCGTGCTTGCTGCCCTGACCATCGATTTTGCCCGCCAGCGCAACCTGCTGGATGAAAAACGGGAACGGGAGCTGACAGACAACCTGCTGGACCTTCCATCCCATGCCATGGAAGTTCTGGGCCTGTTCGACCAGATACGCACCATGGCACGGGTGATTGCCCAGGCCAGGGACGTCCTTTATCTGGGACGTGGAATCTGCATGCCTGTTGCCCAGGAAGGGGCGCTGAAGCTCAAGGAAATCAGCTACATCCATGCAGAAGCCTATGCCGCTGGAGAGTTGAAACATGGTCCCATCAGCCTGATCGACCCCAGTGTTCCTGTCGTGGCGATCGCACCTTCCACCATCCTGTTTGACAAAACACTTTCCAACCTTCAAGAAGCCCGGGCCCGTGGGGGACGCATTCTTGTCTTTACCGATGACAAGGGGGCTGAACGGCTGAAAGACATTGCAGAACACATGGTCATCCTGCCGGATGTCAGTGCCTTCGTGGCGCCCATCCTCTACACCATTCCGGTACAGATTCTGGCCTACGAAGTTGCCCTGCTGAAAGGTACGGACGTGGACCAGCCCCGCAATCTGGCCAAGTCCGTTACCGTGGAGTAACGACGACGCCCCGTTAATGCTTCAGAAAGGTGGAAAGCAGGTAATAACCCCCTGCAAGGCTTGCCTGACAGGGGTTTTGCGCTTACTCTCCGGGCAGCGTGATCAGAGGGTGAAAAAAGGGGATATCAGATGGAAATAGGGCTGGCAGCTGTACTTCTGACCCTGGTTTTCCTCCTTTTTCTCATCAGCTTCATTCCGCCCCTGGCCAAGAAGATCAACCTGCCTGAAACGGTCATCATTGCCGTATTGGGGATAGGGCTGGGGGCAGCGTCCTCTCTCGTCAACAATTCCATGGGGCTGGACCTGCTGGAAGGACCGGCAGGGGCTCTCCTGTCATTCCCCATCAGCAGTGAGGGCTTCCTGCTCATCTTCCTGCCACTCCTGGTCTTTCAGGGGGCCATGGGGATCAATGTCCGCAGTCTGACCCATGAAATCGCCACGGTGCTGCTACTGGCCATCGTGGCTGTCATTGTCTCCACAGCGACTATTGGCTTTGCCCTCTATCCCTTTGCACAGCAGAGCCTCGTTGCCTGCCTCCTGCTGGGGGCCATCGTGGCCACGACAGATCCTTCTGCCGTGGCCAGCATTTTCCGTGAGATCGGCGCAGCGGCCCGCCTAAGCCGCCTTGTGGAAGGGGAAGCCCTGCTGAACGATGCAGCGGCCATTGCCATTTTCACCATCCTGGTATCGGCCATCACCGCCCATCACCAGATCAGTTTCAGTGAAGCCTGCATAGATTTTCTGACCAACTTTGCCGGAGCCGTCATCATCGGTGTGTCAGTCGCCCGACTGGCCCTCATCATGATTACTGCCATCAGCGGATTCCCCGCAGCTGAGATCACACTCTCCCTCGTGCTGCCCTATGGGGTTTACATCCTCTGTGACGATATCCTCGGGTTTTCCGGTGTGGTCGCCACGGCCTCTGCCGGTCTGACCATTTCGGCTTTTGGTCCATCCACCTTCCGTCCCCAGACGTGGCGCTTTCTCCGGGAATTGTGGGAACAGATCGAGTTCTGGGCCAGTACGCTCGTCTTCATGCTAGCGGCCATGCTTGTCCCCCGTATGATGATCGGCATGACAAAGTGGGACCTTCTGCTGATCTTCATTGCCAGTCTGGCAGGGCTGATCGCCAGAGCAGCCGTCATCTTCGGCCTCCTTCCTCTCCTGATCCTCACCAGACTGTCGCCACCTGTTCCATTACGCTTCAAGACCACCATGGCCTGGGGTGGCCTGCGTGGCGCCATCACGCTGGCGCTGGCACTTGCTGTCAATGAAAACCCGCACATCAACGATTCCATCACCCATTTTGTCGGGATCGTAGCTACCGGATTTGTACTGACCACACTTCTCATCAATGGCACGACGCTACGCTCTCTGGTTCTTTTCCTGAAGCTCGACAGGCTGTCCCCCATTGATGAAGCTCTGCGAAACCAGATCATCGGTATCGGTCTCAGCCATGTGGCTCAGCGTGTGGCCCATGTGTCTGATGAACTCAGTTTTGGTGCCCGGACACGGGGCGGGGTCATCAGCCGGCTTGAACAGCGTGCCGAAAAGGAAAAAGCCAGCAACAATTTTGAGACAGCACTGACCGACAAAGATCGCGTCAACATGGCCCTGCTGACCATTGCCAACCAGGAGCGGACCCTGCTGCTGGACCTTTTCCGGGTTCAGGGAATGTCCAGCCGTCGGGTGATCGAGACCCTGCTGCGCGCTACAGAGGCCATCGTGGATGCCACCCAGCTGGAGGGACGGTATGGCTACGTCAAGACACGCCGCAAGAGTCTTCAGCCTTCCTGGCGTCTCCGCCTGGCACAGATGCTGCACAGGCGCTTTCATATTGATCGCCCGCTGACCGCCTGCATGATGGAGCGTTTTGAAACGCTGATCATTTCCCATCTGGTTTCCACATCCCTGATACGCTTTGTCCGGGAACGCATGGAACCCACTCTGGGACTCCGTATTACGGAAATCGTGTCTGAAGTGCTGGGACGGCAGCGCAAACTGCTGGATGATGCCCTGGCAACACTGAGGCTGCATTATTCCGGCTATTCAGAAGCGCTGGAGGGACGTCTGTTGCGCCAGATAGCCCTTCGTCTGGAAGATGAAGAATATGCCACTCTGGCAAAGGACAACCTCATCTCGCAGGAACTGCATCGGGAGCTTCATAAGTCGATCGAACGACAGAGGAATCGGCTGGACACGCCGTTACGCTTCAACCTGCGCAGTGGCATTGAGCAGCGTCTGAGGTCTTTCCCTGCCTTCAACGGGGTTCCAGATGCAGCCCTTCATGAACTGGCGGGCCGGGTCTTCATCTGTTTCCTCTCGCCAGGGGAGATACTGATCCGCAAAGGCGAGCGCATCCGCACGATCTATGCGCAGGTGGCAGGTCTTGTAGAAACATCCACCAGCACGGAAACCCAGGAAGTCATGCTGGGAGCAGGAGACCTGATTGGCGCCAACAGCCATATTCAGGGACAGAGAGCGCATAATACGGTCCGCTCCCTGCAATTTTCCCACATGCTGGCCATTCCAAAAGCTGATTTTGACAGGCTTCTGCAAGCCTTTCCCATCGTGAAGCGTCAGATCATGAAGCGGCATGACATGAGGCTGAAGGGCTCTCTCGGAGCCAACGTGGTCATTACCAGAGAAGGCAACACCATCTCTCCAGCCCATGAAGCCGGTTTCATCATTTCGCCGATCGTGGAAAAACGCTGACTTTTTCAGCCGTGGGAAGAACCTGCCAGAAACAGGCGGCTGCCAATCCTGCTGGAGGCCATCAGGCCGAGCGTAGACAGGAAAGCAGCGCCTGAATGAAACGACCAGAAAAGCGCATCAGGGATCTGGTGCAGCATCCCTGCCAGCTTGCCGACCATCAGGTTTCCCAGAAAAATATGCAATGTAAAGCAGGAAATCAGTGTCGTACTGTGCCGTGCAGGTGCATAACGGGAGAAGAGGGCCATTCCGATAGGAAAAGTCATCCCGCAGCCAATGTCATTGACAGTATGGAAGGCCACACCCCACCAGAGGCTGATCTGATGAGGGGCGGGGCAGACATATTCTCCTGCGATCAGGAATAACGGCCCAGCTGTCGCAATGGCGCTACCAATGATGATCTTTGTCATGTCATGTACGGGGCGGCCACGGCGGTGATCATACCAGCGCCAGAACCACAGGACCAGAAATCCCGTAATCATGCTGATGACGCTATCCAATGAAACCAGCGTACTGACGGGACACGTAATGCCCATGACAGTCAGGCGATAATGATCACTGCCCCAGAGAAGATAACCATCCATGATTTCCTGATTGGGAAGAACTCCAAGGGCAAACAGGCCTACCAGCCAGAGCAGAAAGACAATCCGTTTCTTTTCCACCACCGTGCAACCGACTGGCCGGATATCCTTGCCAACAGCAAAGGAGGCCGTTTCTTCTGGGAGATAACGACACCCCATGAGATAACCAGCCAACCCCATCATCATCGCACAAGCTGTTGCCATGAAAGCCCAACGCCAGGCAATGGTTCCCAGAAAGGCGCAGAGAAGGGGAGAGATGATGGCCATGATCTGTATGCTCTGGCTGTAAAGCTGATAAGCATCAGAACGTCTACGGTCTTCCAACGTATATAGCGCTCCAACCTGCGCCTTCAGGCTGCCGGACAAAGCAACACCTGCCAAAAAGAGCCACAGGGCCAGAACAAAACAGCTTTCCGCCATCATGAGGGTAAAACTGACTGTCAGCAGACTGATGCCAATGACAGCAGAACGCGTCCGGCCAAGGCCGTGATCTGCCATGAAACTTCCCACAAATGGAGCTGCAAATATGACCGCCATGATGAGGCCCGAAAGACTGCCAGCTGTGGCGTCCAGACCACTGGGGGCGTACAGGCTATCATTGATGGACAGAAGGGACGGTAGGCCCAGAATATGCCGGGCCCGGTCTGTGTGCTGCAGGATGTCCTTCAGATACACCACCAATATGGAAAGCATCCCGTATTGGGCAAAGGAGAGCCAGCCTTCCGTCCAGAACAGAACCCACAAACCTTTGGGATGCCCAAGAAATTCAGTCTTCGGGTTTTTATATCTGGCTGGAAGGATATCAGATAGTCTGTCAGTCATGGGTTGTCTTATAGCAGCGACAGAAATCTTGTGGGAGTTCCCTTCACAAAAGAAAATCGCATAATAAAGATTATGCAAACTCATATATGTTAAAACCAACCAGATAATCTAACGACCAGCCATACATACCAGCAAATTCAACGTATCAAACATCCATGACGCCACAATCATATGACCTCACAGAACCCAATGGCAATGTGCATCCCATGCTGCGACCATATAGTGCATTGGGCTGATCCAGCCCATACCATTACCCAGTTCTGTTCTTGGCCATCAACAGATCAGAAACTGACAGACAATTACCGGCACGAACCATTATAAAAACGGTCAAACCTGTAGCCCAGAGACGTCAGCACCTCATAACCGATCGTACCCACACATTCGGCCATCGTAGCAATATCCTGCTGCGGCCCGATGAGTGTCAGCCATACACCCTCCCGGGCAACCTCATCCGGCAGCTCCGTAACATCAACGGAAAGACTATCCATGGAAATCCGTCCGAGAACAGGCAGACGTTTATCTCCCCACCACAAGGCACCATCCCGGGCAAAAGAACGGAAGATGCCATCGGCATAGCCAATACCAACAGTCGCCACACGCCTGCGCCGCTCTGCACGATAGGTCAGGCCATACCCGATACTCCCCCCTGCCTCGACAGTCCTGACCTGCAATATCTGAGCCTCAAGCCCAATGGCTGGCACGAGTGGGCAGCTCTCCCCATGCGGCGGAATGCCATAAAGCGCAATACCGGGGCGAACCATCTCGAAATGATAGTCAGCTCCCAGGAAAATGCCGGAAGAAGCCGCCAATGACCGAGGCACATCGGGAAAAACTGCACTCATGGCCAGAAAACGCTGAAGCTGCTCCCTGTTGGCAGGGTCATCCGGCTGGTCAGCACAGGCCAGATGGCTCATGACGAGAACCGGCTTCAACCCTCTCAGAACCTCGGCGCGAAGGTCATCTTTCGAAACCCCGAAACGGGACATGCCCGTGTCGAACTGAAGAGCCGCCGGATGATCCTGTCCCTCCCCATGACAGAAAGCCCGCCACTGCCTTACCTGCTCCAGACTGTTCAGAACCGGGATCAGACCATGCTCCACCATCGTTTCCGGCTGCCCTGTCAGGAAGCCATGCAGCACGAAAATCCTCTTGTCCGGCAGCAGTCTCCGCAGCTGGCATCCTTCCTCCGGCTGGGCCACAAAAAAGGTCTGGACCCTGTCAGCAAGACTGGAGGCAATCTCCCGCACACCCAGCCCATAAGCATCAGCCTTGACCACAGCAGCACATTCCGCACCCCGTACGCACTCCGCCAACCACGCATGGTTCCTCCTGATAGCGGCAAGATCCACCGTCAGACGGGCACTTGTCTGCTTGCAGAAATGCATCTCTCTGGCCTCTCATTCTCATGCTGTCCAAGATCAGGCGCCCTGATCTTACAGGAAATATCTTCCTTAGAAATTATTATTTAATGATAAAATCCCATACCGTTTTTTCCCTGTTTTCCGGGCTTTTCTCCCAGTTTTCAGGAAGGAAGACAAAGCCTCCCGCCAGAGGGCAGCAATTTTGTCGGTGAAAATCATGACATATGCTTGAGGCAGAGGGGTGTTCTGTATTAGAGACAGGGCACAGCATTACTGCTCTGCGGGCGCAGAGTGGTCTTTACCCTATGAACAGGGGTCAAGTTTTTTTGATTTCGCAGGGGCCTCAGGATGTTCAGTCCGATGGTCCAAACGGAGCTAGTCCAGGTTTGACCGAGGCCAATCAGAAACCCACTCCCACACTCTCCATCACCCCGAGCCGCTCCGGCATCGAGCGCCGCTATGGAGACTTCCCCAGCTTCCCCGCTGCCCTTGACTACGCAGCACAGGGGGCCAGTGGCTTCAATATCTATTCTGGACGGGGAACCCTGCTGGAAGTCCTCCCCTACAGCAAGCTGCGACAGCAGGCCCATGCCATGGCCCGCCGCCTGCTCGGCCTTGGACTGGAGCCGGGAGACAGGGTGGCCATTGTTGCGGAAAGTGACGGTGATTTCGCCCGCATTTTCTTCGGTTGCCAGTATGCCGGTCTCGTCCCCGCCCCCCTGCCCCTCCCTGTCGCTTTTGGTGGCAAGGAAGGGTACATCGAGACACTGCGTGGCATGATCACAAGTGCGGATGCCAGAGCCGTTGTCGTCCCCAAGGTCATCGGTGACTGGACAGCCGATATCATCGCTGGTTTTTCCCTTCTCTTTGGCGGGTCCCCGGCTGAACTGACAGCCTGTGAGGAAAAGGATATTCCGCTGCCGGAAATCAGTGAGAATGCTCTCTCCTACCTCCAGTTTTCATCGGGCAGCACTCGCTTTCCCATGGGCATCAGTGTGACGCAGCAAGCCGGAATGGCCAATGCTCACGCCATTGCCCGTCATGGTCTCCAAGTCTATCCCAGCTCTGATGAGCGGGATGACCGTTGCGTCTCATGGCTGCCGCTTTATCATGACATGGGGCTTGTCGGTTTTTTCCTGACGCCCATGACCTGCCAGCTTTCTGTCGATCTCCTGCCCACACGGGAGTTTGCACGCCGTCCGCATATCTGGCTGGAGCTGATTGCCCGCAACAAGGCAACCATGTCCTACAGTCCTTCCTTTGGCTACGAGCTCTGCGCCCGCCGTGGCGCCCGAGAGGATATTGATCTTTCCTCATGGCGTGTGGCCGGTATCGGCGGTGATATGATCCGCCCGCACATCATCCACAATTTCGCCGAGACTTTTGCCAAACGTGGCTTTGATGAAAAGGCCTTCGTCGCCAGCTATGGCATGGCCGAAACAACTCTGGCCATCAGCTTTGCCCCGCTCAACACCGGGCTGCGTACAGATACGGTCGACCTCTCCATCATGGAACGGGAAGATTATGCGCAGCCGGCTGAGAAAGGTACCGATACGGCACGTGACTTCGTGCTGTGTGGCGTCTGCCTGCCCGGACATCAGATCGAAGTGCGTGACGGTTCCGGCAAGGCACTGAAGGAACGTCAGGTTGGCACCGTCCATGTCCGCGGCCCCAGCCTGATGAAAGGCTATTTCAACCGCCCGGACGAAACGGCAAAGGCCTTCTCCGGGGATGGGTGGCTGAATACTGGCGATATCGGCTACATGCTTGATAACCAGATCGTCATTACCGGGCGTGCCAAGGATCTCATCATCATCAATGCCCGAAACATCTGGCCACAGGACCTGGAATGGGCCGCAGAGCATGAAGTCGACTCTCTCCGTTCCCGTGATGTCGCCGTCTTCTCGGTTGAAGATGGCCAGGGAGAGCGAGTTGTGGCGCTGGTCCAGTGTCGCTACACGGAAGAAGAACCCCGTAGCAGACTAAAAGAAGAACTGGTTGCCCTGTTCCGCCGTCTACATGGTATTGATGTGGATGTGGTGCTGGTGCCGCCACGGTCTCTGCCCCAGACCTCATCGGGAAAGTTGACCCGGGCTCGTGCCAGGGCCATGTACCTCAACAAGGAATTCGCCTGAGAGCTGAAGAGGCCATTCCCAAATATGAGAAGGAAGGTCATGCTGGTCTTCCTTCTTCGCTTGGTCACAAAGGGACAAGACATGACAGACAGTGTTGCTGATATCTCTCACATGATTCTCCAGAAACTTCTGGAAAACCCGAAAGTGCCACGCGACATTTCCGAAGACAGTCGGATCGTGGAAGACTTGGCCTTCGACAGTCTCGCCGTCATGAATTTTGTGATGGAGATTGAGGATATGCTTGATGTCTCCGTCCCTCTCGACAAGCTTGCAGACATCCGTACCATCAAAGATCTCGCTTCCTGTCTGCATACCATCAAGGCAGAACAGGCATGAGCGCTGGCATTTTTGACAAATACGCCACTCTGAAGGGAAATTACGACTCCCTCATGGCTGCAAGCCCGAGGAATCCTTTTGGCGTCGTGATAGAGCGCCCTCTTTCCGCTACGGTCGGTATCATCGAGGGGCGGGAAACCCTTCTCTTCGGTACCAACAATTATCTTGGTCTCAGCCAATCCACCGCAGCACGGGATGCAGCCATCCATACGGCCAAAACCATGGGCGTGGGCACTACAGGCTCCCGCATTGCCAATGGTACGTTCGGACTGCATCAGCAGTTGGAAAAGGCTCTGACGTCCGTTTTCAGAAAAAAACACGCCATGGTGTTCTCGACAGGATACCAGGCCAATCTGGGGACGATTTCAGCCCTCGTGAACAAGGATGACATTCTTTTTCTCGATGCTGACAGCCATGCTTCCATCTATGACGGAGCCCGCCTTTCTGGGGCACAGGTCATCCGCTTCCGGCACAATGACCCGGCGGACCTGGAGAAGCGTGTCGCCAGAACAGCCAAAACGACCGGGGCCCGCCTGATCATCGCTGAAGGCATCTACTCCATGACGGGAAACATCGCTCCCCTCAAGGAGTTCGTCGAGGTCAAGAAGCGCCACAACATTCCCCTGATGGTAGATGAGGCCCATTCTTTTGGTGTGCTGGGCGAGCATGGCCGTGGCGTTGCAGAAATGCAGGGCTGTGAGGACGATATCGACTTTATCGTCGGAACGTTCTCCAAATCTCTCGGGACGGTCGGAGGATATTGCGTAACGGATCATGATGAAATTGATCTCATGCGCCTCTGCTCCCGCCCCTATATGTTCACAGCCTCGCTGCCACCTGAAATCATCGCAGCAACCCTGGCGGCTCTCGAGGAAATCCAGAACCGTCCTGATCTGCGCCAGAAACTGCAAGATAATGCAGCCCGACTGCATCAGGGATTCAAGTCTGTCGGACTGAACACGAGCAACTTCGTCTCCCCGGTCATTGCCGTCACGCTGGAAGATATTCCGCAGGCCATTACCTTCTGGAACGCACTCCTTGATGCCGGAGTCTATGTCAATCTCTCCCTGCCTCCGGCAACGCCGGACAACAGGCCGTTGCTGCGCTGCTCTGTCATGGCGGCACATTCTGCTGCCGAAATTGACCGGGCCGTAGAGACATTCGGCACCATCGCCAAAGAACTGAAGCTGGTCTGATCCCGCCCGACAGGCCGGAGCCCCCAAAGCAGGATCATGATTCCGCTTTGGGGGCTTTTCTTTTGATAAGCATCCCCATCAGGCCGTTGTCATGATCTCCCTGACCGGAGATGCCGGGCCCGCCAAAGAAAAAGCGGCAGGGTCAAAATAGGGTGCCTTTTCTCAAAAACCGATACGTGGATCGTCTGTCCCGTGTGCCGCTGTATTTTCCACAGCAGATAGCTCACCCCATCCCTGAACGTAAACGCTGCCTTGATGAGACGTGCCACGTTCAACGGCTTCCCAAAGGCTTTCACCCTTCCCCAGTCCCGTGTTGCCTTGTCTCTCGCTGAAGCCGTAAGCTGGGGAAGCAGAACGTCTCCCTGCGCAGCATAGCTCAGGGAGGCCTGCCTCCAGGCTGCTTTCAGCAGGATTTCGTATCGCTCTTCTCTTCCTGCCAGAAGGTTGTGGCTGCGTCCCTTCTTTTCCACACGCAGCTCGGCAGCGTAGGTATGGGCAAACAGATCGTGCCAATATACGTCCGCCCTGCCCTGCTCAGGTCCCAGCAAGGCCGCCCAGCAGGATGCCGTAATCACACATTGGCTAATGGCCTGTAAAAGACGATCAGCACTTCCAGCATCACGTACCCAGACCAGACGCACCGGCTGGCAGAAGCGGGCCCATATGGTCGTATCCACTGTAAAAAGCGTACTGCGCCCGAGAAACTGCGCTATGGACAGAAAGGCAACTTTTGCCCGTATGGTCCGCCCCTCTACCTCATGTTCCATGTAATAGACATTGGGGGGAAGAAGACGATTGGCCATACGGGCCAAGGCATGTCCACCCAGACTTTCCGGCCGGTCTGTGATGACATAGAAATCAACGATCCCCTCGGGATCAACCTTGCGGAGAACCGATCCATAAAATAGGACACCGAGCGGCGGCCTGCGCAGCCGGCTGGCAACAGCCTCTGCAAACTGGGCGAGCTCTCCAGCTACGGGCGTTGTCAGCTCATTGATGAGCGTCTTCCTGATGATGTCAGACATGGACAAACCGAAAGGCCGGTCCTTCTTCCAGTTTCAGGCGGCCACCGGCAGAAACTGGAAAGACCTCACCATCCAGAACAAAATCACTGTCTGTTTCAAGCTGCATCGCCCGGGCAGTAGCGCTCGTGTAATCCTTGTGTGCCCGCAGCCATTCCGGTGCCCGCCCCCTCAGAAGGTTGAAACAGGCCTTCGGCAACGCCTCAGGAAACGCATGGACATCAAGAAAATGGAACCCGTCCCTACTGGTATCTTCATTCCAGAATGGCCAGATGCCATGAGACAGTTTTTCCAGCGCTGTCGTCATGAAAAGGAAGCTGCGCCCCTCCCTGCCTGGCACAGGCAATCCCGTTCCCTCTGCCGACCAGGAGAGCCTGTCCCCATTCATCCAGGAATGGCGGCTGCGACGGAAAAGAAGGCTCGCCATGCTGCTGAAGAGCGTAAAGAAAACAGCAAGATCATGCGGAGCAAATTTCAGGACATTCGGCGAATGAGCGATACGGACAGCTCTGGCATATCCCGTACAGCCACCAAACATGCCCAGTACCGAAGGCCGTTCTCCATCCGGCCAGGACAATCTTATGGGCGTCCTAATACAGCTTTTCAGCCCTTCAGGGCGCAACAGACGATCAATGGCGGCCTCGCCATGCAGGCCGAACCCGACATCACCGGCTATGAGATTGGTATTGCCGGAAGGCAGAATGGCCACGGACGGCAGGGGACAGTCATGATAGACAGAAGCAATCGCTGTCAGACAGGCACTGACCGTACCATCCCCCCCACTGATGGCAATCAGATCCACACCCCGGCTTTTCAGTTCAGTCAGATGCGCAGGGAGATGGCTGTCATTTAGAGCAGATACGCAGAAATCCCCCATTTTTTGCCGTGCCATTCGCACGAACTGCCCTTTGTCCTGAGCATTTTTGCGGCTGTTGGGGTTATGTATCAGGGCCGATTGTACGACATTCATCAATTTCTGCATCTATCCACCACGCATCCGCCCAGAAACATAAAAAAGCCAGGCTATTTCATACGCTGGCCGAACCCCTTTAACATGGCTATGCTAAGGGGGCCAGCAAGGAGTTTTTCTCCTGAGAGATCACCCGCCCCTTCATGGATATGGTGCAACAATGCTTTCCGACCCGTCCGCCACTGCATCTTCCCGGCGTGACCTTTCTGTCTGTCTGGCCCATATGTCAGACCCGCATCTGCCTCCCCCCACCATCGCATGGTCTGCCTTCCTCAACAAACGTCTGCTCAGCCGCATTCTCTGGGTCAGCAGACGGAAGCATGTCCTGCTACCATCCGTCACAGCCGAGCTGCTCGAAAACATCGCCTCCCACAAGGAACTTTCTGCCCTGCTCATCAGCGGCGACATAACAAATTTCGGCACGAAGGAAGAATATCGTCAGGCGGCTGCCTGGCTGTCCACCTTGCCTCTCACTCCCGTCGTCGTACCAGGCAACCATGACTTCATGGCACCCATTTCTTACAGGAACAGCCTGGCACAGTGGGAAACGTGGTCCGACAGTGCCTTTCCTTTTGTCCGTTTTTTCGGAAGGGTCGCCGTCATCGGGCTCAACTCCGCCCTGCCAACCCCTCCTTTTACCGCCTACGGACGCATCGACAGGAAACAGCGCCAAAAACTGGCAAGCCTTCTTGCGAAATTGGGTGAAGAAGGATACTGCCGGGTTGTCATGCTTCATCATCCCCCTCGCAAAAAGCTGCTGCCTTTCAGGAAATCCCTGATCAACACGCCAGCCCTGTCCAGCCTCCTGCGTCGCCATGGAGCAGAACTGGTCCTGCACGGACACTCTCACGATGCAACCATAACCACCGTCGAGGGGACAGACATACCCCTTCTGGGGGTCGGCGCTGCGGCCATGAACAGCCAGAATCCCGAGCGCAGGGCCTCATGGAACCATCTTACCTTTACCCCGCATGAAGAAGGATGGCAGATCAGGCTCATCCGCCGAGACCACACGGGGCACCCCTTTTCCCACATGGAATGCTTCTCCAGCATTTCGGCAAGGCAGCCTGCATGTTGATACGAAGTACCCTGCCAACACTGGATCGCTACCTGCTGAAGCAGCTGATTCCCCCCTTCACGATTGCATTGGGGACTATGCTTGTTGCCCTGCTGCTGGAGCGACTGCTGACGCTGTTCAACCATCTGGCCAGCAGCGGCAGCTCCATTGCCACACTGATCACGCTTCTCAGCGATCTCCTGCCCCATTATATGGGACTGGCGCTACCGGCTGCCCTCTGCATCGCAATCTTCATGACCGTCAACCGGATGAGCGATCACAACGAGATTGACGTGCTGTGTGCCGGCCATATTTCCCTGCTGCGCATCAGCCAGCCTTACATCAAGGTCGGGGCCATATTGGCCACCCTCAGCCTGCTCCTGTACGGCTACATTCAACCGATTGCCCGATATGACTACCGGGAAGGATTCTATTTCGCCAAACATACGGGCTGGGCACCCCACCTTCAGTCTGGCATGTTCGCCTCAACATCTTCCACCACCATGCTGACAGCAGACCGTGTCGACCATGGTGGGGCCCGTCTGAAAAACATCTTCATCCGCAATCTGAAGGATAATGGAAAAGCTGAGCTCATCACGGCTCCCAGAGGGCTGCTGACCATTTCTGAGCGGGACCAGGCCACCCAGCTCGACCTCTGGGATGGGCAGGTCATTCACGTTAACACACCAGATGTGCCTGACGACCATGCTACCGTTACCCATTTTGAACATATAGCCCGTGTCATCGAACGCAGCAAAAGCCGAAAAGCTTTTCGATCCCGTGGTGATGATGAACGGGAAATGACCACACCCGAGCTGTTCCAGGCCCTCCGCCACGGCTCCCCACGCATTTCCTACATCGTGCTCCGCTCCGAAATGGATTTCCGTCTGGCACGGGCCATCAGCATCATGTTCATTCCACTGCTTGCCATCGCTTTCGCCATCGGGCGCAAGCGTCGCCGATCCGTGGTCGGGCAGATCATGCTCGCCATCATTCTGGTCGGCTTCAATGAGGTTCTCCTTTTTGGGCACAGCATGGCCACAAATGGAAAAGCCTCCGTCTGGCTGACGATCTGGGTTCCCGAATTCCTCTTCTGCATTGGCTGCACGGCAGCCCTTCTGGCACGCTCCCAGGTCTCCTGGCGTCACAGAAAACCGGTACTCCTGAACAGGACGTCACCATGAGAGTCCTGCCCTCCAATCCCACCCTGCTTCAGGTCTTTCTCAAGCCGCTTCTGACAAAGATTCTCCTATGCTGTGGCGTGCTGACAGCCCTGCTCGAGATTCTTGCCCTGCTGGATGATGCCTCCACCATTCTGGACAGGCATCTGGGGATTAGCGGCCTGTTCCGGTACATAGGCCTGCACCTGCCAACACTCATCGTTGAAATCATGCCCCTCTCGGTCATGATCGGGGGCCTGTTCACGCTGCTTCAGATGGCACTCTCCAGCGAGATTGCCGTGCTGCGGGCAGCCGGGCTCTCTACCCTCAACATGTTCCGCTACCTTCTGCCCATTCCACTCCTGCTTGGCGTCATCTGCATGGCCATGCAACTATGGGTCATTCCCCCCTGTGAGCAGGAACTCAACCGCTGGTGGAACGAAGGCGCAACACAGGCCAATGCCACTGACGATCTACACAGCCTGTGGTTCCGCCTCGGAACAGACATCATCCATGTTGAAACCATCAGCCATGGTGGAAGAAACCTTTCCAAGGTCATCTTCTACCGTCGTCAGGCCGAGAACGGAAACCTGACCGCAGCCCAGTATTATGAAAATCTGGTCCATGAAGGAGGACACTGGGTCAACCATGGCATCGCCAGGCAGCTGACCGTTTCCAACGAACAGACACAGGTTCAGCTGAGCAGCGAACCGCCCCCTCCCACCCTGACGGCATCCCCGCAGGAGATCATCAACATGACATTGCAGGGCGTGTATTATACCCCGCATCAGTTCTGGAAAATTTTCTCTGGAAAAGTGCCATCCAATTTACCTAGGTCAAATTATCTGATGGCATTATATGCTACACTGATGCTGCCGGTGCAGATGGCGGTGATGCTTCTCATCACTCTGCCCATCACCTACATTCCGCCGCGTGCGGGATTGCGGAACCCGTTGCCGGTGTACGTGATGGCGGCTGGTCTGGGAGTGGTCATTCTACAGGGCATGATCTCGGCTCTGGGAAATTCAGGTTCCCTTCCCATATTAATCGCTATAAGTTCGGGCCAGATCGTGGCAGCCCTGTTTGGTCTGGCATGGATACTGCGGATGGAGGAAAAATGAGTACGTTCAAACAATTTTTCCAGGGCACGACTCTCATGCAGAAAGGCAGGAGTTATGATCTGGGAAAAATGAATCTTTCGCAGTTATGGGCGGCTTACCTTACCTATCCGACAATCCTGCTCTATTTTGCCCTGATTATCGGTACGGCCATACTTAGCCTGTATCTGCGTCACAGCTGGTGGGGAGTCCTCATCCCCATTCCCATCATTGTCGCTGTCTATCCGACAGCCTGGTACATCATCCACCGTTACATCCTGCACGGACGCTGGTTCTACCGGAACCCCATCACAGCCTCCATGTGGAAGCGTATCCATTTTGACCACCACCAGGATCCCCATCTGCTCGAAGTCCTGTTCGGCTCTCCTCTGAACACAGTTCCGACCATGATGGTCATCACCATGCCCATAGGCTGGCTGATTGGCGGCTGGGGTGGAGCTTTTTCAGCACTCTCCACAGCGCTGGTCATGACCTGCATCTATGAATTTTTCCACTGCATCCAGCATCTGGCCTACAAACCCCGCTGGCAGTGGGTGGTGTACATCAAGCAGCTCCATGTCCTGCACCATTTTCACGATGAAGATGGCAATTACGGCATCACCAACTATCTGCCAGATCGCCTGATGGGTACCTTTTACCGGGCCGCCAAGGAACGCCCCCGCAGCCCGTATGTCTTCAATCTGGGCTACACGGTCGAAGAGGCAGAGCGTTATCCTTGGGTCATGCGGCGGACAGGTGCCCCTCCCCGTGACCGGCCGGACCCTGCCCGTGCTCCCAAGAACGAAGAACTTTCCAAGAGCGCATGAACATTCCAGTCCTGATACTGGCCGGGTCGCGTGACGGCGAGCGTGACCCTCTGGCCCGCATGGGGCAGGTATCTCACAAAGCATTGCTACCCATTGCAAACAGCCCCATGATTGAGCGTGTTCTCCATACGCTTGAACAGGTTCCTGAAATCGGGCCAATATGGGTCAGTATCGAACAGCCCGGTCTATTGAGCCATTTGGGGGATCGCATCACTCTTTTGCGGTCTGCCCCCTCTCCAAGCGAAAGTGTTGCCCAGGCACTCGACGCCATCGGCACGCCCTGCCTCGTCACGACGGCAGACCATGCTCTGCTCCGCCCGGAGTGGGTCAGGGAATTCATCGAAAAGAGTCGGACAGCCAATGTCGACCTGACGGCCGGTGTCGCCTTGAAGGAGACAATCCTGCGGGACGTACCCCAGACCAAGCGGACCTACATCCGCTTGGCAGATATTCAGTTTTCAGGCTGCAATCTCTTCTGGCTGGCTACTCCACAGGCGAAAGCCGTAGTTGCGCTCTGGCAGCGTCTTCAGCGTTACCGGAAACAGCCTCTGCGCATGGCCATGATTCTGGGGCTGCCGACCATTCTGCGTACCCTTACGCGCACGCTCAGTTCCCGCAGGCTTGAAGAACGCATACATGCCCTTACGGGCGCCAGAATACGGCTTATCCCTCTCTCTGACGGCCGAGCTGCTGTCGACGTTGACAAACCCGCTGATGCAGCTCTCGCAGAGCAGTTGCTGAGTCACCCCTGACATTTCCCTTCATGCCGCCCCATTCTGACAACGGCATGAAGAGAAACACGATCTTACTTCAAAATCTGTCTCTTGATATTGAAGAGAAGAGGTCCCAGTCCGCGGCGTATTTTCTTGAAATCCGCCAGCGTTACATCTCCAGCGGCAGAAAGAGTATGCATGCCGTCTGGATAGTCCCTGATTTCCGGCAGATGCACTGGGACGGAATCCCCCCCGCAAATTGACGGCCTCCCCTTACCAAAGCCACTGATCCGAAGCAGACGGATGCCACCGCCATATGTCTCCGAACAATCCTGCACTGGCAGGAACACTTCATCGCCCTCAACAAACGGCGTCCCTCCCGGACGGGCACCGCTGCGGTCAATCAGAAAATGCCCCATATCGCACCATGGGCCTGTCAGCTCTTCTGCAAGAGCAATGTG
The DNA here is from genome assembly GCF_023167265.1 of Parasaccharibacter sp. TMW 2.1888. Lineage (NCBI taxonomy): Bacteria > Pseudomonadati > Pseudomonadota > Alphaproteobacteria > Acetobacterales > Acetobacteraceae > Parasaccharibacter > Parasaccharibacter sp. TMW 2.1888. The sequence goes on from NZ_CP030979.1 coordinate 26,914, forward strand.
CAATGTGCTCTGCCGTGCCTGTTTAGGGGCAGGTGGTGTCCAGAACAGCCACCAGCGTCCAGCATAATGAAGTGGGGTAGCGTCAATCGCTCCAATGGGGAAGTCGAACATGGGCACACGCTGCCACTCATAGGGAAAGGATGTTGCCTTGTAGAGTGTCAGACGCCCGGACTTGTAGGCCTCCGGCAGCATGTAGGTCACTCCCTCGTGCCGGAACACATAGGGATAAGAAAGATGCCAATCCTCACTCAGGACACAGCGACGCTCCTGCAGGGCGAAGGACTCATCGTAAATGAGAACCTCAATGACACCCTTGGCCTGGCTGTAATCATAATACTCAGCAAAAACATGCAAGCGTCCCCCGTCCCACAGACCAAAAGGATCTGCAAGAAACCCATCCTTTCCACAGGACGGCAGGAACGTCATGTCTATGTCGTCCAGACTGTTCTGCCGGATAACCTGCTCAAAAGGAGCATGAAGAATGGCCGAACGCCAATAGTCCATTTTAAACAGCTTCATCTCTTATCATCCTACGGATACATGCTCATAAAATCATCTTCCACCATACAGAGCTGCCCTCTCCAGTGGAAGAGCTACTGTTCCTCTGGAATGGCTGACAGCCGGAGCATCTTCCTGTACTTTTCTGCCCCGGACACGTCGCAGCTGCCATATTCAAGGATTCATGAATGCCCATCACATACGATACGGATACCGCCATCGACATCCGCTTTCATGCGGCCTGTTCCATCATCAAGGAAGCTGCGGCCCTGGCCCTGAACATGCAGCCTGCCCCCGGTAAGCCAGCCGCTGATCTCAAGGGCCATCAGGACTACGTGACTGAAGCAGACAGGACCGTGGAACAGTTTGTCACGGCCCGTCTGGGAGCCCTCTTCCCCGAGGATGCCTTTCTGGGAGAAGAGCATGGTGGCAGCTCATCCGGACTCTTCCGATGGGTCATAGACCCTATTGATGGCACATCCAATTATGCCAGAGGCCGTAATCGCTGGTGCATTTCTCTAGGCCTCATGCACCGGAATGTCCCGGTGGCAGGTATCATAGAAGCTCCAGCCATCCGGGAAAGCTTTACGGCAAGAAAGGGAAAAGGCGCCTTCCTCAATGGAGCCCCCATCAAGGCATCAACAACCGACAAGATGAATGAAGCCATGGTGGAAATTGGCTGGTCACCCTACGTCCCCGAAGGCTGGTACCCCGAAAAGATGCAGGCCCTTTTGCACAAGGGGGTCATGCCACGGTCGCTGGGGTCTGGCGCCCTCGCTCTGGCTGACGTTGCCTGTGGTCGCTCGGATGGTTATCACGAATACGTCATCTTCCTCTGGGATGTTGCTGCGGCCCTGGTCCTTCTTGATGAAGCTGGAGCCCGCGTGTCACCTTTCCTGAAAATGGGCGGCCTGACGCAGCGTACGACCATCCTCGCCTGTGCCCCGCTGGTTGCGGCAACCCTCTCGAAGACACTAGGCGTTACACTAGATTAAGTTTATAGTTCCAACGTGCATCCGTTTTCAGCCTACAGAGAGGTTTCCGATGTCCAAGTCATTTTCCTACATCTCACGGACTGTTTCCATTGCTGCGGGTGTTGGCATGCTCGCCATGAGCGCCTGCGCCGGTGACGCAGCCGCTGCCAAGATTTCCAAACAGCAGGTTCTCGTAAACAAGGCTACATTCGCCGTGCAGTCCGCTCTGCTTGACTCCAAAGTCAAGGAAAAGACGGCCCATGTACTTGGCGAGACAAAAGCCGTCGTGATCTGTCCCGACGTCACGAAGATGTCTCTCATCGTTGGTGGTACCGGTGGGCGTTGCGTCCTGCTGGCCCGTGGTGCCAACAATTCCTGGTCTGACCCGGCTTTCTATAACCTGAGCGCAGGCTCCTTTGGTCTTCAGGCTGGTTATCAGCACAGCCAGCTTTTCTTCTTCATCACGTCCCAGAAAGCACTCCTGAACCTGATGGATCACGAGTTCAGCTTTGACGCCAGTGCCGATGCTGCTTTTGGCAATGACAGCAGCAGCACGCAGAACACCCCCAAGGAAGTCTATGCCATGCAGAAGATGAAGGGGGTTTTTGCTGGTGTGTCCCTCGGCAGCAGCAAGCTGAAACCCGATAGTGAGGCGAACCGTTCCTATTACCATCAGGTCGTCGGGCCGGAAGACATCGTCGTGCGGATGCAGGTCAACAACAAGTCAGCCGATGCGCTGCGTCGTGTCGTCATGAAGGCCTTCAACCAGTAAGATTGAGGCAGATCATACGGTCTTCTCACAGATGGGGGCATTATCCAGAAGTGGATAATGCCCCTTCTTCTTTTCAGGTATCCCGCTGCACAGGAAAAATTACTGGGCTGCCGCTTTTTTCATACGGCGATAGGCACGGACGTTATCCGTCTGTTCGGCAAGGGTATGGGCAAAATTATGCCCCCCATGTCCTGTTGCGACAAAATACAGCGCATTACCCGAAGCGGGATGGGCTGCTGCCTCCAACGACTCACGACCGGGCGAACAGATAGGCCCCGGAGGCAGACCCGGATGAAGATAACTGTTGTAGGGGCTTTCTGTCTGCAGGTCCTCATGCGTCAAGGGGCGAGGCAGCACCCCATCTCCATCGCTCAACCCATAAATGACAGTCGGATCTGTCTGAAGCTTCATTCCCTGTTTCAGACGGTTCAGGAAGACCCGGGCGATCTGTGGTCTCTCCTCTGCCAAAGACGTCTCCCTTTCCACAAGCGAAGCCAGAATCAGAAGCTGTTCTGGTGTGGTTATGACACCCTGCAAGGCTGCTTGATCCCGCTGATCCCAGATCGCCTGAAGCGTCTTACCCATCAATTCTGTCATGTGATGCAGAAGTGCCTGTCGCTCCATGCCCCAGACATAAAAGAACGTCTGAGGTGCCACCTGCCCCTCCCCTATGGTGGGAAGGTCTCCTTGCAACGCAGGTGCCTGCATCAGTAATGTCCTGATGCGCTTTGCTGTCAGGCCCTCCGCTACGGTCAAACTGTGCGTGACAGGATGCCCATGACGGAGAATCTCAAGACTGTGAGCCATGGACACCCGCTCTGGAAACTTCAGTTCCGCTGCGTGAATCGCTCCCTGTGAGCGGGTGGCATACATGGCTACCTTGAAGAACAGGGAAGACACACCACCCCGTGCCAGAATCCCATTTTCCTGAAGGGCTTCAATGACCCGACCAGTGCCCCCCTTTGGGATGACAACCACACGCTCTGTCTGTAAAGGCCCCGGGTCTGTGTAATGGCCATACCCGGCGAAAACGGTTCCACCAGCAGCGGCCAGCAGCAAAGCAAAGACCCGTCCTTTTGTCAGGAGACGGAAACGCTTCCTGGCCCTGCTTCCACTCTCTTCTTCAGGCCCCTGTTTTCTGGAAGTGTCTGATGCAGGTTCCTGTGCCATCGTTTCAGTCTCCAGCGTCGAAAATCTGCATCAGACAGTCAGATCAGCCCCTGAACCGCTTCAGAACAAGGCTGGCGTTGGTCCCACCAAAGCCAAAGCTGTTGGAAAGAGCAACATCCACCTGCTGCTCTTTCGCCTTGTAAGGGATACGGTCCATGGCGCTCTCACTGGACGGTTCATCCAGATTGAGCGTAGGAGGCAGGATACCATCACGCATGGCCTGAAGGCAGAAAATGGCCTCCACGGCGCCAGCGGCACCCAGCAGATGCCCGATCGCCGACTTTGTGGACGACATGCTCGTACCAGCAGCTGCATCACCAAACAGGCGCTCTACAGCCCCGAGTTCCAGATCATCCGCCATTGTGGAGGTCCCATGAGCATTGACATAGCCAATCTCGGCAGGGCTGACCCGGGCATCCTTCAGGGCAGCCTGCATGGCACGGAAGGCCCCTTCATGATTCTCCGCCGGAGCGGTGATGTGATAGGCATCCCCCGAAAGACCATACCCAACGACTTCGCCATAAATCTTGGCACCACGACGCTTTGCATGTTCGTACTCTTCCAGCACGACCACGCCGGCACCCTCACCCATGACAAACCCGTCACGCTGCCTGTCCCACGGGCGGGATGCTGTTGTCGGACTGTCATTGAAACTGGTCGAAAGGGCGCGGGCTGAACAGAAACCGGCAATACCGAGCTCGCAGATGGCCGACTCTGCGCCACCAGCAACCATTACCTTCGCATCGCCATGCTGGATTAGACGGGACGCATCACCGATCGCATGGGTACCGGACGCACAAGCAGTCACCACGGCATGATTCGGCCCCTTGAAACCATAACGGATGGACAAATGCCCCGCCGTGAGATTGATCAGCGATGAAGGAATGAAGAAAGGAGAAAGACGACGTGCCTTGCCTGCTGCCACAGCCAGCGAGTTGTCGTAGATCGTTTTCAGGCCGCCAATGCCAGAACCGATCATGACACCTGTTGCACAACGATCTTCCTCTGATTCCGGCTTCCAGCCTGAATCTTCCACAGCCTGGATACCCGCTGCCAGACCAAGATGGATGAACCGGTCCATCTTTTTCTGTTCCTTGACAGGCACCCAGTCGGAAAGGGTAAGTCCACCCTCTTCCGTTGGTCCGGCCGGAACTTCGCCTGCAATTCTCGCCGGAAGATCAGAAGCATCAAACTGTGTGATCGGACCAATGCCGGATTGAGAGTTGATAAGGCGCTTCCATGTCAGTTCTGCACCAACAGCCAACGGGCTGACTACGCCTATTCCCGTAACGACCACACGTTTTCTGTCCGTTCCAGAGCCGCTCATCGCCGCCTTACCTCACAATTCGTAAATACGCATAAAGCGAAACGGACTTGCTCCGCTTCGCTCTTTCAGAACGGAGCGGACTGATCCCCGACCAGCCCGTCCCGTCATCCAATCCCTACACCGGGAATCAGGCAGCTTTCTGCTTGGTGATATACTCGATGGCATCATTCACAGTAGCAATCTTCTCGGCGGCATCTTCCGGAATCTCGACGGAGAATGCTTCCTCGAAAGCCATGACCAGCTCGACCGTGTCCAGACTGTCAGCGCCCAGATCGTCGATGAAGGAAGCATCCGGCTTCACCTGGCTTTCTTCGACGCCCAAATGCTCGACGACGATCTTCTTCACCTTGTCAGCGATTTCGTTGCTCATCTGCCTTAAATCCTTGCTACCCCTACCGGGTGTTTCTAAGAAAAAAACCTGCCTGCCTGTCAGCTTCGGGACATCGGAATGCCCGGCAATGAAGCCATACTCTGAGCCTTTGCCAGGCCAAGCAGGCCGCGCTTAGCATGTTTTCCTGCAAACGCCAACTTTTTCAGACCATGGCCATCCCACCATTAACATGAAGCGTCGTGCCCGTCACCCATGCGGCCTCGTCCGAAGCAAGATAGACAACGGCTGCAGCAACATCCTCCGGGCGCCCCATACGGCCAAGCGGAATATTACCCAGCAGCTTCTCCCGTACAGCTTCCGGCAGAACATCGGTCATCGCAGTCTCCACGAAGCCCGGTGCCACAACATTGACCGTCACACCACGGCGGCCTGCTTCCTGGGCCAGAGACTTGCTCATGCCCACCAGACCGGCCTTTGCAGCTGCATAATTGGCCTGCCCCGGATTGCCCGTTGTCCCCACAATGGAAGAAATGGAGATGATACGCCCGGTACGGCGCCGCTGCATCCCTTTCAGCGCAGCACGGGCCAGACGGAACGGACTTTCCAGATCGACTTTGAGCACCTGTGCCCAATCATCATCCTTCATCCGCACGGCCAACGTATCCCGTGTCAGCCCCGCATTGTTGACAAGAATATCCAGAGGCTGCCCTGCCACTTCCTCTGCACGGGCCACCAGAGCATCGGCCTGTGCATCATCCGACAGATTGGCCGTGACGACATACACACGCTCACCACCCAGAGCCGCTGCCACATCCTGGAGGGCTCCCTCCCGTGTTCCGCTCAGCACGACAGTCGCACCACACTCATGCAGCTGACGGGCAATGGCCGCACCAATACCACCAGAAGCGCCGGTCACCAGAGCCAGCTTACCAGAAAGAGAAAACATCAGGACTACCCCCTTACAGGCTTTTCAGCATTGTTTCGATCTCTGCCGGAGTTCCAGCATGATCAGCCGCCAGATCAGGCACGATGCGACGCGCCAGCCCTGTCAGCACCTTCCCGGCACCCAGCTCATGCTGGCAGGTAACATCCTTGCCCGGCATGGAAAGTACAGTCTCCCGCCAGCGCACACGCCCGGTGATCTGCTGGCCCAGCAAGGTACGGATGTCATCAGGCTGAGAGACTGGTTCTGCCGTCACGTTGGCAATGACAGGAATGGCGGCAGGCCGGAACGCTGCCCCTGCCAGAGCCTCTTCCATCTCGGCGGCAGCCGGTGCCATCAGAGAAGAATGGAACGGGGCTGATACGGGCAGCTTCACCACACGGCGGATGCCTCTGTCCTTTGCCGCTGCCATGGCACGGTCCACCGCTGCCATATGCCCCGAAATGACGATCTGCCCACCACCATTGTCATTGGCGATTTCCAGAACATCACCTTCCGCACAGTCTGCACAGATCTCCTGCGCCACATCCGGCTCAACACCCAGAATGGCCGCCATGCCTCCCTGCCCTGCAGGCACGGCACGCTGCATCGCCTGGCCCCGCAGGCGGAGAAGGCGGGCACCCTCGGCAATCCCCATGACACCAGCTGCTGTCAGGGCAGCATATTCTCCCAGGGAATGGCCTGCCAGAAGCATGGCTTTCTCTTTCAGGGCAAAGCCCCCTTCATGTTCCAGCACCCGCACGGTCGCCATGGAAACTGCAAAAAGAGCCGGCTGGGTGTTCTCCGTTGCCGTCAGCTCGGCGGGATCCCCCTCAAAAATCAGCCGGGAAAGATTGGCCCCAAGAGCTTCATCCACCTCTTCAAACACGGCACGGGCAACAGGGAATGCCTTGTACAACTCCAGCCCCATCCCGACAGACTGGCTGCCCTGACCAGGAAACACAAACGCATGACGAGCCATGCAAACACCTCCAGCTTTCAGTTTATCAACGGTGATGACAAAAGAACGTCAGCGGGGAATCAACCGCCCGCGCTGCCATGATTCCGCAGCGTCTCCGGGGCCCATTCCATCAATGCTTACGGCGTAGTCAAGAGCGCTCATGACCTTGTTGCTCAGCATCATGATGGACAGCTCATCCAGCATGTCTTCATCCACCTCCGCACGAAGCCCCTTGCGCAGAACAAGCCGGGCCGTCTGCACCTCGCCAGCAAGCAGGTCTCCATCAGGAAGACCCTCCAGCATCTCGACATGGAAAACGGCATGAGGCTGCCAGACAGCGACCAGAGGACAATCCCCTGCCTCTTCCGCCTGCTTCAACCGCGGGAAGACCTCTTCCGGCGCAACAACTTCAAGAGGGAGCTCCTTGAGGGCAGGACGCTGCTCAAAAGCTTTCTCCACAAACGGGCGTGCCTCGGCCGTGGTGAGAAGGGAGGTAAAGTCTGCAGCCTTCCAGCCAGCACCCTTCCCTGATTTTTTAAGGGCGGAAAACTGAAGTTCAGGATGATACAGGCTACCAATGGCTTCATGCCCATGAGACAGAATGACCTCATCCTGCGGGAACCATGCCGACACGAGAATATCGACCTCGCCATCGTCCAAAGCCTGTAAACGTTCATCCCGGCTCAGATCAGCATAGGCGACTTCCTCACCATTCGCCTCGATGACACGGGCCACGCCACTGGCACAGGCGGCATGCAACGCCGTGTAAAGATGACCAATAGTGAGATATGACATGAAACAGCCCCGCATGATGAAGAAACAGACCCGGGATAGCCATAGCCCGGCCGTTTGTGAAGCCCTGCCCCCATTTTTCCCTCAGGCAGGGGCCGGCTTCGCAGGACGATGGTCTGCTCCTGTTACCATATCTTGACCCGCTGCTCCGGCGGCAGATACAGCCTGTCTCCCGCTTTCACACCGAACACCTGATACCAGAGATCGATATTGTGAACCGGCATGTTCACCCGGCTGGCAGCTGGAGCATGCTCGTTGGAAAGAACCTGCCGTTTCAGGGCATCTGGCCTGTCCTTCTCACGCCAGACCTGCGCCCAGCCGAGAAACACTCTCTGGTCTCCCGTCCAACCATGAAGAGGTGCCTCCGTCCGACCATGAAGGCTGTCATGATAGGCCTGCACCGCCAGATTCAGCCCCCCAAGGTCAGCAATATTTTCCCCCATGGTCATCCTGCCATTCACATGCAGGCCGGGAAAAACTTCCTCGGCATCATACTGGGCACCGAGTCTTTTCGCTCTTTCCTCAAAAGCCTGGGAAGACCGGCTGCTCCACCAGTCATGCAGGCGACCATGCTCGTCATAATGACGGCCCTGATCATCAAAACCATGGCTCATCTCATGACCAATGACCCCGCCAATGCCGCCATAATTGACGGCCATATCACCCGTGGGGTCAAAGAATGGCGGCTGGAGAATGGCCGCAGGGAAAACGATCTCGTTCTTTACCGGGTCATTATAGGCATTCACTGTCTGAGGCGTCATGTCCCATTCGTCCCGGTCCACGGGACGGTCGAGCTGGTCCAGACGATGATGCCAGTTGAAAGCGATGCCACGTGAGGCATTGCCATAGACATCGCCCGGGCGAATATCCAGTGCGGAGTAATCCCACCATTTGTGGGGATAGCCCACCTGCATGGCAAAATGATCCAGCTTGACGAGCGCCGCCTGACGGGTCGGAGCATCCATCCATTCATTATGCTCCAGCCGCCAGCGGAAGGCCTTCTTCAGCTTCTGGACCAGCCCGGTGATCCGATCCTTCGCCTCAGGCGGGAAATAATGTTCTACATAGAGGCGCCCCAGCGCCCAGCCCATGGCCGTATTCGTAGCACGGACAGCACGCTTCCAGCGGTCGGGCTGGCGCTTCATGCCCATCAGAACCCGACCATTGAAATCAAAAGACGCATCTGAAAACTCACGAGAGAGATATGGCGCTGCATTGTCGGCCAGATGAAAAGACAGCCAGGCCTTGACCGTCCTCCTGTCAGCCCCGGCAATGATCCGGGCCATCTCCGCAATGGATTCCGGTTCACGCACATCGATCACACGCTCCATCAGACCTGCCTCTGGCACCCCCATGGTCCGCAGGTAAGTGACCCAATCCACATCGGGCGCCAGACCAACCAGCTCTTTTACCATCATCGGATTGAACATCTTCACGGGGTCCCGTGTCTGATCACGGGGAGTTTCCACCTTCGCCAGTGCCGTTTCCAGAGCCACAACAGCTGAGGCGTCATTGTCCGGATCAGGCCAGTCCAGCAGTTCCAACATTCTGGCAACATGAGCCCGGTAGGCATTTTTCTGCGGGGCCAGGGCAGGATTGCTGTAATAGCTGATGTCAGGCAGCCCAAGACCCCCACTGATGCCAATACTCATGCCCTGATCCAGCATCAGCATGTACTGTGTCGGATCCTTCTGGTTCTGTTCAATATCCAGAGCAAAAGGGCTGTACATGAGGGAGCTGGCCGAAAGACCGAACAGACGGGCCAAGGATGCCCTGTCATTCATGTCCCGTATCTGGCCCAGCTCCACCTCAAGCGGATCGCCACCTTTGGCATCAACAGTCTTCTGATCGAGAAAGCTGCTATAAAAGGTTGCCAGCTTGCTGCGTTCGTCTCCCACCTCCGCATACGGTAGCAAGGCCTCCAGAAGCGCTTTCTGCCTTACCTGAGACAGTTCAGCGAGAATATGGAAAGGCCCGTAACTGCTCATGTCGTCAGGAATCTTCAGCTGCCCGATATAATGGCCGTTGGCATAGGTAAAGAAATCCTGCCCTGGCGGAGTGGCCGGATCCATTCCTGCCTGATCAAACCCCCAGCCATTCCTGTAGGCCTGAGGCGTCTGGGTCTGTGCGTGGCCAGCTGCCCCTGCGGCAAGCCCGGCCCCGATCACCATGAGCATGCTGCACTGTTTCAGGACGGTACGGAATGATGGAATTTTCATGAAAACATCCATTGTTGAAAAAAGGGTATGAAACAGCTCAGGCCTGCTGAAGCTGACGGGCGAACGACCTCTGCTTCCAAGAGATCAGGGCATGCATCCCCTTCGCAAGCCACCGCTGCATGCGGGAATGGGGTGTCAGGCCCGATGTCTTCAAAATCATGGCCGTGACACGGTCCAGATGCTTCTGCTGGTAGAAGGACAGGGCCCGGGCCATGTAGGCAGCAATACAGTTCTTGTGATCATAAAAACGGAATTTCTCACTGTTCGTGATGTAAAAGGCTGTTGCAAGTTCGTCATCCTCACTTTCCATCACACGGCTCAGGGCAATCCGCAGACGGAACCAGCGCCCCAGCTTCTCACGTTCCAGATAACGATGCATATTGTCATAAAACAGTTTGAAATGACGGTATTCATCAGCAGCGATCTGCTTGCAGACTGCCTTCAGAACGGGCTCATCCGTAGCGTCAGCCAGTGCCGTATAGAAAGAGGATGTTCCCGTTTCCACCATGCAGCGGGCAATCAGCTCCCCCGTACGAGACCCCCTGATGGATGAGGACACGTCCGTATCTATCCTGTAAGCGTCCCGATACCGCTCAAAAGCTTTGGCATAATCCCAGTCCGGGTCTGCCAGCATGGCCCATTTCCCAAGGGCATCTCCATGCTGGACCTCTTCTTCCGCCCAGTTCTGTGCGGCATCCCGGAAACCGGAATCGTCATGGAAAACATTCCTGAGGTAACAGGTATAGTCCCGCGCATTCCGCTCCACCACAGAAGCTGCCTTCACAAGGGCAAGGATATCAGGGTTCACCTTCCTTGCGTCAAAGGCGGCCCAGTCCATCTGATCAATCTGCCAATGTTTCATAAAGACACCCTGCATTTTCCGAAATGACGTTAACCCTTCATGCATCTATCATACTTTTCGGATGGCATAGCGTCCATCTTTTGGGTAGGTGTATGCAGCCAACTCTGGAGACAAAAGCTAGATGACTGAACAGACCTGCCCCTCGCCTCAGAAGGTCACGCTCCGGCACGACTGGGCTCGCGAAGAAGCAGAAGCCCTTCTTGCGCTGCCCTTCCCGGAGCTGATCTTTCAGGCACAGCTGGCACACCGGCAATTTTTTGACCCCACAAAGGTACAGATATCAACCCTGCTCTCCATAAAGAGCGGCGGTTGCCCGGAAGACTGCTCCTACTGTCCGCAGAGCGCCCACCACGACAAGCGCATGGCCGCTGAAAAGCTCATGCCGCTGGAGCGTGTCATCGCCGATGCCAGACGCTCGAAGGAAGCCGGTGCCGGGCGGTTCTGCATGGGCGCTGCATGGCGTGCCCCGAAGGACCGTGACCTGGATGCTGTCTGCCGCATGGTTGAGGAGGTCAAGGCTCTCGGACTGGAGACCTGCCTGACCATAGGGATGCTCACGCCCAGCCAGTCTGCCCGCCTGAAAGAGGCCGGTCTGGACTATTACAATCATAATCTTGATACGTCAGAAGATTTCTACGGCAAGATCATCACCACACGGACCTATCAGGAACGTCTGGATACTCTGGCCAATGTGCGTGATGCCGGCATCAAGGTCTGCTGCGGCGGGATCATCGGCATGGGTGAAGACACGCAGGACCGTGCCGGCCTGCTGACGACACTGGCCAATCTGCCGACCCACCCGGAAAGTGTTCCCATCAACCTGCTCGTCCGCGTGGAGGGCACTCCGCTAGCTGATGAAGAGGCCGTGGATCCGATCACCTTCGCCCGCGTGATTGCAACAGCCCGCATCATGATGCCAGCCAGTCACGTCCGTCTGGCAGCGGGACGTGAAAACATGTCCGAATCAACACATGCGCTCTGTTTTCTGGCAGGAGCCAACTCCATTTTCTGGGGGGAAAAGCTGCTCACGACGCCCAATCCGGCACAGAACAGGGACACAGAGCTTCTGGCCATGCTGGGCATGAGCCCCATGATGCAGAAAACGGCAACAGCCTGATCTGACCCCACCATGGATGCGCTCCAGAACGGTTTCCGGAGCGCATCCACCTGACCAGACAGGCAGCGAGCTTACAGGCTGGTCTGCTGCTTCCGGGCACTATCCCTGAAACGCTGCATGACACGCCCAGCAGCCTGCTCCTTCCCCATGGCACGAAGAGCTTTGGCCTCCAGCAGCAGAGCCCGACGCATGGCTTCGTAATCCATGTCTTCCCTGCGTATTTTCACCAGCCCCTCGGCAGACTCTGCCGCTGGCTGCCAATCCCTGTTCAGGATCAGACGCAGGGTAAGAAGTTCTTTCAGGTTGGCCTGGTCCTTGTCATTCCTGCTGGGAGCAAGAGCGGTGATGGCCTCCTCCAGCCCAGCCCGATCAAACTGCGCAGCTGCTGCCAGACCACCCAACGCATAAGCGCTGAAACGTATCCGATCATCCGGACTGGTCCTGGCCAGCTTCGCCTCATCACCCGCATGCTGCCAATATGTCTGGGCATAAAAGACAGATGCCCGTACGAGATGCAGATCAGCCTGCCGTCCGCCAGTCCAGCCCCTCACCATCAATGCTTCAGACACCCGGCGTAATGTCTCCAGACTCGCCTGATAGTCTTTCAGACGCAGCTCGCTGGTAGCCAGGTTGAAACCGGCATCATGGATGGCCTGAACATCATCAATCAGAAACGCCCGCTCCAGAGCATCTGCGTAATGCTGCCTCGCCTGTTGGATATAGCCAAGACTGAACACACTGTCGGCAGCATCCATTCTTGTGGCGTAGCGCTGGTCTTCCCACTCACCGGGACCGCTGGAACAACCTGAGAGAAGCCCGGCGGAGAGGGAAAGAGAGATGATGACATTGCAAAATTTCATGGTCTCACCTCACGGGCCGGGAGCCTACGGTCAGGCCGGTGCCTGTTTTTGCCGCCACCACCGCCCAGCAACCACAAACCCCGCAGCTGATCACTCAGCTTGCGCAGGCTGTCTGCCGTAGCCTCAGCTTCAGCCAGAACGGCGGGAAGCTGCTCCGTGGCATCAGCCACATTACGGACGCTCCGCTGCACTTCCGGGCCGGAATCTTTCAACCCCTTGGTCAGGCCATGCACATTCTGCATCACGCCATTGGCTTCATTCAGCGTAATCTGCAACTTCTGTTCCAGTGGCTGCACAGCCTCAATGGCCTTGTTCAATGAAACCAGGATCGTATTTACACGCTGGGCCGTTTCCTCATTGGTCAGCAGGGCACCAGCTGTCCCCTTACCTGCATGAAGGTCCACCATGATGTCCTTGGCCTGCTTCGTGATCTCTTCCACATTATCCATGGCAGGAAGCAATCTGGCCCGCAGATCTATCAGGGTCTGGACAATCATGTCCGCAGGGTTGGGTTCCACGCTGGTATTCAACACGGCATAGTCCCAGTTGAGCGGCTCTCCCTGCCCACGGGTGATTTCAATATATCCCGCACCCGCCACGACAAGGCGACGTTTGATGGTAGCAATGCTGTCACTGCGAATATAGCGCTCGAAATGGGGTTCGATCGTTCCTTCCGCATACATACGGCCTGATTCATTGAGGTCCAGCCGCCGGATTTCCCCTACACGGACCCCCATGACTTCAATGTCATTATTGACAGCCAACCCCGCCACACCACTTTCCGGCAGCACGAAATGCAGACGCCCTGCCGGTGTCAGCCACTGCTTGAGAAAACCGGCCTCGACCAGAACAGCTGTCAGGATGACAAGAGCCAGCAGAACAAGCAGCCCGACCCACTCATCCACGAAAGAGCTCCTGAACAGAGGAGCTGCCAGACCGGAACGCCGACGTAAACGTAAAGGACGCATCACATATCTCTCACTTTACGAGACCATTACTACCGAGGCGAAAACGCTGCATGCCGGGCCCGGCATAACCAGCCCAGGCGGAACGCTCCGAACCGATCCACACGACCGCACAGCCCCGCTCCCGTGCAGCTGTCAGTTCTGTCAGAAAAGCATTGTACAGCTCGACCGGTCCCCCAAGACTGATAGGATTTTCCAACAGAAGCAAGGACGGCCTGTTCATGAAGGTTCGCACATATTCCGAGCGTTTCCTGTCCAGCGGGGAGAGTTTTTCAGGCAGCTGCGTTGGCAGGCCGGGCATGCCGAATGACTGGGCCAGCTGGACGGCCTCCACCACCAGTCTGTCATAAGAGGCACGACTGTGATGCAGGCTAGGCCAGAGAATATTCATATGCATCTCGTACAGGTCAATCCAGCCACTGTCCTCGGTAATGCGACCGATACGCCCCCGCAGTGCCTGCGCCCGTCTTTCATCCAGCTCCGCCCAGTTCAGCCCCATGCAGCTGACCGTTCCCTGTCCCCTGCCTGTCCTCGCATCCTGCCTGACGGGCAGAAGCCCTGCGCAGAAATCCGTAAACTGCGACGCCCTGAAACTGTCACGACACTCCACGAACACACATTCACCGGGTGCCAGTGCCAGATTGTATTTTACTGAAGGCAACCCTGTGGAATCAGACACCGGAACAGCATCATCCAGCTTCAGGACAAAACCATAATCCCCTTCTGAAAGAGTTGTGCCTTCCACCGTCAGAAGCTCCCCAGAACGACGTCGATCACCACATTGATGACCAGAATGGACATGATGCCACGCGCAAAGCCCCGTGGCATGAAGGTTGTCAGATTGTCCTCTGCCGTCACATCCATGCCAGACAGACAGCAGCACAGACCGACACAGGCCCCGCTCAGAAGAAATTTCAGAGGAATCCCGATATAATCACCCGGCTGCATGCTGTTGATCACATCGAAAATGAAAGACCAGATGGATGACGTGACGATCCCTTTCATCCAGCAGGCCACATACCCCATGCCCAAAGCGATGACGCTGAAAAAGGTACCCAGCGTGACCCCGCCCACCGTCGTCGCAATGGTTCGTGGCACGACAAGTGCCAGAAACGGATCAATACCCATGCCATTCAGGGTCTTGAGCCGCCCGCTGGTTGTCAGAGTGCCCATTTCCGTCAGCATCAACATGCCAGAACGTCCCAGAAGAATGACGCCGACGAGAATGGGCGCAATTTCCCGCAGCAGGACGCTGGAGAGAAGGCTTCCGGTCATCTGCGACATGCCAGCAAAACCCAGCCAGTAAACAGCCTGCGAAACCAGCCCCAACCCCGTGATGACGGCCACCACCACTACGCTGAAAAAACCGCTACCTACCAGCTGACGCAGATTGCGACGAAACTCGATGATGACCGTCCGACGCCATGAGCTGGGGTGCAGCATCTCATAGACGACCCCCCATGCAGCCCCGATCATGATGAGGAAGAACCGGGGCTGGGACCGGGCAAAACGGCCCAGCATGGCCAGGCCACTATTAATGACGGCAAAGCGCTCGGAGAAATTCATGATCCCCCTGCCGCCGTGTTCTCACTCCTGCCTGCCAGAATGTAGCTGTTGGAGATCCCATTGTTGGGCAGGAAAAACTCTCCCCTCAGACGGAACAGGAAAATGCCCTGCAAGGCCTGATAGGCTCGCTCTGAGACCTGTATCTGCCCCCCATCAGGAGCATTGTGGGCCAAGGCTTCTGCCATGGTGAGCCCCTCTCCCCACAGATTGAAGATGTCCCGTCTCTCCCCAAAATAGGCAACAAGGACAGGCCCGACGTCAATCCCGATACGGAACATGAGCTGCGTGTTCATCTGGGCAATGACCATCAGGCAGGCTTCCCTGATTCCGATGGCTGCCTCTGCAAGATGGACGGCCCCCTCCGCATCAACGTTCTGGGAACAGCTGCCCAGGAAAATGAACCGATTCCCCGCCACCTGGGCCGAAAACAGACCACGCTCCCTGGCAATGCCTTCGATCTTCCCGCCAAGTTCGGCCACCAGTTCCAGCATGGCCTGGGCAGCATCGCGGTTGGAAGAATAAGCCTCGGAAAATTCCAGAACCATGATGGGCACCGTCGGATACAGGCCGGGCATGGGCGGTGTCCTGTCGGTTTCCTCTTCCGGATGAATGAGAAAGCCCTCGACAATACGCATCTGGGGTCTGGGCGACCGGCCAGCAGAATCGGCCATGGTGACAGGCCCGCCCTGAGCCTGCGCCGCCTTTTTCTCTTCCTCCTGAACATGACCGAAACGGACAGCCAGAATCGAAGCGATCAGACCAATAACACGGTCCGCCTCACCCAGCTGGTAGGGGTCCTCCAGCATGATGGCGCCCACCGGCCGGTGCTCTTCCATCACAGGCATGAAGAAGAGATGTCTGGCTCCGATCATCCGCATGACCACACGCTGAAGGCTCTGGAAACGCTGATCCTCCTCCGCATCTGGCAGATCAACGGCATGGCCGCTTTCCAGACATTCAAAGACGCCAGAGTGACCGTTTCTGGTCAGCTCCATGCCCGAACCGTGAGCATCCCTGCCACGGTCGAACATGTCCTCACACAGCAGCCTGTCCCCATCAGCCAGCAGCCGCCAGATGCTGGCCCGGCGTGCTACGGCACGTTCGGCCAGAGCCTCGCAGAAATAAGGCTGTTCCTGCTCTGGATCGAGCAGACCTTCCATGTTGGTGATCTTCAGAAGGACCGCATTGTCTTCCTTCTTTTTTTCATCAAGCACATTCAGGCCGGTCTGCAACCGTTCAACCCGCCGTCCCTGATAGATCAGCCCCATGGCGAGAATCAGCGCCAGCCCGACAATCACAACAGAAAAATAAACCGCCTGTTTCTGCACGGCATGTGTAAAACTGGCAAAGTCACTTTCAGGCGCATTCAGCAGCAGCACCCACGACCTCTTGGCCAGCGGCATGGCAGAGGCAATGGTAACATAGTTCTGTCCCCTGGCATGGACCATGCCCGTACCATCTCCCATGACACGAAACACATTGAGCGCCCGGACGAACACCGGCTGTGTCTTGGGGTCCAGATGGACATTCTCCGCATCGAAACCTGGCTTGCCGACATCCAGCATGTTATGGCCCGCAATCACATGACCACTCAGATCCACGATCACAGCCTGTCCGCTCTTGCCGACCTTGAGGCTGTTCACGAAGCGTGTCAGCTGATTCAATGAAATGCTGATGGCAAAAACGACGTGCCGTCCATCCAGTGTCCTGAAGGCCATGGAGGCCGTGACGATGAACTGATGCGTCGAGAGATAAGGATAAGGGTCGGTCCAGAACAGGCGCCGGTCCGGTGTCCTGTCCTCAAACCGGAGGGCCCCCTTGTACCAGGGACGCAGCCGTGGATCATACCCTTCGGCAGAAAGCCTGTCCGTAGAGATGAAGCGGCCATCCTTGTCGGTGACCCTATGGCGGTAATAGGGGGCCCCGTCTTCTTCCTGAAGAGTCGTTTCCTCGTACTGCCCTTCCCGCCGGGCAGACATCCAGAAATGCCCCTGATCATCAGCCAGATAGAAACTGTCCACATGCGGAATGCCCCGCAGGACAGAGCGCCCCAACGACATGAAGGCACTGGCATTCGCCTTCATGTCATCACTGGCCAGCATTCCACTGGCCATGAAGGAAATACCCGTCGCCGGAGAGAGATAATGGCTGACTTCTTCCGTAATATAACGCTGCTGGCTTTTGAGCAGATTCCGCGAAAGGGTGATCGCCCCCTCCCGCATGGTCCTGTACGTGTAGAGCGTGACAACTCCGATGGTCATGATGACCAGGATCACGCCAAGGATTGGCCCTATGAACTGAAAAAGCTGCCAGCGCCGCCCTGTCGTATCAATGGCGGGATCTATGATCTCATCTGTCGGCAAGGCTCTAGAATCCCCCTCGGTCATCCGGTATCCCGAAATGATACCTTTTATGCCATGCTGGAATAGGGCGAAGGTCCCTTTTCTTTTGCCACCACTATCATGCGGACACTGATGAAGCGCAACCATCTTTCACGCCGTTCTGTCATTTCACTCACAGGAAATGAACGGACCAGCTTTCTGAACGGCCTCATAACCAATGATGTACAGGCCCTTTCACAAAACGGGACCGCATGGGCCGCCATGCTCAATGCCCAGGGACGCATACAGACGCTCTTCTTCCTATGGAAAACTGAAGAGGCTCTCCTTCTCGACCTCCCGGAGACTGAAACGGACTCCCTCCTGAAAACCCTGCGTCGCTTCAGACTGAGAGCAGACGTACACATGGAACGGATGGACGCCACCATCCTGACAGGAGCGCCGGAAACCCCACGGCCGGACGGGGCACTCATCCATGCTGCAGACCCCCGGCATCCAGCACTGGGCTGGCGGGCCATCATTCCAGGCTCTCCCGCCAATGATGAAGCCGTCCAGCAGAGAGAAGCCGACGCCCTGCTTGCCCGGCGCCTTCAAACCGGTATTCCGGGAGATGAGGATATCGTCCCCGGCCAGACACTGGTGCTGGAGGCCAACATGGACCACCTCCATGGCGTATCATGGACCAAAGGCTGCTACCTGGGGCAGGAGGTCACCGCCCGGACCCATTATCGGGGGCTCATCAAGAAACGGCTGCTGCCGGTACGGTCTACCGATGGCCAGCCCCTACCCAATGAGGGCGCTGTGACACTGGACGGACAAGAGGTCGGTGAGCTCAGGTCACATGCCGGTCAGCACGGGCTCGCCCTGCTGCACCGTCGGGCCTGGAACACCAGCGGGCTACAGCTGGACGGTCACCCCATCACGCTGGACTGGCCTGACTGGCTCCCCAAAGATACGGAACAGACCCAAGAAAAGGACTCCTGACATGCCTTGGCAGCCTATCACCGATCCTACCCTGACAACCCTGCTGGATGAAGTTCATTTCAACAGCCGGGGCCTCATCAGCGCCATCGCACAGGATGAAAACGGCGAAGTTCTCATGCTGGCCTGGATGAACCGGGAAGCCCTGGCCGAAACATTGGCAACAGGGCGGGTCTGCTACTATTCCCGCAGCCGGAACACACTCTGGCGCAAAGGAGAAAGCTCCGGGCAGGAACAGCACCTTCTTGCCGCCGCTCTGGACTGTGATGCGGACTGTCTGCTCCTGACCGTCCAGCAGAAAGGCGTTGCCTGCCATACGGGTCGCCGCAGCTGCTTTTATCAGTCCCTCACCCCTGCCGGCTGTGTAGAGCTGACCAGCCCGGCCATTGCTCCTGAAGAACTTTACAGCACGAAAAAATCATCCTGACACAGAAAAGCCCTTTCCGACCCGAAGGTGGAAAGGGCTTCAGCCACGCCATAATCATGAATGATCAGAGCAGGCCCTCGGCATGATGTTTGAGATGGTCCTGTATGAAACTCTGCACGAACCAGTAAGAATGGTCATACCCCTCATGCCGCCGCAGTGTCAGGGACTGCCCAGCCGCCTTTGCCGCCTGTTCCAGCCGCTCCGGCTGCAAACGGGACAGGAATTCGTCATCCAGTCCCTGATCGACCAGCAGCGTGCCCGGATGAGTCATGCCGGCCTCCAGAAGAAGGCAAGGATCGTACTGCGCCCACTCGGCCTCGTGCCCGCCAAAATAGGCATCCGTCACCTTATGCCCCCAATCCACCTGCGAGGGTGAAGAAATGGGAGCAAAAGCTGACACAGTCTGCCACGCTCCA
The DNA here is from genome assembly GCF_023167265.1 of Parasaccharibacter sp. TMW 2.1888. Classification (NCBI taxonomy): domain Bacteria; kingdom Pseudomonadati; phylum Pseudomonadota; class Alphaproteobacteria; order Acetobacterales; family Acetobacteraceae; genus Parasaccharibacter; species Parasaccharibacter sp. TMW 2.1888. The sequence continues at coordinate 46,413 of NZ_CP030979.1, forward strand.
GCATCACCAAGCGCCACAGCCAGAGCCCCCATGCCTCCCATGGAATGACCCATGATTCCACGGCGTCCGGCCATGATGGGAAAATGCTCTTCCACCAGAGCAGGCAGCTCCCGGCGCACATAGGAGCCCATGCGATAATGGGCCGCCCATGGGTCTGTCGTGGCATCGACATAATAGCCGGCACCCGTGCCCAGATCATAGGCATCATCTTCCCCGGCCACGTCTGCACCCCGTGGGGATGTATCCGGCGCCACCAGGGCAAGGCCATGGTCCGCCGCATGACGGATGGCGTTGCTCTTGATGAGGAACGTCTCCTGCATGCAGGTCAAGCCCGCCAGAACATGAATGGCAGGCACACGATCACCAGCAAGCGCCTTTGCCGGAAGGAAAATGCTGACACGGGCCGGCAACCCAAGTTCCTGCGACTGGTGGGAGAGGAAGTGTACCTCCCCTCCACAGCAGGGATGACGCTCAATCAGTGTGAATGGATTCCTGCCCATCATAGCCCGTAATTCACAATGTTGCGGATGCCTTCGCCACGCTCCATCATCTCGAAGCCCTGGTTGATGTCATCCAGTTTCATCTCATGGGTGATGAGATCATCAATGTTGATGCGCCCTTCCATGTACCAGTCCACGATCTTCGGAACGTCAGTCCGGCCACGGGCCCCCCCGAAGGCAGAGCCGATCCAGCGGCGACCTGTCACGAGCTGGAAAGGCCGCGTGCTGATTTCCTGCCCTGCACCGGCCACGCCAATCACGCAGGACACACCCCAGCCGCGATGGGCACTTTCCAGCGCCTGACGCATCAGGCTGACATTACCCACACACTCGAACGTATAGTCGGCACCGCCCCCCGTCAGTTCGATGAGATGACCAACAAGATCACCATTCTCTCCCAGATCCTTGGGATTGACGAAATCCGTCATGCCGAATTTACGGGCAATGGCCTCACGCTCGGGGTTGATATCGATGCCGATGATGCGGTTTGCCCCGACCATTTTGGCTCCCTGAATGACATTCAGGCCGATTCCGCCCAGACCGAACACCGCCACGGTGGAGCCGGCCTCGACCTTGGCCGTGAACAGCACGGCACCAATGCCGGTCGTCACGCCGCAGCCGATGTAGCAGACCTTGTCGAACGGAGCATCAGAACGGATCTTTGCCAGGGCAATTTCCGGCATGACCGTGAAATTGGCGAATGTGGAACAGCCCATATAATGGTGGACCGGCTTTCCCTTGTAAGAGAACCGTGTCGTGCCATCCGGCATCAGGCCTCTGCCCTGCGTACTGCGGATGGACGTGCACAGGTTGGTCTTGCGGGAAAGGCATGACGGACACTCACGACATTCCGGGGTGTAAAGGGGAATGACATGATCACCGGGCTTGAGGTGCTTCACCCCGGCACCGACCTCACGGACAATCCCGGCCCCCTCATGCCCCAGAATGGACGGAAACAGACCTTCAGGATCCTTGCCGGAGAGCGTGTATTTATCCGTATGGCACAGCCCCGTGGCCATGATCTCCACCAGCACTTCCCCATCCCGGGGCCCTTCCAGCTGGACGGTATCAACAACCAGCGGTTTGCCTGCTTCAAGAGCGATTGCGGCGCGAACGTCCATTTTCATTACCCCTTATTAATTCTGTCTGTCGCTGTTTCTGCGGCCCGAATTGTGCCACAGAATGAGCGGGCTTCAAGCCCTGACATATTCACCACTCGCCATGTGAGGAATCTGCCACCTTGATCATCAAACGCCGCTACGGACTTTCCATACTCTTCCGGGAGATACTCCCCCCTCTGGTCATCCTCACAGGATGGGACTGCGTGGTGGTCATCCTGTTCCAGATATTCCATCAGGAATGGATGGAACAGCCCGCCCTTCCCTTTTCTCTCATGGGGTCAGCCCTGGCCATTTTTCTGGGAATCCGCAACAACGCCGCCTATGCCCGCTGGTGGGAAGCCCGCACCCTGTGGGGCGCCATCACCAACAACTGCCGCTCTTTCGGGCGAGAACTGGAGTCCCTGCTCGGGGGGCAGCCCAGCCTGGCCCGGGCCATGGCAGCCTATCCCTATATCCTGAAATCCTCACTGAGCGGCAACGAGCCGGACAGCGCCATCCAGGGCCTGCTGGATGCGGACACCTACCGGTTTGTCTTCTCCTGCACAAATCCGGCCAATGCCCTGCTTTACAGAATCGGCCAGAAGGTCCGTACCCTGGTTGAGGAACGGCACATAGACGGAGCCGTACATGGTACGGTGGACCGTATCCTCTCCGACCTCGCCAATGCTCAGGGCGGACTGGAACGCATCCGCAACACGCCCCTGCCCGTGCAGTATTCACTTCTGCCAAAAGTCATCACGCATCTCTTCTGCATCCTGCTGCCCCTGTCCGCCGTGCAGACCCTGGGCTGGATCACCCCGCTGGGCTCCAGCATCATTGGCGTGCTCTTCCAGATGCTGGACCGGAGCGGGCAGAACCTTCAGGAGCCTTTCAAGGTCAGCCCCCATTCCCTGCCCATGCTGACAATGAGCCGCACGATCGAGCGGGACCTGCTCCAGCCACTGGGCATGGAATATCACCCATTGCCACAGCCCCGCTTCGGGCAGATGCCATGACAGACACCCTTGGAAGACCAGTTTCAGGTTCTGCAAGACATATTCCCGTTTTTCTGCTATCCTCCCCGCCATGAACAACAGCTTCAGAATGTCCCAGAAGGGTGGTGTTACTGACGAGATGGCCCGCGCCGCCGCCGAGCACACTGCCCGTCAGAAAGACCCAGAGCAGGAAAAGAATCCTTTCCGCGAGGGTGATGCCATCGTTTACGCCGCCCACGGCGTAGGCCGGGTTGACCGTATCGGTGAAGAAGAGATCGCCGACACGAAGATCGAAATGATCCAGATTTCTTTCCCCGGCAACCAGATGACACTGCGTATCCCGCTTGCCAAGGCCCGCAAATCCGGCCTGCGCAAGATCGCCACGCGCGAGATCGTGGACAAGGCCATGTCCGTCATCAAGGGCAAGCCGCATGTCAGCCGTGGCATGTGGGCCCGCCGCGCCGTGGCCTACCAGGAAAAGATCAACTCCGGTGATCTTGTCCAGATTGCGGAGGTTCTGCGTGACCTGCGCCGCAATGTGGACAGCCTTGACGGCAGCTTTTCCGAACGTAAACTTTTCGAAGCCGCTCAGGAACGTTTCGTCGCCGAGCTGGCTGTACTTGAGAACAAGGATCCGGCCAAGGTTCTTGAAGATCTGACCCAGACCATGAAGAACGCCTGATCCCTCATCCCCTCCCTCAGACCTGTCTCTCCGGGAGGGGTGCTTCCTCCAGAACCCTGACGGGAAAGGTTAGAGGTTATGTCCACAACTTCATCAAAGCGTTTTGCAGGGCAGAAGGTCCTGATTACCGGCGCCTCCCAGGGAATCGGTGAGGCTGCCGCGCAGTATTTCGCCAGACACGGGGCACAGGTAGCCATTAACGGACGCAAGGAAGATAAGCTGCGGACCGTTCTGGAAACCCTCCCAAAAGTGGCTGGCGGCGAGCATGTCATCGCTGCCGGTGACATCTCCAATGAAGAAGCTGTCGAAGGCGTTTTCCAAAAGAGCATTGAAGGCATGGGGGGCCTTGATATCCTCATCTGCAATGCAGGCTATCAGATTCCCTCTCCCTCCGAAGACGTGAAACTGGCCGATTTTGAAGGTGTCATGGCCGTGAACGTGACAGGCGTCATGCTCTGTTGCCGTGCGGCCCTGCGCTATTGGCTGAAAACCGGCGTGAAGGGGCGAACCGTTGTTAACTCCTCCGTCCACCAGCTGATCCCCAAGCCTCATTATCTGGGCTATTCAGCTTCCAAAGGTGCCGTGGGCAACATCGTCCGTACCCTGGCTCTGGAATATGCCTCCCGTGGAATACGGTTCAACATCGTCGCACCCGGCGCCATCGTTACGCCGATCAACGATGCCTGGGTGAACGATCCCAAGCAGTATGAAGCAGTTGCCAGCCACATCCCTATGAAACGCCCCGGCAACAGCGACGAAATCGCTACGGCCATGGGCTTCCTTGCCTCTGAGGAAAGCAGCTACATCACGGGCCAGACACTCTATGTCGATGGTGGCCTGACCCTTTATGGAGATTTTGAACACAACTGGTCATCATAAGACCAGAGACGGCTCCGGCGAAGATGTTCCGCCGGGGCCGTCTGCCTTTCACCTGTCATCCGATCCTGCTGGAACGGCCACGTCCTGCCGTTCAAAAGCGGCAGCGATCCTCAACTCAACTTCATCGCTGACATACGGAATGAACATCCTGACGCCAAAATCGCTGCGTCTGATGGTCGCTGTCGCATCAAAACCGACCGTATATTTCTTGTCGAGCATATTGACGCCCGCCCCAAGGAAATGAACACGCAGCGTCTCAGGATGCGTGATGCCGTGCAGTGTCAGGTTGCCCGATACTAGGGCGTCATTCGGTCCCGTCTGTTTGACACTGACAGAAACAAACTCAGCCTTGGGAAACTGGCCCGCCGCCAGCCATTCGCTCCCTTTCAGCTCCTCCATCAGTTTGCTGTTTGTCGTCAGGACAGAAGACACCGGCACGGAAACGGAAAGGCTGGAGGCTTCCGGCTGGCGGGGATCCAGCCGAAGCACACCAGAAGCCCCGGAGAAAAGCCCTTCAAACACGGAAAAACCGAAATGCAGCACGGTAAAGCTGACCTGCGTATGCTGGGGCTCGACCCTGTAATATCCCGGCTGGATCTGGGATGCATCCGTCACGACCTGTGCAGACGCCACTGCCGGAACCGAGCAGGAAAGAGCAATGGCCGTAAAAACAGACCGTAATGAGAAACGCATGGCAGGTCCTTCCCCTGTAAAAACGTGTGGCAGACTGAAGCCTCTGCCTCTTTTCTCTACAGGAGCAGGCTCTAATAATCTATCCCATAGGAGAGCCCGACGCTGGAGCCCGGATCATTCTCCGGAGTTGTAAAGCCTGTCACCTGTCCACCAGTGCCGACTGTCGTGTTCAGCTGCAACCGTTTCGTCAGATCAACCTTGACCTGCGCCTGCGCCCCCTTGCCGGACAGACCTTCCTTGGCACCGACATAGACACCCTTCATCACGTATTTGCCTGCCTCCACACTGGCAGCCCCCTTGCCCACGCTGTTGCCCCCACCAATGGCCAGATGGTCCAGCCCCAGCGTGCTGCGGACCTTGCCCATCGGGTCAAAAGCAGAGCCACCACCAATCTGCACGATCGCCAACCCCAGAGATGCCAGCTGAGTTGAAGAAAGAGAGTTTCTGTCCGTCCCGAAAAGCAGGATGGAGAGGACCTCATCACGCGGACGGCTCGGATTGGAGACAAAATCAATCTTCGGATCACTCGCATAACCACGCACGAGCAGGCTTGCCAGAGTCCCATTGGCGTTGCGGTCCGCTCTGAAATCGATTGTCGGATCAAGCCGGTGGGCCGCACCACCGCCAGTAAAGCCAACCTGCCCATGTGTGAAATTGAGATTGATCCCCGCCAGGTTGAAATTGCCCCTCTTCAGATTGATCCCGCCTGTCAGCAGGGGTGCCGTACTCACACCACCTATGTGCAGCTTGCCCTGCATCTCGGCAAACAGGCCATGCCCCCTGACGAACAGTCTGCCAGGAGAGATGAAATCAATATTCAGCCCCACGACCAGTTTCGGCTCCGGTCGGGGAGCCTCCCTGGCCTCTTCCGGCGTGATGATCTCCAGTTGCGGCACCGAAGCCGGCATGGAATCAGGCAGGGTGATCGAAGCCTCCGGCACCGTGATGTCACCCTCGACATCAAGCCTGGTCGTAGCCTGACCATGAATATGCAGATGACTGTTGATAAGCTCCGTCAACATGTCACTCTGTATCGGCTGGGCCTTCTCCATGAGGAACTCCAGGTCAACCGGCAGACCAGGCCTCAGGACACCCACCTGCCCCTTCATCCCCAATGTTCCCCGCCCCGCCCGGGCCGTGACATGATCCAGAACCAGCGTATCCCCATGAGCCATGAGCACGGCATCAATGGCCTGAAGATGCACCCCCTGAGCATAATGGTCGAACGAACCGCCATGCAGCTGCACACTCCCATCGATGCTGGGCTGCTTCATGGGACCTCTGATGCCAAGATCGAGGCTCATCTGCCCACCGGCCGCCATGCCATCCATCCCCAGAAACGCATTGGCAACCGACAGGACCAGCCGCCCTTTTGCAGCAAGGTCCATATCCCCTGCTGGCGACAGCGGCACACGGCCTGTCACCAGCAGGGCTATCGGCTCACCGGCACGCAGCTCCGTCCGCAGCTGGGCCTGTTTCCCATTCAGATCAGCCTGAACATGCAGTCGTCCCGCCGGGAAGGACGCCGTCGGCTCACTCATCAGGCGCAGGTCTGTCCCATCCAGCGTAATCCGGCCCGCTGGAGCTGCCAGACTGCCCTTCAATCTCGCTGAAGCAGCAAATTCACCTGCGGCATGAAGAGACGGAACAAATGGCTCTGCCAGGGCAGGCGTGACATGCTCCAGGCTGGCTTCAAGAGCCATCTCTGGCTTGAGACTACCATTCAGCGTTAGCCGTGCGGCAACACCATGAGGAGGCTGGACTTCAAGAGTCAGCTGGTCAACCGCCATGGCTGGCCCGTAATGCACAGTCACCGGCCGCAGGAGACGAAGGGTTTCACCTTTCAGAACAGCAGACAGTCTGCCCAGCTTCACGGCCTGCCCCGGAATGTCAGCCTGCGCCAGAAGTCCAAAACGGGCCGGAGCTTGCATGACATGCTCAAAAAGACCATCAGCCTGAATCCCCAAGGCTGTCTGTGGTCCTTTCACCCGCATCTTCAGGCTACCCGTCATGTCATTGACCTGCAGACCAGAAAGCTGGAAAGACATGTCCGCCACCGGGTCTTCCTGAAGATGCTGAAGCTCACCCTTCAGGCTCGCCATTTTCACGGCATAGCCATTCGTATGAAACTGGCCATCCAGCGCCAGAGTCAGGCGGTCAGGCGCTGGAGCTCCCGCAAGCCCTTTCTCCACCCCCGGTACCGTATGCAGACCCAGCTGGAGATGCCCGGCCATTGGCCGCCCCAGAAGACGGCTGAAACCATCCAGCCGGGCGATCCTCAACTCCACATCACCCCACGGGATGCGCTGCCCGGTCGGCAGAGCCAGGGCGGCCCGCCCCTGAAGATCCTTCCACGCCAGAGTATCAAGGTCGGCCACGACCTCGCCATCATCCTTGCGGGCAAACGTCATGTGCAACTTCAGGGGCGCACGGTCCAGCGTACCCTGCATCTGCACTGTCCCCTGCGGCCGGGAGGGAAGATGGGCCAGGTCCAGATGGAGATCCACCGGCGCCATGGGCAGGGAAACACCAGGATGCACAACCCCCAGCATTCCTGCCAGATGGGCCTGTGTGGCAAGGTCCGTCACCGATCCTTCCACTCTGGTCTCCAGCGTGGCCTGCCCTCGCAGGGCCTCATGCAATGCGGACAGATCAGACAGGGCCAACCTGAGCGAGGCAGACACTACCTGCTGTGGGTCCAGCTGGCCTTTCCCTTCCAGCCGGAACGCTTTCCCTCCCAGAAAGAGCTGGTCCAGCTGAAGCAGACCCGCCCTGTCCCGCTTCGCCTGAAGACGCAAGGCTCCCTGATCTCCGATCAGGGCCACTGCCTGTGCCGGGCCTTCCTTCAGGCCAAAATGCCCCTCCAGACGGGCCGTCATGTTGCCCGGTGCCCCCAGAGGAACGCTGAAGGCCCCACCAGCATGGAACGATCCGGCCATCTTCTGGCCGAGCAGAGCAGCAAGTTCCGGCAACCGACCCACATCCAGCTGCATGTGTCCGTCCAGAACCGAAGTCATCGTTCCCGTAACATTCAGCCGTACCGCATCATGTTCCAGATGCACCTCATAGGGCCTGTCCACCCGATAGGGCTGCACTGTTGCTGCAAGAACCAGCGGAGCCTCCGCCAGCATGGCCGGGGCTTTTCCAGGTACCCGGACACCATCAAAACGTGCGGACAGGGAAAGCCTGCTTTCCCTGTTCTGCCCTCTGATGACCTTCCTGAACGTCATGGCATCCCGTGCCAGAAGGGCCTGCAGGCCACCTCCCTGCCCATCAAGCTGGAGATGCAGATGCCCTGCCCCGGCCCCTGCTGCCATCAGATTCACGCCATCAAGCCGGATAGTGCCATGAGGGTCCAGCATGGCGCCATCCAGAGCGGCAGCCAGATCAAGCTTCTCCCACCCCATACCGGGCAGAACCGTCATGGGCGGCGCATGGACATCCAGTGTCAGGTCATTCTTCAGATGGACAAGGTCGAGACGACCTTTCAGCAGGGCCGTCAGGGGGCTGTCCTGCTGGGTAGCAGCCCGGACATCCAGCTTTACGGCCAGTGCCCTGTAAGGGCCATGCAGGGAGAGATCGACCGAAAGAGGATCAAACACGGCCAGCCCGCCCGGCGAGGCTGCAAATCCCTGAGCATCTTCATCATAATGTAGCTGGCCATGTGTCCTGTACCGCCAGGTTTGCAGATCAACCAGAAGATGGGCCGGCCTGTCGAGACGCTCTGCCTTCACCCAGAGCCGTAGGGCCGGCATTTTCTTGAATGAGGGCATACGGGTCAGCGCACTGAGGCTTTCCAGCCGGGCCTTGCCTTCAATCTTCAGACTGGCCGCCTGCCCGAACACAGTCGGCCCGACTGTCAGCAGGGAAAGGCCCAGATGATCGACCCGCACCCCCCAGTCTGGCAGACCAGTTGAAGGTTTTTCCTGCGCCTTCGGGTCCGGTGGGAAAGCAGGATTGCGGACATAGGCCAGCTGCTCCGCAGAGAGGTGCCGCACATGGACCTGCTTGTGCAGCAGGGACAACAGGCCGAGCCGGAGGTCCGCATTCCGCCCTTCCAGCCATATGCCCTGCGGGTCCCGCAGAACCACATGAGACAGCGCCAGATGCCAGGGCAGAATCCCTTCCATCCCCTCGACCTGAACCATGCCGCCTGACCACTCTGGCAATTTCTGCTCCACGAACCGTTTTGCCGGTGGCAGATTGATACCCACCAGCAGCACGGCCACCAGCAGGCACACACATCCCAGAAAGACGACGGCGTAACGGAGAATCCTGTGTCCCAGCGCCAGCATCAGAAAGTCTCCCCAAGGCCCAGATAGAGTTCCCACTTGTCACCACGGTTCGGCCGGTTGATCGGCATGGCCACATCCACACGAACAGGGCCGATCGGCGTGAAGTACCGGACACCCCCGCCACAACCGACACGCAGTCTCCCATGACCAGGCATGGAATTGCCACTGACCTGGCCTGCATCCACAAAGGCCGCCAGACCGAAATTCTTTGGCAGACGCTGCCGGAACTCCACTGTCCCGGCATCCATGCTCGTCCCGCCTATGGCATATTTGGTCGTTCCATACTGAGGCCCGACCCCCTGATAGCGGAAACCACGGATGGACCCCGGCCCTCCCGCATACAGACGCTGATCCGGCGGAAGATTCCAGGTGGAAGCCCCCTGGATCGACCCTATCATGACACGCATGGCAATGACGCTGGAGCCGGGCCTGGTCAGCCCCAGACGGGCCAGATCGAAATAGGTGGAAGCCTGCATGTTCATGGGAATGAAGAACGAGGTCTTGTGCTCCAGGGAAACAGATGGCGTCACACCCAGCGAAACACGGAAACCATGCGTCGCCGGTTCAATGGGGCTTGAGCGATGCGTCCCGTCATAATCCAGCTTGATGGGAACAGAAGCAATGAAATACTCCGCCTTCCTACCAAACTGGCGGATATGTTCCTGCTCCAGCGTCATGCCTACACTGCCAGAAAAATCCTTCCACAAGGGGCGTTCCACACGCCCCTGAACCAGAAAAGCCGTCTGCCGGTAGGAATAAAGAAGCTGACGTATGGCTTCGATCCGGAGGTCAAGCGACTGGCTGCGCTGAAGGAAATCCGGCTTCATGAAATCCACATACCCGTCATAGCCAAGGCCCTGCTGGGCTGTTCCACCCAGCCCCGTGGCCATGGCAGCAACACGCAGCTGCTCACCACGGCCCAGCAGGTTCCTGTGCAGCCATGAAACGCCGGCACGCCCGCCAAGATCGGTCGAATAACCGACATCACCTGTCAGACGGTGTCGTTTGCCTTCGCTGAAATCAAAATCGATTGGCAGCGCCCCCTCCACTCCAGGAGGCAGAGGCTGTTCCGCCATTTTCTTCCCAGCCGACTTTTTCCCACCGGGGGCAGGTTTCTGACTGGGTAGGGGCAATACCTTGTCCCCATTCTTCTGTATGACCGAAGCAAACAGCCCCGTACTCCCCAGATCGAGACGTGCCTGCTCCAGCACGGACGGTTGATACAGCTGCCCCTCCCTGAGCAACATGCGGCGTCGGACATAATCCGGCTTCACACGCTCCAGCCCCTTCAGCGTCATGGGGCCAATGACCAGTTTGGGGCCCCGCTTCATCCTGATCTGCACATCGATCTGCTTCCGCTCCGGATGCAGGATGGCCTGAGGCGCCTGCACGTCGGAAAGCCCGTAGCCTTCTTCCTGAAGATATGTCAGCAGGCGGCCCTGTATGGCCAGCACATCCTCTGCAACAGCAGGGGCTCCCTCCTTCAGCCCCAGGCTGCTGCGCTCCCCCTCCGAGAGAGAAAGAACCTGCCGTACGGAAGGCTGGTCCGCCTTTTCCTGTTTCCCATCCGCAGCCTTGCCAGCCGTCCCCTGGCCATCACCATCTTCCCCGACAATGATGATCCGCCCAACCGTGAACTGCTCCCCCAATACAGCTCCCAGATGGATCGTGACCGCCTCTCCCGGCTGCACGGACGCCAGAAAACCAGCCAGATCCGGCGCACGGCCATCCACGGTCCTGCCTCCGGCCTCCACACTGATCCTCACATGCCCGCCATAATAACCACGCGACTGCAACGCCCCCTGCACCCGCTCATAATCAGCCCTTATCCGGCCAGCGAGAGCATATGGACCAACACTGCGTGTAGCCTGAAGACTGACCAGCTGGGACGCTGCCGCCATGCCATCCGTGACGGCCTTGTCACCAACCGGTTCAATCTTTGTCGTGTAAGGCAGGGCGTGCCGCACCAGTTCGTGCACGACAGGCATGCTGTCCTCACCCCATACCGGCATGGTCTCCCACCCCAGCACCACCACACACAACAGTAGCGTTGCAATACGCTCCGACCGTTTCCCCATCCTGCCTGCCAAATGATGACTCGTCATTTTTCCCGCTGATTCAACCAGTTCCGGCATATATTCCAGAACACTGGCTGTTCCGGCCCCTTATGACAGACAGTTCTGTTCTAAAAAAGTTTCTGTTCTGTCATATGAAGCATTCTTCACTGTCACGACAGGAAGATCGCCCTATCCTGCTGATAAAGATTGTCTCTCTTCCATAAAATGCCTATCTAGACGACTATGTCTGTTGCAGAGCCTCACCCAACAAAAAAACGAAAGAGCCATCGGCCGGTTTTCGACCCGGACCGTCTTTTTGCCGAGCAGAACCGTGCCTTGCAGGATACATTCACGGACCGTCTGCGGGCCCGCCTGCGGGCTGGTGCCCTGCTGGCCTGGGCTGCTGCCGGGTGCGTCGGGCAGGGGTCGTGCCTGCTCATGCCCGGCAAAATGTTCCGCCGGTTCCCTCTCTTTTTCTGGAGCGTGGCCTGCCGCATCCTCAACCTGAAAGTCCGCACGATCGGAGAGCGGGCGGGGTCCCTCACGCCACGGGCTGATGGACGACGGGTCATCTACGTGGCCAACCACTGCTCATGGCTGGACGTGCTGGTGTTGGGGAAAGTTCTTCCGGCCTTCTTCATCGCCAAACAGGAAGTCCGCCACTGGCCTGTCATCGGCTATCTGACCTTTCTTGGCCGGACAATTTACATCAACCGCAACCGGCAGGAAGCCGGACAGGATGTCGAAAACGTCATCAACCAACTGCGCAAAGGGTATGACATCGCCTTTTTCCCGGAGGGTACGACCTCCAAAGGCAATGGTCTGCTGCCTTTCATGTCGTCACTCTTTGCCATTGCGAAACCAGTCCGCCGCCCCAGTGACCCGGCCACTGACGATCACCCCTCCTGCATCATCCAGCCCGTCACGGTGGCTTATGACCAGCTGGAGGGCCTGCCCGTAGGGCGGCACAGACGGTCTTTCGTCTTTTCGTGGTTCGGAGACATGGATTTTGGCCCCCATCTGATGGGCCTTGGCAAGTGGCGCTCCATGCGGGCCACTGTCGTGTTCCACCCTCCCATCAAGCCGGAGGATTACCCGTCCCGCAAGGCCCTCTCCAATGCTGCACGGGCCGCCATCGAACAGGGCAGCGAAGACCTGCGGCAGAACCGTCTGCGGGATATCACCCCTTCCACCCGCTCATGACCTGCTTCTTTCTTCCATAGCCCGCTGATTCACGGACAGACTGCGATCATCATGCAAGAACAGATTTCCACCTCCCCATCACGGGGCCTGCACATCATCACATGGGGCTGCCAGATGAACGTCTATGACAGCGCCCGTATGGCGGATGTTCTGCGTCCGTTGGGTTACAGCCCGGTGGACCTGCCCGACAATGCGGACATGATCATCCTCAATACCTGCCATATCCGTGAGCGGGCGGCCGAGAAGGTCTTCTCGGAACTGGGGCGGCTGCGCCAGATCCGTGAGGCCCGCAAGCTGGAGGGGAAAGAGACCCTCATCGCTGTCGCAGGATGCGTGGCACAGGCAGAAGGCAAGGAGCTTCTGGCCCGGGCCCCCTATGTGGACCTCGTGCTTGGCCCGCAGACATACCATCGCCTCCCGGAGATGGTCGCCCGCATCGCCCGTGCCGGTGGCAGCGTGATTGATACGGATTTCCCCGTTGAATCCAAATTCGACCTCCTTCCGGAGGAAGCCGCCCCGCAGAATGAAGGCAACCTGACCGCTTTTCTCACAATCCAGGAAGGCTGTGACAAATTCTGCTCCTTCTGCGTGGTCCCCTACACCCGCGGGGCCGAGACAAGCCGCCCTGTCGCCTCCATCCTGGCCGAAGCCGAACGGCTCGTCGCCAGTGGTGTCAAGGAAATCACCCTGCTGGGACAGAACGTGAATGCCTTCCATGGCGACTGGAACGGCGGCACGACCTCCCTGCCGGAACTGGCCGCCCTCCTGCATGAAAAGATTCCAGCGCTCAAACGTCTGCGTTACATAACGTCCCATCCCAGGGATATGGAGCAGGCACTGATAGATGCCCACCGGAGCAATCCCATTTTCATGCCGTACCTCCACCTGCCAGTCCAGAGCGGGTCCGACAAGGTGCTGAAAGCCATGAACCGTGGCCATACGGCTGATGAATACCGGGAGATCATCAGACGTCTGAGAGAGGCCCGTCCTGACATAGCCCTGACATCCGACTTCATCGTCGGTCACCCCGGCGAAACAGATGAGGATTTTGAAGCCACCATGCAGCTGGTGCGAGATGTACGATTCGCCAGTGCCTACAGCTTCAAATACTCCCAGCGCCCCGGCACGCCTGCTGCTGGACAGCCTTTCCAGGTGGCTGAAAATGTGAAGGAAAAACGGCTTGCAGCCCTTCAGGCTCTTCTGCGAGAACAGCAGGATGCATTCAATGCTTCCCTTGTCGGTACGGTTCAGGATGTTCTCGTCACAGGCCACGGTCGCAAGCCGGGGCAACTCAACGGACGATCACCCTATCTTCAGCCTGTCCATTTTGAGGGCTCCCCCTCCCTGATCGGCGAGATCGTCAAGGTTCGCATTACAGCGCCCTTCACCAATTCCCTTGGTGGCCACCTTCATGAACAGGAAAGCACAGCCATTTGAGCCGCTCCGCCCCAGCGTCCTTTTCCTCCGGTCAGGAAGGACACCGCACGACGACACTCCGCTTCGAGGACAATCATCGCCTGCAGAAAGTCCTCGGGGACCATGACCGTCACCTCATCCGGCTGGAACAGGGAACCGGCACGAGACTGGTCTGCCGCGGCAACCGTGTGGCCATTTCCGGAGAGACGGATGCCGTCAATCGGGCACAGGCCGTCCTCCAGGCGCTCTACCAGCAGGCTGGCAAAGGCGTGACACTGGATGGAGACCAGGTTGATGGCGTCATCAGGCTGACAGCCCTGCCATCACATCGCCGCAGCCCACGCCGCCCCACAGCTGAAGAAACTGCTCCACCCATGGATGCTTCCTCACTGGACAATCTCCCGCATATCCAGACAAAACGCGGAGCCATTGCTCCCCGCTCCCCCGGACAGAGCGCCTACATGAAGGCTCTGGCCAGCAAAGAGCTTGTCTTCGGCCTTGGACCTGCGGGTACAGGGAAGACCTATCTGGCCGTGGCACAGGCCGTTGCCATGTTCCAGGCAGGACAGGTGGATCGCATCATCCTCTCCCGCCCTGCCGTTGAAGCCGGAGAAAGACTTGGGTTCCTGCCCGGCGACATGCGGGAAAAGATCGACCCCTATCTGCGCCCCCTTTACGATGCCCTCCACGACATGATGCCCGGTGATCAGGTCTCACGCCGCATGGCCAGTGGAGAAATCGAAGTGGCGCCACTGGCCTTCATGCGGGGACGGACACTGGCCCATGCCTATGTCATTCTTGACGAGGCCCAGAACACCACCCCTGCCCAGATGAAAATGTTCCTGACCCGCATGGGGGCTGGTACCCGCATGGCCATTACGGGCGACCTGAGCCAGATAGACCTGCCGCGTGGTGTGACATCCGGCCTGCGGGACGCCGTGGCCACGCTGGAAGGGGTCAAAGGCATTGCTGTCTGCCCGCTCACAGCAGCCGATGTTGTCCGCCACCCCCTTGTCGCCCGCATCGTCGAAGCCTACGATCAGAAGGGTGTCGATGCAGCGGCCAACCCCTACCACTCCTACCGGACAGATGATGAAACGCCCCGTTACTCCCCACGCTGAGGTTCTGGTTTCTGATCCACGCTGGCGGGCTGCATTGGGAGATGTGGAGCGGCTTGTCCGACAATCCTGCCAGATGGCCCAGCGCTATGGGAATGTCTTCCCTCAAGGCAGGCCGGGCCCTTCATTCGTCTTTACGGACGACCGCCACATCCAGCGGCTCAATGCGCAGTTCCGCAGCAAGAACAAGCCAACGAATGTCCTAACATTCGAGCCCCCTGCTCCCATGCTGGGTGGAGACATCATCCTTGCTTACCAGACCATGCACCGGGAGGCGTTACAGGCCCGCAAGAGCCTCCGGGCCCATACGGCACATCTGATCGTTCATGGCCTGCTCCATCTGGCCGGACATGACCATCATCATCCCGGTGAAGCCCGGCAGATGGAAGGGCTGGAAACTTTCATTCTCTGCCGGATGGGGTTCGGCGACCCATGGAGGCCACGCCCTCACTCCCGCCGCTGATCCCTGAAAAACCGTCACATTTTCTTCCGCCCGCAAACAGGAACGTTCCGCACCCGATGAAACTTTTCCACCGCAAGGCACGCACAAAGACCATAAGGCAGCATATTGCTGACCTCGTCCGGGAAGCCGCCAGTCTGGGGAAGACCAATCCTGACTCTCCCGAGCTGGACAGGCAGGAACGAGCGCTCATCATGAACGTACTGCGCCTGCGTACCATCACCGCTGATGACGTCATGATCCCCCGGGCCGACATCATCGCCATGTCGGATGATCTCTCCTTTGATGAGGCTCTGGGGCTGATGCGGGAGGAAAACCACTCCCGAATGCCCGTCTACCATGATGAGCTGGATGACATCGTCGGGATGATCCACGTCAAGGACCTTGTCGCCCATATCGGTACGAAAGAACCTTTCAACCTGCGTTCCCTTCTCCGCCAGCCTCTACTCGTCGCACCCAGCATCCCGGTGCTGGACCTCCAGCTCCAGATGCGTCAGCGCCGTACCCACATGGCGCTTGTCATTGATGAATATGGCAGCATCGATGGCCTTGTGACTATTGAAGACCTCATCGAAACCATTGTTGGCGACATCTCTGATGAACATGACGAGCCGGTCACCACACCATGGTTCAACCGTCCCGATGGCACGATCGACCTTGATGCCCGACTACCCGTCAAGGAGCTGGAAGAGCGCCTTGGCCCTGTTCTGACACGGGAGGAACGGGAGGCAGAAATCGAAACTGTCGGTGGTCTTGTCTTCCATCTGGCCGAGCATGTCCCGGCCCGTGATGAAGTGCTGGTTCATCCCAGCGGGCTGGAGTTCCGGGTGATCGATTCCGATGCCCGGCATATCCTGACCTTGCGGATGCGTGTCCCTGCCCACCTGCGGCGGCAGCCGGAAACGGCGGACGGGCAGACACCCTCCACCGGCCCATCCTCTTGACGGTACCACCTCTCTTGCCGTTCATGGCAGGATGAACCGTTGACCGATACCGCACCGTAGCCTTTCCCCCAGAACAAAGGAGCCGTCATGACCTCCCACCACCCATTTTCACGCCGTCATTTTCTGACCAGTGGTTCTGCCCTGCTGGCAACCGGGCTGACTACCGGCACCCTCCTTGCCCAGAGTCCCGCTCTGGCACAGACACAGGCTGCCGCACCGAAAGACCCCCGCCTCTCTCCCCGCATCATCGGTGATGCCAAGGCTCCCGTGCTCGTTCAGGAATGGTTCTCCCTGACCTGCACCCACTGCGCCCATTTTGCGACGGACATCTTCCCCCAGGTCAAGGAACAGTTCATCGATACCGGGAAGATCCGTTATCAGTTCCACGATTTCCCACTGGATCAGGTTGCCATGATTGCTGCCATGGTGGCACGCTCCCTGCCTGAAGAACGTTACCTACCCTTCATCAGCTCCCTCTTCTCCCGCCAGATGCAGTGGGCCTTCTCTGGTGGAGACCCGGTTGCCCACCTCAAGCAGGAGGCTGCCCTGGCCGGAATTGCCCCGGATGAATTCGACAGGATCAGCAAGGACATGACCTTCGGGCAGGAACTGTATCAGCTGACCCAGCAGGACGGACAGACCTACGACATCAAGGGAACACCCTACTTCCGCTTCAACAGCACACCATTCGCTCAGGACCCTGAGACCGTGGAGAAATTTGCCGAGCTCGTCAGCAAGGCCTGATCCCCTCTTCCGCTTTCCTCCATCGCCACAGTCCACACGGGGTTCAATGACACAGCACAAGGCGATCACGACCCGCCTCGATATTGTCGGCTTCAAAAGCTTTGCTGATGAGGTCCATCTGGACATCCTGCCGGGCCTGACCGGCATTGTCGGCCCCAATGGCTGCGGCAAGTCCAACATTGTCGAGGCCCTGCGCTGGACGATGGGGGAAAGCTCCGCCCGTGCCCTACGTGGTGGAGAGAGCGATGACCTCATCTTTGCCGGGACAGGCAGCCGCCCGGCCCGCAATCTGGCCCGTGTCACCCTCCATCTTGGTGCGGCTGCCGGTCTTGCGCCGCCGCCCTTCCAGCAATCGGAAGAGCTGGAAGTCTCCCGTCAGGCAGAACGTGGTGCGGGCAGCACCTACCGCATCAACAATCGTGTCATGCGGGCCAAAGACGTACAGACCATCTTTGCGGACCTGTCCTCCGGTGCCCGCAGCTCATCCATCATCAGCCAGAACCGTGTCAGCCAGCTCATCGCTGCCAAACCGGAAGAGCGTCGCCTCCTGCTGGAGGAAGCCGCCGGGATCACCGGCCTGCATGTCCGCCGCCGGGACGCTGAGCTGAAACTGCGTCAGGCTGAAAGCAATCTGGAACGGGCCGAAGAGCATCGCAGAACGCTGGACCAGCAGCTCAGCAGCCTCTCCACCCAGTCCGAACAGGCCCGACGCTACCGGCAGGCATCAGAGGATATACGCCAGCATGAACGGTCTCTGCTCATCCTTCAACATGCCAGAGCCGAAGAGCTCGTCCAGAGCCGCCGGGCTGCTCTGGAAAAAGCCAAAGAAGCCCTGGCCAGAAATGAGCAGGCTCTTCTGGATGCCAAAAAGCATGTCGAACTACAGGCAGAAAAACGCCAGCAGGAAAGCGAAGCCCTGGCCACGCTCCGCCAACGGCTGGAGCAGTACCGCATCCATGTCGGCGTAGCAGAAGCTGCCCTCCAGCACATGCAGCAGGCCTCGGCCGACCATGCCAGACAGCGGGCCCAGCTGGAAGATGATCTGGCCCGACAGAAAAAAGAGCTGAGCCAGCTGGAAGAACAGCAGGCTCAGACCCGGCTGGCACTGGAACAGATCATGGACCAGCAACGGGCCACCGCCACGAAGCTCCCTGCGCTGGAAGAGACGATCACGGCCCTGCAACAGACAGAAGCCACCCAGCGGGCCGACCATGCTGCGCTGTCATCCCGTTATCAGGATGGAACACTCCAGCATGAACGGCTCCAGAGCCGCCAGCAGGAGCTGGCACGTCAGATTGCTGATGACAGGGAAAACCTCAACCATCTGGAAATCGAACTTCAGGCCATCGAACAGGACTGCACCCGGGAAGCAATTGCTGATCAGCTGCGCCAGCAGGTCTCCGCCAGCATGGAGGAAGCCAGCAGCTGCGAACGCAACGCCCGGGAGGCCGAAGCTCATTTTCAGGAACAGAGACTTCTCACCGACCGCACACAGCGTGATCTGCATGAAGCCAGAACCCGGCTTGAACAGCTGCAACAGCGTGAAAAAGAACTGACCCAGGCAGTGACCAGGCAGCAGTCCCGTCTGGAAACGGAACGAACCCAGAAGCAGGAAACCAGACACGGCCTGCTTGACAAGACCGCAGAAGAGCGGTTGCAGGCAGCCTGTCAGACCACACGGACACTGGCAGAACAGACCGCCCTTGCTGAAAAAGGTCTGATACAGACGCGTGAACAGGCAGAGCAGCTCTGGCTCAGCGAGCAGGCTGCGCTGGAAAAATGCCAGCAACGCCGCGAATTTCTGCAACAGGACATCAAACGCCTGACCGAACAGCTGGCAGACCAGCAGGCACGCTCCACAGCAGCGCAGGCCGCCCTGAAGGACGCCCTTGACCGTGCGATCAGCATCGAAGAGCTCGATGGCGCACGGACCCGTCTCAACATGCTGGCAAAGCAGATCAACTCCCGCCTCGAAGCCATCACCCAGACCGAAGAACAGCACAATGCTCTTCTGGAACAGGAAAAAGAGGCACGGCAGGCCCTGCAACAGATCGAAACGGACCGGCTGCGTTACCAGAGCGAGCATGAAGGGCTGCAAAGCACCCTGCAAGGCAGTCTCCTCGCCATCCCCCATCCCGTACTGGAACAGCTGGAAATCCCGGACGCCCTCATCAGGGCCGTTGCAAGCGCCCTGACAGATGGGCTGGAAGCGTCTCTCCCCCCTGAGGGAGAACCCCTGACTGATACGCCACGGCAATGGCGCCCTCTGCCCCCGCTTGGGAAACAGACACCCGCAGTCAAGGCACTGGCGGCCCTGCCCAGTCTGGCATCCCTTATCAATATACCGGCTCCACTTGAGCGGGCTTTCCGGGCCATTTTCCTGCTGGAAAAGACTGAAGACGGCCCTGCCCTCCACCACTATCTTCAGCCTGGTCAGGCCCTCGTCACAAAAGAAGGGGGCCTCTGGCGCTGGGATGGTTTCATCCGCCAGCCCAACACGCCCACGGCAGAAATGGTACGCCTCCAGCAGGCACAGGCCCTCAAGAAGACCGCTGCCGCCATTCAGACACTCGACCAGCAGCACGCTGTCCAGAAAGCTGCCGCCGACACACTGCACACACAGTGTGAAACACTGGCACAGGCACTGGCAGAACAGCGCCAGTCTGCCCAAAACGAACGTGACGAACAGGCACGGCAGAAGCACCAGCTGGAAGGACTTACGGAACGCCATGCCTTCCAGCAGGAGCAGATCTCCCTTCTCCAACAGGAAGCCTCCGGCCATGAGGCACAGCAGAACCGGACAAAGTCACAGCTTGCTGCGGTACAGTCAGAGCTGAAGGCCCTTCCCGTTTCAGACAAGGCCGTCTCCGACGCTGCGGCAGTACTCCAGACCATCCGGGATGAAGAACAGTCAGCCCGACTGGCCTCTGAAGAGGCCCGCTCCCAACACCAGAAAGCTGAAAACGAGCGACAACAGGCCCTGTTCAGGAACGATGCCCTGAAGAAACAGCTCGCTGAACGGACACAGACCATCGACCAGCTGGAGCAGGACATCAGGGAGCTGAGCGGACAGAAACAGACCGTACTGGACACACAGGCAAAGATCGACCTTCCAGCTCTTCAGTCGGCTCTGAAAACAGCAGAAGACGCACTCCATCATGCCCGACAGGCCGCAGCAGAGGCCATACAAAAGGCCGAAACAGTCCGCAAAGAGGCCACACGACAGGAACAGGCCCTTCAGGAGCGAAGCCGCCTTCTGGCTGGCCTGCAAGCCCGGCGGGAAAGCCTCCAGCAGCAGATCCAGACCCTGAAAATCACTCTGGAAAAACGCCTGACTGATGAAGCAGCCTGCCAGAAAAATCAGTCCGATCTGCCGGACATCGCCATTCTGAAAGAAGAACTCGACCGGACGAAGGCCGGGCTGACCAGCACCACGGATGCCCTTCAGCAGCACCGGGCAGACCATAACACCCTGTCGCAGACTCTTTCCCTGCTAAAAGAACGACACGGGCATCTGCTGACGGACAGCCAGAAACAGGCCGACCGGCATGCCCAGCTCCAGACCCTCATCAAGGACCTGACGGACCGCCACGCAGCCCTGATGACGGCCACCCCGGAGCAGGCGGAAGACTGCAGCCTTGCCCGCCATGAAGAGCAGCTCCAGAAGGATATGGAAACGCTCAGAACGCTGGAAGAAGAAGAGAAGGTCTTCACCAGCCACCTGGCCCAGACCGAAGCCACCCTGCATGACCAGCAGGCCCTGCTGGACCACCACAAGGATGGCAGCAGCCGCTACCGTGAAGACACCATCCGGCTTGGTGAACGGGCCGAACAGGCAGAAGAGGCTCTGGCTCTCCTGCGCCATGATTCCCCCCTGCCAGACAATGCCGAAGCCCCGGACACTGTTTCAGCCGATGCTGAACAGGCCCTGCGGCAGGCCCTGAAACGGGCCCTGAAGCGCCGTGATGATCTGGGCCCGGTCAATCTCTGTGCCGAAGACGAGTTCCAGACAGCCCAGAAAGAATCCGAACGAATCGCCCGGGAGCATCAGGACCTCTCAACCGCCATTGCCCGCCTGCGTGGCGGGGTCGGGGCGATCAACCGGGAAGGCCGACAACGCCTCATGGCCGTCTTTGCGGACATCAATGAGCATTTCCAGAAGCTCTTCACCCGCATGTTTGGTGGAGGCAAGGCACATCTCCAGATGGTTGGCAGCGACGATCCGCTGGAGGCCGGGCTGGAAATATTTGCCCAGCCCCCCGGAAAGAAACTCTCAACCCTGTCTCTTCTCTCCGGCGGAGAGCAGGCTCTCACAGCCCTCTCGCTCATTTTTGCAGCCTTTCACTGCACGCCAGCTCCCATCTGCGTTCTGGATGAGGTTGATGCCCCCCTTGATGATGCCAATGTGGAGCGCTTCTGCACGCTCATCCGTGACATCACCAAAGAAACGGGCACCCGTTTTCTGGTCATCACCCATCACCAGCTGACCATGGCCCATATGGACCGTCTCTATGGGATCACCATGCAGGAACGGGGCGTGAGCCGCCTGCTCTCTGTCAATCTGGATGAAAGCATCCGCATGGTAAATGGTTGACCTTCTCCCATTATCATCAGACAATTAGTGCCCTTTAAGGCAACTGGAGGCTGAGTTTACAAAACCGTGAGCGATCGACCTATCTTTTCAGAACCACGGCTTGACGAATCGGTTTTATCCCGCATTCGCGAGCATGGTCTTCGCATTGTGGGAGACGTGCACGGTGATCTCAACGCTTTCCGCCATGCCATAGCCACAAAGCGCTTCATCATCCAGCTGGGAGATCTCGTCGATCACGGGCCGGACAGTGCTGGCGTGCTGGAAACCATGCTGGACCTGCTGGAGACGCACAGGGGCATGTTCGTTCTCGGCAATCACGACCGCAAGTTGGGCCGAGCGTTGGAAGGGCGGCGGCTGCGCCGTGACCTCCCGCTGGAAACCACCCTGAAACAGATTCAGACCTCCACAGCCGAAGACCTCGCTAACCGTTCCCTCAAAGCCGTCGCTCAGGCACCGGCATGGCAGAGGCTGGGCAACATGCTCTTCGTTCATGGTGGGTTCCACACGGCCATGCTCTCCGGCCCCCCGCCACAGACAGGGCTTGCCGACATGTCCGCCCCTCTTTCACGGGCACTCTTCGGAGAAACGACAAGCCGCCTCCAGCCGGACGGGTATCCAGAACGACGCCTGAGCTGGATCAACCGTATTCCAGAAGGTATAACCGTTTATGTCGGGCATGACAGACGGTCCCTTGATGGCCGCCCACTGCACCGGACTGGCCGGCTGGGAGGAAAAGCCATCTTCATGGATCTCGGCGCCGGCAAAGGCGGCCATCTCGCATGGATTGACCTCAATGACCTCTAAAAATGACACATTGCCTGATCCAACCCGTCAGCTGACCGCTCTCCGCCAGCGTATCGACAATATCGATGCTGCCCTCATCTATATGCTGGCAGAACGTTTCCGCTGCACAGCCGATGTGGGGGCTCTGAAAGCCTCCTCCCACCTCCCTGCCTGCGACCCGGCCCGGGAGAAAAAGCAGCTGACCCGCCTGCATGCTCTGGCCCAGGATGCCGGATTGGACATTGACTTCACAAAAAAGTTCTTTGCCTTTCTTGTTGGGGAGGTCATTGCCAATCATAAAGCTATTGCTGCACAGTTTCAGGATACGCCACAAAATCCCGTCCTGAATAAAGAATAGATTGATCCATTTTACCTATCATAAATATAAATTAACTTTATTTATCTATTTTTCTCCCATCCTGGATGGCCTCATAGTTACGACATGGTTTCTGCTAGACTGGAGATAATGTCGTGTCACCATCATCGTCCTCCAGACCGAAGCAAGGATTGGCAAGCCTGGCGACTTACGCACTGGCGCTTCTGATCCTGCTTTTCGGCCTTTATTTTGTCATTTTCGGCTCATGGCTCATTCTGCTGGGTGGGTCCTGGTATTACACCCCCTGCGGACTCCTTCTCTGCATTTCCGGCATCTATCTCTTCCGCCAGAGCCCCACAGGAGCATGGAGCTATCTTCTCGCCTGGGCCCTGACAATTCCCTGGACGATCTATGAGGTCGGTTTCAATTTCTGGGGATGGTTGCCGCGCCTCTTCGGGCCCACCCTGCTGGCGGTTGCCGTTGTTGCCTGCCTGCCTCACCTTCTCCGCAACCAGAAGGAACACTACAATGCGTAACCAGGCTTACCTTCTCGGTATCCTTCTGGGTGGCACCATCCTTGGCGCCTCGCTCCCGGTCCATGTGGCCCATGCCCAGATTCCTCCCTCGCTGGAAACCCCCGGCCCGGACAATGACAGCGAAGCGCAGACGAGCTCCAGCATCTACCACGACCCTGAGCCGGGTACCCCCCAGCCAGCAGGCGTCAATGCCGCCAACCTGCCGGATATTGATGAGCTCCCCATCGACCAGCTCCCCCAGGCCGTCCCTCAGGAGAGTGCCAATCCCAAACCTGAGGACTGGCCTGCCTATGGGCGTGATGACCAGGCGACACGCTATTCTCCGCTGACACAGATCACGCCGGAAAATGTCAGCAGACTGCAACGGGCGTTCGTCTACCATACCGGCAGCCTCCCTCCCAAAGGGAAGGCCAACAAGTGGGCTGCAGAAACCACGCCGATCAAGGTGGGTGATTCCCTGTATCTCTGCTCCGCCACGAATGACATGATGCGTGTCGATGCCGCTACGGGGCAGGAGAAATGGCACTTCCATGCCCATGAAAGCTACGATGCCATTCCCTATACGGCGGCCTGCAAATCCGTCACCTACTACACGTCATCCACCGCAGCGGATGGGCAGCCCTGCCATAACCGCATCATTGAATCGACACTGGACAACAGGCTGATTGCTGTTGATGCCGAAGATGGCAAGCTCTGCGAGACTTTTGGCCATGGCGGGCAGGTCAATCTCATGCAGGGCATGGGCTGGTCCGTCCCCGGTTTCGTGGCCATGACAACAGCTCCGCCCATCGTCAATGGCGTGATCGTCGTCAATCATGAAGTGCTTGATGGCCAGCGCCGCTGGGCACCATCAGGCGTCATCCGGGGATATGATGCCGAAAGTGGGAAATTCCTCTGGGCTTGGGATGTCAATAATCCGGACAACCACCACCAGCCGGACAAAGACCATTATTACAGCCGTGGAACACCCAATTCCTGGGCGGCCATGACGGGCGACAATGCCCTGGGGCTGGTCTATGTGCCCACAGGCAACTCTGCGGTTGACTATTACAGCGCCATGCGCAGCGATGCGGAAAACAAGGTGTCATCCGCCGTGGTGGCGCTTGATGTCCGCACGGGCGAACCCCGTTGGGTCTTCCAGACCGTCCACAAGGATGTCTGGGATTACGACATTGGTTCCCAGGCAACGCTGTTCGACTATCATGCCGATGACGGAAGCATCATCCCGGCCCTCATCATGCCTACAAAACGGGGCCAGACCTTCATCCTCGACCGTCGGACAGGCAAGCCGCTGCCAGACTTCCCCGTCGTGGAAAAACCGGCTCCCAGCCCGGGCTTCGTCCAGGGTGATCCACGGGCTCCAACGCAGCCGTGGTCTGTCGGGGTTCCCCGTCTTGGCTTCCCGGAGCTGACAGAAGCCGCCACATGGGGCATCTCACCACTGGACCAGCTGGCCTGCCGCATCAAATTCCGTCGGGCCCATTATGTCGGCGAGTTCACACCGCCTACCATCAAGCAGCCGTGGCTGGAATACCCCGGCTATAATGGGGGCAGTGACTGGGGCAGCATCTCCTATAACCCGCAGACGGGCATCCTGCTGGCCAACTGGAGCAGCCTGCCCATGTATGACCAGCTCGTCAGCCGCAAGAAAGCTGACAAAATGGGGCTGATTCCCATTGATTCACCCCAGTTCAAAGCTGGCGCTGGTGGGGCTGAAGGTAACGGGGCACAGGCGCAGACGCCCTATGGAATTGTCGTCACCCCGTACTGGAACAGCTTCACCCAGATGATGTGCAATGTGCCACCCTACGGGATGGTCACCGCCATTGACCTCAAAGCGCACAAGGTCCTGTGGCAGAAGCCACTTGGTTCGGCCCGTGCCAATGGCCCGTGGGGCATCGCCTCGCACCTGCCACTGACAATCGGTACGCCCAACAATGGCGGCCCTGTCATGACCGCTGGCGGTGTCGCCTTCATCGGAGCATCGACCGACAACCAGATCCACGCCATTGACCTCAAGACAGGCAAGACGCTCTGGACTGACGTGCTGCCCGGTGGGGGACAGGCCAACGCCATGACCTATGCCGTCAATGGTCGGCAATATGTCGCCATCATGGCCGGGGGGCACCACTTCATGCGCAGCCCGGTGTCTGATGCGCTGGTTGTCTATGCTCTGCCAGAGGCAGACAGCAAGTAACCCCGGGATCGTGCCGGTTGCATGAAAAAATCATGTAACCGGCATGTCCAGTGTATCAACCTGAGTTCCCTGACCAAATATATGGTTTGATCTTGTCAATCCGTTTTTATCCGAAGCGTGTATCCCCATGGTTTCCTGATATTTTCTGGTCAACTGGAGATGGAACTGTGTCTTTTCTCTCTTATCCCAATGAAAAACCCAAAGGCGCAGATATAGCCATCTGGGCATTTGCCCTGCTGATTCTGCTTTTCGGGCTTTATTTCGTCATTTTCGGCTCATGGCTCATTCTGCTGGGTGGGTCCTGGTATTACACCCTCTGCGGACTGCTCCTCTGCCTATCAGGCATCTATCTTTTCCGCCAGAGCCCTGTGGGTGCCTGGACCTATCTTCTCGCCTGGGCCCTGACAATTCCCTGGACAATCTACGAGGTCGGTTTCAATTTCTGGGGATGGCTGCCGCGCCTCTTCGGGCCCACCCTGCTGGCCATCGTGGTCGCTGCTTTTCTTCCCCGTCTCCTCCGCAACCAGAAAGTCACTCCCGATGCGTAATCAAGTCCGTCTTCTTGGTCTCCTTCTGGGAGGTACCATCCTCGGCACATCACTATCCGCCGTAAAAGCCCAGGAGGCCGCCTCCCCCAGCACGTCTCACGAGACGGCACCTGCGGAGGAAACGGTTTCCACCATCTATCATCCCCCTGCTCCCAACACACCCCAGGCCACAGGCGTCAATGCCGCCAACCTGCCGGATATTGATGAGCTCCCCATCGACCAGCTCCCCCAGGCCGTCCCTCAGGAGAGTGCCAATCCCAAAGCTGAGGACTGGCCTGCCTATGGGCGGGACGACCGGGCAACACGCTATTCCCCGCTGACCCAGATCACACCGGAGAATGTCAGCAGGCTGCAACGGGCGTTCGTCTACCATACCGGAGTCCTGCAACCAAAAGGCAAACTGAATCGACTGGCGCCGGAAACGGCCCCCATCAAGGTGGGTGATTCCCTGTATCTCTGCTCCGCCACGAATGACATGATGCGTGTCGATGCCGCTACGGGGCAGGAAAAATGGCACTTCCATGCCCATGAAAGCTACGATGCCATTCCCTTCACCTCTGCCTGCAAATCCGTCACCTATTACACGTCATCCGCCGCAGCGGATGGGCAGACCTGCCATAACCGCATCATTGAGGCCACGCTGGACAACCGGATGATCGCCGTTGATGCCGAAGATGGCAAACCGTGCGAGGCCTTTGGCCATGGCGGGCAGGTCAATCTCATGCAGGGCATGGGCTGGTCCGTGCCCCGTTTTGTTGGGGTGACCAGTCCGGTTCCCATCATCAATGGCGTGATCGTGGTCAATCATGAAGTGCTGGACGGTCAGCGCCGCTGGGCACCATCAGGCGTCATCCGGGGATATGATGCCGAAAGTGGGAAGTTCCTCTGGGCTTGGGATGTCAATAATCCGGACAACCACCACCAGCCGGACAAGGACCATTATTACAGCCGTGGAACACCCAATTCATGGACGGCCATGACGGGCGACAATGCCCTGGGGCTGGTCTATGTCCCCATGGGCAATTCCTCGGCTGACTATTACAGCGCCATGCGCAGCGATGCGGAAAACAAGGTGTCATCCGCCGTGGTGGCGCTTGATGTCCGCACGGGCGAACCCCGGTGGGTCTTCCAGACCGTCCACAAGGATGTCTGGGATTACGACATTGGTTCCCAGGCAACGCTGTTCGACTATCATGCCGATGACGGAAGCATCATCCCGGCCCTCATCATGCCTACAAAACGGGGCCAGACCTTCATCCTCGACCGTCGGACAGGCAAGCCGCTGCCAGACTTCCCTGTCGTGGAAAAACCGGCCCCCGCCGGTGTCATGAAGGATGATCCCCGTACGCCGACGCAGCCATGGTCTGTCGGGGTTCCCCGCCTCGGTTTTCCAGACCTGAAGGAGTCGGACATGTGGGGCGTCTCGCCGCTGGACCAGCTGGCCTGCCGCATCAAGTTCCGTCGGGCCAGTTATGTTGGCGAGTTCACACCCCCTTCCCTCAAAAAGCCATGGATTGAATCCCCCGGCTATAATGGGGGCAGTGACTGGGGCAGCATCTCCTATAACCCGCAGACGGGCATCATGCTGGCCAACTGGAACAATGTTCCCATGTACAACCAGCTTGTGAACCGCAAAACGGCGGACCAGCTGCGACTGATCCCTGTGGATGTTCCCGAATACACGCCACGCCATGGCATGACAGCCGGCAATGCCGCCCAGGCTGAGACGCCGTATGGCACTCTGGTTGGTCCCTTCTGGAACGAATTCACGAGGGTAATGTGCAACGCACCTCCCTACGGCATGCTCACCGCCATTGATCTCAAGGCACACAAGGTTCTGTGGCAGCGGCCCTTCGGCTCGGCCCGTGCCAATGGTCCATGGGGGCTGCCGACAGGTCTGCCCATCGAAATCGGCACGCCAAACAATGGCGGGTCTGTCATGACGGCTGGCGGTGTGGCCTTCATCGGGGCGTCAACCGACAACCAGATTCACGCCGTCGACCTCAAGACAGGCAAGACACTCTGGACGGACGTGCTGCCCGGTGGAGGACAGGCCAACGCCATGACCTATGCCGTCAATGGTCGGCAATATGTCGCCATCATGGCCGGGGGGCACCACCTCATGGGGACACCTGTTTCCGATCAGCTGGTTGTCTATACCCTGCCAGAGCAGGCAACAAAATGATCTGCTCCCTCTGGCTGTCTGCTTCTCCGGGCAGCCAGAGGGCCTGAGAGATTTGATCAAAACTGAAAATATCAAAAAAGCGGAGAGCCATCCGGCACCCCGCTTCATCATGTGTCTCTGGCCCAAAGAGCGAAGGACAGCATCAGGCCATGTTGTGGCTTCAATGTGGCCTGGTTGGAGGGCAGTTACAGCCACGCGTAGGCGCAGCCGAACGCCGGACGATGTGATGATCTATCCACTCCGAGACAAGCAGCCGGGCTTCTGGCAGGGACGATTCTGGATGATGGATGCGATACAGGGTTGTGCAGGCAGCAAAAATACTCATCTCGCTTTGCCCCATATCATGCAGCTCCTGATAAGCTGTAATTACGGCGCGTTCGCATTTGCGACCAATGTGCCCGGTGTCGATTTTCATATCCCATAACCCCTACGATACCCTGTTTTCCCCAGGAAAAACCTCCATCAGGAAAGGCGGGCCACTATCATCAGCCCTACCAATAACAGAATAAAGCGTCACCAATAAGAGAATGGGCAAAAAAGACATCTTTGCCCTACCCCTCCTTCCTTCTAACGGGTAGATGTCTCCAAAGGAACCATTTTTCGAGATTACGGAGAGAATAATGCCTGCATCTGGCACAGCATCAAATCTGGGCATCCGCCCCACACAGTGGGACCGTGATGCTGCGCTGACAACGGCGCGCATTCTTCTGGAAATCAAAGCCATCAACTTCCGGCCCAGCGAGCCTTACACGCTGACATCCGGCTGGAAATCCCCCGTCTATATCGACTGCCGCAAGATCATCTTCTTCCCCCGCGCCCGCAAGAAACTGATGGAACTGGCCGTTGAAAAAATTGGCCGCCACATCGGCTATGAAAGCATTGATGCTGTCGTGGGCGGTGAGACGGCAGGTATTCCCTTCTCCGCCTGGATTGCTGACCGGCTGATGACACCAATGGCCTATGTGCGCAAGAAGCCTAAAGGCTTTGGCCGCAATGCACAGATTGAAGGTGACGTGCCAGAGGGCATGCGCACCCTGCTGGTAGAGGACCTGACAACAGACGGCGCCTCCAAGATCCGTTTTGCCAATGCCCTGCGTGAAGCAGGTGCCATCGTGGATCACACCTTTGTCGTCTTCTTCTACGGCGTCTTCCCCGGCGCCCAGAAAACCCTTCAGGACATGGGCATCAGCCTGCATGCACTCTGCACCTGGTGGGATGTACTGGAAGCCTGCGCCGATGGTCAGTATTTCTCTGCCGAAGACAGCGCAGAAGTTCGCCGCTTCCTTGAGGACCCATGCAGCTGGTCCAAAGCCCATGGCGGTGTCGGCAGCGCAGAAGAAGCACTTGCCTTCAAACGGGGCTGACCGTTTCACACCCAGCCTGAAAAGGACGATGAAAGGAGGGCAACCTTTCTCTCCTTTTCAGGCCCCACCATCACGTCTCAGCGGATACGCCCATGCCTGCACCATCCTCTCCCCGCATTCTGGTCTTTGATTCAGGCATCGGCGGGCTGGGTGTTGTTCAGGCGCTGCGCAGTCTGGCCCCTTCCCTGACAATAGACTACCTCGCCGATACGGCCCTGTTTCCCTATGGGGAACAGCCGGATGATATCCTGCGGGAGCGCATTGCCGACCTCGTCTGCAAGGCTTGCGATACACTGGAACCGGCTCTGGCCATCATTGCCTGCAACACGGCCAGCACCTTGGCACTGCCCATATTACGGGAGCGGCTCGATCTGCCTGTCGTAGGCTGTGTCCCGCCCATCCGCTGGGCCGGACGGGTCTCTGCCAGCCGCACCATCGGTCTGCTGGCTACAAGCGCCACGGCACGACGCCCCTATCTCAAACAGCTTCATGACGAATTTGCTGCCGATTGCCGACTGCTCATACATGGCTCCCGCCATCTGGCCAATCTGGCCGAGCGGGCTTTTCGGGGCGAGCAGCTGGATCCGGCTGAAGTGCAGCAGGAACTCGCATGCCTCTTTCAGCAGCCCGGTGGAAATGACATTGACGCTGTTGGGCTGGGCTGCACGCACTATACGTTTCTGCTACCCTACTTCCAGCGCCTCGGCCCTGCGGGCATCATGTGGCTGGACCCCGCCCCCGCCGTCGCCCAGCAGGCCCTCCGGCGGTTATGTGATGTAACGGAAGCCTCGCTTCCCGCCAGCCCGTCCAGCCCGGCGGACCGCTTCTTCCTGACAGCTCATCCACAGAACGGAGAGGAGCTTGCCAGAAACATCGCCTGGCTGGGATTCGCCAATGGCTGGGACGTTTTTTCTTAACGGGCCCGCTCGACCGTATAAAGCACCGTCTCACGCAACAGATTTTTCAACCCGCTCTCCGGGAAACAGGACAACGCCTCCACGGCCTGCGCCGCATAATCCCGGGCCTTTTCAATCGTCTTACGGATGGCATCCCTCCGGGCAATGATCTCCAGAGCATGAGGCAGATCAGCCTCTGTCTGCTCATTATCCTCGATCACACGTTTCCAGAACTGGCGTTCTTCCTCCGTACCCTGCTCATAAGCAGCCAGCACCGGGAGCGTGATCTTCCCTTCACGGAAATCATCCCCGACCGTCTTCCCCAGCACCTGCTGATCCGCTGCATAATCCAGCGCATCATCCACAAGCTGGAAGGCCATACCCAGGCTGGTTCCGTACTGCTCCAGCGCCAGCTCAGCCTCACGACCATGCCCGGCCACAACGGCGCCTACCCGACATGCCGCCGCAAACAGGGCCGCCGTCTTGCCATGGATGACCTCCAGATAACGCTCTATCGGGGTAGAAAGATCATTCTGGGTGGACATCTGGAGAACTTCACCTTCAGCAATCGTTGCCGAAGCAGCTGAAAGAATGGCCATGACCTCCAGCGATCCATCCGCCGTCATGAGCTGGAACGAGCGGGCAAACAGGAAGTCCCCCACCAGCACGGAAGCCTTGTTGCCAAAAAGGGCATTGGCAGAGGCCATGCCACGCCGCAGCGTGCTTTCATCCACCACATCATCATGCAGCAGCGTTGCTGTATGGATGAACTCCACACAGGCCGCCAGGCCGATATGGCGTGTTTCCCCCTCCTTCTCCCCATAACCACAAAGACGGGCAGAAGCGAGCGTCAGCAATGGACGCAGCCTCTTTCCACCAGCCGCCACGAGATGCGCTCCCAGCTGGGGAATCAACGGAACAGAGCTCTGCATCCTGTCAATGATGGCCTGATTGCAGGCTGTCATGTCATCGGCCAGATAGGCGGAAAGGGCCTTCAGGGCATCTTCCCCTTTGACCTCTCTACCCGCAGCCTCACCGCCAGATACAGTGTTGGGCTCTGATGAGGAAGAAACCAAAACGCACAACTCCAGTTCTCCCTGCTCCAGCACGCTGGAGCAGACAGTCTCGGGCGGCTGCCTTTCCTCCGGGATACGTCTTTTCAGAACGTATGGCCGGGCAGAACGCAGCCCATACCCCTATTAGAAAATACTTCCGTCCATATGAGCAGCAAAGCAGGCCCGGTCAAGACAGCCCTATCATAAACCATTCAGATAACGGGTAATTTCCCTGCTTTCCTCTCAGGAGAACACACCACTTTCGAAGGCATCTTCCCATGTCCCCTGCGTGGAAGCACGGGAATATTCAGTCGCACGATTCTCGAAGAAATTCGTATGTTCCACCGCATTGAGCATGTCATCCACCCATGGCAGCGGATTTTCCTCGATGCCATAGATCGGGTCCAGACCAAGCTGGATCAGCCGGCGATCAGCAATGAAGCGGATGTAGCGCTCCACCTGCCCGGCAGACAGGCCCTCCACAGGCCCCATTTCGAAGGCCAGTTCGATGAAGGCATCCTCGTGGGCGACTGTCTGACGGCAGATTTCCACCAGTTCAGCCCGGAATTCTTCCGTCCAGAGTTCCGGATTTTCCCGGATGAAGGTGCGGAAAAGCCGGATCATGGAGAGGCAGTGCAGCGTTTCATCACGCACGGACCATGAAACGATCTGTCCCATCCCCTTCAGCTTGTTGAAGCGGGGGAAATTCAGCAGGATGGCAAAAGACGCAAACAGCTGGAGACCCTCCATGAAGGCTCCGAAGGCTGCCATCGTCTTGGCAACATCCCGCTTGCTGTTGATGTTGAAGGACTGCATGAAATCATACTTGTCCTTCATTTCCTTGTATTTCAGGAAGGCGGAATACTCCGTCTCCGGCATCCCGATCGTATCCAGCAGGTGGGAATAGGCCGCAATATGGATGGTCTCGATGTTTGAGAAACAGGAGAGCATCATGAGGACTTCGGTCGGCTTGAAGACCTGACTGTAATACTTCATGTAGGCGGAGTTCACTTCCACGTCTGCCTGCGTGAAAAAGCGGAAAATCTGCGTGACGAGATTCTGCTCGGCCTCTGAAAGTTTACGGTGCCAGTCCTTCACATCCTCGGCCAGCGGAACTTCCTCCGGCAGCCAGTGCAGACGCTGCTGGGTCAACCAGGCATCATAGGCCCAAGGGTAGCGGAATGGCTTGTAAACCGGGTTTTCAACCAGAAGATTGGCCTGCTCGGCCGCTTCCGGGGCCGGCGGCAATGGAGTGCCATCTGTCATCTCGCGAAACCTTTTTCCCTTGAGACACAGCCCTTCCAGGCTGAATCCCTCCAATATCCAGAGATGAGGCCATGCCGGGCAGGCCCCACCTCACACCCTCCGCCTTACTGGCAGGAGAGACATTCCTCATAACTCCCGGCACCACTCTCCGCATGGCGTGGCGTAGCCTGCGGAAGATGATCGTCATCCCCCTCCATGATGTCACGCTTCACGGCAACATTGGACACCGTATCGGCCCTCTGGATGGAAAGGGAGCGGCAATAATACAGCGATTTGACGCCCTTCTTCCATGCCTCGTAATGGATGCGGACAAGGTCACGCTTGTGCACATCCGCCGGCAGGAACAGATTGACCGACTGCGACTGACAGATGAACGGAGCACGGTCGGCAGCATGCTCAATCACCCAGCGCTGGTCAATCTCGAAGGCTGTTCTGAAAACATCCTTCTCATCCTGTGTCAGGAAATCGAGATGCTGTACGGACCCCTTGCTCAATGTGATGGAGGACCAGACCTCATCCGTATCCCGCCCATACTTCTGGAGCAGCTTCGCCAGATGGCGGTTCCGCACCGTGAAGGAGCCGGACAGTGTCTTCTGGAGAAACACGTTGGCACTGATGGGATCAATTCCCGGGCTGGCATTGCCCGCAATGATGGAAATGGACGCTGTCGGTGCCACGGCCATCCTGTTGGAGAACCGTTCCTGAAAACCATATTCTTCAGCATCCGGACACGGGCCCCGTGTCTTTGCCAGCTCGCGGGATGCCTCAGCCGTCTGCTTCGAGATATGCTCAAAGAACTTCTTGTTCCACACCTTCGCCATGACACTACCAAAGGGCACCATCCTGGACTGAAGGAAGGAATGGAAACCCATCACACCCAACCCGACCGACCGCTCCCGCATGGCGGCATAACGGGCATGGGCCATGTCATCCGGCGCATTGTCGATGAAGTCCTGCAGCACATTGTCGAGGAACAGCATCACATCCTTGATGAAGTGCGGGTCATCTTTCCATTCATCCCAATATTCCAGATTCAGGGATGAAAGACAGCAGACAGCCGTACGGGTCTTGCCATGATGGTCAATCCCCGTCGGCAGGGTGATCTCGGCACAGAGGTTGGAGGTCTTCACCTCCAGCCCTGCCAGCCTGTGATGTTCCGGCCGGGCACGGTTCACCGTGTCCGAAAACACGATGTAGGGCTCGCCCTGTTCCATGCGTGCTGTCAGAAGGCGTATCCACAGGCCACGGGCCGACACCTTGCGAATGACGCTATGATCCTTGGGGGAAACGAGTGGCCATTCCTCATCACCCGCCACGGCCCGCATGAAATCGTCCGTCAGCAGCACACCATGATGCAGATTGAGGGCCTTGCGGTTGGGATCACCACCGGTGGGACGGCGCATCTCGATGAATTCTTCAATCTCGGGATGCCAGATAGGCAGATAAACTGCAGCGGAACCACGCCGCAGGCTGCCCTGGCTGATGGCGAGCGTCAGGCTGTCCATCACCCGAATGAAGGGAATCACACCGGATGTTTTACCATTCCGGCCGATATTCTCCCCGATAGACCGCAGATTGCCCCAATAGGAACCAATCCCCCCTCCTTTGGCAGCCAGCCAGACATTCTCATTCCAGAGCCCGACAATCCCCTCGAGACTGTCCTCCGATTCATTGAGAAAACAGGAAATCGGAAGACCACGATTCGTCCCGCCGTTGGAAAGAACAGGTGTGGCTGGCATGAACCAGTGCTGGGACATGTAATCGTAAATACGCTGTGCATGCCCCTCATCAGCTCCATACCGGGATGCCACGCGCGCAAACAGCCCCTGATATGTCTCACCTTCCAGCAGGTAGCGGTCATCCAGAGTGGCACGACCGAAGTCTGTCAGGCGCTCGTCACGTTCCGGCGTCGTCCGCACAGGCGGATGCCCCGGCAGCTGAACAACATTGGGGAAGAGCTCGGGTTCTTCTGTCCCACCCAGCGGGTGAGCGAACGTCTGCGCATCATGCATGGTCATGAATCGAGCCCCTCATTTCGGCATCATTTTCGGCTTAAACAGTCCTCCCATCTCCCATGGATGAAGGGCATATTTCAAGGCTTGTTTTTCGTCAGGTTTTATGCATTTTCGCATATATAGGGTTAACCCGTTCACAATGAACACTATATATTGTAACGAGCTCTCACCCTTCCTGCTGAATAACAACAGTTTTCAGAGCCACCCACACTGGGCATGGTTACGCAGCAACTGGTCCGCCAGGATGCAGGCCATCATGGCCTCGGCCACCGGTACGGCCCGGATGCCGATGCAGGGGTCATGCCGCCCCTTTGTCCGGACATCCACCGCCTCACCATCCCGCGTGATGCTCGGTACGGGCAGCAATATGGAGCTGGTTGGTTTGATCGCCATGCGGGCCACGATAGGCTGCCCCGTGGAGATACCCCCCAGAATACCCCCGGCGTGATTGCTGAGAAATACAGGCTCCATCGGATTATCGGAGGGACGGATGGGATCCGCATTTTCCTCGCCATGGAGGGCGGCAACCCCCATGCCATCACCAATCTCGACCGCTTTTACACCATTGATACCCATGAGGCCGCCAGCCAGTTCGGAGTCCAGCTTGCCATAAACAGGCGCCCCCAGCCCGGCAGGAACGCCTTCCGCCACGACCTCCAGCGTCGCACCGATGGAGGATCCGGACTTTCTCACCTCTTCCAGCTGCTCGCTCCACGCCGGAACGATTCCCGCATCTGGAGAGAAGAACGGATTCCGTTCCACCTCATCCCAATCCCAGCGTTCCCTGTTCACGGACTGCCCACCAATACCCGTAAGGGCACCACGGATGAGCAGCTGCGGCCCGACAAGCTCCCGCAGGATGACCCGTGCCACGGCTCCCGCTGCGACACGCATGGCCGTCTCCCGTGCGGAAGACCGCCCGCCACCACGATAGTCACGGATGCCGTACTTCAGATCATAGGCAATATCTGCATGGCCAGGCCGATACTGCCGGGCAATCTCCCCATAATCCCGGGACCGCTGATCCGTATTCTCAATCATCAGGGAAATGGGGGTGCCCGTCGTCTGCCCCTCAAACACCCCGGAGAGAATCCGCACCTCATCCGGTTCACGCCGCTGCGTCGTGTAACGGGATTGGCCCGGCCGCCTCTTCTCCAGCCAGGGCTGAATGTCATCCTCCGACAGTTTCAGGCGTGGCGGACAGCCATCAATCACGCAGCCAATCGCTGGACCGTGGCTCTCTCCCCATGTCGTAACACGTAGCAGACGCCCAAAACTGTTTTCAGACATTATTCTTATTCCCCAGAGGAGAGGCTCATGTCGGGAGCTTCCGGGTTCTTCATGCCAATGATGTTGTAACCGCAATCCACGTGATGCACCTCACCCGTCACACCGCTGGAAAGATCTGACAGCAGATACAGGCCGGAACCACCGACATCCTTCAGGGACACATTGCGCTCCATCGGAGCATTGACCTGATTCCAGCGCAGAATGTAGCGGAAGTCCCCGATGCCATTGGCTGCCAGTGTCATGATCGGTCCGGCAGAAATGCCGTTCACACGGATATCATCACGACCCAGATCCACCGCCATGTAACGGACGGAGGCTTCAAGTGCTGCCTTGGCAACACCCATCACATTATAATGCGGCATGACACGCTCTGCCCCCAGATAGGTCAGGGTCAGCAGGGAGCCACCGGCATTCATCATGGCCGCAGCCCGACGGGCCACTGCCGTGAAAGAGAAGCAGGAAATATCCAGCGCCTGGAGGAAAGCCTCACGGGGGGTATCCACATAGCGCCCGCGCAGATACTGCTTGTCAGCCCAGCCAATGGCATGAACGACAAAGTCGATCTTGCCCCAGGCCTTCTCGACCTCATCGAACGTGGCATTGATGGCAGCGTCATCACTCACATCACAGGGCAGGACCATGGTGGACCCCACACTTTCTGCCAGCGGACGTACACGCTTGCCCAGAGCCTCACCCTGATAGGTGAAGGCGATTTCAGCCCCCTGGTCCGCACAGGCCTTGGCAATGGCCCAGGCAATGGAGTTCTTGTTTGCCACACCCATGACAACACCACGCTTGCCAGCCATGAGTGTTCCCTTGGCTGTTTCCTGCTGCGTGTGCGCTTCCGTTTCTGACATGGTCAGCCCCCTTGAGGATAATCCTGGATATATAATAAGTGGGTCATCTCGTCGCACAAGGCTGGCCACTCGGCAAGGCCCTCCCGTCACGAGGAAAACGTTTTTACGCTTCCCTCTGCGTTGTGCTGGGGAGATGATGCGAAAATGCACCACCCGTGCCGCATGGAACACGCAATGGGCCGTTACCCTTCCTTCACGCCTCTGGCCGCCCCCCTTTTCACAATATGGTCGCTGATCGGCCATGCCGCCATGCCATGGCTCCGCCGTCATGCCCGCAAAAGGCTGCAGCAGGGCAGGGAAAACAGAACCCGCCTGCCGGAACGTTTCGCCCGGGCAGGAATGCCCCGCCCCTCCCATGACGGACCGCTCCTTTGGGTTCATGCTGCCAGTGTGGGAGAAAGCCGGTGCATCCTGCCTGTTGTCAGTCAGCTTCTGGCAGACAGCCCAAAGCTGACCATCCTCATGACAACAGCCACCCTGACCGGTGGAGAAACGGTCGCCGCCCATCCGGCCAGTCACACGGGGCGGCTGATCCATCAGCTCATCCCCTATGATGCCCCGCATCTCCTTGAGCGTTTCATGGCATACTGGCAACCGATCGGGCTGGTTCTTACGGAAAGTGAACTCTGGCCGGGCCTGCTCTGCCTGAGCCGACAAAAAAAACTGCCTGTCATGCTGCTCAATGCACGTCTCTCGCCCCGTTCTGCCGCACGCTGGCGGTGGGCATCACCCCTGCTGCGCCACCTCCTGGAAGCCTGCCACTGGATCATGCCCCGAAGCATGGATGATGCGCAGGCTTTTGCCCGATTCGGAATCGGGCCACTCCTGCCCCCGGCGGATCTGAAAGAAGATTCGCCCCCTCTGCCCTTTGATGCATCCGAGGCTGTCACCCTGTGCAGGCAACTTGGGGAACGCTCCATTTTTGTGGCGGCTTCCACGCATCCGGGCGAAGAAGAGATCATCATTGCAGCCGCCCGGCAGGCCAAAAAAGAACGCCCTGACCTGCTCACCGTCATCATCCCCCGTCATCCTGAAAGAGGCAAAGAACTGACCCAGACCCATCAGGCTCCCTGCCGTTCCAAGGGACAGGTTCCTGGAGGTGGGGATGATGTATGGATCATCGACACGCTGGGAGAAGTCGGCCTCTTCTTTCAGCTTGCCGAGCGGGTCTTCATCGGCAATTCCCTTGTCCCACCCGGAGGAGGCCACAACCCTCTGGAATCCCTCCATTTCCGCCGCCCTACGGCCATCGGTCCATACATGCAGAACTGGACAGCACTCTGCGCCCGTCATGCAGGCTCACTCCATCCTGTTGAGCATCAGGAGGCACTCGCACGCTGGCTGAAAGCCCGCCATCTTCCCAGCCCCAGGCCCCCTCAGCAGAATCAGGCAGGCAGGCAGGCAATTCGCCTTATTAAGGACACAATTTTGACTAAAAAGGCATTTTGATGAAACTGACGGCCCCTTCTTTCTGGCAGACCCCTGCCCCGACCATGCTTTCCAATCTTCTTTTGCCTTTCAGTAAAGTGACGGGGTTCGTCGCCAGGCAACGTCAGACCCAGCCTTCACTCAGGCTGCCCGTTCCTGTTCTATGCTGTGGAAACATCACCGTAGGCGGAACTGGCAAAACGCCCATGAGCCTCCATCTGCTCCAAAAGCTGATCCAGAGAGGACGGACTCCCCATGCCCTAACCCGTGGTCACGGTGGCCGGTCCAAAAAGACAGGACTGATCTCCCCCACACTGGACAGGGCCGTTGATGTCGGCGATGAAACCATCCTGCTGGCCCGCCTTGCCCCCACATGGCGAGGACCGGACCGCAGAGCCAATGCCCTGCGGGCCATCGAAGCAGGGGCAGACTGCCTGGTCATGGATGACGGTCTACAGGACCCTTCCCTCCACAAAGACCTCTCCCTGCTGGTCATTGACGGTCCGGCGGGGCTGGGCAACCAGCGCCTGCTTCCTGCCGGGCCATTGCGGGAATCACTTCCTGATCTCCTGCCCCGGCTACACGCCACTGTCATCCTCGGTGACGACCGCCAGCATATCGCCGGGCAGCTGCCTCCGTCCCTTCCTGTCCTGAAAGGAACCCTCTCCCCTGGCGCCGCCATCCAGAAGCTGCGGGGCTATCAGCTCATTGCCTTTGCCGGGATCGGTCGCCCCCAGAAATTCTTCTCCACCCTTCAGGATGCAGGCCTTACCCTGTTGCGGACTCTCACATTCCCTGACCATCACATCTACTCGGCCCGTGAACTGAAGAAACTGGCCCAGCTGGCCCATATGCCAGAGACCGTTCTGGTCACGACGGAAAAAGATTTTGTAAAACTGCCCCCACTCTTCCAGAATTTCGTGGTTAGCCTTGATGTTGAACCCCGATGGAGCAACCCTAGGCTGATGGATGAACTTCTTGACCACTTTCTGGCAGAGTAACTGCCCCTCTCATGTCCCGGCCCCGCACCCATGAAACATTATCTTGAGGCATGGGGCCTGAAGGGGCTTCTCTGGTTTGCCAGCAAGCTGCCTGCGGGTCTTTCTTCCCGTTTGGGAGGAACCGTGGCGGCTCTTGTCGGGCCGTGCCTTCCCTCATCCCGCATTGCCGACATCAACCTGCACCGTGCCTTTCCCACGATGGACCGAAAGACACGCCGGAGGCTCGTCAGAGGCTGCTGGTGGAACATTGGCAGCACATTGGGAGAACTCCCCCACCTTCCTGACCTGCCGGAAGGGGCTGCTACAGGTCCCGGCTGGCGTGTCCTGAATGATGAACTCCTGCACCAGGCCCGCAAAAGCGGGTGCCCTGTCATTTTCTTTTCAGGCCATCTCGGCAACTGGGAACTCATGCCCCTGATTGTTGCCCGTTATGACATGGCTTTTTCCCCTTTCTACCGTGCCCCCAACAACCCTCTGGTTGACCAGCTGCTCTGTCGGCTGCGACGCCACATTGTCGGCACACCCGTTTCATTCTTCCCAAAAGGGAAGCAGGGAGCACGGGATGCTGTCCGCCATCTCGCCAGAGGTGGATATCTTGGCGTGCTGGGGGACCAGAAAATGAACGATGGGATTGAGGTTTCCTTCTTCGGCCATCCTACCATGACAGCCCCGGCTGCTGCGGCCCTGGCCCTCAGATTCGATGCTCTGATCATTACAGGGCATGTCTGGCGGGAAGGCCCGGCCCGTCTGGTTCTGGAGGTGGGGTCCTGCCTTGACCCGAAAGATCATGCCAGCACAGCCCGTTCCCGCCATGACATGATTCGTCACCTGACCCAGCTCCTGAATGATGAGCTGGAACAATGGATTACGAAACGCCCGGAAAACTGGCTCTGGTTGCATCGGCGGTGGGCAAAATCCTGTTACCGGAATAAGAAAAAGTAAATTTTACCTAGCCATGCGTCCGAAACATGGTAGGATTGCAAAATGAGAACAAGATCATAGCAGCCAAGCCTTCCTGTTCAGTTTTCAGATAGCGCGCTTCGGCACCATGGGTTGTTCTGATTGTGATGCAGCAGGGGTTTCCCTGTTCCCATGAAGGAGATGCTGACATGGCTCAGAAAGCATTCCGCGTGGCAGAACACGCCACGGCCCCCTCCTCCAGCGCCCGGGAACATGCGGGCGGTGTTGTCGTCCCATTCCGCCAGAAGCTCCTTTCCCATCATCGCCACTACCTGGCCACATGGCTCATTGCCAGCGAGAAAATGGGCATTCTTGATGCCTCCATTGAATCATCTCCGGACCAGCAGACAGCCGATCCCAGCCTGGTGGTCATCTGGGTTCGGGAAAATGCCGACCCTGCCTACCTCATCAGCCTGCGTGGTCCCTACTGGGTTCTCACGGACTGCCTGAGAGACAACGAGCTTGGCCGTTACCGGACCTTCTCCGAAGCACTTCATACCATCCGTCCCGTTCTGCCCCTGCATGCATCAGCCTGACATGACGTCCTGCTGAAACGATTTTTCGTCCTACAGAAAAACCCCCGTCTGGCATGCAGACGGGGGTTTTTCCCATGGAAGCAGGCAAAAAGCCAAAACCTGTCAGGGTGTTGAGGACGTGCCGCTCCCAGCACCCGCATGACGGGATGGCGACCAGACCGCCACATCAGGAGCGGCCGGTTTCTTCCCAGCCTGAGCCTGTGCCGGTACTGCTCCAGCTGTCTGCTTTGCAGGTGACCATACGGCCATACCAGCCGATGCCGAGGCAGTCCCCCGCCCCGGCACGGCCGGCCCTACGGAAAGAGATGATGGCGATGTCAGATCACGGGAGGCTGGGACGATCAGCTGGCTGCCCCCACCCGGAGCAATCTGATAGATGCCCAGCGCCCGAATCATCCGGCCATCCGGACGCAGATGGAAGAGACCATTCACGCCCAGATAGCCTTCACGCTGGGTCAGTGTTGCCACATTCAGCTTGTTCTGGCGGATCAGGGCGCCAGCCAGAGCGGCCGCATCGTAGGCAAAATCTGCGACAGGAGAAGGCTTCTGCTGATAGGCATTCTGATAACTCTGCACATAGCCACTGCGCTGTTTCTCATCAAACGCCACATACCAGGCACCGCGCAGGTCCCCCAGTTTGGCGTCAAAGGAACGCCAGAGCATCGGACCAAGAATACGAACCTGAGGAACCAGAAGCTGGTTGTTCTTCAGCGCATCGATCACACGGGCCAGATCCAGCCCAGTATCACCCAGAAGCAGGGCATCAAATGGCGGCGGGCTGACCTCCGAAGGGGTCGAAGCGGTCTGGTCCTTCTGGGCTGGCCGGGAGGAAGAAACCGTCATTTCATCACCCTCATTCAGAGGGTCAATGGCAGAAGGTCCGCTCTCCGCCGTGGCCGCCCCCTGTGCAGTACCGGCAGATGCAACCGGCCGACGGCTCAGCTGCGCCATTTTCTGCGTGATGTCATTGATGTCACTGCTGTGGAACGTAATCTGCGGGACATCCAGCCCAGCCTCCTGGCAGGCCAGGGTCAGCCCTTCCCCCATGGCGTGCCCCAGCGCCGTATCTGGCAGAAACGCAGCAAAACGCTTCCGTCCTTCTACCCGGGCAGCGTCAACAAGACGACGAACCTGCTGCTCTGGCGTCAGTCCCATGACCCAGACACCCGGTCTGGCCTGAGCCACATCACTGGTGAAAGCCAGCTCCGGCACATTCGCTGGCTGCAGGACAGAGGACACGGCCTGCGTATCACCTGCCGTAAGCGGCCCCAGAACAATACTGTCTCCGGCCTCCAGAGCCTGCTGGGCGGCATGGGCAGGCCCTGCTGGCTGGGCACTGTCAAATACATCCATGGGAGGAGGCTGGTTGTCCGGCAGAGCCAGCCGGGCCGCATCCCTCAGGCGCAGGCCGATGGCAGCATGAGGGCCACTCAACGGTACGATCAGCCCGACACGGGCTGGTTTTTCCACTGGCTGCGGAGCGGCTGCCACCGGGGCCAGTTTCCTTTCATGACCATTTTCCCCGGAGCAGGCTCCCAGAAACATGAAAATACCAACGGCCAATGCTGCCTGGCCGTTTCCTCTCTTGCCGCGCCCCTGCCCACCACGGCTATAAAGGCCAGAGCGGCTCATTGAGGATAACGATGTCTGAGAAACCATATACTCCCCCCGATCACGGAACATTTCCTTCTTCTACCGGGCAGCTCGTGCTGGTGGCAACGCCTGTCGGCAACCTCGCCGACATAAGCCAGCGTGCCCTTGATGCTTTAAGGACCGCTGATGCCATCCTGTGTGAAGATACCCGCGTTACCACAAAACTGCTGCGGCATTATGGCATAAGCAACCAGCTCTTCCCTCTCCATGACCATAATGAACAGGACCGCATCCCCGCCCTCATTGAGCGCCTCCAGCAGGGAGAATGTCTGGCCCTGGTCTCTGATGCCGGTACACCCATTGTTTCGGACCCCGGATACCGCCTCGTCCGGGCCGCACAGGCAGAAAATATCGCCATCACGTCCCTGCCCGGTGCCAATGCTGCCG
Organism: Parasaccharibacter sp. TMW 2.1888; assembly: GCF_023167265.1. Taxonomy (NCBI): domain Bacteria; kingdom Pseudomonadati; phylum Pseudomonadota; class Alphaproteobacteria; order Acetobacterales; family Acetobacteraceae; genus Parasaccharibacter; species Parasaccharibacter sp. TMW 2.1888. The sequence continues at coordinate 89,366 of NZ_CP030979.1, forward strand.
TCACGGCTCTGACACTCTCCGGCCTGCCTCCCATTCCCTTCATGTTTCTGGGCTTTCCTCCCCGGGGAGAGGCCCGCCGACACAGCTTTACCGCCCTGCGTGCTGCCGAACAGGCTGGTCTGGCTGCCACGCTCATCTGGTATGAATCACCGCACCGACTTCTGGAAACACTGAAAACACAGCAGCAGGTATTCGGCTCAGACCGCCCTGCGGCCGTAGGGCGTGAACTGACAAAACATTTTGAAGAAATGATCCGGGGCAGTCTTGCCGAACTCATTGCCCATTTTGAAGAAACAGCCCCACGGGGAGAGATCACCCTGCTTCTTGGTCCACCAGCCGCAGACGATACGGGAGCACAGGAGCTCGACCAGGCCTTGCAGGATGCCCTGAAAACCCACTCCGTCAAGGATGCCGCAGCGCTGATAGCAGGGATCGTCAACCTGCCCAAGCGCACCGTCTATAACCGGGCACTTGAGCTGGCCAGACAGAAAAAGGGCGGTTAGTCCTCATCCTTTGGCAGGACAAAACTTGAAGACGGAACGCTGATGCCGGTCTGCACGCTGGAAAAATGCACGATCGTCCTGTGCCCTTGAGCATCCAGCACTGTCCAGCCTTTCAGACTGAGCGGACGGGTGGAGAAAAAGAGCGTCATCTCGCCTTCACCCGGATTTTCCGTCCGTGTCACCCGCAACTGGATCTCGCTATTCTGCTGTTCGTACCCCAGAATGGATACATCCCCCGAGAAACGGGGATCCGGCCGCAGAAGAAGACCCAATGGCGTATGATCCAGAGGGATTGTCGTGATCTGACCGATGCTGCGGTCCTGAAACACGACCTTGCCTTCATTGGCCACAAGCAGAAGCGGGCTGGGAGGATCGTAAGAAAACCGCATCTTTCCCGGCCGCTCCAGCAGAACTGTCCCGGTGGATGTCCCGTCATGCTCGGTCACCTGCTCAAACCGGGCCTGAAATGTCTTCGTCGCCGCAAGGCTGGACTCAATTCTGTGAACCCATCCCTGCTGGGCCTGGGTCAGGGGAACGCCTGCCGCCAGTGCCGGATTCCCCAGCAGACCCATCCCCCCCACAGCAAAAGCCACGCCGCAGGCCATGACAAGACGCCGCACCACCATCACCACGCTTCCTTTCCTCACAAGGAAATATCCGCTTCCCGGAAAATGTGCCGGACATCACCCTGCCAGACATCATGGTACCGCTCCAGCCACCGCTCCGCCTGTGTTTTGGCACCATCAGCAATCTCATAGAGCGGAGCAAGATAATACTCCTCCCCATGGCCCCGTTTCTGAAGTCCCTGCTCGGCCAGTGTCAGAATACGCTTTGCCAGATGACGCAGCCCGCCCGGGAAAGGAGCATCCATGGCCTGTTCGACAACAAGCTCCGCCAGAGACTGATAATGCAGCCAAGACTGCTCCTTCACCACCCGTTCGGCTTCAGCCAGCACATCTTCGTCATATAGCAGCCCCACCCAGAACGCAGACTGGGCCACCATCATGTCTGGCCGTCCAGCATCGGCACCACGCATCTCAAGAAACTGCTTGAGCCGGACATCAGGGAACAGTGTCGTCAGATGGTCTTCAAAATCCCCGACCGTTGGGCGCAGGCCTGCCAACGGCTCCTGCTCGACACCATCGAGCCATTTACGGAACGAACAGCCTGCGGCATCAATATTCCGCCCTTCACGATTGACGAAATACATAGGGACATCCAGCGCCCAGTCCACGTAGCGCTCAAACCCGAAGCCTTCCTCAAAAAAGAACGTCGGCTGACCACTGCGCTGATTGTCCGTATCCAGCCAGATATAGGCCCGGTTGGACAGACGCCCTGTCGGCCTGCCATCAGCAAACGGCGAATTGGCCATCAGGGCCGTGATGAGAGGCTGGAGAGCGAGCGACACCCGCATTTTGCGGGCCATGTCTGCCTCGCTGGAAAAATCCAGATTCACCTGCACAGTGCAGGTCCGTGTCATCATGTCCAGCCCACGACGCCCGACCTCTGGCATGTAGCGGCGCATGATGGCATACCGGCTCTTGGGCATCCACGGCATGGCCTCCCGGGGCCAGAGAGGCTGAAAACCAAGAGGCGCAAAACCAAGGCCCAGCTCCTGCGCAGGCCCGGTGATCTGCCTGAAATGGGCAATCATCTCCTGTTCGGTTTCCTGCACCGTCCTGACAGGCGCACCGGAGAGCTCAAACTGTCCCGCAGGTTCCAGAGAGATGGACCGCCCCTTGTGCGGGCCCGCACCTTTCAGGCCTATCAAATGGCCATCATCACGGATGGCCTGCCAGTTCGGCCCTTCCAGAGCGCCAAGCAGGGCACCGATGCCATCCGGCTCATACGCTGGTGGCGCAAACGGCTTCAGCTCTCCTCTGGCCCGTTCTGGCAGACGGAACCCGAACTTTTCATGTTCTGTCCCAATACGCCATTCAGCCTTCGGCTTGCAGCCACGAGCCAGAACCTCGACAAGCTGCGCCCTGCTCTCGATCAGTGTCGTATTGCTTTCACCTGGATTGGACATGCACAAACCCTTATCGGCTAAAATTCACCACGCTATGCCGCAGGACGCTCAGACTGTCCGTAAGCCAGATACCCCCTATACTAGGGGGCATATTTACCTTCATTCAAGAGAACCGACACATATTCGAGCAGCCTCGGGCCGTTCATGCCTGCCGGTTGGCTGCTCCGATCTGGGCCAAGGCAGCACAGGCTGCCGTATCTGCCCGCAATATCCGGGGGCCGAGCGAAAAAGACTGTATGGCCTCATGCCGGGAAAGCCGTTGGACCTCTTCCTCCGCAAAGCCTCCTTCTGGCCCGATGAGCAATGCATCACAGCCAGCGGGAGGCCCTCCCTGCCCATGGCGCTCCAGCGCCACGGCAAGCCTGCGCCGAACCGGCCAGCGGGCCAGAACAGCCGCCAGAGGCTCCAGCGGCATGAGGGTCGGGACATCCAGCCGCTCACACTGTTCGGCAGCTTCCTGTGCGATCAGCCCCAACCGCTCAAGATTCAGGCGATGTGTGTTTGTCCGGGCTGTCAGGACGGGGCGAAAGCGTGTCACACCCAGCTCTGTCCCCATGCGGATGAGCAGCTCCGTCGCATCCCTCTTGAGTGGCGCAAAAAGAAGCTCCACCCCTTCTGTATCCTGCTGGGGCCGCAGACAGGACGTAAGGCGCACCGTGCCCTGATTTTTTTTCAGCCCCTCGACAGTCGCCTGCCACTCGCCATCCCGGCCATTGAACAGCACCACACCATCGCCCGGCTGAAGACGCATGACCTTGCCCAAATAATGGGCCTGACCGGCAGACAGGGACACCGTCTCCCCTTCCTGCCAGGGAGACTCTGCATCAACAATAAAAAGGCGTGGATCAGTACGGCTCATGTTTCGGGCATACCGCTTTCCCCACTCACTTTCCAGCATCTGCGATAAAATATTGACCTCATCCTGTTTCTGGCCAATCACTCATCCCATGTCCCAGACCCATCTTCATACCGATATCCGCAGCAATGGCCTGATCGGCCGGCTGCCAGACCCTTGGCGATCCTATGCACTGCTTGCCCGGCTGGACCGTCCCGTTGGTACATGGCTGCTGCTGCTGCCCGGCGTGTTCGGCATCTTTCTTGCCCCACAAGGGCCCCCTCTGGAACGCCGGCTCTTCTATACGGCGCTCTTCGCCATCGGATCGCTGCTCATGCGTTCGGCGGGCTGTGTCATCAACGACATCTGGGATCGCAAAATTGATGCCCAGGTTTCACGCACGGCAGGCAGGCCCCTGGCCAGCGGCGCACTCAACCTGACACAGGGGCTGGCTCTGCTGGCAGTGTTGCTACTCGGAGGGCTGGCCGTATTGCTCGCCCTGCCGCCCATCTGCTGGATGCTGGCACCTCTGGCGCTGATCCTTGTCGCCTTCTACCCGGCCGCAAAAAGACTGACATGGTGGCCCCAGCTTGTCATGGGATTCACCTTCGGCTTCGGCGCTCCCATGGGCTATGCGGCCAGCCAGAACACTCTGGACCTGCCGGGCCTGCTGCTCTACGGCGGCGTCATCATCTGGCAGCTGGGATTCGATACCATCTATGGTTTTCAGGATATGGAGGATGATGCCCGTATCGGGGTCAAATCCACCTCCCGCCTGATGCTGAACCATGCCCGCCTCTTCGTAGGCAGCTGTTACGCCCTAGCCCTCTGCCTGTTTGCACTCTCGGCTCTACAGGCCGGGTTGCACCCACTCTTCTGGCTGCCTTTCCTGCTGGCCTGCCTCCTGCTGGGCCGTCAGACTGTCCGGCTTTCGCCCTATGATGCTCCTCTCTGTCTGCACTTCTTCCGGCAGAACGTCGCAATAGGCTTCGTCCTGGCAGCCGCCTTCATCCTGGGGGCCAGCCCGACATTCTGGCACTAAACCTGATCTGCTCCATGAGCGTGAGAGGGCCGACATGAAAAATCCCCGGGGCAGAACCAGCACCCCGGGGATTTTTCATACAACAGACTGACCTGTATCGAGCGACCTGCTCAGGTCGTGCGCCTTCTGAAGAGCGTCCGCCCTGCACTCAATGCTGCTCCACAGAAAGCCACGGCAGCGGCGGCTCCGAGACAGATGAACGCAGGATGAGGGAACAGGGTGAACAGCCCGGCGACCAGCAATGCCCCTGTCGTCTGCCCTGAAAGACGGGCCACGGAAAGCATCCCGCTTGCACCGCCCTCCCGGCCGGGAGGGGCTGTCACCATGATGGCCCGGTTGTTCGGTGGCTGGAAAAAGCCAAACCCCATGCCAGCCAGAAGCGTCCGCCAGGCAATGGCCGTGTTATCGGCATCCAGCGGCAGGGTACAGAGAAGCACAAAGCCAAGACATGTCACCAGCAGCCCAATGGAAGACAGCAGAGCTGCCGGAAAACGGTCGGCAATCTTTCCGACAATAAAAGACATCACCGCCACGCCCACAGCCCACGGTGCAATCAACAGACCGACTGTGGCCGGATTTTTATGAAAAGCCACTGCCAGCGTGAAAGGCATGGCCACAATATACAGGTTCGAAGCCACAAACCCACAGAAACTGACCAGACAGGCCAGCAGAAAGGGCACACGCTTCAGCAGGTCCAGCGGCACAATAGGCTCCTGCCGCTTTTTCTGCCAGCGCAGAAGAAGCCACCAGCTGACAAGGCTCCAGCCCGTCAACCCGGCACCCCAGCCCAGATCACCATGCATGAGGCTGTCCAGCCCGATCCCCAGCAGGGCGAAAGAAGCCACCGTGAGCAAGGAACCAGGGATATCGACCTTCACGTCGCTCCGCGGCGTTTTGGGCAGAGCCTTGCTGGCTAGAAGGATGGCAATGCCACCCAGCGGCAGATTCACCCAGAAAATCCAGGGCCAGGAGGCAATGGAGAGGATGAAGGAGCCGATGGTCGGCCCCAGCGCCACACCCAGGCCGATGAACAGCCCGTTGAGCGCAATCCCCTTGCCTATGAGCTTGTGCGGATAAATGAAGCGCACAAGCGCAATATTCACACTCATGATGCAGGAGCTGCCAACACCCTGAAGAGCCCGGGCAAGCGTCAGCTCCAGCATGTTCTGCGACATGGCACAGGCCACAGACGCAATGAGAAACAGGACAATTCCCAGCTGGCTCATCCGCCCGAAACCAACCCTGGCCCCAATGGCGGCCAATGGCAGGAGACAGGCCAGATTGGCCAGCTGGTAGGCATTGATGACCCAGATCGCCTGCGAAGCAGAAGAGTGGAGATCCGTTGCGATGGTGGGCAGGGCCACATTCGCAACGGAATAATCCAGGATCGAAAGCATCAATGCCAGAATGACAGATGACATCGCCTTGAAGCGTTGCATCCCGTAAAGGCCTGCGTGCCTCTCCGGGTCGTATTCTCCCTCAAGGCTAGGATCTGCCATCTTACTGCCCATTACCCTCTGGTTCTCCCAATTTACGCAGGGGCACCCCTGCAAAAAGATTCGCTTCGATCCGCTCCAGCGAAGCACCCTTCGTCTCCGGGACAAAACCCAGAGTAATCAGCACGAACAGGCCATTGAACGCTGCAAACAGGATGAAGGTCCAAGACGCACCCATCGCCAGCATCATCAGCGGGAAAATGCTGGAAACAACCCAGTTGGCCACCCAGTTTGTCACCGTGGAACAGCCGATACCAAAGTCACGGCCACGTGTCGGCTGAACCTCGGAGCACAGGGCCCAGACAAGCGGTCCCTCACCAATGGCAAAACCGGCCACAAAGACAAGGATCAGAGCGCAGAGCAGGATGGAAGCGGCCAGGCTGCCACCACCAAAAGCCAGCACTGCACCGACACCAACCAGCGAAGCACCGACGATGACACAGCTCGTCAACAGCAGCGGACGACGGCCCCACCTGTCGGCGTATCGGATGGCCACACCTGTGAAAACCATGTTGGTCAGCCCGACCAGTGTCGTGGCCCACACGGCAGCATTGGTCCCGAAATGGGCAGCTTCGAACACGCGCGGTGCGTAGTAAAGCAGGGCGTTGATTCCGCTCAGCTGCTGCATGATCTGGAGGGTGATACCCAGAAACACGGAACGACGGAAGTTCGGATTGCTGCGAAACAGCCCATATCCGGCATCACTGCTCTTGGAGAGGCGGTCGTTGATATCGGCCAGCTCTGCTTCCGCCACTTCCTCGTCAGAACGCAGCATACGCAGCACCTTGCGGGCACGCTCCGTATCACCACGCATCATCAGCCAGCGGGGGCTGTGCGGCAGAATCAGCACTACACCGAGGAACAGGGCCGCCGGAACGCCCATGATCCCGAGCATCCAGCGCCAGTGCCCACCTTCGGACAGGATGCTATCGGACACGAATGCCAGAAAAATCCCGAGCGTAACCATCAGCTGATAGAAAGAAATCATGGCACCACGGGCCGATTCGACCGTGATCTCAGAAATGTAGAGCGGCGCTGCAAATGCTGCCACGCCAACAGCCAGACCAAGCAGGACACGCCCTGTGATGAGCAGGGCCACCCCGGGAGCAAACGCACAGAAAAGCGTACCAACCAGAAAAAGGATCCCAGCGCCCAGCATGGCACCCGGGCGACCAAAAGAAACGGAAATGCGACCAGCAAATGTAGCACCAACAGCAGCACCAGCCATCATGGACGACACGATCCACCCCTGCATGGCAGCACCAGCATGGAAATCAGTCGCAATGAACGGCAAAGCACCAGCGACAACGCCTGTATCCAACCCAAACATCAACCCGGAAAGGGCCGCAAGAATGCCAAGAAACGTAGCACGCCCTGTCGTCTTCTGAGACGAAGAGGCACCGCCCCCACTCCTGGCTGCCGGCGTTACTCCTACCATGATAACTCCTCATTCATAAAGGTCACACACCCCTCCGGCATCGGGGCGTGCGGCGATTATGGACGTTATTGCTCCAAATTCAATAAATTATCGCTCATCCTGCTTCACGAATGGATTACGGCTCCCCCGCAGCAGAAGCCGGATCGGCGTGCCGGGAAGATGGAAGGTCTCCCGCAACCCATTTATGAGGTATCTTTTGTAACTGTCCGGCAGCTGCTCCGCCCTTGTGCCAAACAGCACAAAGGTTGGCGGGCGGCTTTTGGCCTGTGTCATGTAGCGTAACTTCAGTCGGCGCCCATCCACCAGCGGCGGCTGATGACGTTCCACCGCCTCCTCAAACCAGCGGTTAAGATCGCTCGTGCCCACACGGGCGTTCCAGACCTCGCTGGCCCTTCGGACGGCCGGCAGAAGGCGGTGCAGCCCCTCGCCTGTCAGAGCCGAGAATGTCACAACCTCGATCCCACGCATCTGCGCCAGTGAAATTTCGATACGATCAGAAATCGCCTTGCGTGTTGCCTGACGCTCCTTGACGGCATCCCACTTGTTGAGAGCAAGAACACAGGCTCTCCCCTCCCGCTCAATCAGACGGGCAATCTGGAGGTCCTGCTCATCAACACCACGATCTGCATCCAGAACCAGCACAACCACTTCAGCCATTTTCATGGCCTCAATAGAGGCTGAAACAGAGACACGCTCCAGCCCTTCCTGAACACGGGCACGCTTCCGCATTCCAGCCGTGTCAACGATTTCGATCGGCCCGGCCTCGTCCTCAAGCATGACACTGACAGCATCACGTGTCAGGCCAGCTTCCGGCCCCGTGATCATCCTCTCCTCGCCCAGAAGGCTGTTCAGAAGCGTTGATTTTCCAGCATTCGGACGGCCAATGATGGCAAGGCGCAGCGGTTTCTCTCCATCCTGCTCGGCGAGTGTCTCCTCATCCGGCAGAAGGCTGACGATCTCGCTCATCAGGTCGGCCAGTCCCTCACCATGTTCAGCAGACATGGCAAGCGGGGTTCCCAGCCCAAGAGAGAAGGCCTCCATGGCTGCTTCTGCACCGGCCCGGCCTTCGGCCTTGTTGGCAACGAGGAGGACAGGCCGGTTCTGCCGCCGCAACCAGTTGGCAAAATGTGCATCAGCAGGTGTGATGCCAGACCGTGCATCCACGCAGAAAACAACCAGATCAGCCTGTGCGATCCCCTGCTCGGACGAAGCCCGCATACGGCCAAACAACGTCTCGGGAGCTGCTTCCTCCAGCCCTGCCGTATCCACGAGCCGCACACGGCGACCACGCAGCATGGCCACGCCGTCCTTGCGATCCCGCGTCACACCGGGCTCGTCCGACACGATCGCCTGACGCCTCCCGACAAGCCGGTTGAAGATGGTGGACTTCCCCACATTGGGGCGCCCTGCGATAACGACGACAGGCAGCCTGCCTGTCCCAGCGGGATCAACCATAAGCGCGCAGAACACCATCTTCGCTCAGAACGAGCAGCTGTCCATCACAGACAATCGGCTGTACCTGGCAGGATGACGGTGTTTCTATCTTTCCTTCTTCCTGGCCCGTCCTGGCATTCACGATCACCATGCCACCACGGTTCATGCTGGAAAGACAGACAAGCCTGTTGTTCAGCATGATCGGTCCCATCCACTGGATGGGACCCTTCTCATGCTCCGGTTTTTTGAAACGGGGCAACTGTTTGACCCACCGTACCTGTCCCGTCACACGGTCCAGGCAGGCCAGCTGCTGGTCCAGGGAGATGAGATACAGCCATTCGCCACAAACACAGAGCGGCGACTGACCACTGACCTCCCGCTCCCACAGACGACGCCCCGAGCGCATGTCGATGGCCACAAGCACACGAGACAAAGATATGGCATAGGCTGTCCCGCCAACAACGACAGGCCCCCCACGCACGCAGGCGAAATCCAACATGGCGCCCAGCCCGTTGCCTCCGCCAAGGCTGTCACTCCAGACAACCTCGCCAGAAGCTGCACGCAGGGCCACCAGATCACCACTGCCGAAACCAGCCACCACAATGTCATTGACAATGGCCGGAGCCCCAGCCCCGAAGAGGGTCGTGCTGACATCGGTCGCCTGATAGGTCCAGCGCTGCTGGCCCGTTGCCGCATCCAGAGCGTACAGGCGGGCATCAATGGTCGTGAAAACCATCAGACCACCGACAACAGTCGGGGCGGAGCGCCCCGGCGTCCCGATATCCACGGCCCATTTCTGTCGACCCGTGGCAGCATCCAGCGCCAGGGCCTGCGCCACGCCATCAACGACATAAAGCGTATTCCCCACCAGGGCGAGGCCACCGCCAATATTGGTAGAACGGGTCTTGCGGGCTGGCTGGAGGTGCCAGAGCTGCCTGCGCTCCGGCCAGCTCCAGGCCCGGATGACGCCCTGGGCATCCACCGTGAACATGCGACCATCGCCAATCACGGGCGGGGACTGCAAGGCCCCTTTGCGATTGGGGACAAACGCCACCATGGAAAGCCAGCCAACCCGATTGACACCGGAGCCAACCGACTCATTCCATAGCTGTTGCGTACCATTCCAGACTGCATTGACCGCTTCATGCGACGCTGTCCGCCCTTCCTGCATCCATGCAGTGACGGGCTGTACGGCAGGCAGGGTGATGGGGGCTGTATCATGCGTGTCCACGGCCAGACCTGCCCCGGTTGACAGAACGTCAATCCGTCTGCCCGGCAGAACCGTTTTCTTCGGATCGTCCGAGAAGGCACCACAACCCGCCAGCCCCGTCATGGCAGCAAATGAACAGGCGCCCTTGAGAAGAGAACGACGGGAAGCCTTTACGCCCCCCATCCCCGGCAGTGAAGAAAAATGGCGGTTCATCCAGCCTCTCCCAAAGTCTGCAACAATAGTCCGGCCCGACGCCGTAAATCATCCGTGCTGTCCGCTGATGTCTGAACCTCCAGCAGCAGGCGGCGTGCCTCTGCCCGTTCCTCCGGTTTGGCATCGTCCCTCAGGTCCAGCACGGCCAACCCTTCCTTCGCCAGAGGGACCCAGCTTCCCCCTGTCTGAACGAGCGCCTGATAACCACGCCTCAGCTCATCCCTGGGAGCGATACCCATCCGGGCATTCAGGAGGCGATACTGCGCCATCAACGCCAGAGACCTTTCGGAAGCTCGATCATCCACCACCTGCTGCCACAGCTTCAACGCTGTGGAACGGTCATGATCCTGCTCTTTCAGCTCGGCCAGATACATGGCGGCATAGCTGCGTACACCCTGCGGGGCGGACTGGGCCAGATCCGAGAAAATGCCTTCGGCCTTCTGTCGTGCATCACTTTCAGCAGACGGCAGAGCATTCAGATCACCAAGAAGCTTCATGGCCTCGAAATAGCGGTCCGACGCCACGGCCTGAGCCGTATGGAGCCGGTGCTGCTGCCATCCCCATACACCACCGGCAACACCAGCCAGCACCAGAAGAACCACCAGCACGCCGCCCACACGGAGGGCCATGGATCTGAGCCGCAGGAGACGCTGCTCTTCTTCCACTTCCTTAATCAAATCGTCTGACACGCCATATCCTTGCTGGACCAATCATGATAATTCTGACACTCCTATAGCATGACGGACCAGCGGCAAACATCCTCCCCGACAAAAATTACCGCTCCAGCCCGCCCCCCCATCGTCAAGGTCATGATGATGCAGAAGGATGAGGGGCCCCGCCTTGCCCGCTGGCTGACCCATTATGCCTGCCTCTTCGGCATGGAAAATCTTCTCATCTTTGATAACGGATCGGAAGAGGTCACCACTCTGGCCCTGCTGGATGAAGCCGAACGATGCGGCGCCCATGTCCGGCGGGATCTGGATACGGCGTTTGATTTCCAGAACAAGGGCGGGCATTTCACGAACGTCATACGCTCCCTGAATCAGGATGCAGAGTATGATTTCGCCCTGCCGGTAGATTGCGATGAACTGCTCTGCGTTTTTACGGAGACCGGGCTTTCTCTAGGAAAGGCAGACATTCTGGCCGAGTTTGCACGCCTGAAGCCTTGGGGCTGCCCCTTCCGCATCGAGCTGAGCCTGTTCAACCTGCCTGGGGACGGACATGAAGGCTGGTACGCCCCCAACCGTCATTTTCACAAAGGCTTCGTGCCCGCCTACCACGACGCCACCATCGACAATGGGCACCATGCCCCTGCTCTGGCCAACACCACGGATGTGAAAATGACACGTTTTGTCTATCTCCACAGCCACAACCGGCCCTATCAGGAAATGATCGACCTCTCCCGGGCAAAACTGATGCCCGAAATGGAGAGCCCTGACGATGTATTTGACCGGCAGAAGATTCTTGCTCACCTCTCCAGACCACACTGCCCGGGCAGTCATCTCTGCCACATGCTTCTCCGCTCCCATGACGAGTATGAGACTCTCTACCGGGATGAGGTTCACATCTATTTTCGTGAGGGCCTGCCCCTGATCCGTTCCCGGTCTGGCAGGCTTCATGTCTGGAACAGCCACGCCTATCTGGCCCGTCACCCTGATGTGGCAGGCTATGAATCAGGACCACTGGCCCATTATCTGATGTATGGCTTTCCCGAAGGACGCAGCCTCCACTAACCGGAAAGGGGCCCCTCCCGCCGGAAGGGCCCCTCTTTTTCTCCCCTCAAGGCTGGAAGCTGATGGGACGCCCCACATTGCTGGTGACGATCTCATCATCCTGCATCACGACCTGCCCCCGGACGATGGTCCCCACGGGCCAGCCCGTGACGGTCTTTCCATCATAAGGTGTCCAGCCTGCGGGAGAGGCGATCCAGTCATTGGTGATGGTCCGCTGCTTCTTCATGTCCACAAGGGTGATGTCACCATCGAACCCGACGGCCAGACGGCCCTTGTTCGGCAGCCCATAGACCCGGGCCGGACCAGCGGCCATAACGTCCACGAGCCGGGTCAGGCTCAGACGCCCTGCATTGACGTGATCCAGCATCAGCGGAACGATCGTCTGCACGCCCGTCAGGCCGGATGGACATTCCAGCCACGGCAGTTCCTTGGCCTCTTTGGGGTGCGGCGCATGGTCGGAAGACACCACATCCACCCGTCCATCCCGCAGGGCGGCCCAGCCTGCCTCAAAATGACGCCGCTCATTCCGCAGCGGAGGGTTCATCACGGCCTTGCCACCCAGACGCTCATAACAGCCCGGCCCTTCGTTGGTCAGATGATTGACCAGAACCTCCACCGTGGCATGACGGCGGTTTTCGCCCAGAAGAATGAACTCTTCTTCCGTTGAGACATGCAGGATATGGATGGGCCGCCCCGTCTTGCGGGACAGGGCCAGGATACGCTGCGTACCCCGAATGGCACATTCCGCATCCCGCCACTCGGCATGACAGTGGTAAGGCTGCCCCGGCTCGAACAGCTTCCGCCGCTCCCGCAGGCGGTATTCATCCTCCGAGTGGAAGGACACACGGCGATGGCCGGAGCGCAGGACCGCCTCGATCCCCTCATCATCCTCGATCATGAGATCGCCGGTCGAAGACCCCGCAAAAACCTTGACGCCACAGACACCCTCTTCCTGCTCGAACTCGGCCAGAAGGGGCGTGTTCTCCCGGGTCGCACCAATATACATGGCGACGTCAATATTCGCCGTCTCCACGATACGCTGACGCTTCCAGTCCAGCATCTTCCTGTCCGTGATGGTCGGGTTGGTGTTCGGCATGTCAAACACAGCCGTGATGCCACCCAGAGCCGCCGCCCGGGTGCCTGTCTCCAGCGTTTCAGCTTCCGGCTTGCCGGGATCACGCAGATGCACGTGAGAGTCGATCAGCCCGGGCAGGACATGCAGGCCCGTGGCATCAATGACACGGTCAGCCTCATCACTGGCGGAAACGGACAGGGAAGCGATCCGCTGATCACGGATGCCGATGTCGGCCTGTGCCTCACCCCATGGAAATACGCACCGTCCATTACGGATTATGAGATCAAAATGCATGATGTCTCCCTGAAAAATCTGTCATCGTTTCATCACAGTGATGACCGGTTCTTACCCCTCTCCGGACCATTCATAAAGAGAGAGGGCGGCCTGACAGACATCTTCAGCCTTCAGGCCCTCCATGTTTCCGGCACCGGGCGGGCCGGGAGCCTCAACCACAGCCGTCCAGCGGCCAGAAGGCGCATATTCTGCGGCACGGCTGGGACCGAACAGGCCCAGCGTTGGCACGTCCAGAGCTGCTGACAGGTGCATCAGCCCTGAATCACTCCCGACAAACAGGCAGCAGCGGACCAGCAGGGCTGCAACCTGCGCCAGTGAATATCTCCCGCCAAGGTCCAGAGCCTCCGGCATGGCAGCCCGGGCCGGAGCGGCCAGCCTCGCCTCCCGCTCTCCCGGACCGTAGAACAGGACAGGACGCATCCCCTCTGCCCCCAGCCGGTCTGCAAGAGCCGCAAAAGATGAGGCAGGCCAGAGTTTCGTCTCCGTTCCTGCTGTCGGAGCCAGAGCCAGCCAGCGGATATCACCGGGCAGGAGGCGGGCGGCCATGTCCTGCTCCTCCGGTCCCAGCCAGACATGCGGACGGAAGGGCTGCCTGAAGCCCAGCGACCGGGCCTGCTGCTCCAGCTTCAGCCCTGTCCGCCTGCCCCCCCTGACGACATGACGGGAACGGCTCCATACTCCATAGGCCAGAGGCGATGAACGGAGATCCACCACCACTTCCCAGCGATGGCGCACAACCTGCCACCACAGGGCCAGCCAGTGCCTGTTATGAGGCTTCTTCTCCACCACGATGATCCGCTCGCAACGGGGCATGTACCGGAACAGGTCCTGCACGGCCGGACCGCAGGCGATGGTGAATCGGGCCTGAGGATGACGCTCCATCATCCCGGCCAGCGCCCCCATGGCAATCACGGCATCACCAAGACGATGCGCCGTGATGAAGAGGATGCGTTTCACTCCTGCAACCAGATCGGGTCTGACAGGGTTGCGAGAAATTCGGCATGACGGGCCAGAGTGGCCTCATCCGGTGATGGCATGGGGCGGGCCTTGCGACCCGTCACGGCCCTGCGCTTTCCCGCCCCACCCGGGTCGGCAGCCTGCTGCCGGTCACTGCCCAGACCAAGGCCACGCTGCCGCCCCCCGATCAGCTCCACATACACGTCGGCCAGCAGGCGGCAGTCCAGCAGGGCATTGTGGGTGCCACGCTCGGAGAGGTCGATCCCGAAACGGCGGCAGAGGGCGTCCAGATTGGCAGGCATCCCGGGGAATTTCTTCCGGGCCATGATGACAGTGTCAATGGCCCGACTGTCATAATCCAGCACGGGACGTCCGGCCCGCTTCAGCTCCGCATTGATGAACTTGAAGTCGAACGGTGCATTATGGGCGATCATCTTCCCGTCACCGATGAACTCTAGGAACTCATCAGCAATGTCAGCGAAAAGAGGTTTCCCTTCCAGGTCCGCCAGCGTGAAACCATGCACCTTCGTGGCCTCGGGGGGAATGTCCCGTTCGGGATTCACCAGCACATGGAAATAATTCCCCGTCCGCAGGTCATTCACCAGCTCCAGGGCGGCAATTTCGATCACCCTGTCCCCGGTATCCGGGTCCAGCCCTGTCGTCTCGGTATCAAAAAGAATGGAACGGGTCATGTCATCGTCTTTCACGCATCTGCCACAGGGAGGCCAGAATGGCACGGACCTGACGGGCCGCACAGGCACGGGAGAGGCCCGTCCTTATCACGATATCGGCCCGGCGTCGCCGCTCCCTGTCCGGCATCTGCCGGGCCAGCAGGGCTTTCGCATCCGCCTCGCTCATCTGCCCACCCCTCCTGTAACGCCGCCGGATGCGGGACAGACGGACAGACAGCGGAGCCGACACCACCATGACGAGCGTACAGTCCCGATCCGCCCCCGTTTCCCACAGAAGGGGAATGTCCAGAACACAGAACGGCACCTGACGGGACCGGCAACGCCTCAGAAAAGCCTGTCTCTCCTGCCGGACCATCGGATGGATGATGGCTTCCAGCCGGGGCAGGACGGTTGGATCGGCCGCTATGAGGCGACGCAGGGCTGCCCTGTCCAGCACGCCATCATGCACGATGCCGGGAAACGCCTTCTGCAGGGCAGGAACCGCCCGCCCATGAGGGGCCTGAAGCTGACGGACGCAGGCATCGGCATCAAAAACAGGCACACCCGCCCTGCGGAAGAGAGATGCCACCGTACTCTTCCCGGCGGCCATGCCACCCGTCAGCCCCAGAACCTTCACGAACAGGCCCCGACCATCACCATGTCAGGAAAGGCCATGCCGGGCGAGGTCCTGCGCCAGAAGGTCAAAACTGGCTTCATCGGCTTCTGGCAGCACGCCGAACCATTCCTGAAACCCGGCCCGTGCCTGACAGATCAGCATGCCCAGCCCGTCCACGGTGCGGAAGCCACGCTCCTGCGCTGCCTTCAGCAGAGGTGTCTGCCGAGGCGTATAGACGATGTCCGCCACGCTCAGCCCCTCCTGCCCCTTCTGCAGCAGGCTGGACCATGCCGTGTCATCACGTCCTCCCATGCCCAGTGATGTCGCATTGACGAGCAGATTCATCTCTCCCAGCCTGCTGGGCCAGTCTGTCCAGTCCAGCACGATTCCACCCCCCAGGGCCTGCACCAGAGCCTCGGCCCGGGAAGCTGTACGGTTGGAAATGAAGACCTCACAGCCACGATCCTGTAACGCTGCCGCTACGGCCCGGGCGGCTCCCCCCGCCCCGAGGATGAGAGCACGCCCTTCCAGCCTCACGCCATGAGCCAGAAGATTGTCGCAGAAGCCGGTGCCATCGGTGCAGTCGCCAATAACCCGCCCCTCCACAAAACGCAGCGTATTGGCTGCCCCGGCCCGGCGGGCCGTTTCTGTCAGTTCGTCACAGAGGCTGAAAGCCTCCTCCTTGTGTGGAATCGTGACATTCACCCCACGGAACCCCGCTGCCGCCAGCCCCTTCAGGGCCGTTTCCAGCTGTCCCGGCTTGACCGGCAGCGGCACATAGGCCCCGTTGACCTGATGCACCCGGCACCAGTGGTTATGCAACATGGGAGACCGGGAATGATCGACCGGCCAGCCTATCACGCCAGCCAGTCTGGTCCTGCCATCAATCGTCACGCCATCTCCTTCCGTCTTTCCCAGAAGCGGGGCAGCAGACGGGCCAGACGCTCCGCCCAGAGCTTCTGCCCCACTTCATCACTGATGAGGTCCTGCCTTA
The DNA here is from genome assembly GCF_023167265.1 of Parasaccharibacter sp. TMW 2.1888. Classification (NCBI taxonomy): domain Bacteria; kingdom Pseudomonadati; phylum Pseudomonadota; class Alphaproteobacteria; order Acetobacterales; family Acetobacteraceae; genus Parasaccharibacter; species Parasaccharibacter sp. TMW 2.1888. Next base: position 105,906 of record NZ_CP030979.1, read on the forward strand.
TCTCAATCTCAAGGGCTGGCAGATTCCGCCGTCCGGCGTGATAGGGCACGCTGTATTCATTCTGGCTGTTCAGCACATAGGGCTGGTTGTCCCCCACATGGAGGCCGCCTTCCTCCTCCAGCAATGTCCGCATCAGGCGGGCTGAGTGAGGGTCATGATCGTGCAGCAGCCCGATGTCCCACGGGCGTCTCCGCCCATCCTGCATGGCAGGAGTGAAACTGTGCAGGGACACGAACAACGTCGTTTCCGGCTTCCGTCGGGCCAGATGGCGTTCTATCTCATCGTGATAGGCATGAAGAATGGCCTCTTCCCGCTGCCGTCTCTCCACAGCTGACAGGCCCTGATTCCCCGGCACGGGCGCACCGTCACTGACGGGAGGAATGGAGGTCGGATGCCCGGCAGCCCGGTTGCAGTCGATCACGAGGCGGGAATAGACCTGCTCCACAAGCAGGCAGCCGAGAGCCTGCTGGAGGTGCCTCCCCACTTCCCGGATGCCAATATCATAGGCGATGTGCCTGTCCCATTCATCCACGGGCAGGCCAAGATCACCCAGCCTTTCTGGCACGGCACGACCCGCATGGTCGCTGATCATGACGAAAGGACTGTCCGTCACCGCTGCATGGACATGATAAGGGCGGGCCTCACTCTCCCCCAGAAGGGGCATGGCCTCAGTCTGCCTGTTCATCACGCCCAACCTCACTCAACCTGATGAAGAAGGGAGCGGACCGTGCTGGCCGCAGCGGCGTCCTTCCACTCCACGCCGCCATCAGAAATGGCCCGCACCTGCCCCTGGGCATCAATCAGCAGCGTCATGGGCAGTCCGGGTTCCCGAAGACTCTTCAGGAACGGATCCACAGCCTGACGCTCCGCCGTCCAGACGGGCAGGCCCTCGGCATGGAGACGGGGCAGGGCTGCCTGAACACGCTCCGGTGAACCACTGTCCAGAGCAACGGGGATCACGGGCAGATCGGGATTTCTGTCCAGAAAAGCGGCCAGCTGGGGCAGCTCTTCCCGACAGGGTGTGCACCATGTGGCCCAGAGATGCAGCATGTACGGCTTCCCCGCCTTCATGGGCAGGCTTGCCTTCGTGCCGCCCAGCCCCGCAATGGCCAGCGTGACCGGGGCTGACAGGGCCGGTTCCGGCTCCAGCTCCTGCAAACTCTGCAACGCTTCAGCCCGCACACAATTGTGCCACAGGCCCGCAGCCGCTACACTCAGCCAGCCCGCCAGAACGGCGCATGTACGAATCTTTTTCCAGTTTCTGATCATATCGGTCCTCATGACGCACAATAATACCAGCAACGCCTCCCCTGCAAACAGACCCGCCAGCACGGACGCTGCCAACCCCCAGTGGGGTGGCCGTTTCGCCAGCGGTCCGGCAGCCATCATGGAGGAGATCAACGCCTCCATCGGGTTCGACAGAATTCTCTGGCGGCAGGATATCCGTGGCTCCCTCGCCCATGCTGCCATGCTCCGCAAGGTTGGCCTGCTGACAGAACAGGAAGAAGCCGAAATCCAGCAGGGTCTGGCCGATATTGCCACGGAAATCGAAGAAGGCCGCTTCGCTTTCTCCCCGGCACTGGAAGATATTCACATGAATATCGAGTCCCGCCTGTCCGAGCGGATCGGGGAAGCCGGAAAGCGGCTGCACACCGCCCGTTCCCGCAATGACCAGATTGCCACGGACTTCCGCCTCTGGGTCCGGGATTCCATCGACGGCATCGTGGAACAGACGGAAGCCCTGATGCGCACCCTCGCCCGCCGTGCACTGGAATATCATGACACCCCCATGCCGGGTTTCACCCATCTTCAGGTCGCCCAGCCCGTCACCTTCGGTCATCATCTGCTGGCTTATGTGGAAATGCTGGCCCGTGATGCCTCCCGCCTGCGTGATGCCCGCCGCCGGATGAATGAATGCCCGCTGGGGTCTGCCGCCCTGGCAGGCACGTCCTTCCCCATCGACCGGGACATGACGGCGCAGGCCCTCGGTTTCGACCGCCCGACGTCAAACTCGCTGGATGCCGTGTCCGACCGCGACTTTGCGCTGGAATATCTGTCTGTCCTCTCCATGGAGGCCATGCATCTCTCCCGCCTTTCGGAAGAGATCGTGCAGTGGGCCTCTGCGGCCTTCAATTTCGTCCATCTGTCCGACGCCTTCACCACCGGCTCCTCCATCATGCCACAGAAGCGCAACCCGGATGCTGCCGAGCTGGTCCGTGCCAAGGTGGGCCGCATCACCGGCGATCTGATCGGGCTGCTGACGGTCATGAAAGGTCTGCCACTGGCCTATGCGAAGGACACGCAGGAAGACAAGGAACCCGTCTTTGACGCCACGACGGCCATCACCCTGTCCTTGGCCGCCATGGAAGGGATGATCCGGGACCTCAAACCAAACAAGGAACGGATGCGGGAGCTGGCAGGTGCTGGCTTCTCCACCGCCACGGACCTTGCCGACTGGCTGGTGCGGGAGCTGCGTCTGCCCTTCCGCACGGCCCATCATGTCACAGGGCGTCTTGTCAGTCTGGCCGAGCAGAAAGGCTGCGATCTGGCCGACCTTTCACTCGAAGACATGCAGGCCGTGGAATCAGGCATCAACAGGTCCATCTATGACGTCCTGACCGTGGACTCCTCCCTCGCCTCCCGCACCAGCCACGGCGGCACGGCACCAGCCAATGTGCAGGCACAGGCCAAGGGGTGGCTGGAACAGCTTGGACAGGCCTGAACGGAGAGATGATCATGCATCGGCTTCAATCCTCTTTCATGACGAGGGCCGTTCTGGCCCTCATGGGTGGCGTTTTCCTGCTGGGACTGAGCGCCTGCGGCCGACCGGGGGCTCCCAAGCCTCCCGGCCCGTCTGAGAAAGTGACGTATCCGCAGATATATCCGCCAGAATGAAATGACGTGATTCTTCAGAAATCATGCGAGAGATTATCAAGAAAGGTGAAAGTGGGAGTTCCTGCTTTCACCTTTTCTCATGATTACAGGGCATTGACCGCAAAAACTGGCTATTTACCAATAAGAATGACTGATAACAGATAAAAGATTTTCCTTTCTTCACGCTTTATCAAGATGACCTTCCTAGAGTAACCCTGCAATCTGCCTTGTTCAGGATGGAGTGGTCATGATGGTAACGCTGACAGAAATCATTCTGAAGGATCCAGCCCGTTATGAGTACATGCGGGCTGGCAACACGACTCCCTTCTGGGTCTCTCCTGCCATGAAAACAGAACTTCGCCTGCTCGGCCCGACAGGCAACGTCATACCCTGCCAACACCACCACAGGGGATGGTTCAACTTCCTTCTCCCCGCTGAAACACCTCATGTCTTCCTGGACATGACGGCCACTACCCTGCTGGATCAGACCATCAGAGACGTGATCCTGTTCATGGGGGCTCAGGAATGGTCTCTACCCGTTCCTTCTGCTCTCACCCGTTCTCCCAGACAGAGCAACCAGGCCAGAACTGCCTGGGTCGGCCTCCCACCCATGCCCCGCTGGGTACGGGGGCTCTTCTGCGTGCATCTTGAACGGGACAGATTAAACGCTGCCTGAACAGGCAGTCTCCCCCAGTCAGAGGGTCAGGACCAGGCCATCCCGGGCTGGGCGGACGTCTTCGGGCAGGCTTTCGCAGAGCTGGCCGTAATCCATGTCCGGCCCCATGTGGGTCAGGACCGTATGCCGGGGCCGGAACTGCTGCCGCCATTCCATGACACGCCCCAACCAGCCATGAGATGGATGTGCCTCCCGCTGGAAGCACCCGACGACCCAGCAGGACAGGCCATGCAGAACGGCCTGTGATTCTGTGGGGAAACTCTCAACATCCGTACAATAGGCAAACGACCCGAGACGCAGGCCGAGACTTGTCGTCCAGCCATGCTTCTGCGGGAAGATGCAGCCTTCCAGCGGGCCGACCTTCAGCGGGCCATGGGTGGGAATTTCCTGCACGTCAAAAGCAGGACGATAGAAGGTGCCTCCCTCCCACGGCCGGAAAGCGTAGTCGAAACGCTGCCGCAGCTCGGCCAGAACCTCTGCCGTGGCCAGAAGCTGGATCGGCCGACCGATCACACGATTGACAGCCCTCAATTCATCCAGCCCACCGATATGGTCACTGTGAGCGTGCGTGTAGAACACGGCATCAATATGGGTCAGCCCGTTTGCCAGCATCTGCTGCCGCAGGTCTGGCCCACTGTCGACCAGAAGACGGAACCCCTCATGCTCGATCACGATGGATGAACGCAGACGGCGATTCCGCCTGTCTGTCGGATCGCACGCACCCCATAGGCCCGTTCCGGCCCCTTCCTCACCCCCGATCATGGGGACGCCAGCGGAGCCACCACAACCGAGAATCGTGATCTTCATACGGCTACCCGTGTGAAGAGACGCCGTGTGTTGGCTTGCGTAATCTCCACCAGCCGCTCACCCGTCAGACCACGTTCTTCGGCCAGACGAGCCGCCGTATGCACGACATAGCCCGGCGTGTTCGGCTTGCCCCGCTTGGGAACGGGGGCCAGAAAAGGACTGTCTGTTTCCACGAGGATACGGTCCTCCGGCGCATGACGGGCCACGTCCCGGATTTCTTCACACTTCTTGAAGGTCAGAAGCCCGGAAAAGCTCAGGTACCCCCCCAGCTCCAGAGCGGCTCCGGCCAGCTTCGGACCGGAGGCAAAGCAATGGATCAGAAAAGGGAAAGCCCCCTTCTCATGCTCGTCCCGCAGAATGGCGATGGTGTCATCATCCGCCTGTCTCGTATGGATGACCAGCGGCAGACCCGTCACACGGGCTGCCTCGATATGACGGCGGAAGGATGCATGCTGGACTGGTTTCACCTCCTCCGTGCCATGAAAATAATCAAGGCCAGACTCCCCGATGGCCGCTACCTGCGGAGCCTCAAGCTCTGCCAGCATGTCATCAAGACTGGGAAGAGCCTCCTCATGGGCATGATCGGGATGTGTGCCCAACGCACACCAGATACGCAGGTCCGGACTGTCATGCTCCGTCAGGGCCTTCTGCCTGGCCCGTTCTGACCAGCGTGTCCCGATCGTGACCATTCCCGCCAGACCAGCCTGCCGGGCAAAATCCAGACTGGCAGGGAGGTCTTCCAGACGGTCCAGATGGCAGTGCGTGTCAATCAGCCCCTTCATGCGTCCTTCTCTTCCTCCACGAAACGGGGGAACAGACCTTGTGGCTTGGGCAGGGTACGCCCACCGGGCAGTGGTGTTTCCAGCGCAGCGATATGACGCTCGCCCTTCTCCACACCCAGCTGGTCCAGCATCTTCTCCATCGTATCTGGCATATAGGGCTGGAGGAGCGTCGCCACGGTGCGGATCACATCCACCAGAACCCGCAGCACATCCGCCATGCGGGCCGGATTTTCCTTCTTCAGCACCCAGGGGGCCTGCCGGTCGATATAGGCATTGGCCTCCCGGATGAGCTTCCAGATATCTTCCAGCGCATCACTGATGGCCAGACGCTCGATATGCGTGCGTGTGAGAGACGGCAGCAGGGTGGCCTGGGCCAGAATCTTCTCATCATCCTCTGTCAGGGCACCACGTTCCGGCAGGACACCCTGAAGATTGCGGGCCACCTGACTGAGCGTCCGCTGGGCAAGATTGCCAAGGTCGTTGGCCAGTTCGACATTCATCCGTGTGATGAGGGAACGGCGGCTGAAATTGGAATCCCCACCAAAGGGCACTTCCCGCATCAGGAAGAAGCGCAGCTGGTCCAGCCCGAACTCATCGGCCAGAGCCTTGGGGTCCAGCACGTTGCCGAGAGACTTGCTCATCTTCTCACCCTCGACCGTCCACCAGCCATGAGCGAAAACCCGTTTCGGCAGCGGTAGACCGGCCGCCATAAGGAAGGCCGGCCAGTAGATGCAGTGGAAGCGTATGATCTCCTTGCCCACCACATGCACGTCGGCGGGCCAGTGAACATGCCGGGGATCCTTCATGTCCGGATAACCAACGGCTGTCAGATAATTCGCCAGCGCATCGAACCAGACATACATGACATGGTCCGGGTCACCCGGCACCTCCACGCCCCAGCGGAAGCTGGTCCGACTGATGGAGAGGTCCCGCAGCCCCTGCTTCACGAAGCTGACCACCTCCCGTTTCGGACCATGCGGGCCGATGAAATCGGGATTTTCTTCATACAGCTTCAGCAGCCTGTCCTGAAAATCGGAAAGGCGGAAAAAGTAGGATGGTTCCCGCACCCACTCCAGCGGCGCGCCGGAAGGTGCCGTCCGGCTGCCGTCGGGATGCCGGGTGATCTCATCCTCACCGACAAACATCTCATCCCGGGTGGAGTACCAGCCTTCATAGGCCTCGAGATAGATATGACCATTTTCGGCAACCTTCTCCCAAAGGGTCTGGGCTGCCTTCTTGTGTCGGGCTTCTGTCGTGCGGATGAACTCATCCGTCTGGACCGCCATGTCCTTCTGCATCTGGCGGAAGCTCTGGGAGATGCGGTCCGCAAAATCCTGCGGAGGAACATTCTGCGCCTTTGCGCTCTGCTCCACCTTCTGTCCATGCTCGTCCGTCCCGCTGACGAACAGAACATCGTTGCCATCCAGCCGATGGAAACGGGCGATCACATCACAGGCGATGGAGGTATAAGCGTGGCCGATATGCGGCGCACCATTCACATAGAAAATGGGAGTCGTGATGGTGAAATGCCGCTTCATGATCTATCTGTCCTGTCGTCCAAATTTTACCAAAACCCACAACCGGGCCTGCTACCCCTGGCGGGCCAGAGCAAGGACTTCCCGGATGGCCTCGGCCCTGTCAAGGCTGAAGCGCTCACTCTGCAACCGCATCTGCCCCAACCGCCCGGCCCGATCCGCCATGAGAGCTGCCCGGGGCAGATCTCCCGCAAAGGCGGCATCCCGTGCCTGACCGGCCAGTGCCTCGCCTAGCAGATCGCACACTAACGCAAAACCCTCTGCTTCACGAGCGATCTGGCTGACGATCACCCAATTTTCATGATCCAGCTCTTCACCGGCCAATGCCCGCTCCACCAGCCCGGCACAGATGCCGTCCCGGTCCTGTGCCAGAAACAGGGCACGACCGGGAGACCCATGGGCACGGTGCAGGACATCATCCGGCACGTCAGGCAGAACGGCCTTCATGTCAGCCTCATCCAGCCCGGCCAGGGCCAGCACACGGCAACGGCTCCGCAATGTCGGCAGCAATGTGCCCGGTGAAGAAGTCGTCAGGAAGAGAGCGGTCTTCGGCGGAGGTTCCTCAAGAATCTTCAGCAGCGCATTGGCGGCAAAACGGTTCAGACTTTCCAGCCCGTCCACGACCACGACCCGCCAGCCACCCTCCGTGGCCGTGTGATGCAGAAAATTCTGGATGGGCTGGACATCAGCAACCGTGATCTCCCCCTTCAGCTGTCCCTTGCGGGGGTCCATCTTCCGGGCAATCGTCAACAGATCTCCATGCGTCCCCGCAGAGATGCGCCGTCCAGCAGGACTTTCCAGATCGCTGCCCCCCAGCAGCCTGCGGGCCAGATGGAACGCCAATGTCACCTTGCCTACACCGGACGGGCCAGAAATCAGCCACGCATGATGCAGCCTGCCAGACGCAAAAGACTCTTCAAACTGCTGTATAGCTGCCTGATGCCCATACACATGGGCTGCCAAACGTGGTTCAGGCGGGGTCCCCCTCACGCAGCGCCCTCTCCAGCCATATGCTGCCGCACGAGAGCGTATAGGTGCGCCTGCACCTCTTCCAGCGACTGGCTGGCATCAACCCGCCGGATGCGGGCAGGATCCTTCTCGGCAATATCCTGAAAACCAGCCCGCACACGCTGATGAAACTGCATCTGCTGTCCCTCGTACCTGTCCAGCTTTCCACCCCGCCGGGAAATACGCTGACGGGCCACTTCGCAGGGCAGGTCCAGCCATAACGTTACATCAGGCTCTCCTCCCACGACCTGCCGCAAGGAGCGGATATACTCCAGAACTTCTGCCCGGCCCTCTCCGATTCCATACCCTTGATAGGCCCATGTGGAATCATGGAACCGATCACAGAGGACGATTTTCCCTTCTGCCAGAGCCGGTCGGATTGCCTTGGCGAGGTGATCCGCCCGGGCCGCCATATGAAGCATGATCTCCGCCTGCCAGCAGAAACTCTCCTCCCCAAAAAGAAGCAGGTTCCGCAACGCTTCGGCTGCTGGCGTCCCACCGGGCTCTCTCGTCTGGAAAACCGGGAAACCAGCGCCTTCCAGCTGCTCGGAAAGGCGGGCCAGCTGCGTGCTTTTGCCCGCACCTTCCCCCCCTTCCAATGTAATGAACACTCCCCCGGTCTTACTGCGGAGCATGGCCGAACCGTGACAGGATCCGCCCTGCAAAGCCAAGCTCACCGACCGGAGACACCGTATAAAGTGGTGAATAGACCCTGGGCTGACCTGGCAGGCCAACGGAAACATGGCCAGACTTCTGCCCTGCTGCCACCGGTGCCGGAATGGGGGACGGATAATCCACGCTGATCTGCACTTTCGAGGACCAGCCGACAGGGATGGTCAGGCTGACATCCTCCGCAACAGCCAGACCAACCGTGCGATGCTCCCCATTCCACACGGCAGCGGCCGGCTCCACAACCTGCCCCTTGTGCAGCAGCTGAACCGTCTCAAAACTGGAGAATGCCCAGCTCATCAGCCGCTCACCCTCATGAGCACGCTCATTGGTAGAGGCAGTCCCATTGATGACGACAATGACACGGTTGCCGTTCCGTTCTGAACTGGCACACAGGCCAAACCCCCCTGCATCGGTATGGCCAGTCTTCAGACCATCAGCCAGCCCCTTGTCGACCAGCACATTGCGGTTCCCCTGACGGATATGGTTGAAGGTGAATTCCTTCTCCCCGAAGAACCCGTAATAACGGGGGAAATCACGAATGAGATGCTGCGCCAGCATGGCCACATCCTGAGCGCACATGTAATGGCTGGCATCCGGCAGACCGGTCACGTTCATGAAATGAGAGTTGCGTAAGCCAATGCGCTGGGCTGCCTCGTTCATCAAGGCCACGAAACGCTCTTCAGACCCCGCAATCCCCTCCGCCAGCACGACACAGGCATCATTGCCGGACTGGATGAGCATGCCACGGATCAGATTCTCCACGCTGACAGAACTGCCAAGCGGGACAAACATGCGGGAACCTTCCATCTTCCAGGCCCTGGAGCTGACAGGGAATTCCTGCTCCAGCCGGATACGCCCGGAGGCCAGAAAAGCAAAAACGACATAGGCCGTCATCATCTTGGTAAGGGATGATGGCGGCATCCGCTCTTCCGCATTGCGACTCAGCAACACCGTCCCCGTCGTGCTGTCGAGAATATAGGCCCAACGGGCAGAGGTCGGCATGGGGCCCATTGGAGTCACGGCATCCCCCACGACCGAATCGGTGGCCGGACCTGCTTCCTTCACCTGCCCTGCCGGACGCCCCCGCCCCTGCCTGTGCAGCCCGGCGGCCTGCCCGGCCCGTGATGATGCCAGCAGGGAACATGCCGTAAAACCGGCAACTCCCCCCATGAGAGAACGTCTTGTCTGCACGTCAATCCCCGCACTGCATGCCCGCCATACCGGCGGGGCCTTCATGAAAAAACCTGCGATGCCCGCCATGCGGGCCACCCGGCACCATGCCGGACGGCGTGATTATCGGGTCATCCTATCGCCCAGAATCCCGACCGCCAATGCATAATAATCGGAAGGATTGTAGGCCCGTATCGCACGGAAATTATGATAAACGAGGAAGGCCTGTCCACCAGGTCCATCCGGCTGGAGCAGGCTGCCCGTAGCCTGCGGTGCCAGGAACCCGGAAGACTGGACCGGCCTCACCCCCATAGCCTGCCACGTGCTGACAGGATGCACGGGGGCATGGCGGGATTTCGTGGCAGCCAGAGCCGTGAACTGCCCATTGCTCCCCAGCGGGACCACAACCTCTTCTCCCCAGGGTTCACCACGCCGCCAGCCCGACCGTCCCAGGTAATTGGCAATGGAGGCAAAAACATCCGCTTCGGAACTCCAGATATTCGCCTTTCCATCACCATCACCATCCGCCGCAAAACGCAGATAGGCACTCGGCATGAACTGAGGCTGCCCCATGGCACCGGCATAGCTGCCCAGCATGCTGGCCGGACTGATGACCCCCTGAGCCAATATCTGCATGGCCTTGATCAGCTCGCTACGGAAAAAGGCAGCCCGCCTGCCATCAAAGGCCAGAGTGGCCAAGGCCTCGATGACATTAAAACGGCCCTGATGCTCTCCAAACCCTGATTCCAGCCCCCATATGCCCATGATGGCGTTGTCATCACAGCCCAGCGTCTGCCCCAAAGGCGACAGTGTCCCCCGCACCCTCTGCCAGGCCTGCCGCCCTTTTTCTTCCCGGGCAGACGAGATCACACGTGCACGGTACTGCGCCCATGTCAGGGTAAATTCCGGCTGGTGCCGGTCCAGCCGCAAAACCTCCTGATTGGGGGCCTGAGCCAGCGCCAGGGACTGCTCCACAATAGCCGACGGCACACCAGCCGACAGGGCCTGCTGCCGCACACCTCCCAGGAATGCTGCATAATCAGCCGTCCCCCGAGAGGCCACCGCCCGACCACCTGCCCAGGCAGGCAGACCGCCCATCATCAACCCTCCCGCCGTGGCAGCCAGAAAATGACGCCTCTTCATCATTCCACTTCCCATCACGCCTGATCTCCCCTTCATCATCCAAAGGAACGCCCCGATATACCCGGCACTGCCGATTGCGGACAGACGCATTTCATGGCACAGTCCCGCCAACCACAGCCAGGACCGTTCTTTGTGATCCGTATCAGCGCTATCATGGCGTCCCAGCCTGTCTGGCTGAAAGCCTTTTCTGTCATCCTTGGTACCTTTATCCTGGAAGATGTTGCAACCGTCCTGGCGGCCATTGCGTCCAAAGGAAACCAGATTTCCATCCCTCTGGCACTTGGCAGCCTTTATGCCGGGGTGGCCCTGGGTGACATGGGCCTTTATGCCCTCGGTCTGGCAGGAAGCCGATGGACGTTCCTGCGCCGTTTCCTGACCCTCCCCAGCGAGGAGCAGGCAAAACGGTGGTTCTCCCGCAACATCATAGGGGTTGTGGCCATTTCCCGCTTTGTTCCAGGCAGCCGCCTGCCGCTCTATACGGCCTGCGGTTTCTTCCGTGCGCCCTTTCTGGCCTTCGCCCTGACGGCCATAGGCGCAACGCTGGTCTGGACAAGCCTGCTCTTCCTGCTGGCACTGCATGTTGGCGGGTGGCTTCTGGCGCATCAGGGTGGCTGGCGCTGGGCGGGAATCATCGGCTTCATCCTCTGCATTTTCCTGATGGGACGTTTCATCAGCCACCTGCAACGTAGGAACACATAGTCCATGACAGCACCTTCTTCCCATCACAAGACGCTGTCCCTCTTCGAGTTCTGGCCCGACAGCATTTTCTATACCCCCATCGTCATCTACTGGATTCTCATGGGGTTACGTCATGGAGACCTCAGCATCTCCACGGCTGCCAATCCCCGTATCGAAACAGGTGGCCTCTGTGGCGAGAGCAAAAGCTCCATTCTGGACATGGTCGGCCCCACGGCCCGAGAGGCCATTGCCCCGTATCGGATCATTCATAACGGAGCTGATGCAGCCCGGGATGTGCTGGCCGCCATGAAGGAAATGGGGATCGACTTCCCGGTCGTGCTCAAGCCTGACATCGGCTGTAACGGTACGGGAGTGAGGCTGATCACCTCCCTGGCCATGCTCCACGAGGTGCTGCCACTCTTCCCGGCGGGTGTGGCCCTGATGGTGCAGCAGCTCATCACCTACCCGATGGAAGCAGGCATCTTCTATATCCGTCATCCTGATGAGCCTGTCGGCCGCATCACCTCCCTCACTTACAAGGAAGCCCCTGTCCTGACTGGCAATGGTCGCTCCACACTCAAGGAGCTCATCATGGCCGACCCCCGGATGCGACAGGTGCCACAGCTCTATCTGCCCCGTATCAGTGGCCGTGAAACCGAGATTCTGCCCGCCGGAGAAACGCTGTCACTGGTTTTTGCCGGAAATCACTGCAAGGGGTCCATCTTCCGGAATGGGAGGCCGGACGTCACTCCGGCACTCACGGAACGCATCAACGCCATCATGCTTGACATACCGGACTTCCATTTCGGCCGGATCGACCTCAAGATGGCTTCACCAGAAGCTCTGAAGCGTGGGGAAGACTTTCAGATCATCGAGATCAATGGGGTCGGGTCAGAGGCCATCCATATCTGGGACCGGCGCACGACTCTGATAGAAGCCTACCGCACCCAGATCTACCATTACCGGCAGGCCTTCCTCATCGGTGCTGCAAAAAAGAAAGAAGGCTGGAAAAGTTCCGGCATTCTGGGGATGCTCCGCTCCTGGCTGAAGCAGCGGCGCCTGCTGGCGTCCTACCCGACCAACGACTGAGGCAGGCAACAACCGGGCCAGATCCCGCCGGTCCTTTCCCGCCCGGCGGGAGCCCGGCGGGAAAACACAGCCTAAAGCCTGCCCGCACCAAATATGTAATTGCTGATCTGCTGCTCCAGAGACAGCAGGGGATGGGCATCCAGAATGGTGGCACCAGCCGGCAATGTCTGCCCTGCCTTGCCGGGCAGCAGCTGAAGGGCATTGTCCCCGCCAATGGTCGGTGCCGCAATGGCCACAGCCGTATCCTGCGGGAGCTTCAGATCATCCCGTACGGCAAACTGCACGTCCACGATGGCGGTTTCCGGATTCAGCGTGATGGAACGCACACGCCCCACGGTTACACCGCCAAGGTCCACGTCAGCCCCCTCATCCAGACCATTCGCGGAACTGAATGTCGCATGATAGCCTGTCATGTGGCGATCCGGCCCCTCCAGCAGGCCCAGCCCATAGGCAACGAACCCGCCGGCTGCCAGAAGAACACAGCTGCTGGCAATGAATGCTCCGCCACGCCCTTTAAGGATCGCCCACATAGATACCTCGAAATTCACGCCCCAGTCTGCTAGCCTTGCGACCGGAGAAGCTGATTTCATGAAAAACAACAGAACGTTACCGCTACCATAGATGGGACTTTCCCACCAGCATCCGTCACGGCTTTTCCTCAATCTCCCCCACCTCCAGACAGACCATGGTTCCGCATGACAGATCTCCAGGCCTTCATCCTCGCCATCATCCAGGGCATCACGGAACCCTTCCCTGTCAGCAGCCTTGGCCATGCCGTCCTTCTGCCCGGAATCCTTCACTGGTCGCTGGATGAACACAGCCCGACCTTCCTGCCCTTTCTGACCATGCTGCATGTCGGCACGCTGGTGGCTCTGGCGCATGTCTTCTGGGGGGACTGGCGGGCTATCCTGCTCGGCCTCTTCTCCCCCCGCAGGACAGCCAGAACCCGCAACAAGGCGATCCACCTGTGCAGCCTGCTTGTCGTGGCCACAATACCAGCCGTCATCATGGGCGGACTGTTTGAGCACCACCTGCGGCTCGTTTTTGCCAATCCGCTCATGGTGGCAGGATTCCTGACCCTCAACGGCCTGCTGCTCATCCTGACGGAGATCATGCGCCGCCGGGCCCTCCGGCATGAACAGGACAATGCCTACCAGACACAGGAACTCTCCTGGAAAGATGCCCTCATCATCGGCCTCTGGCAATGTCTGGCCCTGTTCCCCGGGCTATCACGCTCCGGTGCCACCATTAATGGTGGGCTGATGCGGGGACTGGACCATCTGACAGCGACACGCTTTTCCCTGCTCATGGCCCAGCCGATCATTCTGGCAGCCACGGCCAAAGAGGCCTGGCAGCTCCGCCATGTCCATCTCTCCAGCAGCATGATCACGCAGTCCCTCATCGGCGCTGTCGTGGCTGGCGTAACGGCCCTCATCTGCTCCCGGCTCCTGCTGCGCTTCTTCCATGATGACAACCGGCACACCCTGACAGGATTCGGCATTTACTGCATCCTTGCAGGCCTTGGCAGCGCCTGCCTTCTTCATTTTCACCCCTGAGCACAGAAAAACTCCGCAAGCATAATTTACAAAGGCTTTCCAAGGAGTCATGAATAAAAACATTCCGGTATCATACCGTTCCAGCCCCGTTATGCAGGAATCGTGACACTCATGCCCCAGCTGACCACGCCATGAACAAGGCGCGCCGCAAGACCCTCTCCCAGATACAGTCCGCTGGTGAACAGCATAACTTCAAGCGCAGCCTTGGCGCCACGCAGCTCCTGCTCATGGGCGTGGGGACCGCCATTGGAGCGGGCGTGTACGTCATCACGGGGACGGCGGCAGCAGAGTATGCCGGGCCTTCCGTCCTTCTCTCTTTCCTGATTGCCGCTGCGGCGTGCCTGTTCACGGCACTCTGTTATGGGGAGCTGGCCTCCACCTTCCCTGTCTCCGGGTCAGCCTATGCTTATGCCTATCTCTCCATGGGCGAGAAAATGGCATGGGTGACCGGCTGGCTGCTCATACTGGAATATGGCATTGCCGGTACCGCCGTGGCGGCCGGCTTTTCGGGCTACCTGACATCCCTGCTCAGTGGGTTCGGCATCCATCTTCCGGCTGTCATTTCCCAGACAACCTTTCAGTCCATCCCTCATTCAAGTACCGGCCTGCTGGCCTTTCATCCCAGCTTCAACCTGATCGGCCTGGTTGTCATGCTGTTCATCAGCCTGGTCCTGACCCGTGGGATTGAGGTCGCAGCACGGTTCAACACGGCCTTCGTCAGCATCAAGATCGGCGTGCTGGCACTGTTTGTCGGGGTTGGCCTGTTCTATCTCCATCCTGCCTACTGGCACCCATTCATCCCGCCTTCGGAAGGGAATTTCCATTTCGGCGTGGCTGGCATCTTCCGGGCTGCCTCGATCATCTTCTTTGCCTATGGTGGTTTCGAAACCGTCTCCACCGCAGCGGCAGAAGCCCGCAACCCCACCAGGGATGTGCCCATAGGCATCATCGGCAGTCTCATCATCTGTACGTTGGTTTATGTCACCGTGGCGGCCGTACTGCTGGGCATTGCGCCCTATCAGATGCTGGATGTGCCAGACCCTCTGGCCATCGCAACGGGCCTCATGAATCAGCCGTGGATGGCCTTTCTCATCAATGCAGGGGCCACGGTCGGGCTGTTCTCCGTTCTTATCGGTCTGCTTTATGCAATTTCCCGCATGGTCCACGCCATCAGCCATGACGGACTTCTACCGGGCATCTTCAGCGTCGTGCATCCACGCTTCAGGACACCATGGCTGGCCACGCTGCTGCTGGGCCTCATCCTGGGGCTGATGAGCGCCACCATGCCCATCGCACTGCTGGGGGATCTGCTCTGCATTGGCACCACACTGGCCTTCAGCATCGTCTGCTTCACTGTCATCTGGCAACGCAACAGGGCACCGGAGACACACCGGCCCTTCCAGGTGCCACTCGGAGGAATCCGCATCCGGGGGATCTGGCTGGGCATCACGCCCATGCTGGGCATTTTCTTCTGCCTCTGCATGATTGTTCCCCTGGGGCTGAACATACTGCACGTCACCCTGCAGGGTAACATCATCCCGCTGGCCTTCTTCATCCTCTATACAGGGCTGGGTTTTGCGACCTATCTGTTCTATGGACGGCATAACTCGACCATGAAGCAGCCTCCATCCTGAAGGGCGCAGGCTGCTGCATGGTTTCCATTTCCGATTACGAGGCGAGGATGGCCGCAGGGGCAACCTGCCCATCCATCAAGTCCGCTGTCTATTTCTGGATGATCCACCCTCTTTATGCGTAAACGTTCCTCCTCCTCCGCCAGGCGTCGTGATCCACGGCGCAAGACCATGAGCCAGATCACGGCAGAAAATGATTCCGTCACGCTCAAAAGAAGTCTGACAGCCACGCAGCTTCTGCTCATGGGGGTCGGAACGACCGTTGGGGCGGGCGTCTATGTCATGACGGGTACGGCGGCGGCTGAATATGCCGGACCTGCCGTGCTGCTCTCCTTCCTTGTAGCGGCGGCAGCCTGTCTCTTCACGGCTTTCTGTTATGGGGAGCTCTCTTCCACCTTCCCGGTATCCGGCTCCTCCTACTCCTATGCCTACATCTCCATGGGAGAACGGGCAGCATGGAATGTCAGCTGGCTGATGCTGCTTGAATACGGCATATCCTGCACCGCTGTGGCGGCTGGTCTTTCGGGCTACATGAACTCCCTGCTGGGCATTTTCAACATCCATCTGCCAGTCTGGCTGACACAGACAAGCCTTCAGCCGGTGCCCGGCTCCGAAGGAACAGCGCTGACAGCCGGATTCCGGCTGGACCTGATCGGCTTCATCTCCGTGTTGCTGGTAACCGCCCTGCTGGCCCGTGGTGTTGAAGAATCCGCCCGCTTCAACTCTCTCGTTGTCGCCCTGAAAATTGGTGTCCTGTTCCTCTTCCTCATCATCGGTGTCAGTTACATCACCCCGGCCAACTGGTTCCCCTTCATTCCACCGGCCCAGGCCCATTTCCACTTTGGTGTGGCTGGCATCTTCCGGGCAGCCTCAATCATATTCTTTGCCTATGGAGGGTTCGAAGCCGTTTCCACTGCTTCATCAGAGGCCCGCAATCCAACACGTGACATTCCCATCGGCATCATTGGCAGCCTGCTGATCTGTACGCTGATCTATGTTGCCGTAGCAGCCGTACTGCTGGGAATCGTGCCCTACAGCAAGCTGAATGTGGCTGACCCCCTGGCCGTTGCCACACAGGCCATGGGCAAACCGTGGCTGGCCCTGCTGGTGAATGGCGGCGCCACCATCGGCCTTTCCTCCGTCCTGCTGGGCCTGATGTATGGTCAGTCCCGCATCCTGCTGACCACCGGGCGGGACGGGCTCATCCCGTCCGTCTTTAGCAGGATCCACAAACGCTACCGCACACCAGCCCGTGGGACATTCATCATGGGGACCATCATTGCCCTGATGACAGCCACCCTGCCCATCGACATCATCAGCGATCTCGTTTCCCTCGGGACAGCACTGGCCTTCGCCATGGTCTGCTTTACGGTCATCTGGCAGCGCAATTATGCTGCCGATACCCGGCGCCCCTTCAGCGTGCCACTGGGAGGAATCCGTATCCGGGGATTCTGGATTGGCCTTACGCCTGTTCTGGGGATCATTTTCTGCCTGATCATGATCCTGCCACTGATCTTCAACATGATCCACGCCCTGCTGGGCGGCAATCCTGTTCCCGTCATTCTGCTGGTCACCTACTTCCTGATCGGTGCGCTGACCTATCGCTTCTACGGGTATCACAACTCCCGCATGGCCAATCCGTCAGCCTCAGCAGAATAATACCGCCCCCATCAGTCCTGACTTGCCCGAGACTGATGGGGGACCCTCCTTCGCCACACTATCTGCGCCCATCGGCCCTGCTACCGGGCCCCATGTAACTGCCCGGTGGCGGGCGATGTACTGGAGGAGACAAAAGGGTATCCGGGTCTGTCACATCCAGTTTTGCCCCTGTTTCCGGCGAAACGAACGCCACACGCCGCCGTGGCAGCGCCTGCGGGAACTCCGCCCGGATGCGGGCAATGGCTTTTTCCCGAATGTCACAACGCAGATCCCAGCTCTGCATGGCATTGCGGGCACTGGCAATGACACGGACCGACATGGCCTGATCTGTGCAGTCCGACACCTGGGCATCGAACACCTTGCCATCCCAGAGCGGGCAGCTTCGCACGATCTCCCTCAGCATATCCCGGATTTCATCCATTGGGGCATCATAATCAAGCCAGAGAAACACGACGCCGGTTATGGCGGCCGAGTTGTGCGTCCAATTTTCAAAGCGATTTTCAAGAAAATAGGAAATGGGCACGATATGGCGTCGCCAGTCCCAGACACGCAGCACGACATACGTTGCCGTGATTTCCTCCACCCAACACCAGTCACCATTGATGACGACCAGATCCTCCATCCGGATGGGCTGGGTGATGGCGATCTGCACCCCCGCTATCAGGTTCGTCAGAAGTCCCCGCGCCGAGAGACCGACAATCAGCGAGGCCGCTCCGGCAGAAGCAAAAAGGGACACACCATACTGTTTGACAGACGGAAAAAGCATCAGGGCCGAAGCAACCGTCACAAGGCCAATGAGAATCTCTCCAAGCCGCCGCAGCACCTTGATCTGTGTCTGATGAGCACGGGCCATGATATCATCCGCATAATCCAACCGTGCCAGACGATTCAGATATGCCTCTGACATCAGGCGGAACATGCTGATGAGAGAAAAGCCGAAAACCAGAATCAGCAGAAAGAAAAAGAACAGCCTGAGATTCTGCTCCTCCTCATATGAAAAGCCCGTGGCCGCTGGCAGCGCTGCCAGAAGGACCAGCAATGTAACCATGACCTGCATGGGCCGACGCAACACGCTGACGGTGTTGCGGATCATCGCCCCGCTGCGTGTACCAGGAATACGCAGGATCAGCGCACTCGCCCCATGTCCGGCATAAAACGCTGTCAGACCAACGATCACGAGCATCAGGATCGATACGATCGCAGGTGGCAACCAGGAAAGCGCATTGCTGAACGCAAAGAGGATGTTTGTGAAATGCTGGGACAAAAGGAAAAGCCCTCTGACTGAAGGTGTAACAGGCTGTCAGCGAAAAATGACAGCCTCTCCTCAGGAAGTGAATAGAAAAGAACAAAAAAACATGATGATAGCCCACCTCCCTGTTGACTTCCTCATCTGCCTGCCATAAAAGCACCTTCATCGGAAGGCAGATGCCTCCTGAAGGACATGATGGCGGCGTAGCTCAGCGGTAGAGCAGGGGAATCATAATCCCTTGGTCGGCGGTTCAAATCCGTCCGCCGCTACCATCTTCCCTTTTCCTATCCCCTGAAAATTTGCTGAATGAGCCGTTGCGGATGCCGTGCCTCTGGTGCTGGCAGGTATCTTCCCCATAATTTCAGAACACTGACAGCCTCATAAAAAGAAAGCAGGTTGACCTGAGCCAACCCGCCCTCTCTTGGTGCCGTACGGTCGGGAAAGTGGCCTCAGTCCTCGCTGTCCTGCTCGGCCTCTTCATCACGCTTTTCAGCACGACGACGACGCTCGGACGGACGACGCTCACTCACCGGGGCCGGAGCTGCCGCCTCGTCCTCATGCTCCTGACGTTCCCGGCGCTCCTGACGTGTCTGCTCATAATTGCGCTGCCGTTCGGCACGCTCCTGCTGGGCCGCCTGAGCTGCCTGATTCATGGCATTGAGCATACGGAAATAATGCTCGGCATGCTGGAAATAGGCCTCCGCCTGCACCCTGTCCCCGGTACCGGTGGCATCACGACCCAGCTGAAGATATTTTTCGAACAGCTGCTGGGCAGTGCCACGAATGCGCAGATCAGGCCCGTTGCTCTCAAAAACATGGTTCCGGTTCAGAGGAATCTGACCATTATTGCCACGGGATGCTCCTCCACCGCCGCCTGAACGATGATGACGGTTCCTCATTCGCTTCATATTTTCAAACCTGCAATCTTGTCACAATGGCGCCTTCAGCAGCCAATCTGCCGTTTCTTCCCATATTGTCCGAAGAAACATCACTCCCAGAGGAAACGACACTTTACCGCCTGACCGACAGCCATCACCGTAACGCTGTCCATCCCCTGTATCTTCCTGCGGCAATCTATCAGGCATCAGCCCATAAGCCAACTGCTTTCCTAAGAAAAGGCAAGCACCAGGGCACGCTCCACACCTCCCAGGTCCTTCCGGCACTCCAGCACCGCAAGTCCTTCCGCCTCGGCCAGTCCTGTGACAGCATCTGCCTGTCCCATCCCCAGCTCCAGCACGGCACACCCGTTCGGCATAAGCAGATGTGGCAGGCTCCGGCACAGGATGCGATAGGCCACCAAGCCATCATCTCCCCCATCCAGAGCCCGATGCGGTTCATATGCCGCAACATCAGGCATCAGATGGGCCATGTCCGCATGTTCAATATAGGGAGGATTGGACAACACGACATCAAAACGCCCTCCCACCGCAGCAGCCCAGTCTCCCGCCATAAAAGCCACCCGGCCCGACAGGCCATTGCGGCCTGCATTCCGTCGGGCAAGGGCGGCGGCGGCGGGAGCAATATCCACACCCAACCCCCAGGCTCGTGGATATTCACTCAGAGCAGACAGAAGCAGGCAGCCTGTGCCCGTTCCAAGGTCAAGAATGGATCTGACAGACTGACGATCCGGCTTATGGTCCAGCAGCGCTTCCAGCAGGGTCTCACTATCGCCCCGGGGGATCAATGTCTCCGGCGAGACATGAAAATCCAGTGTCCAGAAGCCCTGCTCCCCGGTAATGAAGGCAACCGGCTCCCGCTGGCTGCGGCGCTGAATGGCACGCTGGAAGCGGTCCACACCCTCGGCCGGAATCCCGTCATGCTGCATCAGCTCCATCCGGGTCCACCCGCAGGCCCAGCAGAGCAGCAAGCGAGCCTCGAATGCTGCCTCTTCAATCCCGGCCTGAAAAAGCCTCTCCCCGGCCTGCTGCAAAAGGTCTATTTTACGCATGAATTTCATTCCCTGACCTGTCGCCTCCCATCATCCAGGAAAACCAGACGATGACCATAGCCCGTTTCCTGCGCTCCCTGCCTGTTTCACTCTGCCTCGGCATCCTGATGCTGCCAGCCGCAAAGGGTGAAACTGTCGGGCCCATGCCGGATGGACCAACGGGGGGCAGTTTCACCGTTCATGACGGACGTGCGCCCGATGAGGTGTCAGAGTCGACACGCCTCTATCTCAATGGTCATCTGGCAGCGACATTCCGCCTTGACCTCGCCCATGCTGATGATAGTGCCGTGATCCCTCTGCCTCTGGGCCGTGTTGATATTCCCTATACTCTTTGCGGCACCGTTACCGTCATGCATGATGGCAAGGCCGAAACACGGGACGTGAGCGGAGATGGTGTCCTCCATAATCCGGACGGCCATTATTTCGAAGCCGTGGGTAGCGAAAATTTCCGAGATTTCTTCCTGATGGATGAAAACGATCCGGCTGCTACCGATCACCACAACGGCAACTCCTCCCGCTGCCTCTCCTCCAACAGCTGATCACCCTGCCCAGGGGACTTGTCAGGAACTGCCGATTTCCGCCGCCAGCAGGGCCATCTGCTCATGGTGGGTCAGGGCGCTGACAATCTCGTCAAACTCGCCACCCATGACCTGATCAATCTTGTACAGAGTAAGATTGATGCGGTGATCTGTCACCCGCCCCTGGGGGAAGTTGTAGGTTCTTATCCGTTCAGACCGGTCTCCTGTACCAACCTGGGATCTACGGTCGGCTGCCCTGCTGTCATGCGCCTTCTGCCGTTCCGCCTCATACAGGCGGGCCCGCAGAATCTGCATGGCCTTGGCCTTGTTGCGGTGCTGACTTTTTTCTTCCTGCATGGCCACGACAACACCTGTCGGCAGATGCGTGATACGGACAGCACTCTCCGTCTTGTTCACATGCTGTCCCCCTGCACCGGAGGCCCGGAACACATCAATCCGCAGGTCTTCTTCATTCACCTGCACATCAACCTCTTCCGCTTCCGGCAGCACAGCAACGGTAACGGTAGATGTATGGATGCGTCCCTGGCTTTCTGTCGCCGGGACACGCTGGACACGATGCACGCCGGACTCATATTTGAAACGGGCAAACACGCCTCGCCCTGTAATGGTGGCCATGCCTTCCCGGATGCCAGAAAGCTCACTTTCCGTCAGGGACATGACCTCGAAACGCCAGCCATTGCTCTCGGCAAACCGACGATAGGCCTCGAAGAGTTCTGCCGCAAACAGCGCTGCTTCATCCCCACCGGCAGCGGGGCGGACCTCCAGAATGGCGCTCCGTTCATCAGCATCATCCCGAGGCAGAAGCGCCAGCTGCATGGCCTGCTCCAGAGCGGGCATCACGGCCTCGACCTCTTCCAGCTCAAGCTGGGCAAGCTCCTTCATCTCCGGGTCCTGCACCAGAGCCTGCGCCTCTTTCTGACGCTTCTGAGCAGCCTGCCACGCCCGGATGGCTGCCACAGGTTTTTCCATGGCAGCATAGTCCCGGGAAAGACGGGCAAACTCGTCTCCACTGGCCTCACCAGAGGCCATCATTGCCTGCATTTCCTCAAAGCGGGCAATGATCTGCTCCAGCTTATGCTCCATAGCCGCACTCATGAGGCTCGGGCACGCTCCAGGATAACAAGGATGTCCGTCACGGGCACTTCTTCCTGTTCCCGTGATGCCAGATGACGCAGCTGCACGACATCCCGTGCCAGATCATCATCCCCCAGGAAGAGCGCATGTGTCGCCCCGGACTGCACAACACGGTCCATGCGTTTCTTCATGTTGCCCCGTGTCTCGATCGAGACAGCCAGACCACCATCCCGCAACGCCCGGGAAATGGAAGCGGCCTTGAGCAGGGCAGCTTCTCCCATCGGTAGGATGGCCACATCACTGACCTCCTCAGCCGGAGCATCAATCAGAGCGGCGAGACGTTCAACACCAGCGGCCCAGCCGATGCAGGGCACGGCAGGGCCGCCCATTTCTTCAACCAGCCCCTCATACCGGCCACCGGCCAGAACGGTCCCCTGCGCACCAAGCTTGTCCGTAACAAACTCGAATACGGTATGGCTGTAATAATCCAGCCCACGAACAATTCGGGGATTCTCCACGAAAGAGACGTCGAAAGCCTTCAGACCAGCCTTCAGCTCCTCCCAGAATGTACGGGATTCCTCATTGAGATAGTCATCAAAAGCTGGTGCATCAGCCAGAAGGGCCCTGTCCTGCTCTGCCTTGCTGTCCAGAATCCGCAGCGGGTTGATTTCAAGCCGTGACCGGCTGTCCTCGGAAAGGCGATCCTCATGCTGGCGGAAATAGGCCACCAGAGCCTCCCGCCATGCCATGCGGCTGGCCTTGTCACCCAGCGTGTTCAGCTCCAGACGCAGATCATCCGCCAGACCAAGCGAGACCAGAAAGTCCCGGGCCATGGCGATGATCTCGGCATCACGGAAGGCACTTTCCGCACCGATCAGCTCTGCACCGATCTGATGGAACTGACGGAAGCGCCCTTTCTGCGGCCGTTCATAGCGGAACATTGGGCCCGTATAGAAAATCTTCTGTGGCAGGGCCTGTGTCAGCGCATTGGAAACCAGCGCACGAGCCACACCCGCCGTTCCCTCCGGACGCAGGGTCAGGCTCTCCCCTCCCCGATCCTCGAACGTATACATTTCCTTGGAAACAACATCCGAGCTTTCCCCCAGAGAGCGGGCAAAAACATGGGTGTCCTCAAAAATGGGAGTGGCCCACTGGCTGAAACCATAACGGCGGAAGACCGTCCTGCCCGTACCAACAACATGCTGGTGGCGACGCATCTCCTCGCCCAGCAGATCCCTCGTCCCCCGTGGCGGCTGAAACCGTGCCATCAGTGCGCTGCCTTCTCGGCCGTTCCGGCCTCAATGGCAGCC
This sequence comes from Parasaccharibacter sp. TMW 2.1888, assembly GCF_023167265.1. Classification (NCBI taxonomy): domain Bacteria; kingdom Pseudomonadati; phylum Pseudomonadota; class Alphaproteobacteria; order Acetobacterales; family Acetobacteraceae; genus Parasaccharibacter; species Parasaccharibacter sp. TMW 2.1888. Next base: position 129,306 of record NZ_CP030979.1, read on the forward strand.
ACACGGGCTTCCACCAGCTCCACGATATGGTCGATCATGTTCTCAGCCGGCATGGTATGGTCCTGCTTGCCCGCTGCATAGACCATGTGCCGACCAGACCCGCCACCTGTCACACCGATGTCCGTCATCAGCGCCTCACCAGGCCCGTTAACCACACAACCGATGATGGAAAGTGTCAGCGGTGTCTTGATGTGCTGAAGACGGTCCTCCAGCGTCTGGACCGTATCCACCACATTGAAACCCTGACGGGCACAGGACGGACAGGAAATGATCTTCACACCACGGTGACGCAGGCCGAGCGATTTGAGAATGTCCCAGCCCACCAGCACCTCTTCTTCTGGAGGAGCAGAGAGGGAAACGCGCATCGTGTCACCCACACCAGCCCAGAGCAGATTGCCCAGCCCGAGGGCAGACTTCACCGTCCCCGCCCGCTTGGAGCCAGCCTCCGTAATGCCGATATGCAGCGGATGGTCACAGCATTCTGCCAGCTGCTTGTAGGCCGCCACGGCCATGAAAACGTCAGAAGCCTTCACGCTGATCTTGAATTCATGGAAGTCATGATCTTCCAGAATCTTCGCATGTTCCAGCGCACTTTCCACCAGTGCTTCCGGCTTCGGCTCGCCATATTTCTCCAGCAGATGCCGCTCCAGAGACCCAGCATTGACGCCAATACGGATGGAGCAGCCATGATCACGCGCTGCCTTGACGACCTCACGCACACGATCGGCACTGCCAATGTTACCCGGATTGATGCGCAGGCAGGCCGCACCGGCCGCCGCTGCCTCGATAGCCCGTTTGTAATGGAAGTGAATGTCCGCCACGATCGGCGCATTGACTTCTTCCACAATGGTTTTCAGGGCCTTCGTGCTGGCCTCATCGGGACAGGATACACGGACGATATCCACACCGGCCATTTCGGCCTTGCGGATCTGAGCAATCGTTCCTTCGATATCCGTTGTCAGCGTGTTGGTCATGGTCTGCACCGAAACAGGTGCATCGCCACCAACGGCAACATTACCAACATAGATCTTCCGTGATTTACGGCGTTCAATATGCTGATAGGGACGTAAACTGCTCATCAATAACCTCTCCGGGTCCTGACTGGACTGACCCATGATAAACGTGGCCGCCTCATGGACGGTCACAGAATTTTATTGGCTGCGCTTGTCCACCGGTCCCGGCACCTCACCGGCCCCGGTGGCCAGGGAACCGTAACCATAATGGCCCTGCTCCACAGATGCTGCATCGACCGTCACGTTACGGACAACCCTGCCACGCAGCCCTAGGGGAGCGCTTACAACATTCCCCGCCTGAAAAACAACACCCCCGGCATTGCCGCTCGTCACACGATAGGTTTCACCAGCAGTCCCCTGCCAGCTCTCTCCCTTCTTCAGCACACGAACCAGCAGAACCTTGCCAGAGGCATCCGTAACCTGCACCCAGCTGTCTTCCCGGGCCAGTATTGCAACTCTGTCAGCTGCTTCCTGACTCGGAGCAGGAGCCTGCTGCGCTGGCGTTGGCTGCGGGGACTGGGTCTTCGATGTCTCCATGGCAGACGGGGCATTCCCCGTCACACTGTCACCAGAAGACGAACCGGCCGGGTGATCACCCTCATTGTGAAGCACCTCATTACCCGCTGCATCAACAGTAGAAGGCATGGCCGTAGCAGAAGGAGAAACAGCCTCCGGCGCTGGCGGCAGATCAGGCGTATCTTTCGGAGTATCCCCTGCCCCCGTGGCCGCCCCCGGGGTACCAGAAGACAGAACCGGTGCTGTGGGCCGCGCCGTGGCAGACTGCCCGGCTGCTGGAGACGGAACAGTCGGCTGTGTGGCAACAGGCGGTACCGCAGCCGCTGGCGTTTCACCAGTCTCTGCCAGATGGGACGGCAGAACGGACGAAGCCAGCTGCCCATGGGAAGAGAAGTGATACCACCCGGCATATCCCCCGGCGATCACCACCAGACCAACAGCCAACAACACCCAGAGACCGGCTGAACGTCCTTCCTGAGGGCCGGGAAGAACCAGATGGACGCTCTGACGTGGCGGCGCAAGAGACGACAACTCCTGCCTGGCCTGCTGCATGAACTCCTCGCTCTCCATCCCCAGAAGACGGGCATAGCTCTTGATGAAACCAAGGGCATAGACCTTGTCTGGCAGCTCGGCATAACGCCCGCCTTCAATGGCCTGAAGTGTTGCAAGCCTTACCTTCAGGTAAGCCTCGACATCCTCAAGCCTCCAGCCCAACTCTTTGCGTCGGGCCATCAGGCGAGCTCCCAGAGTGGCCGATGACTGACCGGCCATATTCTGCCTTGCTTTATCGTCCATCACGTCACCCCTCTTCCTCATCTGACCAGAGCTCCAGTCCGAACACAGCGCTGTCTGTCCAGTATCCTGCCGTTACCGTGCAACCGCCGCATGGAGGCGCTTCTCACGCTTCTGGAGGGCTTCTACAGCCTGATCCACCAGCGTGGTGATGATATCCGCTACCGGGCGGATCTCCTTGACCATGCCGACAGACTGCCCGGCCATCATGGATCCGTTTTCCACGTCACCTTCAATGACGGCCCGGCGCAGAGCCCCAGCCCAGAAATGTTCGATTTCCAGCTGGGCAGCTTCCCGCTCGATCTCTCCTTTGCGGAAACGCTCGATCACATCCGCCTGATGGGTCATGAAATGGCGCGTAGCTGCATTGGCCAAGCCACGCACGGGAATGACAGGAAAGCGCTCATCCAGCTGCACGGACATCACGGCATCACGGGCATTACCCCGACGGAAGGCCTCCTTGAAACGCTCATGGGCGATGCTTTCCCGGGAGGCTGCAAACACTGTCCCGAACTGGCCACCGGCTGCCCCCTGCTCCAGATAGGACAGGACGGCATCACCACGGCCAAGGCCACCCGCAACGAAAACAGGCACTTCCGTGATGTTGGGCAGGATTTCCTGCGCCAGAACATTCAGGGAAACCGGGCCGACATGACCGCCCGCCTCGGATCCCTCAATGACCAGAGCCTCAATCCCCAGCTTCACGAGCCGCTTGCCCAGAGCCAGCGCCGGAGCAAACCCCATGACCCTAGCGCCGCCATCCCGCACCCGGCGGATGGTCGCACCGGTCGGAACGCCGCCAGCCAGCACGACGTGGGTCACCTTGTGGGCCAGACAGACATCCACCAGCGCATCCAGCTTCGGATGCATGGTGATGAGATTGACGCCAAAAGGCTTGTCTGTCAGCGCCTGCGTGGCAACGATCTCTTCCTCAAGCCGCTCCGGCTCCATCGCACCGCAGGCAATCACACCAAAGCCGCCTGCGTTGGAAATGGCCGATACCAGATTCCGTTCACTGACCCAGGACATGGCCCCGCCCAGAATGGCATACCGACTGCCCAGGAAATCACATCCCGGTTTCCAGAGCTGGTCCAGCGTCTCGCGTGCGTTTGCTTCCCCGCTCATGCCTGTGCTCCCTCGGAGGCATCAAGCCCATAGGCGGTGTGCAGCGCCCGCATGGCCAGCTCCATATATTCTGCATCGATCAGAACGGAAATCTTGATCTCGCTGGTGGAAATGACCTGAATGTTGATCCCTTTCTCGGCGAGTGTCCGGAACATGGTGGTGGCCACGCCCGTATTGGACCGCATCCCCACGCCGACCACGCTGATCTTCACGACATTCTGGGATGTGCTCAACCCGCCAAAACCGATCTCGGCACGCATTGCCTCCAAAATCTGGCAGGCCCGGCTCTCATCCCCCTTGCTGACCGTGAAAGTCATGTTCGTGCTGCGATCCGCACCGATGCTCTGGACGATCATGTCCACATTCAGCCCTGCAGCGGAAAGAGGTTCGAAGATTCTTGCCGCAATGCCCGGCTCGTCAGGTACCTGTCGGATGGTGATCTTCGCATCATCCATGGAATACGCAATACCGGTCACCAGCTTCTTTTCCACGCTTTCGTCCTCATCCACTACAATGGTTCCGCTGCTGTCATCCGTCTCCACAAAAGAGGACAGGACACGCACATGCACCTTTTCCCGCATGGCCAGCCCCACGCTGCGGGTCTGGAGAACCTTGGCACCTACGGATGCCAGCTCCAGCATTTCCTCATAAGTGATCCGCTCGAGACGGCGGGCCTGCTTAACAATCCTTGGGTCGGTCGTGTAAATGCCATCCACATCCGTATAGATGTCACACTGGTCCGCCCTGATGGCAGCCGCCAGCGCAACGGCGGACGTATCGGAGCCACCACGGCCCAGTGTTGCAATACGGCCTCTGGCATCCACTCCCTGGAACCCGGCGATCACGGGCACGATACCTTCATCCATGCATTCCCGCAGGGCACGCCCATCTACATCCTCGATGGCGGCGCAGCCATGGGCTTCATCCGTCAGCAAGGGAATCTGCCACCCCTGGAAAGAACGGGCCGGCACACCCAGCGCCCCCAAAGCAATGGCAAGCAGACCGCTCGTCACCTGCTCGCCAGACGCCACAACAGCGTCATATTCCGCCGGATCAGCCTGTGCATCCAGCGAGCGGCAATAATCCACCATCTGGTTGGTCACGCCCGACATGGCAGAGACGACAACCGCAATGCGCTGTCCTCTGGCTCTCTCCTTCCGGACCTTCTCAGCCACGATGCGGATGCGCTCCAGATCCTTGACGGACGTCCCGCCAAATTTCATCACGACCGTGCGGGGCGCGGACCGTGTTACATCATCCGAACAGTCGTGTATGGACATCGGGGAGAAAGCTCCAACAATAAGGCTAGCATCACATAAATATCCGTTCCACATAGCTCTCCTGCCCTTTCGCGTCTAGCCACAACATGGCAGAAAAGCACCATGAAAGCCGGGAGGACCGCCAAGAATGTCTGTTTCATCACCATCATCATCCAACGGAGCAGGTAACGGAACATCATCTGTTATCAATGATGAAATAATTCAGTTCAGTGCACTGGCCAAAGACTGGTGGAACCCGAAAGGACCCATGGCCCCGCTCCATGCCATGAACCCTCTGCGCACCTCCTGGATTGTCCGGCATCTGCCTGCCTCGCTTTTCCATCTCCCCGAACTGCCAACCCTGCTGGATATTGGCTGCGGTGCCGGACTGGCGAGTGAGCGCTTCGCCACGCTTGGTTTTGATACTCTGGGCGTTGATGCCAGCGAAGACGGCATACAGGCCGCCCGGGCACACGTCGCCCTTCACCCCCTGCCGCCGCAGGCCGCCCCCCTGCACTATCTATGCAGCAGTGCCGAAACCCTTCTTGAGGAAGGTCGGCAATTTGACGTGATCTCTGCCCTGGAGATCATTGAACATGTACGGGACCCGCAAGTCTTTCTCTCCCTGCTATCAGGCCTGGCAAAGCCGGGCGGGTATGTCGCCATTTCCACCATGGACCGCAGTCTGCGCTCATTCCTCATGGCCAAGCTGGGGGCGGAATATGTGCTGCGCCTTCTCCCTGTCGGTACCCATGACTGGAAAAAATTCATCCGTCCGACAGAACTGGACAGCATGGCCAGGCAGGTCGGGCTACGCCTGCTGGACCTCAAGGGGCTGTCCTTCCGGCCGCCACACTGGCAGGAGAGCCACGATACCAGCATCAATTACATCGCCCTCTTCCAGAAAGACTGACACTACCAAAAGAAAAGGCGCCACAAACAGGCGCCTTTTCTACTTCACGAGGGAAGAGACCTCTCAGGAATCCGCCACCATGAAGGCAAACGTCGTCGGGCTGCCGACGGCGGTAAAGTGGTTCATGAAGACAGGCTTGCCGGTCTCACGATCCACACGGAAAGCCGTGACGGAGTCAGAGCGCTGGTTGGCACAGAACAGGAATGACCCGCTCGGGTCGAACATCATGGCACGGCCATAGTCGGCATGCATCCAGACCTCATCCTCCAGCGTCAGCGTGCCATCCATGCCAACGGAAAAGACCGCCAGGGAGTCACCCAGACGGTTGGAAACATAGACAAACCGCCCGCTCTCAGCGATCAGGATTTCCGCAGCCAGCGTGGACCCGCGGAAGTGGGAGGTCACGGTGCTGACGGACTGAATCTGCGTGATGGCGCCTGTCTGCGGATCAAACTTGGACACCACGACCTTGGAGTTCTGCTCACAGAGGTTGTACAGCACACGGCCCGAATGATCGAACACGAAGTGACGGGGGGCAGAACCCGGTTCCATGTCGTAGAACGGCTTCTGTGCCGGGATGAGCTTGCCTGTGGCCAGGTCCAGCTTCCAGACATAGACACGGTCCAGCCCGGCATCATCCACCAGAACGAACGCACCGCTCGGATCGGTCGCAATCATGTGCGGATGGGCACTGGAATGATCGGAAACGGCAAAATTGCCTTCCGGATTGTCTGCCGCCCGTTCCGGCTGCTTCGGCCCGCTGTTGTGGACCACATCCGTAGCCTTGCCCAGTGACCCATCAGCATGGATGGGCAGGACAGCCACACTGCCACCCATGTAATTGGCAACGAGCAGATACTTCCCGGATGGATGGACACTCAGATGGGCCGGGACAGCACCACCGGAGCTGACAGTGTTGATCTTGGCCAGTGTCCCATTGCGGGTATCCACGGAGAATGCCGTCACAGAGCCACTGCCAGCCTTGTCGTAATCATTGATCTCGCTGAGAGCGTACAGGAACTTCCGGTTGCGGCTCAACGTAATGAAGGATGGGCTGGGAATGTCCATGAACGTGGCAACCGGTGTCAGAAACCCGGTATCACGGTCCATCTCGAAGACAGAGATTCCCTTGCCGTTACCAGCTCCCCCCGGAGGACCATGCTCCGTATAACCACCAACAAAGCACAGGATACGGGGCAACGGCCCCTTCTGGGCCTGGGCTGCCCGCAGAGGCGACAGGGCCGTGGCGGCCCCTAATCCAGCAAGCGCCAGAGTAAACCGGCGCCGGGAAAGACTCTGTGACATAACGTATTACTCTCCTTCAACTTTGCCCCTACGGGAAGAACGGGCCAACGCTACCAAAAAAGGCCTCTCTCCATAAGAGCCATTCATCATAGGAAGAAAAATGACTGGAAAATCAATCAGTTTATCTTCATGCGGCACTGCCTGCCGATCACCGGGGCCGCAATGCGGCTCCATGTCTGCGTTTCACCAAACAGACTCAGCCCTACATAGCCACGCAGCTTGAGAGTATCTCCCTTCCCCTGCCACATGATCGCCTGGTAGGTCCGCCCGCTCCTCGGGTCCAGAATCGTCCCATGCCACTGTCCATTCTTGCGGCGCTTCATGTTGCTGATGATCTCGAGCCCACATTCCGAACGTCCCCAGACATCCTTTTCCGGCTCGGCCTCCGTATAATCCATGCCCACCAGCCAGCCGCAGAGACGGCTGGCATCCGACGGACAGGGCGCAATACTGAAAATGCCGTCTTTTTCCTCTACCAGCCATGTCCCGACCAGACTGGATGCCGCCTGAGCCTGCGCACGGGATACCGTGACCATCACACCCCCAGCAAGAACAAGAACAGCGGCGAACAACGCCCTAGCCGCGGCCCAGCAAGGCATCAAGCTGTCCATCCTGCTCCAGCTGCATGAGCTCACTGCACCCTCCTACCGCTTTGCCGCCAATGAAAATCTGCGGCACTGTCGTCCCTCCTCCTGAACGTTCCCGGGCTGTTTCCCGCTCCGCAGAACCACGAGGGGCATGGATTTCCTCAAAGGGAACATCCTTGGACTGAAGCAGGCTGATGGCCCGGACACAGTAAGGGCACCCTGGCTGCGTGTAGATTTCAACTTTTGGCATGTAACAATCCTTTCTGGTCTCAAAGCCGGATGTCATGCCAGTGTCACCCGGGCTGCCACAAGAATATCCACGGAAAGGCAGCCATGCTCAAGCAATGCTTTTACACAGACCTCTGCCGTAGCCCCTGTTGTCAGGATATCATCAACCAGCACGACCCGGCGCCCACGCAGCAAACTCCAGTAACGGGGCCGCAGCGTGACAGCTCCCGCCATCTGCCTCCGCCGCCCCTGCCGGGAGAGCCCTGCGAGAGATGCAGTCCTGAACCGCCGTTGCATCGCATCTGGATAACAGGCAAGCCCTTCCCGTCGGGCAAGGGCCATGGCCATCAGGGCCGCCTGATTATATCCACGCTGCCACAAACGCCCACGATGCACAGGAACAGGCACAAGCACCACATCCGGTCCTATCAGGTCCCCCCCTGCCCGGGCCATGAAATGGGCCAGAGCTGCAGCATGTTCTGTCCGGCTTCCATATTTCAGTCCCATGACAAGGCTGCGGGCCTGTCCTTCATACAGAAAAGCCGCCCGTGCCCTGTGCCATGGCGGTGGAGACCTTTCACAGTCTGCACAAAGCATCCCACGCTCGGCCATCTCCTCCTGCGTGATGGGCAGGGCACAGGCATCACAGAAGGGAGAATGGACAAACCGGAGCCCAGCAAAACAGCGCCCACACAGAAAGCCACCACCCGACGCCACTTCCTCCCCGCATGAAACGCAATTGGGCGGAATGAGCCAGTCCAGCACATTCCGCCCAAGCCATTTACTTCTGCAAAGCCAGTCCACCTTTTCTCAGAGCACCGCCATCCTCAGAAACGAGATGGCGGTGCTTCCCCCGAGGTCTCAGTGTCCGGCAACGGCAGCGTCAAAATCCGGCGCCTGAAGCCCAGAGGCCTCCAGCTGACTGACAAACGCCTTCTTCAGGCGGGCCAGCCCCTCATGAGACTGCGCCTCAATACGCCCGACAAGAACCGCCTGCGTATTGGAAGCACGAAGCAGCCACCAGCCATCAGGCGTATTCACACGCACGCCATCCACGGAAGACACATCAGCCCCTTCCTTCTTCAGGCGCTCGGCCACTTCCTTGATGACATCAAACTTGCGGGTGTCATCACAAGGGAAGCGCAGCTCCGGCGTGTTGACCATCTGTGGCAGGGCCTCCCGCATGTCTGCCAGAGTGCCGGGCAGACGGGCGACGATCCCAAGAACACGGATCGCCCCATAGAGGGCATCATCGAATCCATACCACTTATCGGCAAAAAAGATATGCCCGGACATCTCACCCGCCAGAGGAGACGACGTCTCGGCCATCTTGCTCTTGATGAGGGAGTGCCCGGTCCGCCACATCAGAGGCTCACCACCAGCCTTGCCGACTTCATCAAACAGCACCTGACTGGCCTTGACGTCTGCAATGATGGTCGCTCCCGGGTGTTTCTTCAGCACGTCACGGGCCAGCAGAACGAGAATCTGATCCCCCCAGAGAATCTCTCCCTTGCCATCCACGACGCCAACCCGGTCGGCATCGCCATCAAAGGCCACGCCAATATCCGCTTTTTTCTCACGGACGGTCCTGATCAGATCCTGCAGGTTCCCCTCGACGGTCGGGTCTGGATGATGATTCGGAAAGGTCCCATCAATTTCAGGGTACAGGACCGTATGCTCACCAGGCAGCTTCTTCACCAAGCGGGTCAGCACCTCACCAGCAGCGGAGTTGCCATTGTCCCACACGACCTTCAGCGGCCGCTCCCCGTCATAATCCTTGAGAAGACGCTCAATATAGGCTTCAGAAGGATCAATCGTCTCGACCTTCCCTTCTGCCTTGGGCACGACGTCACCCGCTGCGGCCAGACGGCCAACCTCACGGATCTGCTCGCCAAAAAACGGCTTGCCCTTCAGCATCATCTTGAAGCCGTTATGATCCGGTGGATTGTGGCTGCCCGTCACCATGATGGCACCGTCAGACTCCCCCGTGACAGCCGCATAATACAGCATCGGGGTCGGCCCACGCCCGACACGGCGCACCGTCACACCGGAATCCACGGCACCACGGACCAGTGCCTCCTCCAGTTCCGGCGATGACAGGCGGCCATCATAGCCCACCGTCACCACGCTCCCACCGCCCCGGCGGATCATGCTCGCAAAAACACGGCCCAGCGCATAGGCATCCTCGGCATGAAGGGTTTTCCCCACAATGCCGCGAATATCGTATTCCCGCAGGCTGGTCGGCTCAAAATGATGCTTGAATCCCGTCATGAGCTCACATCCTCTCAGGCATATTTCTTCAGGAAGGCACGCACGTCATCTTCCAGGTCTTCACGCTGGAGCGCCAGAGCAACCTGAGCCTCGAGGAAGCCCAGCTTGCTGCCACAGTCAAACCGCGTGCCTTCATAACGCAGACCATGGAACGGCACCTTGCCGATCATCTCGGCCATGGCATCCGTCAGCTGCACTTCACCACCCACGCCGGTTTTCAGAGCGGACAGTGGCTTGAGCACGTCAGCTGTCAGGACATACCGGCCAATGATGGCAAGATTGGAAGGAGCATCTGCCGGAGCGGGCTTTTCAACCAGTCCCTTGACCTCCACCTTGCGCCCATCATCCTCGCCAATTTTCAGAATACCGTAGCGGTCCGTCCACTCCCGGGGGACCTCATCCACAGCAACCACATTTCCCCCTGTCTGATGGTAGACATCAGCCAGCTGGGCCACACAGCTGCGCCCACCCTGGACGATGTCATCCGGCAGAAGAATGGCGAATGGGTCATTCCCGATGAAGTTGCGGGCGCACCAGATGGCATGACCAAGCCCCAGAGGATTCTGCTGGCGCACAGCCACCAGTGAACCAGCCTCCACACTGCTGCTTTCCAGAGCCTTGATGGCGGACGTCTTTTTCCGCTCTTTCAGGGTACTTTCAAGCTCGTAGGCAATATCAAAATAATCAATCAGATTGTCCTTGCCACGGGCCGTAACCAGACAGAACTCCTCAATGCCGGCAGCACGGGCCTCATCAATAGCGTACTGGATAAGTGGTTTGTCCACGACGGGCAGCATTTCTTTTGGCATGGCCTTTGTTGCTGGCAGGAAGCGTGTCCCCAGACCTGCAACAGGCAGAACGGCTTTTTTCAATGGCTTGATCATCTCAGCTCTCTCTCGGTCTGTCTGCCCTGCCTTCCATCATCCGACAGAGCACTCATCCATCAATCTCGGCATAAGGCGGCTGCTCACAGGTAAACAGGCCGCCACGCAAGATGTAACCTAAAGTACATCTTCGATACAGGGGCCATCCCGATGCCAACAATCAGTTTTTCATGAAAAAGACGTAACACGGTGGAACCCATGTTACGGACCATATCCTCAAATTGCAGAAGAAATATGGTGCGGCCGAGAAGACTCGAACTTCCACGGGGTTTCCCCCACAAGCACCTCAAGCTTGCGCGTCTACCATTCCGCCACGGCCGCTCCGTGATCAGCAGTCCCGTTTTCCCTCGTCTGAGGCGTGACCGCTTCGGTGAAATGGCCTATAGCCCATCAAAACAGGGAGGGCAATGGTCATGACACGGTTTTATAAAGAAATTATCTGGCAGGCGGATAAAAAAACCTGCCCATATCCCGAAGCCCTGTCCTTCATGCGCCAGCAGGTGGAGGCCATCCACCATCAGCAGGCCCCCCAACGTATCTGGCTGACAGAACACCCCCCCCTCTATACCGCCGGGACCTCTGCCAGGGCTGAAGACCTCATCAACTCTCAGGGCTATCCAACGTTCGAAGCCGGACGGGGTGGCCAGTGGACCTATCACGGTCCCGGACAACGCATCGCCTATGTCATGCTGGACCTCACGCAGCCGCACGGCCCCCTCCCCGCACGGGACATACGGGCCTTCGTCCAGCTGCTGGAACGCTGGCTCATCATGAGCCTTCAGGAGCTGGGAATTGACGCCTTCACCCGGGAAGGCCGTATCGGCGTCTGGTGTTTCGATAGGGAAAGCGGGCTGGAAACCAAGATCGCCGCTCTGGGAATCCGTGTCACACGCTGGGTCAGCTGGCACGGAATTTCACTGAATGTCTCGCCACGACTCAGTGACTTTGACGGGATCATCCCCTGCGGCATCCGGGACTATGGCGTGACCAGCCTGCAACGCTTCAACCCAGCCCTACAGATGGAAGATGCCGACAGGGCCCTACTGAAAAGCTGGACGGCCCTGTTCGGCCCTGTGATCCATCCAGCTGCTACTCCGGCAGACTGAAGCTGCTTTCGGAAACAGGCTGGTTCTCCTGCACGTCGAACAGGGAGAGACCAAAATGATGGTGACGGGCATCCACCCCCTGTATGCCAACAAGGGTCAGATGGCCACGCACGTCAGAAAACTGGAGGGTCAACAGCCCCTGGGAAGGATTGTCAGCCTCTGCCACGGAAAGCTGGAGCGATTCTGTCCCACGGGAGACATTCGTCACCTGAACATCCCTGTCAAAACTGACAGGATGACGGAGCAGAAGTCCGAGCGGATTCCGCTTGAGAGAGAGGTGCGTCACGGCACCATTATCAGCATTCCGGAGGACAAACCGACCATCACGGGCCACGGCCCTCATGGCATGAGGAACCTCATACACCATCTCGAACCGTCCGGGCACATAGGTGAAATGTCCATCCCCCTGCTGCTGGGCCGGGCCATCCTGCACAAATGACGCCTGGAGGGACGACAACCCGTTGAGATAGGTCTCCACCCGACGGATATCGTGCCTGTCATTCGTGACAAGATGATCATAGCCTGATGTGGCACACCCCGTGAGACCAGAAACAGCCAACGGAGCCGCCACCATGCCGGCCCAGAACAGCAGGCTGCCTGCCATCATGCGCTTCATGGCTGGCTCTCCCCTTCCAGAGACAGGGAGAGGGCATGAAGGCCCGTCTGGAACTCCCCGGCCAGCAGGTCATTCACAAGCCTGTGTCGGGCCAGGGTCTTCATCCCGTCAAACCGGCGGCTGACGACATGCAGATGATAATGCGTCTCGCCCACCTGCTCCGGCCCCCGGCTTTCCTGGGCCTGGGTACGCATGGCTGCATGATGCCGGTGGCGTGCACTGTCATCCCGTATCTCCAGTATGGACGGGCTCAGGGCCTCCTCCAGTACTGCCCTCATGCGGTCGACTCTTTTCATCGGTTTTCTTCCACGCTCATCCACGGAGTTACAGGTTCCATCTGTCCTGCCCATAACAGGAATCTTTCCCCACCAGGAAAAGGATGCTTGCATCCATGCCAGACCTCTCCCCATATCGTCCATCATGCAATGCAAACCATCCAGACACAAAGCCTTCGCACCGGACCCGGACGCCCCCCAGCAATGCTGCGACCACCCGGACTGTGACAGGCCGGCAGGGTACCGGGCCCCCCGGGGACGGGACAACCTGCGCAGCTATTACTGGTTCTGCCTGGAGCATGTCCGCCAGTACAATGCCAGCTGGGACTATTACCGGGGCATGACGCCGGGGCAGATCGAACGCCACCTGCGGGAAGATACCTCCTGGCAGCGCCCTTCATGGAAAATGGGCACGCCAGGCAACGATTCGGCACGGGCTTCCTTCACACTGGATGATCTGCATGACCCCCTGGACATCCTGAACCGGCACCGTCGCCCTTCCCGGGCAACCGAAACGAGACGGCAGGCCCCGCCAGCCCTACGTGAGCCCCTGGCCCAGCTTGATCTTGAATGGCCGACCACGCTTGAAATCATCAAGACCCGCTACCGTGTCCTGGCACGCCGTTATCACCCTGATGCCAACAGGGACGACCCAAGAGCGGAAGAACGCTTCAAGGTCATCGGAACGGCCTACGCCACATTGCGGGACCATTTTGCCAACAGCACCGAGCAGGCAACGGCCGGAGCCGGATAGCTGCCTTGCCTTCCCTGCATCTTTTCATGACCGGGTGATTGTGTAATCGTACCTGTAGAGTCCTTAATAGGATAGACACTCATTCGGTCTTCCTTGTACCACCCTACTTAGTGACAGGAATCATGTCATGGCTCTCCCTTCAGCACAGTCCCTCTCCGAGACACTGCCCCAGACACCTGACAGCCTGAAATCCGCCCGGGAGCTGTTTGGGCTCGACCTTGATCTCGAAGTCCCTGTCTGGTCACAGAAGACGGACCATGTCCCCGAGATCGACTCCGCCTACCAGTTCGACCGGGATACGACCCGGGCCATTCTGGCCGGTTTCATGCATAACCGCCGTGTTCTGGTGCAGGGCTTTCACGGGACCGGAAAATCCTCCCATATCGACCAGATCGCCGCACGGCTGAACTGGCCCTGCGTCCGCATCAATCTCGACAGTCACATCTCCCGCATCGACCTCATCGGCAAGGACGCCATCACGCTGGAAGATGGCAAGCAGGTCACGGAATTCCGAGAAGGTCTGCTGCCATGGTGTCTCCAGAATCCATGCAGCCTGATCTTTGACGAATATGATGCCGGACGGCCCGACGTGATGTTCGTCATCCAGCGCGTGCTGGAAGCCAACGGGGCCCTGACCCTGCTGGACCAGAACCGCGTCATCCACCCACATCCGTCTTTCCGCCTTTTCGCCACGGCCAACACGGTCGGGCTGGGCGATACAACAGGGCTGTATCACGGCACCCAGCAGATCAACCAGGGCCAGATGGACCGCTGGAACATTGTCACCTCCCTGAATTACCTGCCCAAGGAACAGGAAATCCGCATCATCAAGGCCAAGATGGGCGATGCTCTGGAGGAGACCCTCATCGGCCAGATGGTGGAACTGGCCGACCTGAGCCGTGCCGGTTTCATGAACGGAGACATCTCCACCGTCATCTCCCCCCGGACGGTCCTCTCCTGGGCAGAAAACATCACGATCTTCAATGATGTTCCCTTCGCGTTCCGCCTGAGTTTCCTCAACAAATGTGATGAAGCCGAACGCAGCATCGTGGCTGAATATTATCAGCGCTGCTTCAACGCCTCGCCGCTGGGTTAAGTCTCATGTCCGATCCGCACGAACTCTTCCGCAAGGCAACTTTTGCCACGCAGCGCGCCCTGAGTGGTCATCAGGATGTTCCCATGACACCCGCTCTGGCTTCTCTGGAGCGTGCGGCTCTCACTCCCGAGGACAAGACCTATATCCGGGGGGCCACCGATGCCGTGGCCCTGCGCCAGCGTCACCACGACCCGGAAAAACGCATCACCATCCCCGATGCCCAGACCCAGACCATCACCGATGGCATGGAGCAGGCCCGTTGTGAGGTCTATGGGGCCCGCCACATGGCCGGGGTGCAGGCCAATCTGGAAGACTATCTGGGGCGGCGGCTTCATGCCCTCAACAGCGCAAAAATGATTGTGCAGGACGACATGCCCATGCCGCTCGCACTGGAACTGCTGACACGGGAGGCCCTCTCTGGCCGCAAACTGCCGGAAAGCATGACCGGGCCGGCATTGGCCGCATGGCGCCAGTCCCTTACCCCCAGGGCCCGTGAGGCTCTGGCCCGTCTGGCTGACGTGCAGAACGACCAGACACTCTTCAATGAAGCCTCCCAGCGTTTCGTGCATGTTCTTACCTTGAAGGAGACAGGCGAGGCCGAAGAAGAGCCGGACCCTTCAAAATCCCGTGGGCAGAGCCAGGACGACCAGACAGAAAGTGGCGAATCCTCTGCCCCTGACCCGGACGGGCAGGAAGAAGAAGACAGCACGGCTGAAGATGCCCAGGCAGCCCTGAGCGACGATTCCGACGAATCAGCAAACCCGGAAGGTCTGTCCTCTGATGAGATGGAAACCATCCTGACAGAGGGTGAAAATGGATACGAACAGCCAGCAGGTCCTTCTGCCCAGCCGGAAGAGGAACGGCCCTGTCCCGTAAAAGGGCTTGGGGGCTATCAGGCCTATACGCAGGAATTTGACGAAGAGGTCCATGCGAGCGATCTCTGCGACCCGGCCGAGCTGGACCTGCTCCGTGAAAGACTGGATGAGCAGCTCCAGCAGACGCAAGGTTTTGTTTCCCGTCTGGCCCATCGACTGCAACGGAAGCTGCTGGCCCAGCAGCAGCGTCGCTGGCATTTCGATCAGGAAGACGGCATTCTTGATGCAGCCCGTCTGCCCCGCATCATCAGCAACCCCTCCCTGCCACTCTCCTACAAGCAGGAAGGCAAGATCGACTTCCGGGACACGACCGTCACACTGCTGATCGACAATTCAGGCTCCATGCGGGGCCGTCCCATCACGACAGCGGCCATCTGTGGGGACATTCTGGCCCGCACGCTGGAACGTTGCGGCATCAAGGTCGAGGTTCTCGGGTTCACCACACGGACATGGAAGGGCGGAGAAAGCCGTGTGAAATGGACACAAGACGGCAGGCCACCAAAACCGGGACGGTTGAATGATCTACGCCATATCATCTACAAATCGGCAGACACGCCATGGCGGCGGGCACGCCGCAACATCGGCCTCATGCTGCGGGAAGGCCTGCTGAAAGAAAACATCGACGGCGAGGCCCTTCTCTGGGCATGGAAACGCCTGAAACACCGTCCGGAACATCGTCGTATCCTCATGGTGATTTCCGATGGCGCACCAGTCGATGACAGTACCTCCTCCGCCAATGGGCCAGAATATCTGGACCTGCATCTGCACCGTGTCATCCATCAGCTGGAAAATGATCCATCCGGGGAACTGCTGGCCATTGGCATCGGTCATGACGTCACACGATATTACGCCAACAGCGTAACCATCAGTTCAGCCGAAGACCTGGGGGACACCATGGTAGCCCAGCTGACAGCCCTTTTTGCCCCACGCTCTGCCCGGCAGGGACGGAGAGGATAATTTTCCTCTCCCCCATTGTCAGGCGCCCCGGACTCCGCCACTCTCAAAAACATCATGCGACATCATCCTGCCCGTCCTTTCCGCACGCTGGCCGCTGCAGCCAGCCTCTCCCTGCTGGCATTGAGCAGCCAGTCCCTCCTGCCCACGGCAGCGGCCGATACGCTGCCGCACCTTTCGGCGGACTGTTTTACCTACTCTCCCGGCCAGGTCATCAGGACCGGCCATGGCGTAACCATCCAGGGCATGAAAGCCGAGCTGACAGGCACGCAGCACCGCATCTCGGTCGTCTCCGCCACGGCTGTTGATCATAAGCAGAAAATGGATGAGGCCGCCCTGACCCGCCTCAATGCGGCGGTCGCCTATGCTGCCCTGACAGCCTATCACCGTGGCATGACGGATGTCTGCTCCACACAGCCTCTGCCCGAAGTGGAAGAGGTGAAAAACACCCTGCCGGAACTGCACTGGAGCGGCATCACCATGACCCGGCCAGACCGGGTCTCCACCGCCAGCTCGGCACATGTGAATGTCCTCAGCACCACACCGACCATTCATGTCGTGTTTGATGCCAGTGGTCTTCATTCCCCCGGCGCCATCCTGCTGCCACCGACCCTGTCTGGCGATGTCAGCTTCACACCAGCAGCCCAGCCCCCCTATCATCTGACCATCAACAGGTTCCAGACCGTCATCAACGGCAGCGATGTAACTGGAACGGGCACGGTCGTGGCAGGTGAAGGAACAAAAAACCTCAAGGCGGATGTTCACCTTTCCATTGGGCGGATCGGCGAAATGATCGATCGGGTCAACAGGGTAGCCCCGACAGAACTCAAAGCCGCCCTGCTCATTGCCCGCTTCATGAGCGCCAGAGAGCCCGACCACCATGTTGGCTGGCACATCGTCGTGAAGAATGGCACCGTCAAGGTCAATGGTGTCGAACTTCCCATCCCCTTCTGATGCCACAGCGCCCCGCCCTGACAGGCGGGGCTTTCTGTTTCAGGCCTGTTCCAGCTTTCTGATTCCTTCCAGTGTGTGCATCTGCTCCGCCAGACGGGGTGTGACACGATAGAAACCCGGCAGCCTGATCTCAATCGCCTGCGTCTCCTCAAGAGTAGGCAACAGCACGACACGCCCCCGCCCGCCCCTGACCTCTGCCAGCATGTCATGAAGGGGGGCCAGAGCTGCCTCATCATCAATCCAGATACGCAGCTCTCCCTGCTCATTGGCTGCGGCTGTTTCCAGGTCCTGCACGCTATTGGCCGTGATGCGCAGGGCATCTCCATCCAATTTCAGCTCCGCCTGCACCAGGACAGCCTGCCCAGCCACAAGCATGTCCCGGCAACTCTGCAATGTTTCCGAAAATAACGTGACTTCGCAGCCACCGCTGGCATCCGTCAGGGTGACCCATGCCATCTTCTTGCCGGTCTTGGTGGGACGCTCCTTCTTGTCCACCACACAGCCCGCAATGGAAACACGTGATACACCCTGATGCGCCCTGCTCTCCAGCTGGAGAGCAGGCGTGATCCCCAGTCGGCGCAGCACCTGCCTGTAAGCATCCAGCGGATGGGCACTCATATGGAACCCGATTACCCCGGCCTCATGAGAGAGACGCTCAAAATCCGGCCAGGGACGGACCTTCTTCAACCGCAGGACCTCCCGCAGGCTGCTATCGACACCCCCACCGAACAGACCGGCCTGTCCCACTTCCTTCTCCTGCGCCCGGGACTGCGCCCGCCGCAGGATGATCTCCGCACTGGCAAACACGGTGTGACGGTCTGGCTCCAGACTGTCGAACGCACCTGCCTTGGCCAGACTCTCCATCTGTATCTTGTTGATGTGCCGGGAATCACACCGTTCGGCAAAATCGGTGAGATCGCAGAACGGCTTTTCTCCACGGTCCTGCACCAGCCCTTCCATAGCCACGAAACCAACCCGCTTGACCGCTGCCAGAGCGTAGCGGATGCCCAGCTGCCCGTCCTCCATCCTCTCGATGGAAAAATCGGCCTGGGATTTATTGATGTCCACCGGCAGGACAGGGATCCCCATGCGTCTGGCTTCCTGGCAGAGAGCCGCCAGCTTTTCCGTCTTTTCCCGTGCCAGAGACATGCAGCCTGCCAGGAAGGGAACAGGATGGTTCGCCTTCATCCAGGCCGTCTGATAGGACACGAAGGCATAAGCGGCAGCATGAGACTTGTTGAAGCCATAATTGGCGAATTTGGCCATGAGGTCGAACACCTCTTCGGCTTTCTCGGCAGGGATGCCCCTCTTCGTAGCCCCTTCGCAGAAAATGGCCCGCTGTTTCTCCATCTCCGAGGCGATCTTCTTGCCCATGGCCCGCCGCAGCAGGTCGGCCCCGCCAAGGCTGTAGCCCGCCATCTTCTGGGCAATCTGCATCACCTGTTCCTGATAGACCATGATGCCGTAGGTCTCTTCCAGAATCGGGCGGATTTCCTCGTGAGGCGGCTCCCACGGTGCCCCATGCTTGCGGCGGCAATATTCAGGAATGTTTTCCATCGGGCCGGGGCGGTAGAGCGACACGCCGGCAATCAGGTCTTCCAGACGGCTGGCAGCCATCTGCTTGAGCATGTCCCTCATGCCCGCCCCTTCGAACTGGAACACACCCGCCGTGTCTCCCCGGGCCATCATCTCGAAGGTTTTCTTGTCATCCAGCGGAATATGAGAGAGGTCCACCTCTTCCCCCAGCTCCCGCAGGAAATCGACCCCCCGCTTGAGAATGGTCAGGGTCGTCAGCCCCAGAAAGTCGAACTTGACCAGCCCGGCCTGCTCCACAAACTTCATGTTGTACTGGGTGACCAGCATCTCACTTCGTGGATCGCGGTAGAGAGGCACAAGCTCCACAAGATCACGGTCCCCGATCACCACACCGGCCGCATGGGTCGAGGCGTGGCGGTACAATCCCTCCAGCTGAAGGGCGATCTCCAGCAGGCGGCGGATCATCTCATCCGTGTCCCGCATCTCCTGGAGCCGGGGTTCTTCCTCAATGGCCTGGGCCAGTGGTGTCGGTTTGGCCGGATTGTTGGGGATCAACTCCGCCACACGGTTGACCATACCGTAAGGTAGACCCAGCACACGCCCTACGTCCCGCACGGCCGCCTTGGCCTGGAGTTTCCCGAAGGTGATGATCTGCGCCACACGTTCGTGGCCATATTCATTCCGCACGTAGCGGATGACCTCATCCCGCCGGTCCTGACAGAAATCGATATCAAAGTCCGGCATGGATACACGTTCGGGATTCAGGAACCGCTCGAAAAGCAGCCCGAACGGAATGGGATCAATATCCGTGATGGTCAGCGCATAGGCTACCAGTGATCCAGCACCGGACCCACGCCCCGGACCCACCGGAATGTCATGCGCCTTGGCCCACTGGATGAAGTCCGCCACGATGAGGAAGTAACCGGGGAAGCCCATATCGGCTATGATTTTCAGCTCGGTCTCCAGCCGCTCCTCGTACTCGGCCCGACGGTTCTCCCCATCCTTCATGACAGCCAGACGTTTCTCCAGCCCTTCCTGCGCCATGGCCCGCAGGGTTTCCTCTTCCGTGCTGCCTTCACGAACTTTCGGACAGACAGGCAGGAGTGGCTTGCGGGTATTCACCGCCACGGCACAGTGACGGGCGATCACCAGCGTATTGTCGCAGGCCTCCGGCAGGTCATGGAAGAGCTTCCGCATTTCATCCGGAGTCTTGAACCATGCCTGACGGGAAACACGCCAGCGGTCTTCCTCCGCCATGGTACGCCCCTGGGCGATGCAGAGCAGCGCATCGTGCGCCTCATGCAGTTCCGGTCGAGGAAAAAAACATTCATTGGTCGCCACAAGCGGGAGGTCCAGCTCATCGGCCAGAGCGATCAGCTGCGGCTCCGTGATCTCCTCACCAGCTTCATCCAGCCGGTTGATCTCGACGGCCACATACCCCCCAAAGGCCTCCCTGAGACGCTCGAGCATCTGCTTCGCCGCAGCCCTCTGCTCCCCCAGCAGGAGCCGGTTGATCGGCCCCCGGTTGCCACCCGTCAACAGGAACAGCCCACCGGCACGGCTGCACAGCACGTCCAGCGGCATGGACGGGTCTGCCGAATCCCCATTCAGGAAGCCCTGCGTGGAAAGATACTGAAGATTCTCCAGCCCTTCTTCCGTCCGGGCCAGAACGACCAGCGGTTCCGCCGGAACACCGGGCCTGCCCGAAGCTGACGGCAGGGCCAGCTGGCACCCGATGATGGGCTGCACACCGGCCTTGCGGCAGCTCTGGGAAAATTCCAGCCCGCCAAACATGTTGCCGCTGTCCGTCAGGGCGACGGCGGGCATGGCATTCTTTTTGGCCAGCTCCACAAGCTCGGAGACACGAATCGCCCCCTGGCTGAGGGAATAGGCGGAATGATTACGGAGATGAACAAAGCTGGCATAGGACATGCCGCCCATTTACCACGCCCCCGCGCCGGGGCGGAACAGAAAACGCCCTACCCCTGAAAAGGAACGATCCGCCCTTCATCCAGCGTGACGGTACGGTCCATCGCCGCCGCCAGAGCCTCATTATGGGTGGCGATCAAAGCCGCCACGCCCTCTTCCCGCACCACACGCATCAGCTCGGCGAAGACGAGATCGGCGGTTTTCGTATCCAGATTGCCCGTCGGCTCATCGGCCAGCAGCAGGCTGGGCCGGTTCGCCAGCGCACGGGCGATGGCCGTACGCTGCTGCTCCCCACCGGACATGCGTCCCGGCAGAGCCTCCAGCCGATGGGACAGCCCAAAACGGACCAGCAGGTCTTCTGCCCGCTTCCGGGCCTCGGCAGGTTTCACGCCTGCCGCAAGCTGGGGCAGCATGACATTCTCCACGGCCGTGAATTCCCGCAGCAGATGATGGAACTGATACACGAAGCCGATTTCATCCCGCCGCAAGGCCGTCCGTCCCGCCTCGCCCAGTCTGGATGTGGCCTTCTCCCTGATAAGAACCTCTCCCCTGTCGGGGCGTTCCAGAAGGCCAGCCAGATGCAGCAGCGTGGACTTGCCCGTGCCGCTCGGGGCCACGAGGGCAACCAGCTCACCACTTTTCAGGGAAAGATCAGCCTCCCGGAGAATGTGCAGTTCTTCATCCCCGGAACGGAAGGACCGCCCCAGCTTCTCAAGCGTCAGAACCGTGGTCTGTTTCGTGTCACTCATGACGCAGGGCCTCCACCGGGTCGGTCTTCGCCGCACGCCATGAGGGATACAGCGTGGCCAGCAGGGACAGGGCCAGCGACAGCACGGCGACTTCCACAACCTGCGACCAGACCAGACGGGCCGGCAGCCGGGCCAGGAAATAGACCTCAGGATTGAACAGGTCCGTGCCCGTCAGGGATTCCAGAACGTGACGGATCCGCTCGATGTTCAGGGCGAAGCAGATGCCCAGCCCCGTCCCCACCACGGTCCCCACGACGCCAACAGACGCTCCGCACATGAGGAAAATGCGCATCACGCTGCCCCGGCTGGCTCCGAAAGTCCGCAGGACGGCGATGTCCCGTGTCTTGTCCTTGACCATCATGATGAGCGAGGAGATCACGTTGAAGGCCGCCACCAGAATGATGAGCGTAAGGATGAGGAACATCACGTTCTGTTCTACCGTCACGGCATCCAGAAAACCGTTGGCACTCTGTGTCCAGTCCAGCACCTGAAGACGGGGATCATTCAAGGCCTCCGTGATCTGGCGGCTGACCGGCCTGACATTCAGCGGGTCGGAGGTGCTGACCTGCATCAGCGAGACCCCGTCTCCCATCATCAGGAATTTCTGGGAGGCTGCCAGTGGCATGAGAATGATGTTGCTGTTGTAATCATTCCAGTTGGCATCAAAGACCAGGGCCACGTGCAGTTTCCGCACCCGTGGCATCGTGCCGAATGGCGTGGCCTGCCCGTTGGGCGAGAGAATGGTCAGCGACGAACCGACATGCAGCCCGGCCCGCTCGGCCAGCGTGACCCCCACGGCAACGGCGGAATCCCCTTGGAAGTCATCCAGACTACCTTCCATGATTCCATCGCTGAGAGCCTTCCAGTTCCGCAGGTCCTCCTGTGCCAGCCCTTCCAGCATCGCCCCGGTGGAATAACGCCCCGCCTCCGCAAGGACCGTGCCCTGCGTCATGGGCAGGACCTGCGTCACGCCGGGCACCCTGCGGATCAATGCGGCATCATCCTTGTAGTCCCGGATGACCTGCCCATAGGCATAGACATTCAGGTCTCCATGCAGGCCGAGAATCCGGCCCATGAGGTCGGCCTTGAAGCCGTTCATCACGGCCATGACGATGATGAGCGTCGCCACCCCCAGAGAGATGCCGACAAGGGAGAACAGCGCAATGACCGACGCAAAACGCTCCCCCTTGCGGGCCCTCAGATAACGCAGGGCAACCGTTCGCTCAAACCGCCCGAACATGCTCAGCCAAGCCCCAGTTTCGCCAGAGCTTCATCAAGAGGCAGTTCGCTGCGTTCGCCGGAGGCACGGTGCTTCAGCTCCACCATTCCCGCCTTGGCCCCACGGGGACCAACGATGATCTGCCACGGATGACCCATCAGGTCGGCATCATTGAATTTCACCCCGGCACGGTCGGACCGGTCATCATAGAGCAGCCCTTCCGGGTCACGGCTGTAGATGGTTTCACAGAGCTGGTCGCACAGCTCATCACCAGGGCGGAGGTTGAGCAGAACCGCCCGATAGGGAGCCACCTCTTCCGGCCAGATGATCCCGGCTTCATCATGAGACGCCTCGATGATGGCTCCGACCAGACGGGACACCCCGATGCCATAGGACCCCATGTGCGGATGCAGGGGCGCACCATCGGCACCGCTCACTTCCACACCCATGGATTCGGTATATTTCGTGCCGAAATAGAAGATGTGGCCGACCTCGATGCCCCGGCCACCACGACGGCGGTCTTCCGGCACGGCCTCCCAGGCGGAAAGGTCATGTTTTTCATCCGTGGCGGAATAGGTCGTCTTCACGATCTCACGGAGTTTCTGAAGGTCTTCCTCCTTCTGCGGGTCCAGGCCGATGCTGTCCCAGTCAATCTCGTCCCAGCCAGCATCATAGAAGACCTCACTCTCCCCTGTCGGAGCAAGAACGAGGAACTCATGGCTCAGCTCGCCACCAATCGGCCCCGTATCGGCCGCCATCGGCACGGCCTGCACACCAAGACGGCGGAAAATCTTCAGGTAGGACAGCATGATGCGGTAATAGCTGCTCACCGCATCCTCATAGGACAGGTCGAAACTGTAACCGTCCTTCATGTAGAACTCACGGCCACGCATCACGCCGAAGCGGGGGCGGACCTCGTCCCTGAACTTCCACTGGATGTGGTAGAGCATCTTCGGCAGCTCACGGTAGGATTTCACCGTGCTGCCGAAAAGGTCCGTCACCATTTCCTCATTGGTCGGGCCGTAAAGCATCTCACGCCCGTGCCGGTCCTCAAGACGCAGCATCTCCGGTCCGTACGCATCATAACGGCCGGAACGCCGCCACAGATCGGCGGACTGAACGGTCGGCATCAGGATTTCCTGTCCGCCAATCCGGTCCTGCTCCTGCCGCACGATGGTGGCGATGTTCCGCAGGACACGCAGCCCGGCGGGCAGCCACGTATAGATGCCCGAGGATGTCTGCCGCACAAGCCCCGCCCGCAGCATCAGCCGGTGTGAGGCAATCTGCGCCTCGGCGGGGACTTCTTTCAGAGTAGGCTGGAATGCCTGACTTAACCGCATGTTCTTTTTCCCTCAGACGCGCAGGAGATGGACATCAACCAGCGGACGCTTCCGCAGCTTGCGGCCGAGTGCCCGCCGCAGGGCTGTGCGTGCCACATCCCGGAAGGCCTGATCGTCCTGACGGAATTCATCAGGAATCTCATCAATGGCATAGGCGAATTCTTCACGGATGCGGGTGCTTTCAGGGTCATCCCGCTCCAGAAGACCTGGTGCACTGATGCGTGGTTCGCCAATGACATAACCCTCATCATCCACGGCAAAGCTGGCCAGCACCACGCCATTGAAAAGCATCCGGCGACGGGCCGCCAGCACACCACCCGTCATGGGCAGAAGGCGGTCACCATCCAGAGCCAGAAGGCCCGTCGGAGCCGTATCGACCACCTCGACCGGCCCCGGCCCCAGATTGAGGATGTCACCATCCTCCAGCAGCACGGCCTCAGCACCGGCCTCACGGGCCAAAGCCCCGTGGGCTGTCAGATGGCGCCATTCCCCATGGGTGGGAATGCTGTAACGGGGGCGAACAAGGCTGTAGAGATGGCGGATATCCCCACCCGTTGCATGGCCGGATGTATGCACCATGCCATCCTTGTCCGTCAGCACGGTCACGCCACGGCGTGTCAGATTGTCCTGCACCGTCATGACGGCCTGCTCATTCCCCGGAATGACACGGGAGCTGTAAATCACCGTGTCCCCTTCCCCCAGGGAAATGGTGGAATGGGTATCACAGGCGATACGAGACAGAGCGGAGCGGGCCTCACCCTGGCTCCCCGTAATGATCATCAGCAGGTTTTCATCAGGAACATCCTTGATGTCATATTCCGTCAGGAAAGGCGGCAGATCGGCAAAGTAGCCACATTCCCGGGCGGCGGCCTCCAGATTGCGCAGGGAGCGTCCCACCACCATCACCTCACGGCCAGAAGCGAGCGCAGCCTTGGCGATGCTCTCCACACGGGCCACGTTGCTGGCGAAGCACGTCACGGCCACACGTCCTTCCAGCCCGGCGATCATTTCCGTCAGGCCGACACGGACATCCGCCTCAGACTGGGACCGCCCCTCCTTCATGACATTGGTGCTGTCACCCACCATGGCCAGCACGCCTTCATCACCCAATGCACGGAAGGCATCCTCATCCGTCACGGGACCGACAAGTGGAGTCGGGTCCAGCTTCCAGTCCCCGGTGTGAATGACAATGCCATACGGACTGCGAATGGCGACGGACTGGGCTTCCACAATGGAGTGGGTTACCGGGATGAACTGGAGATCGAACGGCCCGACCTCAAACCGGGAACCCGGCATGATGATGTGGATGACGACCTGGTTCTGAAGGTTCGCCTCGCTCAGCTTGCGCCGCAGCACGGCTGCCGTGAACGGCGTGGCGTAGACAGGACAGCGCATCTGCCGCCAGAGGTGGGCTACAGCCCCCACATGGTCCTCATGGGCGTGGGTAATGACCAGCCCGTGCAGACTGTCTTTCCGTTCTGCGATGAAGGTCGGATCGGACATCAGCACGTCGGCTTCCGGCGTATCATTGCCGGAGAAGCCGATGCCACAATCGATGGCCAGCCAGTGTTCCTCACCATTTTCGCGCAGGCGGTACAGGTTGAAATTCATGCCGATCTCGCCCGTCCCTCCCAAGGGAAGGAAGGCAAAATCACTCTTCTGGTCTGTCATAAACGCATCAGTTCCTGTTCAAGAATTATCAGGGTGCCCGAAGGCGGTATGGGCCTGTTGCCCGGAAAAATCGGTGATGAAACGGTCCCTGTTCTGCCCGGCCAGGAGGCGCAGTCCCTCCAGCGTCAGGTCGGGTGCCACTTCATCAAATAACGTTGTCCCCTCGGAGAAGAGCGGAGCCAGACCGCCCGTCGCCACAACCCGGGGACGTCCATCCATCTCACCGGCAATGCGGTGAACAATCCCTTCGACCAGACCTACATACCCCCAGAAGAGGCCTGATCGCATCGCAACACTTGTGCTGCGACCTATTGCTTCCACCGGCCGGCCAACACTGACACGGGGCAGACGGGCCGCTGCCTGATGCAGGGCATCCATCGAGAGATTGACCCCCGGTGCAATCGCTCCACCGCAATAGCGGCCCCGAGCATCGACAACATCGAAGGTTGTCGCCGTACCAAAATCCACAACCACCAGCGGGCCCCCGCCGTAAAGCTGCCGGGCGGCGAGGCCGTTCAGCAGGCGGTCAGCCCCAAGCTCTGCCGGCGTATCCACCAGCACATCCATGTTCCAGTCCAGCTCATGATTGGCCACAAGAGGCTCCACATGCAGCCAGCTACGGCACAGGCGCCGCAGATCATACAACGCAGCCGGAACCACCGTCCCGATAATGGCCTGCGTTACACAATCCGGGCCCAGACCTGCCCGTTCCATCAAGGCCAGCAGCCAGACGGCATATTCATCCGCCGTTCTGCGATCATCCGTCGAGATGCGCCAGCGTCCTACCCATGCCTCGCCATCATGAACGGCAAAAACCACATTTGTATTGCCAGCATCAATGACGAGCAGCACATCCCCTCCCTTACTCACAGATCACATCACCCGTCACGACCGAGGTCATGCCACCATCGTCCAGTGCGAGCAGAAGATGTCCCTGCGCATCAAGCCCGGCGAATTGTCCTGCTACTTCCCTACCATGTCTTCGAAGGATCAGTCGAGTACCCAGAGGATGAGCACGCTCCATCCAGCTCTCCCAGATCACACCGTTGCCCTCACGCTGCCAGCGTTCCATCCATCCATCGAACGCTCGCACGATGGCCTGGGCGCAGGCCTGGGCATCCGGCGGAGAGCAGACCTCGGAAAGGGCTGCGAGTGTCCGGCCTTCCATGATCGGAGCCTGCCGCAGATTGGCCCCCATGCCTATGACCGCCCAACAGGGCAGCCCCTCTGCCCCGGCTGCCAGAAAACCGGTTTCAATCAGAATACCTGCCATTTTCCGGCCTGAAAGCAGAAGATCGTTCGGCCATTTCAGCCATAGCGAGGCTGAAGCCTCCCCCGACAGATCCGCTGCGGCCACGAGCCCATCACGAAGGGCCAGAGCCACCATATAGGGCAGAACCGCCCGCATGGCCTGATTTTCGGAAAAACGGAAAAGAAAGGAAAATGCCAGATTTCCCTCGCCACTCTGCCAGCTGCGCCCCCGGCTTCCCCGGGCTGCGCTCTGTCGCTCTGCCACAACGGCCAGCCTGTCTTCTTCGCCGGCTTCAGCCCGTTTCCGACAGAGATCGGAAGTGGATGCCAGCGTTTCATGATATTCGAAACGCCAGGTCATAAAAAAACTTGAATGTAAGATGGTGGGCAATGACGGGATCGAACCGCCGACCCTCTCGGTGTAAACGAGACGCTCTACCGCTGAGCTAATTGCCCGCCCCGGTTTATAGGCAAAAGCCTCACGGAGCGCAACGGGGAATTCTCATTTTTTTCAGAAATTTATCTTCCCCGTTTCCACGATGCCAGCTTACTTGCTGACGGCATCCTTCAGGCCCTTGCCCGGCTTGAAACGCACGGACGTGGAAGCCG
Organism: Parasaccharibacter sp. TMW 2.1888; assembly: GCF_023167265.1. Lineage (NCBI taxonomy): Bacteria > Pseudomonadati > Pseudomonadota > Alphaproteobacteria > Acetobacterales > Acetobacteraceae > Parasaccharibacter > Parasaccharibacter sp. TMW 2.1888. Next base: position 157,133 of record NZ_CP030979.1, read on the forward strand.
GAATGTCGATCTCTTCACCCGTACGCGGGTTGCGGCCCTTGGCAGCCTTGCGGGTGGCTGTCACGAAGCTGCCAAAGCCTACCAGGCGAACTTCCTGCCCCTTGGCCAGGGTCTTCTCGATGGTGCCGAACACGGCATCCACGACATCACCAGCCTTCGCCTTGGGAAGATCAGCGGCCTCGGCAACGGAAGCAATGAGTTCCTGCTTGTTCAGAGGTTTCTCCATGGTAAGCCTTTCAACGTTTGGTGAGACAGCCTCGCAAAGAGGCCAGAATCACATATTGCGATTTACACCTGCACTATGAAGCGGTTTTCGTCCGCGTCAACAGCCTGAAGCCAAGAATACCCTTACTTAATGTTGAATTGAGCGAGAAATTCCTTCCCCGTTCACTTTCTTGGCACTCCTGCCCGCCATCTGCCCCGCTGCCAAAGCCTTCGGCGGCTCTGTCAAGGCAATATTCAGCACTTCATCCATATGCTGGACGGGAATGATCTGTAACCCTTCTTTCACATTTTCAGGAATCTCAGCCAGGTCTTTGACATTCATTTCCGGGATGAGAACCGTCTTGATGCCAGCCCGCAGAGCTGCGAGCAGCTTCTCCTTCAACCCACCAATCTCCAGAACACGGCCACGCAGGGTCACCTCCCCCGTCATGGCAACATCATGCCGGACCGGGATGCGTGTCAGCACACTGACGAGAGACGTGGTCAGCGCTGAACCCGCAGAAGGGCCATCCTTCGGCACGGCCCCCTCTGGCAGGTGCACGTGAATGTCCGTTTTCTCAAGCACGGCCGGGTCGATACCGAATGTCTCGGCACGGGACTTCACATAGGAGAAAGCCGCAGACACGCTCTCCTTCATCACATCACCAAGCTTGCCGGTATGACGGATCGTGCCCTTGCCCGGCATGGTCAGGCTCTCGATGGTCAGGATCTCTCCGCCAACCTGTGTCCAGGCCAGGCCCGTCACGATACCGATCTGATCCTCCTGATCAGCCTCACCATGACGGTAACGTGGGACACCGGCATAAACCTCCAGCGTCTCTGGCGTCACCTCGATCTTTTTCACCTTGCCAGACAGAATCTCACGCACGGCCTTACGCGCCAGACGGGCGATCATCCTCTCCAGACTGCGCACCCCGGCTTCCCGTGTATAAGACCGGATAAGCGCCAGAAGAGCCTCGTCTGTCACGTGCCATTCACCAGGCTTCAGATTATGCTCTTTCGCCTGCTTGGCCAGCAGATGCCTCTTGGCGATCTCCAGCTTCTCCTGTTCCGTATATCCAGAAAGGCGGATGATCTCCATGCGGTCCAGCAACGGCTGGGGCATGTCGAGAGAATTGGCCGTGGCGATGAACATGATATCAGAAAGATCATATTCCACCTCGAGGTAATGGTCCCCGAACGTGTTGTTCTGTTCCGGGTCCAGCACCTCCAGCAGGGCGGAAGACGGATCCCCCCGCCAGTCCGACCCCAGCTTGTCCACCTCATCCAGCAGGAAGAGTGGATTGCTTACCCCGGCCTTCTTGATACCCTGGACAATCTTGCCCGGCATGGCACCGATATAGGTCCGTCTGTGACCACGTATCTCGGATTCATCCTTCATCCCCCCAAGGGAAATGCGGACATATTTCCGCCCTGTCGCCCTGGCGATGGACCGTGCCAGAGAGGTCTTGCCAACACCCGGAGGGCCAACCAGACAGAGGATCGGCCCCTTCAGCTTCTTCGCACGGCTCTGGACGGCCAGATACTCGAGGACACGTTCCTTGATCTTCTCCAACCCATAGTGATCAGCTTCAAGAACGTCTTCTGCCTTCTGGAGGGATTTTGCCAGTTTGGAGCGTTTCTTCCATGGCAGGCTGACCAGCCAGTCCAGATAACTGCGGACCACTGTGCCCTCGGCAGACATGGGGCTCATGCTCCGCAGCTTTTTCAGCTCGCCACGGGCCTTCTCCCTGGCTTCCTGGCTTAGCCCCTGCGTTTCGATCTTCTCTTCGATCTCGGCAAGTTCGTCACGGCCATCCTCGCCTTCACCCAGTTCTTTCTGAATGGCCTTCATCTGCTCATTCAGATAATACTCCCGCTGGGTTTTCTCCATCTGCTTCTTCACACGGCTGCGGATACGCTTCTCCACCTGAAGAACGTCTATTTCCGCTTCCATCCCCGCAAAGACACGCTCCAGCCTCTCCTCCACGGAGAGGGTTTCCAGCAGCTCCTGCCGTTCCGGAATCCGCAGGTTGAGGTGGCTGGCAATCGTATCCGCCAGACGGGACGGATCCTCCAGATGGCTGACCGAGGCCAGTACCTCCGGCGCCACCTTCTTGTTCAGCCGGGCATAATCCTCAAACCGTTTTACGGCAGAACGGGCCAGAGCTTCACGTTCCCCACCACGGGCACCCAGCTCATCGGGAAGGTCTTCCACAGAGCTCTGAAAATAGCCATCCTGCTCCTTCAGGCCAACAAGACGGACACGGCGCAGCCCTTCCACCAGAACCTTCACCGTACCATCGGGCAATTTCAGAAGCTGGAGGACGCTGGCAACCGTCCCGATGCGGAACACATCATCAACAGTCGGCTCATCTTTGCCCACATCTTTCTGGGACACGAGAATGATCTCACGGACATCCTCCGGCATCTGCTCCAGAGCATGGATTGATTTCTCACGTCCCACAAAGAGTGGAACAATCATGTGTGGGAAGACGACAATATTCCGCAGGGGCAGCACCGGCATGACAGGCGCTTCCTTCCGGGGCGACTGAGCGGCCACTGTAGCCTTGCCGCTTTCAGCCTTGGAGGACGCAGCCTTCCTGCGAGGAGCCGCAGAAGCCTTGGCCTCTCCATCTTTACGGGTAGCAGACGTGGAAGCCGTACGCCGCGTCCGGGCGACGCTACCCTTGTCGGCATCCTTGGCAGCAGTCTTGCGGCGGGCTGTCTTTGGTTTCTTTTCGTCACTCATGCTTCAGGATCTCCATAACGGACGATCAAACCCCCGCCGCCCTGAAAAAGTGGCACGGCAAGGGGCTCTTTCATTCTGTATCTCTATGTGGGGTATCAAGGCACAAGGGACAATACCCCTGTCGCTGCGAAGCGCTGGCAGATGATGGAAATCTGCCAGCGTCCGCCTCTTTCAGTCCGCCTGTTTTTCTTCCTCAGCCTGCTGGCCGTGAACATAGACAGGCTCTGCACGGCCTTCCGCCACATCCCGGGTGACGACAACCTTGTCGACATTCTTCCGGCCTGGAAGGTCAAACATCGTTTCCATCAGGATTTTTTCCATGATGGAACGCAGACCCCGGGCCCCAGTCTGCCGCTCGATGGCACGGGCAGCAATCCCCTTGATGGCCTCTTCCTCAAACTCCAGCTCCACCCCTTCCATCTGGAAGAGACGCTGATACTGCTTGACCAGAGCATTTTTCGGCTCTGTCAGAATCTGGACGAGAGCGGCCTCATCAAGGTCATTCAGCGTGGCGATGACCGGCAGACGACCAATGAATTCCGGAATCAGGCCGTATTTCATGAGGTCTTCCGGCTCGATATCCTTGAGGATATCTCCCAGCTTGCGGTCATCCTCGGAGCGCACATCCGCCCCAAAACCAATGCCACTGCCCTTGCCACGAGCACTGATGACCTTGTCCAGCCCGGCAAAGGCCCCGCCACAGATGAAGAGCATGTTGGTCGTATCGACCTGCACGAACTCCTGCTGCGGATGCTTGCGCCCTCCCTGCGGAGGAACGGAGGCCACCGTGCCTTCCATCAGCTTCAGCAGAGCCTGCTGCACGCCTTCACCAGAGACATCCCGGGTGATGGACGGATTCTCCGCCTTGCGGGAAATCTTGTCGATCTCATCAATATAGACAATGCCACGCTGGGCACGTTCAACATTATAGTCACAGGCCTGAAGCAGCTTGAGGATGATGTTCTCAACATCCTCTCCCACATAGCCAGCTTCTGTCAGTGTCGTGGCATCGGCCATGGTGAAGGGAACGTCCAGAATGCGGGCCAGTGTCTGGGCCAGCAGGGTCTTCCCCGTTCCCGTCGGACCGATCAGCATGATGTTGGCCTTGCCGATCTCGACATCACCAGCCTTTTCGGACTGCTCCAGCCGCTTGTAATGATTATGCACCGCCACCGAAAGCACCTTCTTGGCTTCACTCTGGCCAATGACATAATCATTGAGTATCTGGCAGATTTCCCGTGGAGTTGGCACCCCTTCACCACTGGTCACAGGGCCTGTGTTCCGCTCCTCACGGATGATGTCCGTGCACAGTTCAACACATTCATTACAGATGAATACGGTTGGCCCGGCAATGAGTTTCTTCACCTCATGCTGGGATTTCCCACAGAATGAACAATAAAGCGTATTCTTTGAATCGCTATCTTTTCCGCTCATTACAGCTCCTCAAACCCGTATGGGAGACGGGTATGTTCAGACCCCTGAATGCCCTGTTCAACAATCAGATCAGGCCCTTTTCTTCTCCGCGGGATGACGTGTCACAACCTCATCCACCAGCCCGAACTCCTTGGCCTCCGCAGCAGAGAGATAACGGTCACGCTCCAGCGCCTCCTCGATTTCCTCCAGCGCACGCCCTGTATGCTCACGGTAGATCTCATTCAGCCGGCGACGGATATGCAGGATTTCACGGGCCTGAATTTCGATGTCCGAAGCCTGCCCCTGCGCTCCACCGGAAGGCTGGTGGACCATGACACGGGCATTGGGCAGGCAGAAACGGCGGCCCGCCTCACCGGCAGCCAACAGCAGTGACCCCATGGACGCAGCCTGACCGATACAGACCGTGCTGACCGGTGAACGGATATACTGCATGGTGTCGTACATCGCCAGACCGGCAGAGACGACCCCGCCAGGGCTGTTGATATAGAAAGAGATTTCCTTGGTCGGGCTGACACTCTCAAGGTAGAGCAGCTGCGCACAGATCAGAGACGAGACCTGGTCATAGACCGGGCCTGTCAGAAAAATGATACGCTCCTGCAAAAGCCGGGAATAAATGTCGAAAGAGCGCTCACCCCTTGAGGTCTGCTCCACCACCATTGGAACAAGAGTGTTATTGAACACGTCCAGAGGATTACGGTCTTCAATGCCCATAGGTATTTTCCTTTACAACTCCCCCTAGCCTAGCACACCCTCTTTGCCCGTGTCTTCGCACAGAATGGACTAATATCAGAGGAATCTTCCTGCCAAGAGCAAAAAAAAGGGGCAGCGGCTGCTGCCCCTTCCTTCCTCAGATGCAGCAATCAGTCAGCATCCGGAATGTTGGCCAGTTCCTCTGCCGTCACTTCCTTGTCGGTCACTTCAGCCAGCTCGATCAGATAATCGACGACCTTATCCTCAAGGATTGGCCCGCGCAGGTTATCGATGGCCTGAGGATTCTTCGTAAAGAACTCGAACACGGCCTGCTCCTGCCCCGGGTACCGGCGAGCCTCCTGCTGCATGGCAGAGAGCAGCTCTTCCTGCGAGACCTGGATGTCCTGCTTGCGGCCAAGCTCGGCCAGAAGCAGACCCAGCTTCACACGACGCTCGGCAATCCTGCGATAGTCGGCCCGCAGGGTTTCCTCATCCTTGGCAGCATCCTTCTCATCAAGGCTGCCATTCTTGCGCTCAGCCTCGATACGGCTCCAGATCTGGCCAAACTCGGCATCCACCATGCTCTGCGGGGCCTCAAAGTCAACCTTCTTGGACAGGATGTCCAGCAGGTCCCGCTTGATGCGCATACGGGAAAGCTGCTTGTACTCGCCCTCTGCCTGCTCGGCAATCAGCTTGCGCATCTGCTCGACGCTCTCCAGCCCCAGAGACTTGGCAAACTCATCATCAATCGTCGGATCGACCGGCTTCTTCAGCGCATTGGCCTTGATCTCGAATGTAGCTTCCTGACCGGCGAGCTCCTTGGCCTGGTAATTCTCCGGGAAGGTCACCGCGATCGTGCGTTCCTCACCCGGCTTCATGCCTTCCATCTGCTCGGCAAAACCGGGGATGAAACCAGCACCGCCAATCTCGACATTGACATCCTCGGCCGTGCCACCATCAAACGGCACGCCATCCTTCTTGCCAACGAAATTGACGTTCAGCACATCACCCTTGCCAGCCGGACGGCTCTCATCCACCGTCTCGAACTTGCGGTTGCGCTGGGCAACCTCGGCCAGAGCCTTGTCCACAACCTCATCAGCAACCTTGGCACTGTAGCGGGTCAGCTTCGTGCCTGCCATGTCCGGGGTCGGGATTTCCGGCAGGATTTCCATCTCCAGCGTGAATTCGAAGGGCTTGCCCTCAGTTCCACCAGAAACGATCTCAACCTTCGGCTGCATGGCCGGGCGAATGTCACGCTCTTCCAGCAGGGACTTCACGCTCTCCTGCACCAGCTTTTCCGTCACTTCCGCCTGGACGGATTCACCAAAGCGCTGCTTGACGACGGAGGCCGGAACCTTGCCCGGGCGGAAGCCGGGAAGCTTCACATCACGAGCCACTTCAGCCAGACGGGCATCGCAACGGCCCTGCAGGTCAGCAGCGGGAATAACTACGGTGAAGGACCGCTTCAGGCCTTCGGTGAGTGTGGGCGTAACCTGCATGAAACCGCTATTCCTTCTCTATGACAAGGGGATCATCAACATTGTTGTACTCAGGAGGAGACTGCCTTGGTGCGGGCGGAGGGACTTGAACCCCCACAGCTTGCGCCACCAGAACCTAAATCTGGCGTGTCTACCAATTTCACCACGCCCGCATGAACCATACGACCTGTTCTCCAGCATCCGCACCCCCTGACAGGCAGGCACGGACCCTTCATCAGTCTGCGGATTTAGCGCATGAGACAGGCATCGGCAAGGGTTTCTCTTTGCAAAGATGTCATTTCTGCCATGGGCGGTCCTGTTATTCTGCCCTCACGCACACACTGTCCCCTTCAGGCCTCTTGGAAGCCGCATGCCGGGCTGCCCCCAGCTCTCCAAAAAGGTCTTCCGGTACGATCCAGCCTGCTTTCCTGCGGGCAGCACGCCGTCCTGCCTCACCATGAACCCAGACAGCCGCAGCAGCAGCCTCCCAGGCGGGCAGCCCTGCGGCAAGAAAGGCCCCGACAAGCCCACTCAGCACATCCCCTGCCCCGGCAATGGCCAGAGCTGGCGTGGCGTGGACGTTGATGGACGAACGGCCATCCGGAGCCGCAATGACCGTATCAGCTCCCTTCAGAACAACCACGACACCCAACCGGGCTGCAGCCCGCCGTGCGGCCTCCAGACGGCTCCCCTCCACCTGCCCGAAAAGGCGGGAAAACTCACCCATGTGCGGCGTCATGACGGAAACCCCCTTCAGTCGCTCGGGGTGCCCGGCCGCCCATGACAACGCACCGGCATCAGCCACGATTGTTCGACCAGACTTCTGAAGGCATGGCAGTGTCCGCTCCACCTCCTCCAGACACAGGCCGGGGCCACAGACCCAGACGTGCCGGCGCTCATCCTCCAGCGCCTGCTCCATGGGCTGTGCATCCACAATAGCAGCCGGTGAAGCGAGTCGGTACAGCGTGGCAGCCTCGGCTGGCACCGTAAGGCGGACAAGCCCGGCACCGACATGCCGGGCTGCCTCGAACGCAAACAAGGCGGCACCGTGCATGGCAGCACCACCACAGATGCTTACCACGCCCCGTCTGTATTTGTGGTCCCCAGGCCTCTGCGCCGGGAGCCGCCATAAACCCGGTGCATTCTCCCACAGCCGGACACTCTCCATCTGGATCATGGCAGCGGCAGGCGCCGCCAGATCGACGCAGACAACCTCACCACAGAGCGACCGCCCCGGTTCCAGCAGATGGCCCGGCCTTTTGCGGATCAGGGCAATGGTCATCCGGCAGGCTGCCACACGCCCCGAACACGCCCCTGTAGCACCGTCCAGACCAGATGGAACGTCAATGGCAATGATCTGCCGTGCCGCAGCAAAGAAATCTTCGACACATTCCGGCAGGGACCGGTTCATGCCAGCACCGAATACGGCATCAATCACCAGATCAGCCCGTCGGGCCTCTTCCTGCGTGAAAGCCACTACCGGCCCATGCCAGCGCTTTGCCATCCTGTCAGCCAGACTGCCAGGCTCAGGCGGATGCAGCACCGCCACGGACACAGGCCAGCCACGCTCGGCCAGATGACGGGCCAGCACATGGCCATCGCCCCCATTGTTCCCTGGCCCACAGGCCACCAGAACCCGGCAGGGCCGGACATGCTGGCAGACAGCCCGGGCAGCCATCATGCCAGCTCTCTCCATGATTACAGGCAGAGTCGATGCCATGGCATGATCCATCCGCCGTGTATCCTCAGGAGCCAGAAGAGCCTGCGACAGGGCTTCCTGATACGGAAAACAGGACATAATGGAATCTTCCCTCTATAAGACGTGGCCAATCACTCAGTTACACGTTACGGATTGACCATGACCAGTTCCATTCTCTGGGGGCTCATCCTCGCCCTGCATCTCCTCTGCATCACCTACTGGGTCGGTGGCGCCATCTTCTGCCTCCAGTCCCGCCGCAGCGTCCGCCTGCTGGAAGCACAGCAGGCCAACACGGTTCTGCTTCAGACCTATGGCCGTTATCTCAAGGCGCTCTGCCACGTCGTCCCTGTGGCTGTCCTCAGCGGAATCGCCCTCATCATCCATGCAGGCGCCTATCTGCCTTGGCCGTTCCACCTCATGGCCTTCTGCGGGCTGGTGATGATCGTCATTTTCCTGAGCATGCTTTTCGGCCCACTGCGGGCAGCACGGCGTGCCATCCGCCCTCAGCCGCAGCTTTTCAGCTCCCTGCATCGGCGGGCAGCCCTCATGGCGCTGGCAGGCATCATCGCCATCATCGCCGGTGCTCTTGGTGGCGGCGCCTGACATCCAGCTCTCTTCACCGTGAGCGACCGCCTATTACCTTGCCAAAAACGGCATTTGACGATAACGGATATTAACGAACCGGAGAGGCTGATACCCTTCCTCTCCGGTTGCCTTTCATCTGCCCGACAGGCTGCCGGGCAGCCTGCCCTGTAACAGAAACATTCCGAGAGTCATTTGAGCAGTAAACCATCCTCTGGTCCGTCCAAGACCCGCAGCAGCACCAGCCGCGTGCGGAAAACGTCCACTCCCCGCACGAAGACACCCCGCACCGGGACAGAAACCGGGACGGAACAGCCAGCGGACGATACTGTGCAGGATGACACCACCACTGCCGCCCGCAAACCAACCACGCGACGCCGCAGCACGACAGCCGGTACCAGGAAGAAAGCCACGACTCCAGCCGCCACGGCTGCTGATGAGACAGCCCCGGCTGCTGAAGCTGCGGAGCCTGCCGAGAAACCCAAGCGCACGACGCGCCGCCGCAGCGTGAAACCCACGCCAAAAGATGCTCCCTCCCCAGATGAGGCGACAGAAAGCAGCGCCTCCACTCCGGCAAAGAAAACAGTAAAGGGCACCCGCCGCAAGGCTGCCACTGCTGAGGAAGCATCTGCCCCGGCAGACCCCACAGCAGCTGCCGGGAGTGAGGAAGCTCCCCCCGCACGCAAACGCAGGGCGACTACCCGCACCAGAAAAACAGCCGAAACAGAAACTGCCAAAGCCGACGTCCCGGAAAAAAAACCGGCAACGCCTCGCACACGCCGCAAAAAGACGGCCGAAGCCACACCGGCCACGGAAACCGTGGACGACCACGAAGAGTCGGCTACCCCTCCAACACGCCGCCCTTCCACCCGTCGGAAAGCTGCTGAAGAAACGGTCGAAACCACGGCAGGCAGCGCCGCACCAGCCGGAACGGAAGACAAGGCATCCGCCACACCAGCCAAGCCTCGCCGGAAAAGAGCGAAGAAGGCTGAAGCAGAAACGGCTGAGCCGCAGGCAGAAAAACCAGCTGAGGGAACACCCACCGAGACCGGCTCGGAAAGCCGTATCCTCTTCAGCGATCTTGGTCTTTCCGAACCGATCCTCCGGGCCGTGGAGGAAATGGGCTATACTCATCCCACGCCCATCCAGGCACAGGCCGTGCCAGAGATTCTGACCGGGCGTGACGTCCTTGGCGTGGCGCAGACTGGCACCGGCAAGACGGCCTCCTTCACCCTGCCGATGCTGGAGAAGCTCTCCAAATCCCGAGCCCGGGCCAGGATGCCCCGTTCGCTCATTCTGGAACCCACCCGTGAGCTTGCCCTCCAGGTTGCCGAGAACTTCAAGCAGTACGGGGCGCATCTGCGCCTCACCCACGCTCTGCTGATCGGTGGCGGCAAGATGAACGAGCAGAAGGAACTGCTCAACCGTGGCGTGGACGTCCTCATCGCCACCCCGGGGCGGCTGCTCGACATGTTCGAACGGGGCGGACTGCTGATGACGCAGACTGACCTTCTCGTCATTGATGAGGCCGACCGTATGCTGGACATGGGCTTCATTCCCGATATTGAGCGCATCGTGAGCCTGCTGCCCAGACGGCGCCAGACCCTTTTCTTCTCCGCCACCATGGCTCCGGAGATCCGCCGTCTGGCCGACAATTTCCTGAACAGTCCCAAGGAAATCACCGTCGCCCGCCAGTCCTCCGTTGCCAGCACCATTACCGAGGGCCTGCTGGTCGTGGAGAAGAAGGACAAGAGCCGTGCCCTCTGCGCCCTGCTGCGGCAGGATGACGTGCAGAACGCCATCATCTTCTGCAACCGCAAGCGTGACGTGGACACACTGGAACGCCATCTGACACGGCAGAAATTCTCTGTCGGCCACCTGCATGGCGACCTGACGCAGGACCTGCGTTTCGAAACCCTCGAGCGCTTCCGCACAGGTGATCTCCAGATTCTCGTCTGCTCCGACGTGGCGGCCCGTGGCATTGACATTGGCGGGCTGTCCCATGTCTTCAACTATGACCTGCCTTTCAATGCGGAAGATTACGTCCACCGTATTGGCCGCACGGGCCGTGCCGGCAAGGAAGGCAAGGCCTACAGTCTGGCCACACCTGATGAGCAGAAGCTGCTCGAGGCCGTCGAGAGCCTGACGGGCAAGACGATCGAGCCGCTGACTGTAAAAGGCTTCCGCCATCTTGAATGGCGTGGAGAGGAGGATGCCTCCCCTGCCTCCGCCAAGGATGAGAGCAAGGGTCAGCAGCGGGGTGGCAGAAACAGGAAAACTGCCGAACCGAAGCAGGAAGACCGTCCGGCCCGCAAGAAGCAGCCGGAGCGTGATCCTCTGCCGGAAGCCCGCAAGCATGACCACAAGCGGTCCGGCCGAGCCGAACTGCTGCCGCCCGTACCGGAAAAGAACGGGATGCAGGATGGCTTTGGCGAGAATGTACCTGCTTTCATGAAGGTCAGCTTCCTGCCGGAACCACGTGATCCGTCCGACTCATGATGGAAACGTCCACGCAGATTCACGCCACTGTCGAACAGCTCGGCCGTTCGGGAGACGGGATGGTGCGTCATGAGGGGCGGGCCTGGTACATTCCCGGAACCCTGCCGGGCGAGCAACTGCATCTGCGATTCCATGACGGCGAAGCGGAACTTCTGGAGCGGGAAAGCACATCCCCCCATCGGGTAGAAGCGCCCTGCTCCCTGTCCGACCTCTGCGGCGGCTGTGCCCTCCAGCACATGGACCAGACCGCCCTGCTGGAGTGGAAAAAGGATCAGGTCCAGCGTGCCCTGAACAGAAGCGGCTTTACGGACCTGCCAGAACCTGCCCTGTACCAGACGCCCCCTCACAGCCGCCAGCGGCTGGACGTAGCCCTGCAAAGGGTACCGGGGGGCATCATTCTCGGGCTGCATCAACGGGGTGGTGACCCGGTGGACATGACGGAATGTCCCCTCATCCGCCCGGAACTGCTGAAGCTGCTTCCTCCACTCCGTGAGTGCCTCTCCTCCCTTGGTGCCCTGACAGGGCGTGGCAATCTGGCCATCAACCTTCTGGACAGCGGCCCGGACCTGACGCTGGAGACACCCGCTCCCCTGAGCGGTTCTGACAGGGAAAAACTGGCCGCTTTTGCACGGGACCATGGGATTCCACGCATCACATGGCGTCCGGCTCCCGGCAGGATGATGGAAACGGCTGCACAGACGGGGCCGGTCTTCCATCATTTTGGCGGTGTCAGGGTCTCACCCCCACCAGCCAGTTTTCTTCAGGCCAGTCAGGAAGGTGAGCAGGCCATCCGTGAAGCCGTTCTTGCCGGTCTGCCGCCGCTGAACCGGAAGGACCGGATCATCGAGCTGTATGCTGGATGCGGAACCCTGACCTTCCCGCTGGCCCAGCACGGTTTCGTGCAGGCCTATGAGGGCGACAGGGCGGCCATCGCCTCCCTCCGTGCCGCTACCCACGGCAGCCGTGCAGAAGGCTCCGAGCGGGACCTGAATCGCCAGCCCCTCCTGCCGCCTGAACTGAATCAGGCCCGTGTTGTCGTGCTGGACCCGCCCTATGCTGGCTCAGGCAAGCAGCTGGCCTCCCTTCTGCGCTCCAAAGTGCAGGATGTGGTCTATGTCAGCTGCAATCCAGCTGCGCTGGAAAAAGAACTCCCCGCCCTGAAGCAGGCCGGTTTTGCCGTGCTGTCATGGACCGTGATCGACCAGTTTCTCTGGTCCACGGATGTCGAGACCGTGCTGGTTCTTTCCAGAGATCCGAAACGCATCCGCAAAGCCGAAAAAAAGCGGAAGGGATAACCTCCCTCCCGCTTCATCACGTTGCGCCTGCTTCCACCATCAGACGTGGAAACTCTCCCCGCAGCCACAGCGGCCCTTCTCATTGGGGTTGGTGAAGGTGAAGCCTGATTCCAGCTCCTTCACCTCATAATCCATGACCGTGCCGATCAGGAAGAGCGTCGCCTTGCTGTCCACCAGCAGGGTCAGCCCGTGATCCTCGATCCGCTCATCCCCTTTCTGGACTTCCGGCACGAAATTCATCTCGTAAGACATGCCGGAACAGCCACGCTTGCCCACGCTGATGCGCAGGAACTTTCCCTTCTCGGCTCCCTCATACAGGGTCTTCAGGCGGGCGGCGGCCCGGTCTGTCATGGTCATCAGGGGTGGCAGGCTGCGTTTGGGGGCAGTATCTGTCATGAGGGTACCCTCCCGATCTTCAGTTTCCAGCGTGTTCATTCAGGATCAGAACATGTTCAGGGCAAGACGGGCATTGTCGCTCATCCGGCTCATGTCCCACGGCGGATCCCAGACCACCTTGACGGTCACCTCCCGCACGGTCGGAACGGACAGCACGGCATAGCGCACCATCTGGGGCAGCTCCTGCGCACTCGGGCAGTTCGGGGCCGTGAGGGACATCTCAATATCCACACGCCCGTCATCATGCAGGTCGATGGCGTAGATCAGCCCCAGCTCGTAGACGTTGACCGGAATCTCCGGGTCAAAGACGGTCTCGATGGCGGCGATGACCTCATCCTGCTGTGGCGGCGCATCCACGGGGGGAGGAACAAGCTCCTCCTGCCCCGCATAGGCCTGCTCCCGTGTCGGAACAGACGGCCCGGCGGGAACGTTCTCTTCCACAGCGGAAGAAACCGCCTCATCTCTGCTCTTCAGCTCGTCTGTTTCTGTCATGACATCCTCACGCAAGTAAGGCACGCGCACGCTCAATGCCGTGGGCCAGAGCGTCTATCTCGTCACGTGTCGTATAAATGGCAAAACTGGCTCTGGCCGTTGCCTGCACGCCCAGCTCCTGCATCAGCGGTTCAGCACAATGCTGCCCGGCCCGGATGGCAATGCCCTGCTGATCCAGCAGCACGGCAAGATCATGCGGGTGTGCCCCCTCCACCTGAAGTGAGAAGACACCGCCCCGCTCCACCGGGTTTCCCATGATGCTCACACCATCCGTCTTTTCAAGCACCTTCTGGGCATAAGAGACCAGATCACGCTCATGTGCTTCAATCACGTCTGCCCCCAGCTCCTCCACGAAACGGATGGCGGCTCCCAGACCCAGCACTTCCAGAATGGCGGGCGTGCCAGCCTCGAATTTGTGCGGCGCATCGGCCCAGCTTGCCTTCTCGAACGAGACGGAGCGGATCATGTCCCCTCCACCCAGAAAAGGCGGCATCTCCTCCAGCAGGGGCAGCCTGCCCCAGAGGATGCCGACACCCGTAGGCCCATAAAGCTTGTGGCCGGTAAAGACGAAGAAATCCGCCCCCAGAGCCTGCACGTTCACCCTGCGGTGGACGATGGACTGGGAGCCATCCACGATGACTTTCGCCCCGTGCCTGTGGGCCAGCTCCGCCAACTTTTTCACGGGCGTGATGGTCCCCAGCACGTTGGACATGTGCGTGACGGAAACCAGCGCAACACGGCCATCACCCAGCAGCTCTTCATAAGCGGCAAGATCGATGTCCCCATCCGCATTGATGGGGGCCACACGCAGCTCGATGCCCAGCCTGTCCCGCAGCATGAGCCACGGCACGATGTTGGCATGGTGCTCCAGAGCGGAGATCAGCACGGCCTGACCGGGCCTAAGCTGGCTGCCCAGCGAATGGGCCAGCAGATTGAGGCCCTCCGTGCTGTTCTTGGTGAAAACGATCTCCTGCCGGTCCGCCGCATTGAGGAACCGGGCCACATCATCACGCACGGCTTCATAAGCCTGCGTGGTCCGCTCGCTCATGTCATACAGACCACGATGGATATTGGCGTAACAGTGCCGTGCCGCTTCGCTCATCGCCTCGATGACACAGTCCGGCTTCTGGGCAGAGGCTGCGCTGTCCAGAAAGACCAGCGGACGGCCATGAGCCGTTTCGGACAGAATGGGGAAGCGGGCACGCACGTTATCAGACATGGCCGGGCAACGCTTTCAGCAGATAGTCCCGCAGGCTTTCATGCTCCACCAGTTCCACCGTTTCCAGAAGGAAGGCCTGCACCAGCATGTCACGGGCCTGCTCCTCCTGGACCCCACGAGAGCGGAGATAGAAAAGCTGGTCTTCATCCAGCGCACCGACGGTCGCACCGTGGCTGCACTTGACGTCATCAGCGTAAATCTCAAGCTCCGGCTTGCTGTTCATCTGTGCCTTTTCGGACAGGAGCAGGGCCTGGTTCATCTGGTAGCCATCCGTCTTCTGGGCGATCTGGTCCACCAGAATCTTCCCCTGGAAGACACCCTGTCCGTTTTCCGACAGCACGCTCCGCACCGTCTGGCGGGACGTGCAGTCCGGTGACGCATGATGGATCATGGAAGACAGGTCATTCAGCCGGGCACCATCGACAAGCTGGATCGCATTGACGTTCGTGTTGCTGAACGGGCCAGACAGCTGGGTGACGACTTCCTGACGGGCCAGCACGCCCCCCTGATTGAGCGTGAAGCTGTCATAATTGCCACGCTCACCCACATGGGCACCAACAATGGCCAGACGGGCAGCCTCATGGCTTTCAGCCTGCTGCGTGATGTGGCTGAGATGCGCCTTGTCCGCACAATGGACATCCACCTGCGGATTGGTCAGATACTGCCCCGTGCCAAGCTGGACATCCAGCAGGGTCAGCTGCGCCCCCTCATCCAGCGTGACACTGTGATGAAGATGGGTGGACACGCCATCCCCTTCCGTCAGGCTGACCATGACGATCAGCCCGGCATCCGTCCCGGCCGGAACATGAAGCCGTGCCCCCGGCTGACGGAGGGCCGCATTCAGACCGGCAGAGAAACGCCCCGCCAGCAGCGGCTGCACGGCAGAACCGTCACCATATTCCTGCACGTCCATGCAGTCTGGCAGGTGGGACAGCTCCTTGCAGAACCGGCCATTGGCGAAGACCAGCAGGCCATCATGCTCTGGCAGGTTCAGGCCTTCCACACGCTGCTTCACGGTGGCGGCTTCAAGGGCTGGAGCCTCCTGCCAGGCAATCCCGTTCAGGGACTGGAGTGGCGTGTAATGCCATGCCTCCACCCGACGTGTTGGCAGCCCTTCCGCTCCCAGCAGGGCTGCACGCTCTCCGGCACGCCCCGTCAGGGCCTGCCAAGCTGCTGCACTGTTCTCACTCACGCTGCCGCCTCAAGAAACTGTTTGTAGCCCTGTTTTTCCAGCAGTGTTGCCACTTCCGGGCCGCCACTATGGATGATGCGTCCGTGCGCCATGACATGCACACGGTCCGGCACGATATATTCCAGCAGACGCTGGTGATGGGTAATCACCAGTGATGAGAAGTCCGGCCCACGCAGGGAGTTCACACCCTCCGCCACGATACGCAGCGCATCGATGTCCAGCCCGCTGTCCGTCTCGTCCAGAATGGCCAGAGAAGGCTTGAGCAGGCGCATCTGGAGCACCTCGTTGCGCTTCTTCTCACCACCGGAGAAGCCGACATTCACGGCCCGCTTAAGCATCTCGCCGGACATGGAAAGGCGGCTGGTTTCCTCCCGTGCCAGCTTGAGGAAGGACACGGCATCCAGCTCCTCCTCACCACGGGCCTTGCGCACGGCGTTTACTGCCGTCCGCAGGAAGTTGGCGTTGTTGACACCGGGCAGTTCCACCGGGGACTGGAAGGCCAGAAACACACCCAGTGCCGCGCGTTCTTCCGGCTCCAGCTCCAGCAGGTCCTGCCCCTTGAAATGGGCGGAACCACCTGTCACCTCGTAATCCTCACGCCCCGCCAGAACATAGGAGAGCGTGGACTTGCCAGAACCGTTCGGCCCCATGATGGCGTGAACCTCTCCCTTGGGGATCGTGAGGTCCAGACCCTTCAGAATTTCCTTGGGGGTGCCGTCAGCATCGATCTGGGCCTTCAGCCCCTCAATCTTCAGAAAATCACTCATAGCTCAACCAACGCTCCCTTCCAGGCTGATCTGAAGCAGCTTCTGTGCTTCCACAGCAAATTCCATCGGAAGTTCCTTGAGGACTTCCCGGCAGAAACCGTTCACGATCAGGCCAACGGCTTCTTCTTCTGAAAAACCACGGGACCGGCAGTAGAAGAGCTGGTCCTCGGAAATCTTGGATGTCGTCGCCTCATGCTCGATGCGCGCACTCATGTTGCGGCTCTCGATGTAAGGCACTGTATGGGCACCGCACTGGTCACCGATCAGCAGGCTGTCACACTGCGTGAAGTTCCGACCGTTGCGAGCCTTGGGCTGCATCCGGACAAGCCCACGATAGGTGCTGTCCGACTGTCCGGCGGATATGGTCTTCGCCACGATGGTGGACCGTGTATCCGGGGCGAGATGGATCATCTTCGTACCCGTATCGGCCTGCTGATGTCCGTTCGTCACCGCAACGGAATAGAACTCACCAACAGAACCCTTCCCCGCCAGAATGCAGGACGGATACTTCCACGTGATGGCAGAACCGGTTTCGACCTGTGTCCATGAGATGCGGGCACGATCACCTTTGCAGATGCCCCGCTTGGTCACGAAGTTGTAGATGCCGCCCTTGCCGTTCTCATCCCCCGGGTACCAGTTCTGCACCGTGGAATATTTGATGAAGGCATCTTCCATCGCCACCAGCTCGACCACGGCAGCGTGAAGCTGGTTCTCATCACGCTGCGGGGCCGTGCAGCCTTCCAGATAGGAAACAGTGGCCTGGTCCTCGGCAATGATCAGCGTCCGCTCAAACTGCCCCGTATTGCGGGCATTGATGCGGAAATAGGTGGACAGCTCCATCGGGCAACGCACCCCCTTGGGCACGTACACGAAGGAACCATCGGTAAAGACGGCCGAGTTCAGGGCCGAGAAGAAATTGTCCGCCACTGGCACGACCGTGCCCAGGTATTTCTTCACCAGCTCGGGATGCTCGATGATGGCTTCGGAAATCGGGCAGAAAATCACCCCGGCCTCGGCCAGGGTCTTGCGGAAGGTCGTGGCCACGGACACGCTGTCAAACACCGCATCAACAGCAACGGGTGTCTTCTGCCCTGCCCCTTCCACGCCGGCCAGCATTTCCTGCTCATGCAGGGGGATGCCGAGCTTCTCATATGTCCTGAGCAGTTCGGGATCGACCTCATCAAGGCTCTTCGGGCCTGATTTCTTCTTCGGCTGGGCGAAGTAATGGGCGTCCTGATAGTCGATCGGCGGATGCTTGATCTTCGCCCAGTCCGGTTCGCTCATGTCCTGCCAGGCACGGAAGGCCTTCAGCCGCCAGTCCAGCATCCACTGCGGCTCTTTCTTGCGGGCAGAAATCAGCCGGACGATGTCCTCATTCAGCCCCTTCGGGGCGAGGTCCATCTCCACATTGGTCTCAAAGCCCCATTCGTAATTGGACTTTGCCAGTTTCTCGACCGCTTCACGGGTTTCTGACACAGCCGGCATGACATTCTCCCTGTTCCTCAGGCCTATGCATTGTCGCTTCCACCGATGTGGCAGAGGACGGATCGAATTTCAGATCGGGGTTGGCCATATCGGCCAGAGTGATGGTCTCCAGGGCCTGCCGGACCGCTGCATTGACCATATCCCACTGCCCTGACAGACCGCAGGTCTCACCATGTGCACATTCCTTGCCATCACAGCAGGCTGTCACGCAGATGGGACCATCCACCACGCTGATGACCCGGGCCACGGAGATGTCGGCCAGCTCCTCGGCCAAGCGATAGCCGCCCCGGGCACCACGGAAAGAGACAACCAGCCCACCTGCTGCCAGCCCTTTCAACAGTTTGGCAACTGTTGGCTCTGGCACCCCCGTCTCCTGCGCCAAAGACGCTGCCGTGGCCAGATCACCACGCACACCAAGACGCACGAGAACAACGGTCGCATAATCAGCCAGTTTGGACAGTCTCAGCACAATGAAAAACCTACATCCTATATCAATGATTCTCTATTTAAGACCCAACAGGTACCCATTCAAGGGAGTGACCCATATTTTCCCGATGGTCAAGCCTTATGTGCCGCCAGGATAAAGCGTTTTTCATATTTTGTTAAAAAATACCCAATCACGGAACAAGACAGACAAGCAGCCCCTCCAGCACGGCACCTATCACAAAGCCGACGACAGTGCCATTGACACGAATATAGGCCAGATCTTTCCCGATACCAGCCTCCAGCCGGACTGACAGGCTCTTGGCATCCCAGCGTCCGATAACACGGGCAATCATCCCCGCTACATTCTTCCGCATCTGCGGCAGGGATTTCACGATAGCCTGCCGGACCGCCCTGTCCAGCTGGCTGGCCAGGTCTGTCCTTTGCAGGAGCGTCCCCGTCAGCTGCTGGTAGGCAGTCCGCAGTGCCTGCGTACTCAACCCATCATCCCGCCGACTATCTTCCTCCACCATCAGGCAGAGCCGCCGCCACAAACCGCCACCCCATTCCTTCACACTCTCGTGTGCGAAAAAAGACGTGATGCTGCCCATGAGCTGACGGGCGCTCTCCGGGTCATCGTCCAGATCCTGGATTTTCCGTTTTACCCAGCGTGTAAACCCATGCCGGATATCGGAATCCATGGGGTCCACCCGGCCCAGCTCCGCCTTCAGGGCTGTCAGCACCTGCGTGGCCACCGAGGCCCCGATGGCCCAGCCAACCAGCCGCCCCCCCTGCTCACGCACCCGCCTCTCCACAAACCGGTGCAGGTCATCCTCCTTCGTGCTGACCAACTCCTTGAACTGCGCCAGAAAGAAAGAAAAGACTTCCTGATGGATATCCTCATCCACCATGGCTCTCAGGGCACGGATGACAAGTGCCGTAACGTCATCCCTTTTCATTAGGGTCGGAAAGAGGGTGACCAGAAAAGAGCCTCCCCGTCCATCTCCGATGCGCTCCAGCACCGCCGGGGCCAGACCACGAAGGTGACGCAGCAGAACCTCTTCCGTCTCCTTTTTCTGAAGAAGACGGGCCAAGGCCGCTGGCAGATCGGCACCTTCCAGCAGGCGCAGCATTTCTTCTTCTGTCAGGAAATGCTCAGCCATGAAACGGCCCAGCGCATCCCCCAGCTGGGCCTTTCTCTGTGGCAGGATGGCCGTATGCGGTATGGGAAGCCCAAGAGGATGCCGGAACAGGGCCGTAACGGCAAACCAGTCTGCAAGCCCCCCACGACACCCGCCTGGCTGCCAGCCCGCAGCATTTCCAGCCAGAGTGAGGGGCCAAACAGCTTCTGCCAGACGCTCAGACGGCTGATGACAGCCAGCACGGACGTCCCCACCAGCAACAGGCCTGCCCAGAGAGAGGCCCCGTTTTTCCTCACCGGAAGAAACATGACGATGGACTGCCCTCCTGCATGACCGTTGGTTGCCGCCCTCCTGCCAACTTCAGGCAGGCCGAACAGAAAGCACTTCTTATTAACAAGACTTGGCGCTTTATCACAATTGAGCCTATACAGGAACGATCACGCCGGCGATGGAGCCACACCGTTCCCGGCCCATATGAGACCAAGACAAGCGAGACTGTTCCCCATGCCAGATTGCGCCTCCCAGACTGACGCATCGCCTGCTGAACTGATTGAATCCTGCACCACTGCGCTGACATACTCTCCGCATGATTTTTCCAACCTGATCATTTCCCTTGCGAAAAAGGCAGGTACGGAAAATGGTCTGGAAGCAATCGGTCAGACCGTACGTCTGTTACGGGACCGCAACTTCATGACCCGGGCCGACGCCCTGCGCCGGTATGTGGGGCTGGAGCATGACGGAGCCGAATGCCCGCCGGAGCCCCGGCTGCGCAAGGTCGCCGAGCAGCTTGTCGCACAGGCACGGACACCGGATGACCTCTCCGTCACCGGTTTTGCTGCTGTCTTCACCGCTCATCCCACCTTCGCTCTGGCCAATGATGTGTACGAACTTCTGGCCCGTCGGGCGGAGGATCCGTCCTGCCCTGTTCCCACCCTGCCGACGCATCGCCGCAGTGCGCCTCCAACACTGGATGAAGAACAGTCTCTTGCCTTGGCTGCCATCACCCGTGGGCGGGATGCGCTGGACAGCCTTACCATGGAGATCCTCCAGGCAGCCCGTCGCCGCTGGCCTGAAGCCAACGAGATGACCCCTGCCCCTGTCCGGCTGGCCAGCTGGGTCGGGTTTGATACGGATGGCCGCAATGACATTGGCTGGTGGGACACCATCCGCATCCGTCTTGGCCTCAAGATTGCCCAGCTGGAACGTCTGCTTGAAGGACTGGAACAGATCGGGCTGAAAGAAGGTGTGCTGAGCCGGCGTGTGGCCGAAGCCCTTGCCGCCACGCAAAAGCAGCGTGACATCTGCCCCCGCTCTGTCCCCGGCCAGACCATGAAACCGGAAGACATCGCCCGCTTCGCCCATGTCCTCATCGACCTGCGGGAAACGGCCCTGCTCAATGCTGATGAGCTACGCCCTCTCTTCCGTGAGGAGGCAGCCCGGCTGGATGGTGAAAAAGCCCATCGACTGGATGTCATGCGTACGGGGTTCCTCAATCACGGGCTTGGACTGTCCCACATCCATACCCGCCTCAATGCAGCCCAGATTTACAACGTGGCCCGTACAAGGCTGGGCCTGACAGATGATCCGACCCTGCCTTTCCATCGTCGGGCGCTTCTCTCCCATATTGATGCCGCCATGGATGACCTCAAGCCGCTGGCCATCGATTTCGGGGCCCTGCTGGTAGAGCCCAGTGCCGCCTCACGCCTGATGATGACGATGGCGCAGATCCTCAAACATGTGGATTCCGGCTCCCCCATCCGCTTCCTGATTGCCGAGACGGAAAGCGGCTACACCCTGCTGGCCACGCTGTGGCTGTCCCGGCTCTTTGGCATCCGTGATGACCAGATCGAGATTTCCCCACTCTTCGAAACGGAAACGGCTCTGGAGAACGGTGCCGAGATTCTGGAGGAAGCCTTCCGCTCACCACACTGGCGGGCCTATCTCCGGGCCAATGGGCGCCTGTCCCTCCAGTTCGGTTATTCGGATTCCGGACGTTATGTCGGCCAGCTGGCGGCCGGCCCCATGGTGGAACGCCTGCGCCTGCGGACACTGGAGCTGATGAAAGAACATGGGCTGGAAGACATCGCCCTGACCATGTTCGATACCCATGGTGAAAGCATTGGCCGCGGTGCCCATCCTTTCAGCCTGAAAGAGCGTCTGGAATATTTCTCTCCGGCCAACACAAGGCAGGCGCTGCACAAGGCGGGCATTGCAAGCCGGGTTGAAGCTGCGTTTCAGGGAGGGGACGGCTACCTCGCCTTCGGTACGGACAGGCTGGCGGCCTCCACCATTGCAACGCTGGCTGAATTCGTGGCAGCCCAGGGCGAGCCCATTGCGGCTGACAAGCTGAATGATCCACTTTTCAGCAAACCCGATTTCGCCATGGACTTCTTCTCCACCATCGCCCTGAAGATGGGTGACCTGGTGAACGACCCGGGCTATACCGCCCTCCTCAGCGCCTTCGGCCCTGCGCTGGTGGACAAGACCGGCTCCCGCCCCTCTGCACGTCAGTCCGATACAGCACGGGTAACACGCATAACCCATCCAAGCCAGATCCGGGCCATCCCCAACAATGCCATTCTCCAGCAGCTGGGCTGGTGGGCCAATGTCCTGCATGGTCTCGGCAGTGCTGCCCGCCGCCATACAGAGCAGTTTGAACGGTTGCGTCACAGCTCGCCCCGCTTCCGCCAGCTTATGGATTTTGCCTCCCAGGCTCTGAACCATTCAGACCTTGATGTCCTCCGGGCCACCATCCATCAGCTGGACCCCGGCACATGGCTGAACCGGGCTGCGGACTGCGACAATGCTGATGATCGGGTCCATTTCCTCAACATTGCCCGTGACCTTGAGGAGCTGGAATTCTGGAAGAGCGTCCCGGCCCTGTTCCGGCGCATCCAGAGGGAAGATATCGCCCTGCGCTCTGCATGGCCTGAAGCCCCTCGCATGGATGTGGATGAAAAGCTCCTGCACGTCATCCGCTTTGCTCTGATGGACCGCATCTGGACCCTGGGAACACACATCCCCTATTTCGGTCCCCGTGGTACTCTGACACGGGAAGCCATCACGACACTCATCCTGTGTCTTGATGTGCCACGGGCTCTCCGCCTGCTGGATGACCTCTTCCCCATCACGGCCCCCAGCATTGCCGATCTCGATTTCGGTGAACCGGGTGGCGCTGCTGTGGCACAGGGCTTTGCCCGTGAGCATCGGGAGATATTCCAGCCACTGCAAAACGCCTTCGACCTGCTCCGGGAGGTCGGCGTGGCCATCATGCACGCCAATCACTGCTTCGGCTGACATTCCTCCATCAGGCGAAACACGACCATGAAAAAGGGCCTCCTTCCCAGTGGAAAGAGGCCCTTTTTCTATCCTCACAGACTTGCAAAACGGAGACGATCCACACTCTTCCCACGTTCCTCTCCATCCATTCTGGAGACGTTCAGTCTTCTGTCCAGATACCTTCCCTCGTACGGCGCAGCGCTATACCAGGGACAAAATCAGGTCGCCATATTTTGGGCACCCCCACTTTCTGGGACAGGTAAATCCCCGTATGCCCTGAGCAGAGATAGGCGATGAAACAGCCCGTGGCGTAATAGACAATGTTCGTCCCACCAAACAGCTCCACCCCCATGACCGTACAGGCCAGAGGCGTATTGACGGCTCCACCGAACACGGCCACCATCCCCACACCGGCCAGAAGATCACCAGGCACACCGAGCACCGGTGCAAGGGCATTTCCCAGTCCAGCTCCTACAAAGAACAGAGGCGTAACCTCTCCTCCCTTGTAGCCTGTGGCAAGAGCCAGGACTGTGAAAACCAGCTTCAGCAGCCAGCTCCACTCATAATGGGTCGTGCTGAAAAAGTTGACGATGGACGCTCCGCCCGCCTCCGGTGCCACGACACCAAGGCCCAGATAATCCCGTGTTCCCAGCAGCCAGACCAGCAGAATGGTCACGACACCGCCAATGGCTGGCTGCAACCAGGGTGTCGGACAGATTTTCTTGATGACCGGACCAAGCCTGTACACACCCTCTGCAAAGGCACGGCTGGCAAACCCGAAAGCCACAGCCGCCACAGCAACCTTTACCCACAGCAGGGCATCAACATGGAAAGGCGTCTGCCCTGGAGCTGCCAATCCCCTGAATGTAACGGGATAGACCGCATGATGTATCCCCCATTGATGGCATGTCCAGTCCGCAATGATGGACGTGACAGCCACAGGCAGCAGAGCAGAATAATCCAACGTACCAAGGGTCAGGACCTCCAGACCAAAGATCGCCCCCGTGATGGGCGTGCCATACACGGCGCCAAGGCCGGAGGCTACACCAGCTGTCAGCAGAATGCTCGTGTTGCGGCTGTCCAGCCGGAACAGTCGGGCAAAACTGCTGGCCAGACTTCCACCCATCTGCACGGCAGTGCCTTCACGCCCCACGGATGCCCCAAAAAGGTGACTGACCACTGTCCCGATGAACACAAGCGGGGCCATGCGCAGCGGTACCCCTTCCGAAGGTTTGTGGATTTCATCAAGGATGAGATTATTACCGCCTCCTGCACGACCGCCCCACCAGTAATAGGACAGGGCCACGGCCACACCGGCGACAGGCAATCCATAGAGAATGTCAGGATGGTCAAACCGGTATTGCGTCACCCATTCCAGCATCCAGAGGAAAAGAGCGCAAAAACTGCCCACCACAACTGCCAGCGGTACCAGTACACAGAACCACTGAAACAGACGGGACAAAAAAGAAACGCCTTTCTGGAAAAACAACATGACAAATTCCCCCTAACGCACCCTCACCGATCACTGCGAGGGATTCTGTTGGCAGGAATCATCAGCCTTCCCCGGCAACCGGGTGGCGGTTCGGCCCACAAGGAACCCGGTGGCAATCCATCACCGTTCCCTCTCAAAAACACGATCCCATAATACCTGTCAAGCAGACGCAAAAAGAAAACCCCCCGCCAGCACGCTGGCGGAGGGCCTCCCTCACAGAACAGTCAGCAGGGAACGTATCAGCTACGCTCTGCGATGATCTCATCCTGCACGTTACGAGGCACCGGCTCGTAGTGGTGGAACTGCATGGTGAAGGACGCACGGCCCTTCGTGGCAGAACGCAGATGGGAAATGTACCCGAACATTTCCTTCAGCGGCACCTGGGAGCGGATCAGAACCGTGGAACCCGAGGTCTCCTGGTTCTGGATGATACCACGACGACGGTTGAGGTCACCCACCACGTCACCGACGTGATCGTTCGGCGTGGTGATCTCCACATCCATGATCGGCTCCAGAATGACCGGACCGGCCTTCTTCATACCTTCACGGAAGCAGGCCTTGGCAGCGATTTCGAAGGCCAGAGCCGAAGAGTCAACGTCGTGGTACTTACCGTCTTCCAGAGTGAACTTGAAGCCCACCGTATCGAAGCCAGCCAGCACACCCGTCGTGGACTGCATGCGCACGCCCTTTTCGACAGCCGGGATATATTCCTTCGGCACGGCACCACCGACGATCTTGTTCTCGAACAGAATCTCCTCGGCACCCTTCTCCGTCAGCGGCTCGAAGGTGATCTTCACCTCAGCGAACTGACCGGAACCACCGGACTGCTTCTTGTGGGTGTAGGTCTCGGTGTGAGACTGGGTAATCGTCTCACGATAAGCAACCTGCGGGGCACCGATGTTGGCATCAACGCCATATTCACGGCGCAGACGGTCCACGATGATGTCCAGATGCAGCTCACCCATACCGGAAAGAATGGTCTGACCCGTTTCCTGGTCTGTCCGCAGATGCAGGGACGGATCTTCGGCTGTCAGCTTCTGGAGAGCCAGCGTCATCTTCTCGACAGCATCCTTGGTCTTCGGCTCGACAGAAATGTCGATCACCGGAACCGGGAACTGCATGCGCTCCAGAACAACCGGGTCAGCTGCATCAGCCAGTGTGTCACCGGTCACGGTGTCTTTCAGACCAACGAAGGCAGCAATGTCACCAGCGCCGACAGACTTCACTTCCTGACGCTTGTCAGCGTGCATCTGGAACATGCGGCCAACACGTTCCTTCGTGCCCTTGGTGGTATTCAATACGGTGTCACCCGTGTTCAGCACGCCACGATAGACACGGACGAAGGTCAGTGTACCGTACTTGTCGGAGATGATCTTGAAGGCCAGACCAGCAAATTTACCTTCCGGGTCCACCGGGATGATCGGCAGGAAGCTCTCGTCAACTTCCTTGTCTTCCGGCGGAGCAATACGGATGCCCTCGACTTCGTCCGGTGCTGGCAGATAATCAACCACGGCATCCAGAAGCGGCTGCACACCCTTGTTCTTGAAGGCCGTACCGCACAGCACAGGACGGAACTCACCAGCGATGGTGCCCTTCTTGATGCAGCGTTTCAGGGTTGCGACATCCACCTCACCCTTCTCGAAATACTCTTCCATGGCGGCGGTATCGACGCTCAGGGCGGTATCGAGCAGGTTCTGGCGGGCTTCCTCGGCACGCTCCTTCATGTCGGCCGGAATCTCTTCATAGTGGAACTTGGC
This sequence comes from Parasaccharibacter sp. TMW 2.1888, assembly GCF_023167265.1. NCBI lineage: Bacteria > Pseudomonadati > Pseudomonadota > Alphaproteobacteria > Acetobacterales > Acetobacteraceae > Parasaccharibacter > Parasaccharibacter sp. TMW 2.1888. The sequence goes on from NZ_CP030979.1 coordinate 183,410, forward strand.
GCCCAGCTCACCGCCTTCCCAGACGATGGCACGCATTTCCACCAGGTCCACCACACCGACCATGTTCTCTTCAGAGCCGATCGGCAGCTGAAGCGGAATGGCCACGATGTCCAGCTTCTCCTTCAGTGTGCTGAAGGCGTAGTCGAAGTCGGCACCGGTACGGTCCAGCTTGTTGATGAAGATGATGCGGGGCACGTTGTAGCGGTCAGCCAGACGCCAGTTGGTCTCGGACTGCGGCTGCACGCCAGCCACACCTTCAATCACGAAGATGGCGCCATCGAGCACACGGAGGGAACGGTTCACCTCGATGTTGAAGTCGATATGGCCAGGGGTGTCGATGATGTTGATGCGGTGGCCGTCCCACTCGCAGGTCACGGCAGCAGACGTGATGGTGATGCCGCGCTCACGCTCCTGCTCCATGTAGTCGGTTGTGGTGTTCCCGTCATGCACTTCACCGATACGGTGGGACATACCGGTGTAATAGAGCATACGCTCTGTTGTTGTCGTCTTACCGGCATCAATGTGAGCGGTAATACCGATGTTGCGAATCTTTGAGAGAGCGGACTTCGCGCCCTGAACGCTGTCGTCGGTCACGGGAAACCTCCAAAATGCAAGGAAAGGTGCCACCGCCTGCGCCGGGGCACCCTCATCAGGCCCTGTATGAATACCAGAAAAACAGACTACCCCGGCAGAGCCACCCCGGAACAGCCGCCCGTCCTGCGGAGAGAACGGGCTTCAGCTGCCTGATCAGGCAGCTGACTGGGCAGCCTTGCGCTCCTGCACACGCAGGATGCGACGCTTGATGACCAGAGCTTCTGGCGTCAGTTTCCGGTTCGGTGTGCCCAGCAGGAAGGAATCAAGCCCGCCATTATGCTCGACCGTACGGATCCCCTTGGCGGAAAGGCGCATACGCACCGGAGCCTCGAGAATATCGGACAGGAGCGTGGCTTCCTGAAGATTCGGCAGGAAACGGCGACGGGACTTGTTGTTGGCGTGGCTGACGTTATTGCCCGTCAGTACCCCTTTGCCCGTGACATGGCAACGGCGAGACATAGAACTTCCTCGATACTGTGATACGCAGGGCCGCAAGGCAGACCTGCATGTTCCGTAAATAAGGCGGGCTTATGACTTACTGACGCTGATACGTCAAGTCTTTCCTGCCTTTCATACCGACAGAAGCAGCCCGCTACCCCTCTACATCCGAATGACTTTCAACGGAACCCCTTCTTGCCTGCAATCTCCACATTCCTGCATAAATGCCACCTTTTTCCAACAGCTGGCGATGGGTTCCCTCTTCCACCACCTCTCCGTTCTCCATCACAAGGATATGGTCTGCCCTCTGTATCGTGGAGAGACGATGGGCGATCACGAGCGTTGTCCTGCCAGAGGAAAGGCTCTCCAGCTCTTTCTGGATGGCCTCTTCCGTCCGACTGTCCAGGGCACTGGTGGCTTCATCCAGCACAAGCAGACGGGGATTGCGCAGGATGACACGGGCAATCGCCATTCTCTGCCTCTCCCCGCCCGACAGCCGCACCCCCCGCTCACCGACCAGTGTATCGAACCCGTCCGGCAGACTGTCCACAAAAGGACCAAGCTGGGCCGCCTCGGCTGCCTGCCTGACCTCCGCCATGCTGGCCCCTGCCCGCCCGTAAGCAATATTCTCGGCAATCGTGGCATTGAAGAGTGAGGTCTCCTGCGCCACCACGCCGATCTGCCCCCGCAGGGCATCAAGCGACAGTGCCGGAAGTGGCACACCTTCCATTCGCACGGTTCCTTCCAGCGGGTCATACAGCCGGCTGACGAGCTTCGCCACTGTGGACTTTCCGGACCCGCTCCGCCCGACAATGGCGAGCATTTTCCCTGCCGCCAGCGTGAAACTGACATGACGCAGGATCAGCCGCTCCGGGTCATATCCGAAAGAAACATGCTGCATGTCCAGCGTCACGCCATGTGCCTGTCCGGCAGGCAGGGGGACAGGCGCTGGCGGAGACTGTATCTCTGGTATCAGCCCCATCAGCTCCAGATAGGCTTCCATGTCGACACGGGCATTGCGCCAGCCTGCACCAACATAATTCAACGCCCCGACCGAGGCATAAACACTCCGGAGATACGTGCCCATCAACACGAATTGTGCAACACCGAGTCGATGCGCATGAATATCCCGTATGGCCATCCCCAGCAATACAGCCGTGGCGAGGGCAATCAGACTGTTGCGAATGGCCTGGGAACCTCCAACAAGCCCCTGCAAACGGGCCTCGGCCGTGCGCAGCGCCTGCCAGGCCCCCTCCTGCCGTCTGCATTCATGGGCGGCATTGCCGAACATGCGGACAATGTCCGCATTGAGCAGACTGTCCACCAGATGCCGATGTGCATGGTTGTTCGCCTGATTGCGCTCCCGTCTGGCCTGCATCCGCCAGCGGGTAAACAGGAAAGAAACAGCGGAATAGAGGATCAGCGTGGCACACAGCAGCACCAGATACCAGCCATCAAAAACGCGCAAGACGACCAGAAAAGTCAGGGCCAGCCCCAGAAGGTTCGGCATGACGTTGGAGAAGGTCATGTCAACGATCATGCTGGCAGCATCAGCGCCACGATCGATGATACGGGTCAGCGCACCTGTCTGCCGCTGCTGATGGAACCGGGTCCCCAGCTGATGGACATGCTCCAGCCCCAGCAGGCTGATCCGCTCCCGCAGGGCCGTCCTCACCGGCACCATGAGCAGGCTGCGCAACGGCCCGGCCAGAGCACCTGCCATGCGCAGGACCGTATAGGACGCCAGCAGGGCCATGACCGCCGCCATGACCGCTTCCTTCCCCGAAAGCCGGGCCACCATGTCGCTGAACAGCCAGGGTGTGGCAACGGCCGTCACACTCTCTACGACCAGCAGAACACAGGAACAGAAGAAGCGCAGAAACCAGCTCCTCAGGGAAGCCGGGCGAACCAGCCGCCAGAAAGCCCGCAAAGGCAGGTGTCCGATCTTTGTTGATGCCATAAAAACCTGATAGATGATCTGCTGCCATGTCTGGCATTGTTGCCGGGGGAGCTTTTACACGGTCCTCCCCATCCTGCCAGCCTTTGCCAATTGAATGATGCCCCAGAGACAGGCAGGCTCTCCGCTGCTGTCCGTCCTCCGTGCCATCATGAATGAACATCAGAGAGAACCCATGCTGTCCTCCGCTGCCTCTCCCTTTCTCCGCCATATTGAGCGGTGCCGCAATGTCACCCTCCCGGCGGGGCGCATCCCCCTGCTGCATGACGGCCTGTCCATCGGTCTGGTCGACCCTGCCTGCCTTGGCTGGCTGGCCGCTCCTGCCGAGATGGGCCTGCTGGAAATAGGGGACGGGCACATCACCCTGCCCGATGGACAGGGGCTGTCCCAGATAAGCCACATGCTGGCCGAGCAGGAACGCTATGTGCCCTTCCATGAATGGTTTGATGTCCGCTCACCTGATGGAACAATCATCGGGCAGATTGACCGGGCTCTGATCCCGGTTTTTGGTGTGGAAGCTTCTGGTGTCCACATGAATGGCCTTGTCCAGAAAAAAACGGGGCTGCACCTCTGGGTTGCCCGCCGCAGCCCACAGAAACGGCTGGACCCAGGCAAACTCGACCATCTGGTTGCCGGCGGGATGAGCAGCGGCCTCACCCCAGAGGAAACACTCGTCAAGGAAGCCGGAGAAGAAGCCTCCATCCCCACCGCCCTTGCCCGCCACGCCCGCCACGCCAGCACGCTCCATTACGCCATGACACGTCCGGAGGGGCTGCGACGCGACCGGCTTTACTGTTACGATCTCATGCTCCCGGAAGATTTCGTTCCCCAGGCCAATGATGGTGAAGTGGAATCCTTCCATCTCATGCCTGTCGAAAACGTCTTCCAGCTGGTCCGGGACACAGACGATTTCAAATTTAACGTTAATCTTGTCCTTCTGGACCTTTTCCTTCGACTTGGGATGTTCGATAAGCAGGATAGTCTGATTCTGGCAGAAACTTTACACGGGTGACCCCACATGACCACCCTTTCCAGACCAGCCCACTGATGTGGCTGCTTCATTCCATTCTGGCACGCTGACCGGGACACCACGCACCATGACCCATCCACACCACAGAACCACCCAACCGCTGCGGCTCTCTCCGCCCTCCAAGACCCTACAGAAACGGGCCCGTGGTTTTCTGGCACTGTTTTTCGTGCTGGCAGCCCTCTGGACACTCAGACACATGCTGCCAGCTCTCCTCTGGGGCGGCATCTTCGCCATTGCCCTCTGGCCGCTATACAAACGTTCGACAAGGCGGTTCGGCCACACGATATGGCTTCCCCTGCTCTTTACCGGTGTACTGGCGCTGATCTTCCTCGTCCCTGTTTCCTTCATCAGCATCAAGACGGCTGACGAAATCCATTCGGCTTTCCTGTGGCTTGATACGATCCGCCATCAGGGGCTGCCGGCCCCCGCCTGGCTGGACCGCCTGCCAGTGGCTTCCGGACCGGCCACCGCCCTCTGGACCGAGCATCTCAGCAATCCTGATGCCCTGAACGATTTGTTCCATTCCCTGAATCTGGGACATGGCATGGCCGTGGGCAAACAGTTCGGTTCGGAAGTCCTGCACCGGGGAATCCTGTTCGGCTTCTCCATGCTGACACTTTTCTTCCTGCTGAAAGATGGCGACAGCATCATCCGGAAATGCATGATCGGCTCGCAGCGTCTCTTCGGAGCGCAGGGAGAAAGCCTTGCACGACAGATTGTTGCTTCCATTCATGGCACGGTTTCCGGCCTGGTTCTGGTCGGGCTGGGTGAAGGGGCCATCATGGGCGTGTGCTACGTGGTTGCCGGGGCCCCACAGCCGCTCATCTTCGGGCTGGCGACAGCCATTGCGGCCATGGTCCCTCTGCTCGGCTGGATCGCCGTGACAGGCGTATGCCTGCTGATCGCCTTCAAGGGTAGCATGCTGGCCGCCGCCATCGTCTGGCTGATTGGTGCGGTCGTGCTGTTCGTGGCAGACCACTTCATTCGCCCTGTCCTGATAGGCGGCAGCACGAAAGTCCCATTCCTCTGGGTGTTGATGGGTATTCTGGGCGGTGCGGAAACATGGCAGCTGATGGGCCTGTTCATCGGACCAGCCATCATGGCAGCCCTGCACCTGCTCTGGACACTCTGGACCAGCAACAAGGTTTCTGGCCAGCGTACGGGACATATTGTGAGGGAGTGAACCGCAGGAGATGGTCGGGCAGGCGGGATTCGAACCCACGACCCCCAGTCCCCCAGACTGATGCGCTACCAGACTGCGCTACTGCCCGTCGTCCTGCGGTGAGGAAGCTCTAGCAGCCCCGGCCCATTCCTGCAATGGCCCGGGGCTTTTTTTTAATATTTTTTCAGAGAGTAAGGGTTTTTTTCATCTCGGCCAGCTCGCCGAGAAGATCATGCAGCAGCCTGTCCAGCTCATCCTTCCGCCGGACCTGGAGACGGTTTTCCATATCCTGGGCTGTCAGCTTCTGTTGCAGGACAACGCCTTCCCCCTCAAGGGTACGGATACGTTCCACTGCCTCGGCATGGCGTTCACGCTCACCGGCAAACCCGGCCTGCGCCTGCTTCAGCTCGCCATTTTCCGCTTCAAGATGCTCCACCCGGCCAACGATGACAGCCTGTGCTGCCAATTTTTCCTCACTCTCTTTCAGGGAACGCTTGAGACGGACATTTTCATCCTCAAGGGACTGCATGATCAGAACAGACTGTTCCAGCTTCCGCACAAGCTCCTGCCGCTCTGCCCCTACAGCCTCCAGACGACTGGCAAGCTGTTTCTGCTGGGCAGCGCCTTCCGACTGCAAGGTCTGCACCTGCTCATGCTCTGCCTGCAGGGTTTTCAACTGCCCCTGAAGAGCCTGCACCTCATTCCGCCTGGCTTCTTCTGCCAGCACCTGTTTTCTGGCGTCAGCTTTCAGCCGATCAACAGTTTCCCGCAGAGACGCAGCCTGCTTTTCCAGTTCCTGCTGTCTGGCCTGACCCGCTGTCTGCCGCTCCATGGCAGCCCTGTGCAGTGTCTCGATTTCAGCTTCCAGCCCCCGGCACCGTTCTGCCTCAGCACGGGCTTCTTCCAGCTCCCTGCTCAGGGTCTGTATCCGCCCATGTTCGACCTGCATGTCGGCCAGCTTGACCCGCAGCCCTTCCAGCTGGCTCAAACGTTCCTTCCGGGATTCTGCCTCTTTCTGATGCTCCCTGGCTTCAGCCATCAGGCGATCAACAGTTTTCTGCAACTCGGCGTTACGCTCTTCCAGAACACGTCCCTGAGTGGCTTCCGTTTCACGCTGCTTCTGCCCAGCCGCACGCAGCGCCCCGTTCTCGGTTTCAAGACGCCTGATGTCCGCCCGTACGGCCTCAAGCTCCTCATGCAGGGCCGACGCCCTGTCACGCTCCGCCCGCAACCCGGCAAGCTCTGATCGCAGCGTCTCCAGCTGGAGCCGCTGCTCCTTCCCATCGGCAACCGCCTGCTGATACGTGGCCGTCTCCGCCGTCAGACGCTCAACCGTTTCCTGCAAAGCCAGATTCTCTTCTTCCAGCTCTGCAACATAACCACCCTTTGCGTCCTTCTGAGGCTGCGGGGCAGACCGGGACTGCTCCAGCGCTTCCTTCAGGGAAGCATTCTCATCTTCCAGCGTCTTGAGGGACAGCGCAATCTGACCAAACTCCTCAAGACGATCGCTGAGCGTTCTGTTTTCCTTCTGCAACTCCTTCAGCTGGTCAGGTGAAGAGGTTTCGCCGTGACCAGCTGTCTCCGCCCCGCCCGAGACGGAAAGCGGCGTGCCATCACTGATAATCCCCTCACGCTTCAGCAATGGAACAACCTCATGGCTTCTGGCACCATCCTGATAAAGGAGCCGGGCGATATTGCGCACGACCGTGACAGCCTGCTCATCGTAATAACTCTGCCCGTCTTCACCCTGCTTTACCCTGAAAACAGGATAAAGACTTTCCCATGAATGCAGACGGTACAGAGGCAACCCCAGCTCCCCTGCAACGCTGATGGCTGTCCTCAAGCCCCCATGCTGAGGCTGAGATGAATCAGTGGACATCATTGATGGGCATCCTGAGCTGATGGTCTGCCATTGACGCTGTCCCGCAGAAGACGGGATGGCCGGAAGAACGGCACACGCCGGGCCGAGATGATGGCCTCTTTCCCTGTCAGGGGATTCCGCCCCAGACGGGTTGCTTTATCCCGTACAGCGAACGTACCGAAGCCGCTGATCTTCAGCGACTTGCCCTGCTCAAGAGTCTGGATGAACAACTCAAACATCTTCTCCAGAAACAGGGTAGCCTGCTGCCGGGAAAAGCCATGCTCCTCCTGGAGGAGCTCTATCAGATCAGCGCGTGCAATTGTCTCCATAATGGGAAAAGGTATCACGAGCCATCTGATTAGCACACTGAAAAAACGAACTCCCCTGCATATAAATCAGGGGAGTTTCAGAAGCGCTGATTCCGCCTGGAAAGGCCTTACATTCTCACCAGAGCAGACCCCCATGTAAGGCCACCACCAAGGGCCTCCATGAGGATCAGATCGCCCTGCCTGATCCGCCCATCCCGGACCGCTTCATCCAGAGCAAGGGGGATTGATGCCGCCGACGTGTTGGCGTGCCTGTCTACCGTCACCACGACGCGATCCGACGGCAGGGCAAGCTTCTTGGCCATGCCATCAATGATCCGCAGATTCGCCTGATGCGGCACCAGCCACTGGATGTCCGTGCCCTTGAGACCGTTTGTCTCCAGCGCTTCATCAACAGCAGCAGCAAGGTTGACGACAGCATGACGGAACACCTCCCGCCCATGCATTTTCAACGCCACCTTGCCAGACGCGCAGCCAACGGCACCATCAACATAGAGCAGATCACCCAAGCGGCCATCTGCGTGAAGATGCGTGGACAGGATACCCTCTCCCTCACCTGCGCCTGCCTCGAGCAGGACCGCACCAGCGCCATCCCCGAACAGCACACAGGTGGAACGGTCTTCCCAGTCCAGAAGACGGGAAAATACCTCCACACCGATCACCATGGCACGCCTGACCTGACCGGAGCGGATCATGGAATCAGCCACTGTCAACGCATACACGAAACCAGAGCAGGCTGCGCTGACGTCAAACCCGAAACCACGTTCCATGCCCAGAGCCGCCTGAACACGCACGGCAACGGAAGGGAATACCTGATCCGGCGTTGATGTTGCCACGATGACGGCATCCACATCATCTGCTGTTCTGCCAGCATGTTCCAGCGCCCGCTGGGCTGCCAGATGCGCAAGGGATACGGCGGATTCATCGCCAGACACAATATGCCGCTGACGGATTCCGGTCCTGGTCCTGATCCACTCATCCGACGTATCAAGTCTGAATTCAGCAGCCAGCTCCTCATTGCTGAAAGCACGCTGCGGAAGGGCACTGCCGACACCTGTCAGACGGGCACCCGCTGCCGCTCCCCGGACCTGTTTATCCTGCGCCATGGAAGACGTCACTCCTGCTCTCTGCTTTCTCCAGACTGCCCCAACATGCCGAGCTGATCCAGACGATGGCGGATCTTGTCATTCAGCCTGTTTTCCACCGCATCCACGGCAACATCCACCGCAGAGGCGAAACCCTCGGCATCTGCCCCACCATGTGACTTCACCACGATGCCATTCAGCCCCACAAAAACGGCGCCATTATAGCGGCTGGGATCGATCCATTCCTTCATGCGGCGCAGACCGGGGCGGACCAGAAGGTAGCCGATCCGGGTCAACCAGCTACTCATGAACACGCTCCTGAGCAACCCGAAAGCCAGCTTCAGCGCCCCTTCACCAGTCTTCAGTGCCACATTGCCCGTAAAACCATCCGTCACGACAACATCGGTCACACCGGCGGTAATGTCATGCCCCTCCACAAAACCGTGGAAACGGTCAGACAACACACTGTCCCGAAGGCGCTCGGCAGCCTGCTTCAGGCGTTCGTCGCCCTTCAGCTCTTCCGAACCAACATTGAGCAGCCCGATGCTGGGCGCCTTGAGGGACAGGGCCGCCTGTGCGAAGGCCTCCCCCATGATGGCGAATTCGACCAGATTGCGGGCATCGCATACGATGTTCGCACCCAGATCGAGCATGACGACATCACCACGGGCGGATGGCTGGACAGCCGCCATGGCCGGGCGAGAAATACCGGGCAGGGCTTTTACGATGATCTTTGCCAATGCAAGCATCGCACCACTGTTCCCGGCGGACACGACACCACGAGCCTCACCAGAGGCAACAGCCTCCATGGCGACCCGCATGGAGGATCCCCGCACGCGAAGCGCCGCAGTGGGTTTCATCTCCATGGGAATGCTTTCCGGCGCATGGCGCACGGTGCAGATTCCAGAAAGTTTGGGATAATTTGCGAGTGATGCGTTCAGGACCTTCTCATCACCTATGAGAAGAATCCGGATGTCCGGGTGACGGATGGCCGTCATCTCCAGCCCCGCAAGAACGATCTCGGGGGCGTTATCTCCCCCCATGGCATCAACGGCCAGAGTAAAAGGAGCCGGGGATTGTGCAGCCTGCTTTTCGACTCCACCCTCAGCTCTGACGCCAGACGCCTCCGTCATGAGTGCAGCCCCCAGAAATTCCTTGTTTTTCCTGCTCAGGCAGGATGCACGAAAATGCAACCCCGGACCGGAAGCCCGGGGCGGCAGTATCCCTCAGGATACGGGCAATCAGGCGCGGACGGCTGTCTTCAGCGCACGGCCCTCTGCACTGACAACCTCACGGCCATCATAATGGCCACAATGGCTGCACACATGATGGGGGCGCTTCATCTCGCCACAGTTGGCGCATTCAGCATGCGCCTCAACACGAAGAGCCTGATGGCTGCGACGCATGCCACGACGGGACGGCGTAGTCTTTCTCTTAGGGACGGCCATGGGTATCTGCCTCTCACTGGGTTGCGTATCCGGCTTCTGCTACCGCACGGCGCGGCCTCAAGCCAGAGAAATCTCATTAGGTCTTCACCACCGCCATAAGCCACGGTGCTCAGGCGTGGGGCTCTAGCAGAGAGAGCATCTCTCTGCAAGCATCAATGCCACTACGGCATCGCTCCTTACTCCCTGCCTTTACCAGAAAGGCGGAAAGATTACCACTCCTTCACGGCTCCTTCCTGAGTTTTTTCAGCACGTCAAAAGGATTTTCCCGGGCTGCGCCGGGCCGTGCATCCAGCTCATCATCAGACGGTGTGACCTCCACGAACTGCTCCAGCCCTGCTCCTGCCCGCCGCGGATAAGGAGTCAGGCAGAGAGCCAGCTGTTCTGCCGCAGCCTCGCCCAGATCAATCATGCGGCCATCATAAGGAACATCATCGGCATCTTCCTGAAGCAGAGCCTCAATATCGATATCCTCTTCATCAGGCATCTCGGAAACCGGGACGAAACGTAAACTGAACGGCTCGTCGATCACCTCTTTCACCGGTTCACCCGTGATGATGCAGGCCTGCTCCACCTCCGCCCGGATATGACCTTCCGCCAGTACGATATTCTCCGCCCCCCGCCTCAGCGCAAAAGTGCAGGACAGCTCCTTCAAAGACAGAAGACCAAAGCGCTTCCGCAGACCTTCCCTCTCCTCAGCATTGGCCTCCACATGCTCTTCAAGAGGGCGGCCCGTCTTTGCCAGTGGAATGCGGCGCGAGAACTCTGGCGCAATCCTTTCTTCTGGCTGTGTTCCGGCGTCTGCTCTGCCTCCAGATGACATCATGACCTCACGATAATTTACCAGGGTGCCTCTTTCAGAAGGGGCTGACGCCATGAAGTCAAGCCTAAACTGCTGCCGGACAGCCACAGCCCGACAATCCACGAAAAAGATTGACATGCTGCCCTCTCTGAGGCACCGGAAAGAGCACGTATGGCTTGCCCGCATATCATCAGGACAGTTTGCCCTTCATGACCAGCTTCTCTACTGCCTCCACCCCGGACAAGAGCTCCCCCTTCCCCCGTCTGGCCCGCTTCATGGCACTGCGACGCCGTTGCTGGACAGGCCTTCTGGCCGGTGGGGTGCTGATGCTCAGCGGCTGTGAGGCCATCAGCCCGCCGCCCATCCCGCGCGGGGCGCTGATCGAGAAACTGGATTATGACCAGCTGGTCCTCAACTCCAGCACCCAGAATGATGCCCTGAGCATACTGGGCTCTCCGACAGCCCATGCAACCTTCAATGACAATACATGGATCTACATTTCCATGACGAAGGACCTCGTGCCGCTGGCTCATCCGGTTGTGGACAAGCAGCAGGTCCTGGTCCTGAATTTCGACAATGCTGGCGTTCTCCGCAAGATGAACGTGCTGGACAGGCATGATGCCATCCGTGTCTCCATGGCAGGCGGAGCTACACCGACACCGGGCACGCATATTTCTGTTCTGCGGGAGCTGCTGGGCAATGTGGGCCGCTACAACCCGATGAGCAGCATGGGCAGCACCTTCGGCGGACTGGGAAATGGTGGCATGGGTGCCGGCCCGATGAGTGGCCAGGGCACCGGCAATGGGGGCGTCGGCAACTCGATGCCCTGATCCATCCGTCCAGCAGCCTGGTGACGGGCTAACGGGCTGAAAAATCCTTTCCATGAAGGGGAAGAGTCTTTGTCCGGCTCCTCCCCTTTTCTTATCCCCCCTTCGAGAGCGGCCCGCCATATTCGGCAACATGCAAGACCCTGCGGAACCCATCAACAGCGGCTCCGTCAACCTGCCTGTATGCCCGTGTCAGGACAGTGCGAATGGCAGCAAAAAGTTCTGCCTCAAGCTGTCTGCCCTCATCTGTCAGAAAAACGGGCCGCTTCCTCCGGTCCCCTTCATCCTGTTTCTGCTCGACCAGTTTTTTCGCTTTCAGCTCGCCAAGGGCCCGGCCCAGCGACTGTTTGGTAATGCCAAGCCGCCTGCACAGCTCACTGGGCAGCAATCCGCCATGGCTGCCCAGAAAAAACATGATCCGGTAATGGGCAGGCCCCAGACCGTGAGAGTCGAGCCCTCCTTCACAAGCAGCGGACAGGGACCGCCAGAGGGCCAGGAGCCCCTCAAAGGACTGCCTGATGGAATTTTCACGCAGATACAGGTGCGCATCCACCATGGTACGCCTGTCATTCTGTACCCCCATCCCGTCCTCCTCCTGTTCACCACACACTCATCCACATGCACCATACGCCCACCAGCCATGAGGAACCATCAGACAGGCGAAATAATCCACAGATAAAGAGGGCCTCCACCCTTTATGCCCATCAGAAACTATTGTCTGTCGTTTTGGAGTATGATAGGCCACTTCACACTGTAATCGGATCCGCGTCCTTCAATGGGTGATGCTACAGACACCGCTCGGGAAGGATCAGAACCCCAAAGGAGATGACGACACCGTGCAGGTTCTCGTTCGTGATAATAATGTTGACCAGGCGCTGAAAGCCCTCAAGAAGAAAATGCAGCGCGAAGGCGTCTTCCGTGAGATGAAGCTCCGTCGCCACTTTGAAAAGCCGTCCGAGCGCCGCGCCCGCGAGGTTGCCGAGGCCGTGCGTCGCGCCCGCAAGATGGAGCGCAAGCGCCTGGAGCGCGAGGGCTTCTGAAGTCAGCCTGTTCGTATTTGTACGAATGAGAAAGCCATCCATGTTCGGATGGCTTTTTTCATGTCTGCCTTCATGCCGCCCATCAAGGCCGCTGCACGATCCAGCCGGAAAGGTCGTGCCGTTTTTCCAGCAGATAGACCCTTACAGGCCGCTTCCTGTCCTTCCGCCATACGGCCCAGCCGCCTGCGGGCACCGGTCCATACCGGCCATCCTTCAGATACAGGACCGTCCTGACCGTCTCATGAGGAAGCCCTGCCACATAGCCCCATCGGGAATCCTTTCCCAGCACCGCAAGACCTTGCGGTTTCTGAAACGCCAGAATTGAGGCCAGGGCATAATCGTCCGTTGCCAGACATGAAATCCCTGCCTTTTCGGCCTCTTCTGCGACCGCTGCTGCCAGATCACTCCAACCTGCCCCCAACCTTGCGATGGGATCCATATGCGGGGGCAGTGGCAACCATCCCGTCAGACACTGAGCATAGACCAGAACCGTGCAGATGCCCCCCGTCATACAGGCTCCCCTGAGCCGACCCGCATAAGCGGCCCCGGCCAGGATAAGGGCTGGATACAGCACCCAGACCCAATTGGGCTGGACACGCTCTCCCGTCACATTCACCAGAAACAGCAGCAGCGCAGGAGCGGACAGCCACAACAGCACACGCTGCCCATGGCGGGCACGCCATAGCCCCATGAAACACAGGACAGCAACCCAAGGGGTCAACAGGGCCAGCTGCCCCGCCAGCAGTTCCCCCAGAAACTGCCCGGCCCGTTCAGGATGCCAGTACGAAGCCCGTCCGCCCTGTTTCAGCAGACCCGCCCAGCCATGCCTTTCATTCCAGACCAGGGTTGGCAGCACCATGAGGGCTGCTGCCCCTCCCCCCAACCAGGGGCCGACCATACGCCAAGCCCCCCGGCCGCCAAACAGAACAAACCCCACCAGACCGAGCCCCGGCAGAAGAGCCGTGTATTTGGAATCGGCTGCCAGACCAAGACCAATACCGCACAGCACCCACCAGCCACAGGCTGCCGCCCCATGGGACTGCAAGGCTCCAGACAAAGCCCATAACATCAGACAAAGGAAAACAAACAGAGGGACATCTGGCGTGGCCGGAACAAGCCCCACAAACGCCATCAGGGTCACATTCAACAGTAGAATCGCCCGAACTCCCACCCTGTCACGAGAAGGGAAAAAACGACGGGCGGCCAGAAAAAGCCATATGTTGGCACAGACAAAACCGACCAGACCACAGAACCGTACGCCAAACGGCGTATCCCCCCACAAGAGGGTTCCCAGCCGAATCCACAACGCCACCATGAAAGGATGGTCCAGATACCCTGCCTGCATATGGCGGGACCAGAGCCAGTAATAGGCCTCATCAGGTATGAGAGGTACTTCAGCAGCCAGAAAAAGCCGCACCATGAGCCCCAGAGCCGCACAGCAGAACAGGATATGCAATGGCTTCCAGCGCCTGAAAAAGCGGACAGGTTTCAGCATGATCCGCTCCTAGAGCGGAACGCCGGCTCTCTCACAGCTTGTCCTGATGACCTGGAAAGTCTGTACCCGTACGACGTGCGTTACCTCGATCAGGTCCCGTGTCAGACGATTCTGATGTTCCGCATCCCGGGCCATGAGACGGAGGAGGAAATCCTCCCCTCCCCGGATCATGTGGCATTCCTGCGTTTCCGGCCATTCTGCGACCAGGGCCTCGAACTCTGCCAGCACGGCACCTTTCTGGCTGTCCAGCCCGACCAGAACAAAAAATGTGATGGACCAACCCAGCATCGCCGGAGCCAGCGTCGCATGATAGCCTTGGATGAGCCCCATCTCCTCCAGCCGCCTGACACGACGCAGACAGGGCGGCGCAGAAATTCCCACCCGTCGGGCCAGCTCCACATTGGTAACACGGCCATCCTGCTGGAGCTCCGCCAGGATACTGCGGTCAATCTCATCAAGGTCTGCAATGCTCATATGGTTTCCAGCAACTCTGCTCACAGAACCCCCATGCGGCCCGGATGGGGAACGGGCTCATCCGCAGGGGGTTATCCCCGCCTGTATAGACTGATCTTTCTTATGTGAAAACTCTTCCCATGGAAAAGAGAAATAATATTTCGTTTCTCCGCAAGATAATTATTTTTACCGAAATCTTTCATATACTATATCTGTTATCCTCCAGCCCGTAGCGGACCTAAGATCACCCCGCCCCTTCGAAACCATTCCTCTCATCCCCGTAGCCGGGAAGATGATCCCTTTACCACGGAGCTTTCAATGGCAGAGACACATCATACCGACATGCTGATCGTCGGGGCCGGACCGGCAGGCTATACAGCAGCCATCTATGCCGCCCGGGCTGGCATGCAGCCTCTTCTGGTTACCGGCATGCAGCCCGGTGGCCAGCTGACCATCACGGATGAAATCGAAAATTTTCCCGGTTTTGCACAACCTGTCCAGGGGCCATGGCTCATGGAACAGATGCGGGAACAGGCTGAACATGTCGGGACGAAGCTGCTCTATGACCTCATCACGGAAGCCTCCCTCAAGCAGGGCCCTGATGCAGAAGGCTATTTCCACCTGAAAGGGGATTCTGGCGACCTGTTCCTGGCACGTACAGTCGTCATTGCCACGGGCGCCCAGGCCAAGTGGCTTGGTCTCGATTCTGAAAAGAAATATCAGGGTGCCGGCGTGTCTGCCTGTGCAACCTGCGACGGCTTCTTCTACCGCGGCAAGGACGTTGCCGTCATAGGCGGGGGCAATACGGCCGTGGAAGAAGCCCTCTATCTGACCCACCACGCCTCTACCGTGCATCTCATCCACCGGCGTGACAGCCTGAAAGCCGAACGCATCCTCCAGAAGCGCCTGCATGACAATCCCAAGATCAAAATTCACTGGAACCGGGCTGTCCACGAAATCATCGGTGAAGGTTCACCCGCCGTCGTGACGGCCCTTGAACTGACAGACACGCAGGATAACACGAAAACGGAGCGTCTCGCCGTGGATGGCGTGTTTGTGGCCATCGGCCACAGCCCCAGCACAGGCCCCTTCCGGCATGAAGTCCTCTGTGATGAAGAAGGCTACATCACAACCCAGCCGGGAACTGCCTCAACGTCCATTCCCGGCATCTTCGCAGCCGGCGACATTCAGGACAAGACGTACCGTCAGGCTGTCACGGCTGCCGGTACGGGCTGCATGGCCGCTCTGGAAGCGGAACGTTACCTTGCCGAAAAAAAATATGGTGCCTGACAGACCTGCACAGGGGCAGACCATCTCTCATTTTCGCCTTGCTGAAAGATGATCTGCCCTCTATCAGTCAACACTAGCTAAAATGGACTAAACTCTATCCTTTTCATGGCCTTTCATCTTCATTTAACGAAAATATAACCAACTTTAGAGGCATTCTGCCCTTGACCGATCGTTTCTTTTCGGGAAGTTTTCATGAAATAGACAGACGGTTAAGGTTACGATGCGGGGCGTTATGAGCAGAGCTGGCCATGATTATTGCGAAGGGGCATACGGGAATCAGAAAATGGACTGGGACAAACTCCGTATCTTTCATACCGTGGCGGAAGCCGGCTCCTTCACTCATGCCGGTGATCGTCTCAACCTGAGCCAGTCTGCTGTCTCCCGGCAGATTTCTGCACTGGAAGACGTACTGGGCGTACCTCTCTTCCATCGCCACGCCCGTGGGCTTATCCTGACCGAACAGGGTGAGGTGCTCCACCGCACGGCCCGGGAGGTCTTCTCCAAACTAGCCCTGACCCAAGCTTTCCTGAGTGAAAACAGGGAGAAAGCGGCCGGGAAGATCAAGGTCACGACCACATCAGGCTTTGGCCTCTCTTGGCTGACACCCCGTCTCCATCACTTCATGGAACGTCATCCCCATGTGGAAGTCACGCTCCTGCTTGAGGATTCCGATCTTGACCTGAGCATGCGGGAAGCTGATGTCGCCATCCGTCTCCATCCTCCCACCCAGCCCGACCTCATCCAGCGTCACCTGGCCAGTTTTCACATGCCCATCTATGCCAGCCGGGAATATCTGGAAGAACACGGTACCCCCACCACGCTGAAGGATCTGGCCGACCACAATCTGATCGGCTTTGCTGGCTGGCACCTTCCCCTGCCCCATGTAAACTGGCTGATTGAACGGCTCGTGAAGGATAAAATCATCCTCCACCCCAAGGTCCGCCTTGCCGTCAACAACATTGCGGCGGTCGGCATGGCCATTGCGCAGGGCAACGGCATCGGAACCCTGCCTTTCTACACGGCTTCCGCCCATCCTAACCTTGTCCGTATTCTCCCAGATGTGCATGGCCCGCTGGCAGAGGCGTTCTTTGTCTATCCGGAAGAGCTGAGAAGCTCCAAAAGGATTTCAGTCTTCCGGGACTTCCTGCTGGAAGAACTCAATACGGCCCGTACGGGGAAAGAAACCCCCTCACATAGCGCAGAGCCGTTCATTTCTTCGGCTGATTGACCCTCTCGCGCAGGTCTTTTCCAGCCCGGAAAAAAGGAACACGCTTCGCCCTGACAGCCACTGATTGACCCGTTCTCGGGTTCCGTCCCTGATGGGCAGTGTGCTGGCGTGTTCCAAAACTGCCTATGCCACGCAGTTCGGCCCTGTTCCCTGCCGCAAGGCCAGAAGCGATACGGGAAAATATCCCATCAACAGCCTGATCAACCTTATCTCTGGAAACACCCTCCAGGCGGGAGGTCAGTAAAGCGACAAATTCCGAGCGTGTCATCCAAACTCTCCGTCACTGATCATTCTTCCGAAGAGTGACAATAGGACGCCAGAAACGTCAAGAAAAAATGCTCTACTATGAAAAAAGCCGGGTTTACGCCCGGCTTTTTTCAGATTGATGTTAATAAACGGTTTCAGTTTTTACTGCCATTATCCCGTTTATTCTCGGCTGAGACACCAATATTACGCCCGAGCCCAATCGTTCTGGCCAGCTCGGACCGCCGTGCAGCATAGGCTGGCGCCACCATCGGGTAATCCGCAGGCAGACCCCACTTCTCCCGATACTGGTCCGGCGTCATGTCATACGTGCTCTTCAGGTGCCGCTTCAGCATCTTCAGCTTCTTTCCGTCTTCCAGACAGACGATATAATCAGGGTAGACGGACTTGCGCACGGGCACGGCCGGCTGCTGCCGGGTCTGCTCCGCCACGTCACCGCTTTCTCCCCCCTGCCCGGCAAGTGCCTCATAAACCTGGCGGATCAGTCCCGGCAGGCTGTCAGCAGAGACATCAGAACCAGTCAACTTTGCGACGACAATATCAGTCGTCAGCTCCAGCAGCTTTCTGCGCTCTTCATTCGGGGCCGTCTGAGTTCCTTCAGCCTGAGTATTGTCCGTCATTGAATAACCTTTGCAGCTACAAGTCTTCAGCAGAATTTTCAGAAAAGTTTTACTATTTTTCCTTTAAACAAAAAAGAGAAATATTCCATGATAATGAAAAAAATATTCCCTCTGAAATCATTCCGATATTTTTGTTCAATTATAAGTGTGACCCCTCGCATCCATGCGTAAAGGGCAGTAATCTCCCGTCCTGAAAGCCACTGGATGCGCAATGATCACCCGTTTTCTGAACTTCAGGACCCCGTCCTTTTTCTACTGGATCTTCACCCCGTCTCTGGATGGATTTCTCTTCGCCCTGCGGACTACCATTGCAGCCTGTCTGTCTCTGGGGATCGCTCTCTGGCTGGAGCTGGACAGTCCCATCTGGGCCCCCATGACGGTCTGGTCCGTAGCGCAGCTGACACGAGGAGAAAGCCTCTCCAAAGCCCGTTGGCGCATCATAGGAACATTGGCTGGCGGTGTGGCGGCCCTGATCTTCGTCGGCATATATCCGCAGGCTCCCTGGCTGTTTTTCCCGATCATTGCCCTGTGGATTGGCCTCTGCAGCGGGCTGGCCACCTTTGTCAGCAACTTCCGCTCCTATGCGCTGGTTCTCTCCGGCTACACCTGCGCCATCATCTGCATGGATGTCGTCCCGCATACGGGCAGCATCTTCATGTTTGCCGTATCCCGTGCCAGTTACATCATCCTCGGCGTGCTGTGTGAGGCCTTCATCGGACTTCTCTTCGCCTTCAACCAGGACCGTGTAGCCCATCTCAAGATACGGCAGAAACTGGAATCGGCCCTAACACTGGTGGCCGACACCCTCCACCATATTCTCCAGAGGGACACCGGCGCCCTGACAGAAGCCCGCAAGCTGTTCGGCACCATCCTCTCCATCAACGACCAGATCGAATTTGCGGAACTGGAAATGGGTGCGCATGGTCATGAAGGCGACCATGCCCGTGCCGCCCTGGCCGCCGTATCTGCCCTGCTCTCCCGCAGTTTCGGTATGGCTACACGGTTGGAGCTGCTCTCCTCCAACCATCAGGATTTTGACACGGTGGCACGGGCGTTCCGGCATTTTCTGAAGGACTTCTCCAGCCGCCTTCCCCAGGAAGCCGAAATCTCGGAACTTCTCGCCGAGCTCCAGCACCTCCGGGACATCTGCCGCCGTTATGCAACCCCGCACCGGCAAAAGATCATCTCCACCTCTGGCCCACTAACCCCTCTACGGGACAAGACCACCATCATTACTGATTCCGCACTGGATGAACGTATTCTATTCTCATCCCTTGGGGATCTGATCGGTGATCTGGAAGAAGCCATCACGGAATATCACGCCAGCACGCACAGTGTGCGTGGTGACCATTTCCAGTTCCAGCGCCATACGCACCGGGACGGGCGACTTGCCTTCAATAACGGGTTCCGTGCGGCGCTGACCATTCTGGTCACATCCTTCATTTATGAAATCACGGCATGGTCCAATGGCAACACACTCATCAGCATCACGGCCCTGATCTGCGGCCTTTTCGCCACAAAGGAAGACCCCGTACTGGGAACAATCAAATTCCTCAAAGGGCTTGCGGTAGGCTGGTGCGTGGCCTGGCTGCTCTGCTTCATCTTCATTCCCATGGTCACGACATATGAACCTCTGGTGCTCATCCTGTCCTGCGTGATGATGATCGGAGGGTTAGCCCGGGCCAACCCCGCCACAGCCCCGGCAGCCTCGGCCTTCAACCTGCTGATGCCCCTGATGCTGGGCATCCAGAATCATCATGTCATTGACGAGACGAAATTCTACAACACCAACCTCGCCATCATCCTTGCAGGTGTAACGGCCGTGCTGATCTTCCGCAGCATCCTGCCTTTCAACCGCAAGGCCGAAGAATTCCGGCTGCGCCGTGCCACACTGCGGGAACTGCGCAATCTTGCCAGCCTGAGCAGCACACCGCAGATCAGCGCATGGATTGGCCACAGTACGGACCGCTTCTCTCGCCTTCTCAGCCACGCCACCACCCTGTCCCCCCTTGTGGAGGCCGGTATTCAGGGTACGCTGGCTACCCTGACACTCGGGCTGAACATCATCCGCCTGCGAGGGTTGCTCAACCGTGAGTATCTGCCGGAAAGCGCCCGCCGCCCCATCACGCTGGTTCTCTATTACATTGAACACTCATCCCGCCGGCATGACCGGGCAGCCCGCCTGACCCGGGCCGCCATACGCCGCCTGCGTGAGCTGGACACACAGGACCATGAGGCCATCATCCGGCTGGAAATAACCCGTGCCCTGGCCCATCTTGTGGTGATCGAACACACCTTGCGGACAAACGAGAATTTTCTGGATGCCAGCAAGCCCTTCCGTGGTGAAGGCCCCATCCCCCTGCCCCATGATGAGGATTCATACGCAGGCCACCCGCAAAGGGCTTGATCTCCTGCCTGTGGGCAGCCAGACTTCTGCCTCCCTGCCCTTGTCCGAGGTTCTGCCGTCTCCATGAATATCCATTATGTTGTCACAAGCCTGGAAACGGGTGGGGCTGAATTTGCCATCCCAGATATCGTAAAAACCCTCGAACAGTTCGGCCATCAGGTGGATGTCACCGCCTGCGAGCCTCGGGACATGGGGGCAGCTCCTCATCTGGAACAGGCCGGAATCCCCTACCATCTTCTGGACAGCCGGCGCCGCAGTTTCTTCCTCACGCTGATCCGTCTCCTGCGCCTGCTCCGCCGGAACCGGCCCGACATCATCTGGACCTCCCTGAGCCGAGCCACACTGCTGGGCCAGCTGGCCGGAGCACTCCTCAATATTCCCGTTGTCAGCTGGAAGAACAGTGCCAGCATCCGTTTCACCACCACGGCAGGCCGTCGCATTACCCGGCTATGGGTTGCAGATTCCGCTTATGTGGCCCGTTTCCTTCGGGAAAAAATGAACATTCCGCCGGAGAAAATCACGTCCTGGCCTCTTTATGTGGCCGCCCCCGAAAACCACCCGGCCCCGGACTGGAATGGCAGGACACCTCTACACATCGGCAGCACGGGGCGACTGCATGAGGTGAAAAACTATCCCCTGCTCATCGAAGGTCTGGCCCTGTTCCGCGCACGTCATCCCCAGTGGGCAGACCTCGTGCACCTGTCCTTTGCAGGCGATGGCCCCCAGCGGGCGGAGCTTGAAACCCTCATCCGGCAGCACGGGCTGGAAAACCACGTCTCCCTGAAAGGTTTCCAGACGGATGTTCCGGCCTTTCTCCGCACGCTCCAGCTTTACGCACAGCCCTCACTTTATGAGGGCATGTGTCTGGCTGCCCATGAAGCCATGAACATGAGCCTGCCTGTCATGGCGACACCGGTCGGGGAAATGCGCAACAGCGTCCAGCCTGACCGGACAGGATTCCTGCTGCAACCTGACAGGATTCCTGAAACCTTCTGCGACACGCTGGCAGAAATTTTTCAGAACCCGGCCCTGCTGAACGACTACGGCAAAGCTGCAAAACGTTACATCGAACAGCATTACAGCCGGGAAGCCTTCACGCAACGATGCGGAAAAATCGTTGAAAAACTGGAGCGGATGACCACCCCGCAACCCTCAGGAAAAACCCCGTCATGACAAAACTCTGCCGCTATGGCCGCCCCGGCTCTGAAAAGCCCGGACTGATCGACAGTTCCGGTACACTGCGTGACCTTTCGGGACTCTGGAGTGACCTGACGCCGGAGCGCCTCTCCCCACAATCCCTTGCTCAGGTGGCAGCCATTGATGCAGCGACCCTGCCAGCCGTGGAAGGCTCTCCCCGGTTCGGCGTGCCCATCAGCCATGTCTCCAAATGCGTCTGCATTGGCCTGAACTATGCCGATCATGCCGAAGAAGCCGGTCTTCCCATCCCGCAGGAACCAATCGTCTTTCTGAAAGCTCCTTCCGCCCTTTGCGGTGCCCATGACGACATCCCCATCCCGCCCCATGCTTCACAAGTGGACTGGGAAGTCGAGCTCGGCATCGTCATCGGCAGCACAGCCCGCCATGTGACGGAAGCGAAGGCTCTGGAGCATGTGGCAGGCTACTGCATCGTCAATGATGTGTCAGAACGCAGTTTCCAGATGCAGTCCTCACAATGGGACAAGGGCAAGGGCTGCGACAATTTCGGACCTGTCGGCCCCTTCCTTGTCACGGCTGATGAGATCGCTGATCCGCAGAACCTGCGCCTCTGGCTGGACGTGAACGGAACCCGTCGTCAGGACGGCTCGACAG
This sequence comes from Parasaccharibacter sp. TMW 2.1888, assembly GCF_023167265.1. NCBI lineage: Bacteria > Pseudomonadati > Pseudomonadota > Alphaproteobacteria > Acetobacterales > Acetobacteraceae > Parasaccharibacter > Parasaccharibacter sp. TMW 2.1888. Next base: position 205,543 of record NZ_CP030979.1, read on the forward strand.
CCACCATGATCTTCTCTGTCCGTGAGATCATCGCCTATCTCAGCCGGTACATGACGCTCCTGCCCGGCGACATCATTGCCACCGGAACACCGCCCGGTGTCGGGATGGGACACAAGCCGCCCCTGTGGTTGCAGGAAGGTGACGAAATGCGGCTGGGCATTGAAGGGCTGGGGGAACAGAAGCAGACACTCGTGCGATGGACACGATGAAAAAACAGAACAGCCCCATGAAAGACAGAATGACAGAAACAGATACTTACAGAACTGTCCTCTGAATCCACCGCCTGCCCGCGCCATTTTCACCTGCCACCAGCTGGATGGCCATTGTTCTCGTGGACATGGAGCACTGGTTTCACAATACCGGACCGGAAGAAACTCATGTCATCCTGACGGTCCTTGGCTCATGAAGTTGAAATACACATATGCCATTTTCACGACATGTCGCCATGAAATCCATCTCATATAATTAAAACATTACTCATATTTCTCTATTATAAACAATCAGCTCTCGACATGATGAATCTTAATGGCGCTCTAATGTGACTTTCATAAAACAAGTGAAGAACCATTTTTCATTCAAAATTTAAGAAGCTTGTAAAATTTTCGTGTTTCCTTGCATCCGCCAGCAGATGTCCGTTGGTTCCGCTTAATGAACTGGGAGAAAGGGCCATGAGTCTTTCCATCAACACCAACCAGTCTTCCTTGGCTGCCCTGGAAACACTGAACACGACACAGACGGATCTGGCCCACACGGAAAACGCTGTTTCCACTGGCAAGAAAGTGGCCAATGCCTCCGACAATCCAGCCGCTTTCGGCATTGCCTCCCAGATTGGCGGGGACATTGCAGGACAAAGTGCTGTCAATGACGGGCTAAGCTATGCCTCCCAGGTTCTCAGCGCTACCAACTCTGCAGCCAACAGCATCATCAAGGTTCTTCAGAATGTCCAGAATGCCGTGACAACCGTTGGCAACAACATCGGCAATGAATCATCTCTCGGCCAGCTCAACAAAGAGCTGACAGGTTACATGAAAAGCATCGACACCATCGCCCGAAACGCCACGGTGAAAGGCGTCAATCTTCTTTCCGGCGGCACGCTGAGCGGCACGGGGGACGGAATGGGCATTACCTCCAACAGCCTGACCTTTGTCACCAGCCTCCAGGGAGACACGCAGACACTGAACAGCTACGGTTACATGATCGGCCTCACGACCGGTTACGGGATCGGCCACATCATGACGGAACTGTTCGGCATGACACCCGGCAGCGCAATGCCTGGGGAAGACCCCACCGTGAACAACTTCCTGACGGCCACTCCTGACGGTGCCCGCATCAGCGACGGTTTTAATGCGGCGGCCACGGCACAGCGTCTTCCCAGAATGATCCAGATAACGCAGAACGCCATCCAGGCGATGACCAACGTCACATCCGACCTTGGCGCCAACATGCAGCTCATCAGCTCCATGAGTGCCTATGGGCAGAAATCGTCCGATTCCCTCACGGCAGCATCCGGTGCGCTGACGGATGCTGACATGTCTGCCGAGTCTGCCAAACTGACATCTCTCCAGACCAAACAGTCCCTCGGCATCAAGTCCCTTTCCATCGCCAATGGCCAGTCACAGAACATCCTGTCCCTCTTCCAGTAAGGGCGGCGTGTTCAGGGACCGGTCACTGGTACCGGCTGTCCGGTATCATCTTCCACTGGCTCCACGATCAGGCCCAGACGTTCCGTTTCAAAATCCATATGAGCCGCCTCCAGCCGGGGCAGGTTTTTGCTGACCTTGGCTGAAAGCTGCCTGAAACGGTCCACCCGGCCATACAGCCCCTGCTGCCCGGCCAATGCCCTGACGGCACTGTTGTAATGGTTACTTGCCGTGTTCAGACTTCCGCCCAGCTTATTCAACCTTTCGGCCACAAGACAGACCGAATTGTAGATGTCCCCCGCCCTCTCGCTGATCTCACGGGCTTCCCGGTTGCTCCGCTCGATCATCCACAGATTGGCGACCGTCCGCAGGATGGGAATGAGTGTCGTGTGGGACACAAGCACGATGCCCTTCCTGTACCCATAGTCAAACAGGTCCCGGTCTGCTTTCAGGGCACTGATGTAGGCCGGCTCGATCGGCATGAACATGAGGACAAAACCGGGACTGCGCATCCCGATCAGGTTCGTGTAATCCTTGGAGGCCAGATCATCCATGTGCCGGCGGACGGATTTCACATGCTCCCTGAGAGCGGCCTCGTGCTCCGTCTGGCTCTCCGCCGCCACGGCCCGGTCATAGGCATTCAGTGACACCTTGCTGTCGATGATGATGTGTTTGCCTTCGGGCAGCCGGATCAGATAGTCCGTCTGTTTCTGCCGCCCCTCCGCATCCCGGAAGGAACTCTGGACCTCATAATGGGCTTCTTCCACAAGACCGCTCATCTCCAGGGTCCGGCGAAGCTGCGCCTCCCCCCAGGCACCACGCTGCTGGGAATCCCCCTTCAGGGCTGATGTCAGGTTGGTGGCCTCCTGACTCATCTTCAGGCCGATCTCCAGAACCTTCCTGATCTCCGCATTGAGGGTGCTGTTCCCCTGGAGGGACGCATCATGCACCTCATTGACCCGCTTCTGAAACCCTTCGATCTGCTCCCGGAACGGCTTCAGCATGGACGACAGACTGACCTGACTGGCATCGGCAAAGGTTTTACCTTTTTCCTCGAATATCCTGTTGGCCAGATTTTCGAACTCTTTCCCCAGCGACTGCCTGGCCTCGCCAAGCTGCTGCATCTGCTCCCGGAAATGTTCCTCTTTCCGCTCCAGCGTTGTTCTGATTTCCACATGCTCTTTTTCAAGCATGCCATATTTCTGGAGGAGGGCCTCATACTGTACGCCCCGTTCCGTCAGGGCCGCATCCAGCCGCTGGACCGTCTCATGGGCATTGCGCAGCTGCGTGCGGGCTGTATTCTCCGCAAGCTCCGTGTCATGAAGCCTGTTCCTGAGCTGGACAAGCTCCGCTCCGTCCCTGTCATTCCGGTCACTGGCCTGCTGGAAGGCCACCTCCATCTGCCGGACCTGCATGGCAAGATCAGATATCTTCAACCCAGCCCGCCTCATGGCCAGCAGATACCCCAACCCGGCCGCCAGAAACGCCACGATGACAATGATGACGGTACCGATCACCAGTACGGATATCTGCATGTTGCTCCCTCCCAAAGGCCCCGGTTTGGGACCATGTCCTCCGTAAACCAGTCTGAAGGAGGCAGTCCATATCTTACGGGGTATCAAACTAACGGGCTATCAGGCCACAGGCCAGCCTGCCGGTGAACAACGCCCGGCACCGAAAGTTTACATGCAAAGGGAACAATCATCATGGCGGAGAGAGAGGGATTCGAACCCTCGGAACGCTTGCACGCTCAACGGTTTTCGAGACCGCCCCAATCGACCACTCTGGCACCTCTCCGGGGAACTGGAATGGAACAGGGGCAGCGCCCACCATCACCAGCTGATGGCCGGTGTTATGGCGGGATTTTACAGGATTGGCAAGAGGCAGCCCTCTTCTATCCCGCCTGCCCGCCACAAATCCTGCTTTTTTATTGACGGTACAGGAGAAAAGCAGTACAGAACCCCTCTGTTCCTACGGTTTTCCGCTGCTGGCGGGGCACTGTCTGAACCAATGACAAAAAGCGAGCAGGCCATCCTCCTTTCGCAGAAAGGAGGGAATACGGCCAGAGGCTTCGGTAACATAAAGAGAGTTTTGCATGTTTGCAGTCATCCGCACGGGCGGGAAACAGTACCGCGTCGCCAAGGACGCCATCCTGAAGGTTGAGAAGCTGGATGCCGAGGCTGGCAGCACAGTCACCTTCTCCGACGTTCTGATGGTCGGTGGTGAGGCTGGCACGAAGATCGGTGCCCCTCTGGTCGAGGGTGCCAGCGTGACCGCCGAGGTCGTCGCACAGGACCGTCTGCCGACCGTCATCATCTTCAAGAAGCGCCGCCGTCAGAACAGCCGCCGCAAGAACGGCCATCGTCAGCCGGTCACCGTTCTGCGCATTACCGCAATCAACGCTGCGTAATTTCGCCCGTTCCTAAGGAGACACAGTCATGGCACAAAAAAAAGCAGGTGGTTCCAGCCGTAACGGACGCGACAGTGCGGGCCGCCGTCTTGGTGTGAAGAAGTTCGGTGGCCAGAGCGTCATCGCCGGCAACATCATCATCCGTCAGCGTGGCACCAAGGTGCACCCGGGTGAGAACGTTGGCATGGGGCGTGACCACACCCTCTTCTCACTGGTTGATGGCCGCGTGCGCTTCCAGCGTCGTGCTGGTGGCAAGGTGCACGTTTCCGTTGCCCTGGCAGAAGCTGCCGAATAACGCACTCTGCCTGCCCTGACGGGCACAGAGCATGAAGAAGGGTCGGCTACCATCAATGGTGCCGGCCTTTTTTCTTCCTGTCCCTTTCCCCTCCCCCTTGCTGTGGCGGCCTTCCCATGAAGTTTCTTGACCAAGCCAAAATCTATGTCCGCTCCGGTGATGGAGGAGATGGCGTTGTCGCCTTCCGCCGGGAAAAATACATCGAATTCGGTGGGCCGGATGGCGGTGACGGTGGCCGGGGCGGCCACATCTATTTCCGTGCCGTGCCGAGCCTCAACACGCTGATCGACTTCCGCTACACGCAGCACTTCCGTGCCCGCAAGGGTGGCAACGGGGCTGGCTCCAACAGGACCGGGGCGGGAGCGGATGATGTCATCATTGATGTTCCCATCGGCACGCAGATCTTCGATGAAGACCGTGAGACCCTGCTGGCGGACCTTGATGAGGAAAACAAGACCGTCCTGCTCTGTCAGGGTGGCGATGGTGGCCTGGGCAACGCCCATTACAAGAGCAGCACCAACCGTGCCCCACGCCGGGCCGACAAGGGCTTCCCCGGGGAGGAACGCTGGGTCTGGCTCCGGCTGAAGCTGATTGCCGATGTCGGGCTTGTCGGCCTGCCCAATGCGGGCAAGTCCACCCTGCTCTCGGTGGCCTCCCGTGCCCGCCCCAAGATTGCGGACTATCCCTTCACGACCCTGCATCCACAGCTTGGCGTCGTGCGCCTCAATGCCGTGGAAGAATTCGTCATTGCCGACATTCCCGGCCTCATTGAAGGTGCCAGCGAAGGAACGGGTCTGGGTGACCGCTTCCTCGGCCATGTGGAACGCTGTGCCGTCCTGATCCATCTGGTTGATGGGACGGATGAAAACTGCGTCCAAAACTGGAAGCTCATCCGCAAGGAACTGAAGGCCTATGATGAGGGGCTGGCAGCCAAGCCGGAGATTCTCGTCCTGAACAAATGTGACGCCCTGCTGCCGGAAGAAATCGAGGAGCGAAAGGCCGCCCTGGAGGCCGCCTCCGGTACCGAGGTTCATCTGCTTTCCGGCGTCAGCCGGGACGGCCTGCCAGAACTGCTACGCCATCTCCAGGACCGCGTGACGGCCTCCCGCAACGAAGGTCTCTGATCCAGAAAAAAAGGGCCGTGCGACAAGGTATCGCACGGCCTTTTCTGTATCCTGTTCCCGGAAGCCGTCAGGCCCAGATGACAGACAGGCTCCTCACACCCTGCGCCCCACGGATCAGGACGCCCTGAATGTCCGCCGTGGCGGAAGGACCACTCATCAGCACGCCATACCCTGCCGTCCGAAATTCGGAACGTTGCTGATAGGCATTGTGCATGTTGCCCACCAGCTCATCCTTCGAGAGCAGGACGATCAGATGCTGCGCCAGGTGGACATCGGCCAGATGGTCTTTCAGCTCCACCTCACTGAGGAAGACGCCCCCCGTTTCCGCCACGCCAAAAGCAGCCCGCACGACCATCACATCCACCGTATCGGCCTGTTCGTGCGTTTCCAGGTCTTCAATCCGCAGCGTCCCTTCCACCTCCGGTACGGCGGTGCAGAGATTGCGCATCCCCGGGAACGCACGCCTGATGGCCTGCTCGACCCCTTCCCCATCCTGCAAGGAGAGCATCCTGCCGCCCATCAGGGCCAGACTGGCCTCGAACCGTTCCGGGCTGGCATCCTGATCCCCCAATGTCACGACAGGCGGCAAAGGATACGCCCCTTCCTGCGGAGACTTTTTTTCCTTCAGACGCTGCATGATGACATCACGGGCACTCATCGTCTCATCACTCATGCCTGTGTCTCCTCATGCTGTGCCTTGGTCCTGTTCAGACGGTTTTTCTTGTACCAGCTGTGGAATGTCTCCTTCACCGGATGAGGCAGCTCCCGATGTTTGCCCCACGGATTCAGATAATTGTACAGCACGAAACGGGGCATGGTCTTCAGGGCAACCTCCGTCCCGCTGATGGCCAGACGGTACATGGTCGGCTGGGCCAGCAGCCGCCCCGCCATCTTCATGATCTCCCGTTTGACGAACGGAATTTCATGCCGTTCTGCCAGAACACGCCGCCATTTATAGAGCTGCTCGTGGATGTCGATCTTGACCGGACAGACATTGGTACAGCTTCCATTCATCGTGGAGGCAAAGGGCAGCGTGCTGAATTTTCTGGCGTTGAAGGTCGGGTCAATGATCGCCCCGATCGGCCCGGAATAGACGGACCCGTAAGACTGCCCACCAGACCGGCGATAGACCGGGCAGGTATTCATGCAGGCCCCACAGCGGATGCACTTCAGAGAGGTCCAGAAATCATCCATCCCCAGCCGTTCGGACCGGCCATTATCCACGAGGATGACATGCATCTCCCCGCCCTTCTTCGGCCTGCGGAAATGGGTCGTGTACTGGGTGATCGGTGAACCGAGCGCACTGCGGGACAGAAGGCGGATGAACACGCCAAGGTCCGCCATGCGGGGGACCAGACGTTCAATCCCCAGCGTGGCAATATGCAGGTTGGGCAGATTGGCACTGAGGTCCGCATTCCCCTCATTGGTGCAGACGACAAAGCTGCCCGTCTCCGCCACAAGGAAGTTGCCCCCCGTCATGCCCGTATCGCCACTCAGCAGGACCGGACGGGCCGCATTGCGCTGCGCCTCCGCCAGAGCGTGCGGGTCATCAATGTTCGGGTCGGTATTGTAATATTTGGCAAAGGTCTTTGCCACATCCGTTGTCAGCTTCTGGACAGCCGGAACGACCACATGGCTGGGCAGCTGGTTGTCCAGCTGCTGGATGCGTTCGCCAAGGTCCGTCTCCGTCACGCTGACGCCCTTTGGCTCCAGATACTCCCGCATCTCGCACTCATCGGTAATCATCGACTTGCTCTTGATGATGGATGAGTGGCCGTGATCCTTGAGAATCTTCTCCACGATGCGATTATGTTCCGCACCATCCCTGGCCCAGTGGACATGGATGCCATTGCGGCGGGCATTCTCCTCAAACTGCTCCAGATACTGGGGCAGATGGGCCAGCGTATGTTCCTTCAGCCGGGATGCCTGCTCCCGCAGCTCCTGCCATTCCGGCATGATGTGCATCTGCTCGTCACGCTTCTGGCGCATGTCCCACAAGCGTTCATCATGAAAGTGACGATGCGGCTCATCCTCCAGAAACTCCGCCGCCAGTTTGGCGTGAGGGACTGGTCTGTTGCTCATGCCCTCGCTCCATTCAGAATTTCAGCAATATGGATGAAGCGGATGGGCACGCCATTGCGCTCGGCGCAGCCCTGCTGGTGCATCATGCAGGACGTGTCGGCAGAGACGATATACTCCGCACCGGCATCATGATGATCCGTCACCTTGTCCAACCCCATGCGGGCAGAGACGGCCTCTTCCGTCACGGAATAGGTGCCACCGAAGCCACAACATTCATCCGGGCGTCGTGGTGCAGCAAAGGAAATGCCCTTCACGGCGGAAAGAAGGGTCTTGGGTTTGGAGAAAAACGGCTCGCCCAGCTCGGACATGCTGGCCGTCCGCAGGGACCGCAATGTGGCGCAGCTGTTATGCAGCCCGACCTTGTGAGGGAACTCCGCCCACGGGAATTCACGCACCTTCAGAACATCATGAATGAACTCGACAAGCTCATATGTGTTCTTGCGCACATGCCGGACCTCATCCGTCTGCTCAATGGCATCAAAATTGTCCCGGATATGATGCACGCAACTCCCTGAGGGGGAGACAATCACATCATATTTCGAGAAATTGCGGATAAAGAGAGCTTCCGTCTCTTTGGCATCACGGTTGCACCCGGAATTCGCCATGGGCTGACCACAACAGGTCTGATCCATGGGATACTCAACTTCCTGCCCCAGCTTTTCCAGCAATTCCAGCGTGGCAATACCCGTCTGGGGATAGAAGGCATCCATGTAGCAGGGAATGAATAAACCTATCTTCATAATGGGTGATTATAAAAAAATATCACCCACTCAACAATAAAACAAAACGTGACTGACAATCTCTACTGCAAAAAATCTCATTTAAATAGAAGAAATACAATTTTTTAAATGATACTTATTATCAATTAATTGGGTAACCCTCAGAAAAAAGGGGCGTCCATGACGCCCCTCTCCTCATCCACCCTTCTGCTTCAGCAGAAGGGCGAGCTATCTTATTTGCTCAGCTCCGGCAGAGGGTTCATCAGGGCCGGGTTGTCGGCATAATCAACCGGCACGGCGATGACCACCGGTCCCTGCGTTTCCATTCCTTCACGCAGGGCAGCCTTCAGGCTGTCCACACTATTGACGTTGATGCCCTTGGCGCCAAAAGAACGGGCAAAAGCAGCAAAATCGATCGGGCCAAAGGCCACGGCAGCATCACGCCCGTACTTCTTCTCTTCCTGAATACGGACCATGTTGAAGTGCTGGTCCACCCAGATGATGTGGATCAGGTTGCTCTTCAGGCGAACGGCGGTCTCAAGGTCCATGGAGGACATCATGAAACTGCCGTCACCGGAGACGGAGATGACCTTCTGGGCCGGATTCACGATGCTGGCAGACATGGCCCATGGAAGAGCCACGCCCATCGTCTGCTGGCCATTGCTGATCAGCATCTGGCGGGCACGGAAGACCTCAAGGAAACGGGCATGCCAGATGTGGAAGGACCCCATGTCCAGACAGATCGTGATGTCCTGCGCCACGAAATCTTCCATCACCTTGATGATCTCAAGCGGATGGAGCATCCCCTGCTGGGTGCTCTTGGCCTTGGCAAAGGCAGATTTCTGGGAGGCACGATAAACCTCCAGAATCTTGTCCAGCGCAGCGCCGGATGTCAGAGCGCCTGTCTCCCTGGTCAGGTGCTGCACGCTCAGGGCGATGGAGCCGATCAGCTCGATCTCGGGATTGAAAGCATTGTCCAGCTGGGCCGGAACAACATCGATATTGATGATCGGGCGGGCTGATTTCTTGTTCCACAGGCACGGATCATATTCGATCGGGTTGTAACCGATGGCCACGACCAGATCAGCCTCATCCAGCAGGTAATCACCATACTGGTTGTGGAAGAGACCGACACGGCCACCGAAACGGGAGACCAGATCCTTGGAAACAGCGCCAGCAGCCTGATAGGTACCAACAACCGGAAGGTTCGTCTGCTTGACGAAAGCACGGATGGCCTCTGCATTCTCCGGCTTGCTGGCCTTCATGCCCAGCAGGACGACCGGCTTCTTGGCCTTCTTCAGGGCAGCGGCAGCCTCCTTGATGACGTCTTCCGGTGCAGGCCCGGCCTTGACGGCATTACGGTTGCCCATCACCGGATAATCTTCCGTGATCTCGGAATTCAGGACATCCATCGGTACGCTGACGAACACGCCACCCTGACGGGGGCTCTCAGCCGCACGGAACGCATTGCCGATGACCTCCGACGTGGCCGCTGGAGCACCGATCTCGGCGCTGTACTTCGTCACCGGGCGCAGCATGCTGACCGTATCCATGCTCTGATGGGTCAGCTTCAGCAGGTCGGCACGACCGACAGCTCCACCGATCGTCAGTACCGGGTCACCTTCGGACGTTGCCGTGGCCAGACCCGTTGCCAGATTGGACACACCCGGGCCTGATGTGGCAATGGCCACACCAGCCCGCCCCGTGATGCGGCCGATACCTCCGGCCATGAAGACGGCATTCTGCTCATGCCGGGCAACGATCGTACGAATGGGAGAGTCTTCCAGCGCCTCGAAAAGACGGTCGATCTTGGCACCCGGGATGCCAACAATGTGATCAACGCCATGAGCCTCAAGATTGCGGACGATCAGATCGGCGGCTGTCTGTGCTGCCTTGTGAGATTTTTTCTGTATCATGATGTTTTTTCCTGATCATGCCCGCCCTGAAAATACCAGACGGGCCGTGTAATCATAATGTGACCGAAGAGAGCGACCGGCCCCTCAGCCGCCCTCTGCCGTGCGGATGGCCTCATGCAGGCCAGCGGGCTGAAGGTCTGCCTTGGCAAATTCTTCCGTCTTCGGCAGAGAAATCTCCAGATCGGACATGCGGGCAACTTCCAGCTTGCCGGATTTCACACGATAATTCGTCACATGGCCGCCATGCTTGCGGTCATCGCTGAGAACATGGAGGTGATACCCTGCCACATTGATCCCCTGCATGTAGGGCGGCGTACGGAAACCCAGCATCACCCCGCTAATCTCTCCCATGCTGAAGGTAGGCTGCTTGGCCACCACTTCCAGCATCCCCGGATAGGGCTTGTGCTGGCAGAAAACGGTCCGGGTATCGACCTTCTCGAACTCACCCGTAAAACGGACAGCCCCGAAAAGATTGGGATTGTCGATCAGCCCGTCGACAAGCTCCTCGAACTCCTCTTTACCCATCGGCCGGTCGATGGTGACCGTCTTTTCCGGCTCGAAATAGGTCACACAGGCGAAAGGCGTTTTCATGTCCGCTGTCGTACCGGAGGCAATCCCCTCGGAGCGGAACTGGCGGACCTCACCTTCCGTCACAATCATTTCGCCATCCAGGGCATCAAACGTCCCCAGGCCGAAATCACCATGCTGGACCAGCTCACCCAACGTCATTTCACCATCGTAAACAGCGTCCAGCAGAGCTGCCATCGTGGATGTCTGGAAAAGACGGTTTGGTTTTACACCTGAAGGTCGAGTCATATTGCCCCCTGTGTTGTGAATGGTCCTTTCTGTAAGGCAGGAGATGAATTCAGACAAATATATAGTTCCCATTGTCTCCATACATTTTATATATGGGTCATGGATATCCGACATTTCCGCTATTTCGTCACCATCGCCGAAACCGGCAACATCACCAAAGCGGCTGAAAAACTGGGCATGGAACAGCCACCACTCAGCCAGCAGATCCGTCGCCTGGAGAGCTCTCTGGGCGTGTCACTCTTTCGCCGCCAGCCTCGTGGGGTAAGCCTGACAGAAGCCGGGCTGACCCTCCTGCCCCATGCACGGCTGATCCTCGACCTGCGCCGCCAGTTCATTGAAGATGCCCACGGGCTGGCCCAGGGCAAGAAAGGCCACCTCCGCATCGGGCTGGCCGGAGCCGTACCGCTGCTGCCCAGCATCCCCTTTGCCATCCGGCAGTTCAGCACAATTGCACCGGGCGTGACCCTGTCCCTGGAAGAAAGCAATACTCCCGCCCTCTGCGAAGCCCTGCTCTCCTATCGCATGGACATCACGATCCTGCGCCCTCCCGTGCCAGATCAAGCCAACGTGAAGGTCATCCCCCTGCTGGATGAGCCGACATTGATCGCCCTGCCCAAAGGCCACCCCTTCACCAGCCTGCCGGAAATACATCTCAGCCGCCTGGCGACGGAACCACTCATCATCTTCCCCCGTGAGCTGGGGCCAGGCTTCTTTGATGCCATCCTGGCGGCCTACCGGGACGCCGGTGTTACCCCATCCCTCGGGCAACAGGCCCCCCAGATTGCCGGGACCATCCCACTTGTGGCTGCCGGGCTGGGGGTCTCCATCGTTCCCCAGTCGCTCCACCAGCTCCATACAGGCGGCGTGACCTTCCACAGGATCGCCCGCCCCGCCCCTCATGCCACGCTGGCCATCGGCATACGGACGGGGGAGCAGCCACCGCTCATCCATCACTTCATCACCGTCCTCCAGCAGGCCTGCAAAACCCATCTGACGCTCCCCGACTGACCATCAGACACGCAAAAAAGCCTTTCCCCTCTGGCCCCAGGAACCAGAAGGGAAAGGCTCTCTTTTCTCCATACGTCAGAGACGTGATCTGCTTACATGCCCAGCGCACGGCGGTAGATGTCCAGCAGGGTCTCCTGCTCCTCCACCTCGGCAGGCTCCTGCTTTCGCAGCTTGATCAGCTGTTTGATGACCTTGACATCAAACCCGGCCGATTTTGCCTCCGTGAACACATCGCGGATGTCAGACCCAAGTGCCTTGCGCTCTTCTTCCAGACGTTCGACACGGTCAATAATGGACCGCAGACGATCAACCGCAATGCCGCCTGTCACGGCACCTTCATCACCATTTCCCATATCCATACACCATACTCCTCAAATCTGCCCGGATGCCGGTTCTTCTGGGCGGCTTATCGCTCCCTCATGGCCGTGGTCAATACCATCCAGCGGAAAGGCACTTCCCCTTCCCGCCCATATGAATGACAGACAGCCCATATTTACTGCCAGAAAAGCCACAAAGACGGAAAAACGCAAATGTGAACATGCCATTACATAAGGCCCAATCCTCTGCCGTCACGTCCTTCCGCAGCATCCTGCCACCTGCCGCCCTGCCTGCATGACCTGAAGCACGCCCCCGCTCCCGGCCGCTCTTCCATCCATCCTGTTATGGCTTGAACGGGACATCGGACAGGCTCTAAAAGGAGGTCAGAAACAAGACCGGAGGCAGACTGATGCCTCACCCGAGTTTCCAGACAGAAAAGGTACGCCTCACCATGGCCCACTCTCAGCAGACCGCACCGTTTGACTACGTCATCTTCGGCGCCACGGGCGATCTGACGATGCGCAAACTGCTTCCAGCTCTCTACAACCAGCTCCGCATCGGACATGTTCCAGAAGAAGCCCGCATCATCGGGACTGCCCGCTCCTCACTGTCCCGCGAGGACTACATCACCCGTGCCCGTGAGGCTCTGGAAACCTTCCTCCCCGCCCAGCACAGGGATGAGGCGCTGATCGAGCGTTTCCTCAAGAAAATTCATTACGTCACGCTGGACGGCACGAAGAGCGACCATAACTGGGATGAGCTGAAGGCCGTTCTGGACCAGTCACCGGCCGACCGCATCCGTGTCTTCTATTATTCCACAGCCCCGCAGCTCTTCGAGGCCATCAGCGAAAACCTCCACCGTTTCGGTTTCATCACCCCGCACTCCCGTGTCGTGCTGGAAAAACCAATCGGTACAGACAGTGCCTCCGCCAGAGCCATCAATGACGGTGTGAGCCGCTTCTTCGAAGAAGGGCAGATTTTCCGCATCGACCATTATCTGGGCAAGGAAACCGTGCAGGACATCATCGCCCTGCGCTTTGCCAATCCGCTCTTCAGCGCCGTCTGGTCTGCCGAGCACATCCAGAGCATCCAGATCACCGCCGCCGAAACCGTGGGCGTGGAAGGCCGTGCTGCCTATTACGACACATCCGGGGCCCTGCGGGACATGATCCAGAACCATCTGCTCCAGGTCCTCAGCCTCTGCGCCATGGAAGCCCCGGCTGACCTTGAGGCAGATACTGTCCGTGATGCCAAGGTGAACGTTCTGAAGGCCCTGCGTCCCATCCCGGAGGACAAGGTGGCCAGCGAGACGGTCCGTGCCCAGTACGTCAAAGGGGACATGAACGGCAAACCCGTTCCGGGCTATCTGGAAGAGCTGGGCGAAGACAGCCACACCGAGACCTACGCCGTCATGCGGGCCTATGTCGATACACCACGCTGGAAGGATGTTCCTTTCTACATCCGCACAGCCAAGCGTTCGACCAAAAAGGTGAGCGAAGTCGTGGTGACGTTCCGGAAGTCTGCTTCCGCCCTGTTTGGCACCTCTGCCGCCACCAACCGCCTGGTCATCCGCCTCCAGCCGGATGAAGGTTTCGGGCTGGCCCTGAACATCAAGAACCCTTCTGCCGCCGGGTTTGAGCTTCAGCACGGCACCATGTCCGGCAAATTCGCTCCGGCCGATGGCTCCCTCATTCCGGATTCCTACGAGCGCCTCATGCTGGATGCCGTCCGTGGCTATCCGGCCCTCTTCATCCGTCGTGATGAAGTGGAAGCCGCATGGGCATGGGTCGAACCGACACTGAAAACATGGGCCGCCAACAAGGTTCCGATGGCCCATTACGCCGCCGGGTCCTACGGGCCGGAAGAAGCACGCCGCTTCATCGCCACGACGAGCGATGCCTGGCACGAGGACATGGCAGACTGATCCTCCCCGGATCAGGACCGGCCTATCCGCATACGGCTTCACAGACCGCCCTGCCCCTGCCGGCAGGGCGGTTTTGCCTGTTCAGGCATCGCAGTCTCCACCATGACCACGGGGCAGACCCATCATGACCGAACCAACCATCCCTCCCCGTCTCGGCCGCCGCCGCCCGAGGCCACCCCGCTCCCTGAAGCAGCACATCATCCGACGGCTTGTCGTGCTGGTCCCGACCTTCCTGCTCATGTTCCTGTTCGTCAGGACTGGTGTGCTGGACAACCTCTATGACCAGTTCACCTTCAGCAAGCTGAGCTGGTTCGATAATACCGCCCTTGTCGAACATCTGCGGACCATCATCACCCGCAAGGGGCTGACCCCTCTGCCCCGGCGCTGCCTTGTCATGGTCGTCAATGGTGATGGCAGTGTGAACACCCCCACGATCGACGTCCTGGGACGGCATGGGAATGGCTGCCCCGGCGACACGCCATCAGCAGAGCTTCTCTTCCATGTCCGGGTAGACCGTGCTGGCCAGAGCATCATGACCGACGCCGGTTCACCTGACATGTATCATCCCCTCACCCCCTGAACGGCCCTCCCTGCCACCGCCGCTTGACCCGCCACACGGCAAGCGGCATAACGCCCCCAGCCAGATGGTCGGGCGATCGCTGTGTCCCCTGCGGGACATGGAGGAAAGTCCGGGCTCCACAGGAAGACGGTGCCGGCTAACGGCCGGCGGGGGTGACCCCAGGGACAGTGCCACAGAAACAGTACCGTCCGCCGGTTTTCTCCCCGTCATGGTGGGAAAATGCGGACAAGGGTGAAACGGTGCGGTAAGAGCGCACCGCGCGGCTGGCAACAGCGGCGGTCATGGTAAACCCCACCGGGAGCAAGACCGAATAGGAATGACGGGCCACATCCGTGGCTGAGGGGTCCTGCCCTGTCATTCGGGTTGGTTGCGTGAGGTGTGTTGCAAAACACATCCCAGAGGAATGATCGCCCCGCCTCACCATGTATGAGGCAGGACAGAACCCGGCTTACAGACCATCTGGCCCCTTCATTACTGCAAGCCCCCCAGAAAGCGGCATCTGGATACTGCAGCCAGAGCCTTCATGACGCTCCGACACACAAGGCTGACGTACAGGGCCAGGCCTCTTCACTGCCATCCTCTTCCAGCCATTCTACCCACCTGCCCCGCCTTATAGGGGCAGGGAAGACTCCATAAATCATTCACTAAAAGTTAAAAAAAGGTAACCATATCCATATCTACACAATAAAACCGCATCCCTGTGCCATTTTTTATAATAAAACTTTGACGTCCCATAAAATCCCATGATACCCCATGAAATCCCACTATGAGGGTGCGGACATGTGTCCACCATGGCAGGCAGGGAAGGAGGGACATTGCAGACCATGACCATGTTTCTCGGTACCCATGCCAGCCGTGTTGATGCCAAAGGACGCATTTCCATTCCCTCACCATTCCGGAATGCCCTGCGGGAACAGGCCCGCCCCGGAGAGGCCCTGATGATCATCAGGCCATCCCACCTTCATGACTGCCTGGAATGCTGGTCCGCCTCTGCCTTTTTCGCTTTTTCCGGCGCTCTTGATGAGTATGATCCCTTCTCGGCCGACCATGATGACCTGGCGACCAGCCTCTACGCCGATGCCTACCCGCTGGACTGCGACAGGGAAGGCCGTGTCAGCCTCCCCCGCTCCCTGAAGGACCATGCCGGACTGGAAGATGATGTCAGCTTCATGGGGCTGGGACGTGTGTTCCAGATATGGAATCCCAGCCTTGCCGAAGAACGCCGCAGGCAGGCTCGCAGCCGCACACGGGAACTCGGCCAGCGTAAACGCTCCGAAAACAGGGAGAAGACCGCACCGTGACCCACGCCCATCAGATTGCTGAGGACATGCAGCGGGAGGGACACTTCCCTGTCATGCTGCCAGAAGTGCTGGACACACTGGCCCCGCAGGATGGAGGCGTGTATCTGGATGGCACCTTCGGCGGGGGTGGCTACAGCCGGGCCCTGCTCCGCTCGGCCTCCTGTACTGTCCATGCGATTGACCGTGACCCCGATGCCATAAAACGCGGGCAGCCCCTCGTGGCAGCCTCGGAGGGGCGGCTGCATCTCCACCAGGGAACCTTCAGCGCCATGAAAGAGCTGGCCGGTCATCATGGTCCCTTCAATGGGATCGTGCTGGATCTCGGCGTGTCCTCCTTCCAGCTGGATCAGGAAGAGCGGGGATTTTCCTTCCGTCATGATGGCCCGCTGGACATGCGCATGAGCACCGATGGCCTGAGTGCGGCGGATATCGTCAATGGTGAGAAAGAGCAGGCTCTCGCCGACATCCTCTACCATTATGGAGAAGAACGCCGCTCCCGCCGTGTCGCCCGGGCCATCATCGAGGCCCGCCAGAGCGGCCCGATCCAGACGACGGGGCAGCTGGCCGACATCATCCGCAAAGCCGTCCCGAAAGAACGTCCCAATTTCGACCCTGCTACCCGCAGTTTCCAGGCGATCCGCATTGCCGTGAATGATGAGCTGGGCGAACTGGAACGTACGCTGGAAACCGCACCGGGCCTCCTCGCACCGGGCGGCATCTTCTGCATCGTGACCTTCCATTCGCTGGAGGACCGCATGACGAAACGGGCCCTCGCCCGGCTGGCTGGCCGCATGGCTGGTCCATCCCGTCATACCCCTCTTGCCATGCAGCAGACAGAAGCCCCGTCTTTTGAACTCCTGCATACACGGCCCCGTACACCGTCCGATCAGGAACTGAATCTCAACCCCCGCTCCCGCAGCGCACGCCTGCGTGCCCTGCGACGCCTTCCCGCTCATGGAGCTTCCGCATGATCCGTTTTGTCACCCTGCTCTGTGCCGTCATGGCGGCTGGTTCCGGCCTCTTCCTCTACACGAAGAAGCATGAAACCCTCGTACTAAACCAGGATATCAGGAAAACCATTGAAGATACCCGCCGCATCCAGCAGCAGACAGCCATTCTGCGCACCCAGTGGGCTCTGCTGAACCAGCCGGACCGGCTCAGCGCCCTGGCGCAGCGGGTTCTGCCGGAGATGAGCCAGGTCGACCCCACGCAGTTCGTGCAGCTGGCAGATCTGCGGAAGCGTCTTCCCGCCATTGATCATCGCATCATCCCCATGGCCCCGGGGCGGGGACAGGCCCAGAGAGAGCTGGCATCCCTCACGGCCCCGGCACATCAGGCCATGGCGGCGCCTGCCACAACGCCCCGGCCAGTACGTGATGTCGTGGCCAGTACCGACCACGCAGAACGCAGACCCTCCCATCCTCGCATCCACAAGGATGACACGGGTGAAGCAGACCGCCAGCTTGAGCGAAGCCTGGCACTCCTGAGCGGGTCGGATGGAGACGCCATGCCCCGGCATCGTCTCCATGCCCCGACGGATAGTGCGACGGGCCAGACCCGCAGGAAGGCCCATGCCGTGCCCGACCATTCCCGCAGCGAACCCACGGAGGATGTGGCCTGGCACCCTGTCCACCAGTCTGCCAGGCACGGCCACATGGGCGGAATCCACACAGTCTCGGCCCCGGCAGACGAGCCTGCCCCCCTTCCGCCCCCTGTTCCTCTGACAGACTGACCCTCTGGCGGCTTCCGCCTGTGTTCCTTCCTTTCCTATGCCGAGCCCGCGCCCCATGGCCTCCAGACCGTCCCGCAAGACCAACCAGCCTGGATCAGACCATAAGGACGGGCCACCCGGAAAGCCGTCCCTGTTGAGACGTCTGTGGGCCCGGTGGGACGAACGCAGACGAAACCCCATGAGCTGGCTGGAAAAAAGCCGCAACAGGCTGGTCTATCTCGGCATGGGTTTCCTGTTCCTTTATGGTGGCGTGGCCGTAAAGGCGCTGTTTGCAACCATTCTGGCCCCCATGGCCCCTCTGCCCAACCAGGTCGGCAGCACCATACCGGACATCCCCCATCCGGACCCCAAAGCCATGGCAGGCAATGGGTTCGTCCTGCCCAACATCAGACGGGCCAGCATCGTGGACCGGAATGGGCAGCCTCTGGCACTGTCGCTGCCTGTCGTGCAGGTCTATGCCAATCCCATGGAAATCATCGAGCCTGAAGATGTTGCCCGAAGCCTCCATACGATCCTGCCCAACCTCAACATGGCAGAGACCATCCGCCGCCTGAAACAGAAAAAACAGTTCGTCTACCTCGCCCGCAACATCGCCCCGACAGACGAGCTGGCCATCAACAATCTTGGCATCCCCGGCATCTATTTCGAAAATGGCGAGCAGCGCCATTATCCTCTGGGGAACGTGGCAGCGCAGATCCTTGGTAGCGTTGACATTGACAATCATGGCATTGCCGGGGTGGAGAAATTCTTCAACCAGCGCCTTCTGGGAGACCATGCACCGCTCCGTCTTTCCATCGATGCCCGCGTGCAGGCTGCCGTGCGGGACGAGCTGAATGACGCCAAGCTGCGTTTCCGGGCCATAGGGGCTTCCGCCATCCTGATGGACGTCCATACCGGGGAAATCCTGGCCATAGTCAGTCTCCCAGATTATGACGCCAACGATTTTGCCCATGCGGCAGACGATGCCCGATTCAACCGGGCCGTTACCGGCATGTATGAACCAGGGTCCACCTTCAAACTTCAGACAGCCGCCATGGCGTTGGAGCTTGGCGTGGCCCACCCCTGGGACCAGTTCTCCACCATTCCCATCCACGTCGGCCGCTTCAAGATTTCCGACCTCAAGACGGACCACTTCGCCCCGTGGCTGGCGCTGCCCTCTGTCATGGCCTATTCCTCCAACCCGGCCTCAGCCCATATCGCCCTGGATGTCGGGCGGGACCGCCAGCATGAATGGCTGAAAAACATGGGATTTCTGGACCGTGTTCCCGTTGAGCTGCCCGAGGCAGGACGCCCGCTGGTCCCGTCCCTCAAGAATTGGGGCGAAACCACGGTCATGACGGTCGGCTTTGGCCATGGCGTGGCAGAATCGCCGCTGGCCATTGTCCGCGGGACCGCCTGTACCGGCAACGGGGGGTATCTTGTCACACCCACCCTGCTGGCCCGTGAGCATCTCAATGATGATGTCGTCATGGCGGAAGAGCAGAAGGGGCCGCATCTGATCTCCACCAAGAATTCAGAGCTGCTCCGCCGAATCCTGCGCCTCGTCGTTACCAAGGGCATCGGGAAAAAAGCGGAAAGCCCCGGCTACATCGTTGGTGGAAAGACCGGGACGGCAGAAAAGATCGGCGCCCACGGGGGGTATCTGAAACATGTCAACATCACGGCCTTTACAGGCATGTTCCCCATGAATGATCCCAAATATGCCCTTTATGTCATGCTGGATGCCCCACAAGGGACGGCAGAAACACATGGCTGGACGACTGCTGGCTGGATTGCTGCTCCGACATTTTCCAGAATCGTGACACGCACCGCCCCCATGCTGGGCCTCTTCCCGCTGGAGCCGACCAAAGCCCAGCAGGTTGACGACCAGCTCGCCCTGTCTCTCTCTCCGCCCGTCCCCCCCGGTGTCCGCCATCCACTCGGCCCGGGCAATGACCCCGGGGCTGTCACCGTCAACCGACTGGCCACCAAACACGGGGCCCATCACAGCCACTGAACCCTCACCGCCCCTTCTCAAAGGTCTCCGTCATGAAACTGTCCTCCCTGCTCCGCCATCATGGTCTTGCCAGAGACCTCACCAGAGACCCGGACATTTCCAGCATCACCGCCGATAGCCGGGAAGCTCGCCCCGGCTGCCTCTTCGTGGCGCTGAAGGGCACGAAACAGGACGGACGGACCTTCATTCCTCTGGCCATCGCAGAAGGGGCAGCCGCAATCGTCCTCGCCGCTTCCCCAGGCCAGCATCATCTGCCAGAGCAGACGGAAAACAGCCACACGGCCCTCATCATCACCCTGCCCGACCCGGCCCGTTTCCTGGCCCGGTCTGCTGCACTGCTGGCAGGGGCCCAGCCTGACCATATTGCCGCCATCACGGGAACAAACGGCAAAAGCAGCACGGCAGATTTCTTCCGTCAGCTCTGCCAGCTGCGTCACCAAAAGGCTGCAAGCCTCGGTACTCTGGGGCTCATCAGTGACGTGGCATTGCCATCACTCCCTCCCCTGACCACACCGGATGCCGTCACCCTTGCCAACACTCTGGCAGCCCTGCAGGTGCATGGCATCACCCATGTAGCGCTGGAGGCCTCATCCCATGGCCTCCAGCAGCACCGGCTGGATGGCGTTGCCATCACGGCCGCCGCTTTTTCCAACCTAACCCGAGACCATCTGGACTATCACCACACGCTGGAAGCCTACCGGCAGGCCAAACTGCATCTCTTTGAAACGCTGCTGCCCGAAGGGGGCCGGGCCGTCATCAACAGCGACATGGATGCCGAAAGCAGAGAGGCCCTCCGTGACATTGCCGCCCGCCGGAAACTGGACCTCCGCACGATTGGCACAACAGGCGAGACCATCCGAATTCTTGAGGCCACACCCACCCCGCAGGGCATGGACCTGACACTCCAGCTGCATGGCCGTACCCTGCCAGCACTCCACTTTCCACTCCCGGGACGTTTTCAGGCAGAAAATGCCCTGCTGGCTGCCGCCCTCTGCTGGGAACGGGATGAAGAAGCTGAATCCATCATTGCCCTCCTGCCGTACCTGAAGGGCGTGCCCGGCCGTTGTGAGCCGGTCGCCCACCTGCCAAATGGAGCCTGCGCCTACGTGGATTATGCTCACACGCCGGATGCGCTGGAGCACGTCCTGCTCAGCCTGCGTCCCCACACCAGCGGGCGGCTGGTCGTGGTCTTCGGTGCGGGCGGGGACCGTGACAGGGGCAAGCGCCCTCTCATGGGACAGATCGCCGCCCATCTGGCCGATGAAGTCATCATTACGGATGACAACCCCCGCAGCGAGGACCCGGCCACCATCCGGGCCGAAATTCTCGCCACAGCCCCGCAGGCACAAGAAATTGGCGACCGTCGGCAGGCCATCCGTACCGCTCTGGAAGGTCTGAAGAAAGGCGATGTCCTACTCATCGCCGGGAAAGGGCATGAAACAGGCCAGATCATCAAGGGGGAAATACATCCGTTCGATGACCGTACCATCACGGCCGCACTCGCCAGGGAGCTTGCCTGATGCCCGATACAACCATCCTCTGGACCCGCAAGGACCTTCAGGCCGCCACGGGAGGACAGCTTGCCGGTGACGTGAAGGTCCACGGCGTCTGCATCGATACCCGCACCCTGAAACACGGTGACCTCTTCATCGCCCTGATCGGCCATAATTCAGACGGACACCGCTATCTGAGGCAGGCCCTGGAGGCTGGAGCCAGCTGCGTGATGGCCCATGATGAGGCCGCCATCAGCACGGCCGGTCTGACGGATGATCCCCGCCTGTTGAAGGTCGATGACACCATGCAAGGGCTGGAAGCTCTGGGCCGCTACAGGCGGGCACAGTTCAGCGGCAGGGTCATCGCCGTTACAGGCAGCGTGGGAAAAACAACCACCAAGAACATGCTGGCCACGGCTCTTGCACCTTACGGGCAGGTCCATGCTTCCGTGGCGTCCTTCAACAACCACTGGGGCGTGCCTCTGACACTCGCCCGCCTGCCAGAAGAAGCCGCCTTCTGCATCAGCGAGGTGGGCATGAACCACCCCGGCGAGATCGCCCCGCTCGCCGCCCAGATACGCCCGGATATTGGCCTCATAACCACCATTGGCAGCGCCCATCTGGGGCATATGGGCAGCATCGACGCCATTGCGGACGAAAAGGCGGCCCTCTTTGCCGCCCTTCCGTCATCCGGCACGGCCCTCTGCCCGGAGGCCTCACAGGGGCTTGCCCGCCTGAAGCAGGCCCTGCCGACAGGTGTTTCGCTCTGGCAGGCAGGCGTGACACCCAGCGCCACCATCCGGATAACAGACCTCATCTGCACGGCAGACGGCAGCCAGTTCCATCTGACCACACCACGGGGCGACACCGACGTGAGGCTGGCGGCCCCCGGCCCCCATCTGGCCCGCAATGCCGCATTGGCTCT
The DNA here is from genome assembly GCF_023167265.1 of Parasaccharibacter sp. TMW 2.1888. Taxonomy (NCBI): domain Bacteria; kingdom Pseudomonadati; phylum Pseudomonadota; class Alphaproteobacteria; order Acetobacterales; family Acetobacteraceae; genus Parasaccharibacter; species Parasaccharibacter sp. TMW 2.1888. Next base: position 227,822 of record NZ_CP030979.1, read on the forward strand.
TGGGGCCATCGCTGCGCTGGGGCTGGACCCGAAAGCCGGAGCCGAGGCCCTGCGCCATTTCCAGCCGGAAGCCGGACGGGGCCAGCAGCGCCTGTTGCCCGGCGGCATCACCCTGCTGGATGAGAGCTACAATGCCTCCGGCCCCAGTGTCCGTGCAGCCCTGGACACGCTCGCCCTCATGCCCGCCAGACGCCATCTGGCCGCCCTGGGCGACATCAGGGAGCTGGGCCAGTTTGCCGAAGCCGAACACCGGGCTCTGGCTGAACCATTAATGAAGCATGACATTCTGACATTCTGTTGCGGCCCGCACATGAAATCCCTTTACGAGGCCCTTCCTCCTTCCCTACAGGGAGGATATGCTGAAAATTCAGTCCAGCTTGCCTCCCTGCTGCACCCTGCCCTGCAAAAAGGGGATGTGCTGCTCGTGAAGGGAAGCCTGGGCAGTAACATGCGTGCCCTCATTGCGCTGCTGGAGCAGCCCATGTCCACCACCACACACGCCCCAGAGTCCGCCTGATGCTCTTCAACCTTCTTGCTGCACCTTCTTCCTCCCATGGCGGCCTTCTCAACCTGCTGCATTACATGACCTTCCGGGCCGGATGCGCCTGCCTGACAGCGCTGGTGATCTCCCTGCTGCTCGGCAAGCCCTTCATTGCCCAGCTCAAACGCATCCAGCGGCAAGGGCAGCCCATACGAACCCTCGGGCCGGAACGGCATATACTGGAGAAAGCCGGTACCCCCACCATGGGCGGTGGTCTCATCCTGTTTTCCCTGACCTGCTCCACCCTCCTCTGGGCGGACCTGTTTGACGGGTTTGTCTGGGCTGTTCTCCTCACGACCCTGGGGTTTGGCGCCATAGGCTTTGCAGATGACTATCTCAAACTGGCCAAGGGCAACAGCAAAGGGGTCTCCAAAAAAATACGGCTGGGCGGGGAATTCCTGATCTCATGCCTTGCCGGGATTGCCATGGAAGCCCTGACACCACCGGACCTGCGCAATGCCGTGGCCTTTCCTTTCGCCAAGACCTTCGTGCTGCATCTGGGCTACATTTTCCCGCTCTTCGCCATGGTGACGATCACGGGTTTCGGCAATGCCGTGAACCTGACGGACGGGCTGGACGGGCTGGCCACGGTGCCCTCCATCATCGCCGCCCTCGTCTTCGCCCTGATCGCCTATCTGGTCGGCAACCATGTCTTTGCCGACTATCTCCAGCTCCATCATGTTCCCGGCACGGGGGAACTGAGCATCTTCTGCGCCGCCCTGATCGGAGCCGGACTGGGTTTTCTCTGGTTCAATGCTCCACCGGCAGAGGTCTTCATGGGGGATACCGGGTCTCTGGCACTGGGCGGTGCCCTGGGGGCCGTAGCCGTGGCTGTGAAGCATGAGCTGGTGCTCTGCCTCGTGGGGGGCCTGTTCGTGGTGGAAACGATCTCCGTCATCATCCAGGTCTTCTGGTTCCGCCGCACGGGGAAGCGCATCTTCCTCATGGCACCGCTGCACCATCATTTTGAGAAGAAAGGCTGGCAGGAGCCGAAAATTGTCGTCCGTTTCTGGATCATTGCCATCATTCTGGGGCTGTGTGGTCTGGCCACACTGAAGCTGCGCTGATGACTGTCCTGCCCTTTCCTCCCCCCCAGAAATGGCCTGCAACGCTCCTGACCGGGCAGCATCATGCTGTCTGCGGGCTGGGCCGCAACGGTGCTGCCGTCGTGCAGGCCCTGCTGGACATGGGAGCAACCGTACAGGCCTGGGATGACAGCAGGCCGAAGCTCCCAGCTCCCCTGTCCTCACATCCCCGCCTGACACTGGCGCCCCTGACTGACCTCACCGGCATGGATGCCCTGATCCTCTCGCCGGGCATCCCGCACCATCTGCCCCGGCCACACCCTGCTGCCCTGCTGGCACGGGAGCAGCATGTGCCGATCCTCTCCGATGCAGAACTGCTCTGGCAGGTGGCTCGCAAGGCAGGATCACGCACGCGGTTCGTCTCCATCACGGGTACAAATGGCAAATCCACGACCACGGCCCTGCTGACCCACATTCTCACACAGGCCGGCATCCCGGCCTGCTGTGGCGGCAATTTTGGCACGGCCTCTCTCGCCCTGCCCGCTCTGGGGGATGACGGCGTCTATGTCATTGAAATGTCGTCCTACATGCTGGAACGGCTGAAGGACTATCACGCCTGTGCCGCTGCCCTGCTCAACCTGACACCGGACCATCTGGACAGGCACGGCTCCATGCAGGGCTATCTGGATGCCAAGGCGCATGTCTTTGACAACATGACCGCAGGCGACCTTGCCATTCTGGGCGAAAAGGCCTCCTGGGCGGACGGACTGCACCAGCAGCTTGAGCGGCAGGGCGTGACGGTACGGACACTCTCGATCACCCAGCCTGTTCCAGAAACAGACGCCCCCTTTCTGCCTGGACAGCACAATGCCCAGAACATAGAGACCTGCCGGGCCATCGCCCGCCATCTTGGCCTCTCCGAGGAACAGATTGCCGAGGGCATCAGAAGCTTCACCGGGCTGGACCATCGCCTCCAGCTCGTGGCGCAGGCTGATGGAATCAGCTTCATCAACGACAGCAAGGCCACAAATGCGGAAGCCAGCTACCATGCACTAAAAGCCTTCCCCAAAAGCCTCTGGATTGCCGGAGGCATGGCCAAAGAAGGAGGAATCGACAGTCTGGCACCACTGTTCAGCCATGTGCGCCGTGCCTTCCTCATCGGGCAGGATGCCCCATTGCTGGCCAGAACCCTGACAGCCCATGATGTTCCTTTCGAGATCAGCGGAACGCTGGAGCAGGCAACACGGGCCGCCTGGGACCATGCCCGGACACACGAGGCCATGCCCATACTCCTGTCCCCGGCCTGTGCCAGTTTTGACCAGTTCCGCAATTTCGAGGAACGGGGAACGGCCTTTGCCACACTGGCCCGCAGCCTCTGCGGGGAGGACTGAAACATCATGGCACTCTCCGACAGGTCAGACAGCTCCCGGAAGGCCCAGTGGTGGCGCAGCCTTGACCATGTCAGCCTGAGCTGCGTCGGAATACTGGTCGCCCTGGGGTACATCCTCATGCTGGCTGCCAGCCCCGCCGTGGCTCACCGCATCGGGGCCTCCCGGAACATGTTCATCCTCAAGCAGGTGGTCTTTCTGGCCCTTGCCAGTGCCGTCGTCGTCGTGACATCCCGGCTGACCCCCCGCACGATCGGGCGGATTGCCGTCATGGGGGGGATCGTGGCGCTGGGCGCCACATTCATGACGCTTGTTCACGGCATGGAGATCAAGGGGGCCAGACGCTGGATCGCCCTGCCCCTCATGTCCGTCCAGCCTTCTGAATTCCTGAAACCCTGCTTTGCCGTCGTGACCGGCCTGCTGCTGAGCCTCCGTCATACGCTGAGACTTTCCAATGGCTGGCGGTTCCCGGGGCGACTGGTGGCATGCGGGGTCTATCTCGTCATTGCAGCCCTGCTTCAGGCCCAGCCGGATATCGGGATGCTCTCGGTCATCAGCATGGTCTTCATCACCCAGCTCTTCATCGACGGCCTGCCCATCATCGTATTCGGCATGCTGGTCTCGGCAGCACTTGGAGCGTTCGGGATAGCCTATATGGTGTTCGAGCACGTCCATTCCCGCGTGCAGCGCTTCCTGCATCCTGATGTGGGGGACCATTACCAGATCGATACCTCCATGCGGGCTTTTGGCAATGGAGGACTGCTGGGCCGGGGACCGGGTGAAGGCCGGGTGAAGGACCTGCTGCCCGATGCCCATGCCGACTTCGTCTTCTCCGTTGCCGGAGAGGAATATGGCTTCGTGATGTGCCTGTTCATCATTGCCGTTTTCACCATGCTGGTTTTCTCCACTCTCAACCGCCTGCTGGAAGAAAAGAAACCCTACATCATTCTCTCTGCCAGCGGCCTGATTACCGGCTTCGGCCTTCAGGCCTTCGTCAACATGGGCTCCTCCCTGCATCTGATCCCCACAAAGGGCATGACACTGCCTTTCATCTCCTACGGGGGCAGCTCGGCCCTTTCCGTTGCCCTGACCATCGGCATGGCCCTGGCACTGACCCGCCACCGTGTAGAGGAAGGCCCCTTTACGCCGCCGCCATCCCCTGCTGAAACAGCCCCACGTCTGACCATGTCATCCCGGAAGGATCACATCTGATGAAACAAGCACCAATTCTCATTGCCGCCGGCGGTACCGGGGGGCACTTCTTCCCGGCTGAGGCACTGGGGGCAGAACTCCAGCGCCGTGGTCACCAGACCATCCTCGTAACGGATGCCCGCAACAGCAGGGCCGGACTGAGCGTATTTGCGGACAGCCCCCGCCATGTCCTCAAAAGCAGTGGCGTGGCTGGTAAAAAGCCCATCGACAAACTCAGGGGGATCGGCCAGCTTCTCTGGAGCTGCCTTGGCGGGCGTCAGATTGTTGCCAGATACCGGCCCGCCGCCGTAGTCGGCTTTGGCGGCTATCCTTCCATTCCTCCCCTTCTCGGCAGTCGCCTGCGTCTGGGTAAACGCCCTGCCCTCATCATCCATGAAGGCAATGCCATCCTCGGGCAGGCCAATGCCCTCCTCGCCCGGTTCAGCGATGCCATTGCCACATCCTACCCCCGGGTGGCCCGTCTGCCCGCAGGCCGGAAGGTCATGCAGACAGGGATGCCAGTCCGCCCTGCCATCGAAGCTCTGGCCGATGAACCCTATGTCAGCCCAAGCCTGTTCAGCGAGGAGCCGATCCATCTGCTTGTCTGGGGTGGATCACTGGGGGCACAGATTTTCAGCTCCATCGTGCCGCAGGCCCTGTGCAACCTGCCCCTTGGGCTGCGGACCCGGCTGCATGTGACCCAGCAGGCCCACGAGGAGATGGTCCCTGCCCTGTCCGGCATCTATGCGCAGGTCGGCATAAAGGCCACGGTCACGCCTTTCATCGAGGATGTGGCAGCTGAACTGAAGAAAGCCCATCTCGTCATCGGGCGGGCCGGTGGGTCATCCATTGCGGAGCTGGCCATGGCAGGCCGCCCTTCCATCCTTGTCCCACTGCCCATTGCCGCCTCTGATGAGCAGGGTGTCAACGCACAGGCAATGGAACGGGCCGGTGGTGGCTGGATGGTCCGGCAGCGTGACTTCTCCTCATCAGCACTCTGCACGCATCTGACCCACCTCTTCAGCCATCCTGACGAGCTGGCACGGGCTGCGGAAGGCGCCCGCAATCTCCAGCAGCGCCGTGCTGCCGAAAAACTGGCTGATCTGGTTGAAACGACCATCAAAGCCTGATTATCTGCCCTCCCTTCATCCCACCCCCGCCGGAGTTCCCCTGATGCGTGCATTACCTCTCAACCTTGGTCTGATCCACTTCGTTGGCATTGGCGGCATCGGCATGTCCGGCATTGCCGAGGTGCTGCACATGCTCGGCTACAAGGTTCAGGGGTCCGACATTGCCGAGAATGCCAACGTGAAGCGTCTGCGGAAATCAGGCATCCACGTTCATATCGGCCATGATGAGGCCAATCTGGGGGAAGCACGGGTCGTCGTCATCTCCACCGCCGTAAAACGGGACAATCCGGAGGTCATGGCCGCCCGTGCCCGGCTCATCCCCGTCGTCCGGCGAGCGGAGATGCTGGCAGAGCTGATGCGCCTGCGCTGGGCCGTGGCCATCGGGGGGACACACGGCAAGACCACCACGACCAGCCTCGTGGCCTGCGTGCTGGAACAGGCCAAGCTGGACCCGACCGTCATCAATGGTGGCATCATCGAGGCCTACGGCACGAATACCCGCATGGGGTCCGGCGACTGGATGGTCGTGGAAGCGGATGAGAGCGATGGCTCCTTCCTCCGTCTCCCTGCCATCATTGCCGTTGTCACCAACATGGACCCCGAGCATCTGGATCACTGGGGCTCCGATGAGGCGATGGAGGCCGGATACCGACAGTTCGTCTCCAACATTCCCTTCTACGGCTTCGCCGTCCTTTGCGTGGATCATCCCCGGGTGCAGCAGATGATCCCCCAGCTCTCCGATCACCGTGTCGTCACCTATGGTTTCAGCCCGCAGGCGGATGTCCGGGCGGAAGTCACCGGCACGGACAGCCAGGGCGTGACCTTCAACGTCACCATCACGGACCGGACAACCAGCAGCCAGCGTCTGGCCGGCCCGTTCCATCTGCCCATGTTCGGGCACCACAATGTCCTCAATGCCGTGGCGGCCATCGCCGTGGCGCAGGAAATGGAAATCCCCGATCATGTCATCGCCGATGCGCTTGGCGGCTTCCGGGGCGTGCAGCGTCGCTTCACCCTGACCGGCACATGGAATGACGTGAAGATCATTGATGATTACGGCCATCATCCCGTCGAGATCGCCGCCGTGCTGAAAGCGGCCCGACAGGCCGGTGCCGGGCATGTCATTGCCGTCATCCAGCCGCACCGCTATTCCCGCCTCAGTGCGCTGTTCAATGATTTCTGCACCTGCATGAATGATGCGGACACCGTCATCGTGGCGGACGTCTATGCCGCCGGGGAAAACCCGATCGAGGGCATCGGACGGGATCAGCTCGTCGAAGGGCTGCGGGACCGTGGGCACCGCCATGTCCTGTCCCTCGCCTCGCCGGATGATCTGGCCAGCGTCGTCGCCGACGTGGCCGTGCCGGGTGATTATGTCCTCTGTCTGGGGGCGGGGTCCATCACCCACTGGGCACAGGCTCTCCCCGAGCAGCTGGACAGCCTCAGAAAGGACGCACCATGACCACGGCTGCACCTTTCCAGCAGGCACGGGGACGGCTGAAGGAACAGGCCCCGCTGGCCGCCCGCAGCTGGTTCCGCACGGGCGGGGCCGCCGACTGGCTCTTCGTGCCGCAGGATGCCGAAGACCTCGCCACGGCCCTGCGCCAGTGCCCGCCCGACCTGCCCGTGACGGTCCTTGGAGCCTGCTCAAACGTCATCATCCGTGATGGAGGGCTGCCCGGGCTGACCATCCGTCTGGCCGGTGGCTTTGCCAACATTGAAACGGATGGAGACGGGCTGATCGCCGGAGCCGCCGCACTGGACAGCAGCGTGGCGGAAACGGCAGCGCAGGCAGGCATGGCCGGTTTCGCCTTCCTCTCCACCATTCCCGGCTCCATTGGTGGAGCCGTCTGCATGAATGCCGGAGCCTATGAGGGTGACCTCTCCACCCTGCTCGACTGGGTGGAAATCCTCACCCGTGAGGGCACCATCCAGCGTCTGCCCGCCCCGGCACTGGAGATGCGGTACCGTCACAGCTCCCTGCCGGAAGGCAGCATCGTGCTGCGTGCCCGCCTGAAAGCCCACGGTGCGGAAGACCCCGCCACCATCCAGCAGACAATGCAGGAAATGCGGGCCAGCCGTGAGGCCAGCCAGCCCCTGCGGGCCCGGACAGGCGGCTCCACCTTCCGCAACCCCGAAGGACACAGGGCCTGGGAGCTGATCGATGCCGCCGGATGCCGGGGGCTGCGGCACGGTGGCGCACAGATCAGCGAGAAGCACTGCAATTTCATGCTCAATACGGGCGACGCCACCAGCACGGAGCTGGAAGAGCTGGGCGAGATGGTCCGTGCCCGTGTGCTGGACAGCAGCGGCATCACCCTGCACTGGGAGATCAGACGGCTGGGCCGTCCCCTTTCTCCCGCCTCCCCTTCCTGACAAGGAAACATCCGGGCATGACAGACAAGACCATTCTTCCCACACCCACACCTCTTTCCATCGCCGTTCTGATGGGAGGAACCTCCAGCGAGCGCAGCGTCAGCCTGTCCAGCGGCGGGGCCGTCATGGAGGCCCTGAAGCAGGCCGGGCACCATGTCCATGCCATTGATGCCGGGCCGGACATCACCGCCACCATCGAGGCCCTGAAAGCCTGCAAACCGGATGCCGTCTTCAATGCCCTGCACGGTCCCGGCGGGGAGGACGGGGCCATTCAGGGCGTTCTGGAATGGCTGGGCCTGCCCTATACCCATTCCGGGATTCTGGCTTCTGCCATCGCCATGAACAAAGCCAGCACCCGCATGGCCCTTCAGGCCGCCGGTCTCCCCGTTGCAGAAGGCTGCCTCATCACGCCAGACGAACTGAAGGAACGGGCCCCCCTGCCGGCCCCCTACGTTCTGAAGCCCGTGGCGGAAGGCTCATCCGTCGGTGTCCATATTCTCCATGAAGATGATGCCGCAAAACGCCATGCCATTGCCGGGTCATGGACCTTCGGCCCCCAGATTCTGGCCGAGCGTTTCATCCCCGGGCGTGAGCTGACCGTTGCGGTACTGGGCGACGAGGCCCTCGCCGTTACGGAAATCCTCACGCCAGAGAGCGGTGGTTTCTACGATTTTGCGGCCAAATATCAGGCCAATGGCTCCCGCCATGTCATCCCCGCTCCCCTGCCAGCAGACATCACGGACCAGGCCCTCACACTGGCCCGGAGGGCCCATCAGGCACTGGAATGCCGGGGCGCCAGCCGGACCGACTACCGCTATGATGGTGATAAGGGCGAACTCGTCATTCTGGAGGTCAACACCCAGCCGGGCATGACGGCCACATCCCTGCTGCCAGAACAGGCCGCCGCCCGTGGCGTAAGCTATCCCCTGCTCTGCCACTGGCTGGTGATGGATGCCCTGGGGCGGGCGGAGCCCCTCTCCCTCCATCCAGTGCCCCAGCCTGAGCCCGCTGACGGCCCATGATGTCCTTCTTCAGGAAACGCCCCCAGGCCCCCGTGGACCCTTACGGGGACCGCCCTTCCAGCATGTCCCTCTTCTGGCAGCGGCAGAAGGCCATCCTGCGGCGGCTCAGCATTCTGGGGCTCGTCTGTTTCCTGATGGCTGGAGCTGGCTGGCTGGCCTGGAGCAGCCAGGGGGGACACAGGCTGGCAGACAGCCTGCGCACCCGCCTGTCTGCGCTGGACCCGCTGAAGATCCAGCACATCGTCATCACGGGGCGGCGCCTGACGGATGAGAGCGACATCATGGAGGCGCTGGGGACAGGCCTGAACCACTCGCTTTTCAGCTTCTCCGTGGAGGCGGCACGCCAGCGCATTGATGAGCTGCCTTTCATCGAGCATTCCACGGTCGAGCGCCACCTGCCGGACACGATCAACATCACCGTGGAGGAAAAAAATCCCATCGCCATCTGGCAGATGGAAGGCCATTTCGTCCTTATCAACCAGAAAGGAGACACTGTCTCACGTCAGGAACTGACAGCCAAAAACAGTTCGGTCTTCCGCAAGCTTCCCCTTGTTGTCGGCGCAGGTGCCAACCTGGAGGCAAATGCCATCATCACCCTGCTCGACCAGTTTCCCGATATCAACAGCCATACGCTGGCCCTCATCCGCATCGGGCAGCGGCGCTGGAACATCCTCATGCAGAACGGTACGACCCTCATGCTCCCGGAGGGAGCAGAAAGCGCCGCTCTCTCCCGTCTGCATGATTACCAGAACGATTACCAGCTCCTGGACCGCCCCCTGAAAACCATTGACATGCGGCTATCCGACCGTATGGTCATTCACCCTGCCACGCCTCAGGGAGCCGATCAGGAGGCTCCGCCTGCAACGCCGCCATCTGAAAACTGATCCCTATGTCCCGTTCCGTTTCACCGTCCCGGCATTATCCGCCCGCTCCCCAGCAGAAGCGGGCCGTTCTTCCCATTCTCCCGTCAGAAGAACAGCAGGGCTTTGTCTGGACGCCGGGGCTCAAGGCCGTTCTGGACATTGGCTCCACCAAAACCACCTGCCTGATTGGCCAGGGACTGAAAAATGGTGGTCTGCGTGTCCTGAGCTGGGGCTGGCGACGCTCCGAAGGAGTGAATTCCGGGGCCATCGTGGACACCATCCAGCTGGAGCGTGTCATCCGGGCGACAGTGGGCGATGCCGAACGGAAAATCAGCCGCCGCATCAGGGATGTGACCGTCAATCTCGCCTGCGGAACCCCCCGCAGCTATCACGTGGATACCTTTCTGGCCTCCAACGGGCGTGAGGTGACCGAGGACGACATTCTCCACCTCTATGGGCAGGCCCGCCACGAGGCAACCGAGCATGACCGCAGGATCGTCCAGGCCATGCCGCTGGGTTTCAATATCGATGAGACCCTCACTGTCCTCAACCCCTGCGGGCAGCGCTGCGAGAGACTGGTGGGCAAGTTCCACATCGTGGATGCCCAGACGAGTGCCCTCCACACGCTGGATGCTGTCCTGCGCAAGGCCGAGCTGCGGGCCGTGGACCTGCTGTCCAACCCCATTGCCTCCGGCCTTGCTGTGCTGGACCATGATGAGCGTGACCTCGGGGTGACCGTCGTCGACATGGGAGCGGGCACGACAACCCTTGCCGTCTTCGCCCGTGGGCGGGTGCTCTATACACGGCATATCAGGGTCGGCGGCGATCACATCACCCGGGACATTGCTCAATCCCTGTCCATCCAGCTTGAAACAGCAGAACGGCTCAAAACCCTTTACGGGGTCGCCTATGCCTCGGCTGATGACACATCCATTCCCATCGCCCTGCCTGTCTCACATCGCAACATTGTCCGGCAGATCACCCGGGCCGATCTGGTCCGGGCCATCGCCCCCCGTGTCGAGGAAACGCTGGAAATGCTCCGCTACGAGCTGGACGGTGCCGGCCTCGGGCGTCCGGCGGAAGGACGTGTCATCCTGACGGGCGGCGGCGCCCTGCTGAACGGCATTGATGCCGTGGCTGCCGAGATCCTGAACCGGCCTGTGCAGGTCCGGTCTCCAGCCACCATACGGGGACTGCCGGAATCGGATCATCCCTCCATATGGGCGGGATTCTCCACCGCCGCCGGTCTTCTGGCCTGGGCAGCCGGGGCCAGAGACCGCTTCTGCCTTGCGGAACATGAAGCAGCCCCACGAGGCATTGCCTGGCGCTTTGCCAATTTCCTGCGCCGGAAGTCATAAACAGGCACAATACCCGATATTTAGCATTACATATTTCTCTCCAGATGCTACCCTGCCCGTAAATCTGTCTTCCCAAGACCAATCTATAATGTCCACCCTGGCCGAAGCGAGACCGTTATGTCACTGAACCTGACCCCAACGACCCCTGGTGTTAGTGCTGTCAGTCCCCCGCGCATCACTGTCATCGGGGTTGGTGGTGGCGGGGTCAACGCCGTCAACAACATGATCGACGGCAAGCTGCGTGGTGTGACTTTCATCGCCGCCAACACCGATGCCCAGCAGCTGGCTCTCTCCAAGGCTGAAACGCGCCTCCAGCTCGGCCCGACCCTCACGCGTGGCCTGGGAGCCGGAGCCAAGCCGGAAGTCGGCCGCCAGTCAGCCGAAGAAGTAGAAGATGAAATCCGCCAGCATCTGGAAGGGGTTGATCTCGTATTCGTCACGGCCGGAATGGGTGGCGGCACCGGCACGGGAGCAGCCCCCGTCGTGGCACGGATCGCCCATGAAGTCGGTGCCCTGACAATCGGCGTCGTCTCCAAACCCTTCGATTTTGAAGGCTCCCGCCGTAGCCGGGCTGCCGCAGCCGGTATTGCCGAGCTGGAAAAATACGTGGACACGCTGCTGGTCATCCCCAACCAGAACCTCTTCGGCAGCGCCTCGCTGACAACCTCGCTGGTCGAAGCCTTCGCCATGGCGGATGACGTCCTGTACAGTGGTGTCCGCAGCGTGACGGACCTGATGGTGGAAGCCGGGTATCAGAATCTTGACTTTGCCGATGTCCGTACCGTCATGAGTGGCATGGGCAAGGCCATGATGGGCATTGGCATGGCATCGGCCGAGGAAGATGGTGAAGACTGGGCCATCACCGCCGCCGAGCGGGCCATTTCCAACCCGCTGCTGGAGGAAACCACCATCGCCGGGGCACGGGCACTTCTTGTCAACGTCACGCTCGGTCCGGACATGAGCCTGCTGGCCTATAACCAGATCATGAATCTCATCCGTGAGACGGCAAACTGCGAAGACGAAGAAATCAACAGCGGTTTCGTCGTCAATGAGAACATGAAAGGCAAGGTGCAGGTTTCCGTGATCGCCACGGGGCTGAATGGCCGGAGACGCCATGAAGCCTCCGAGGAGGAACCGGTCGAAGTCCAGCCTCATGCCCCCGCTGAAACCGTGGCTCACACACCGGACACGGGCCAGGCAACGGAGAATCCAGCCGCCTCCGCGGGAGACACCGGGCAGAACGAAGAAGCCCCGGAACACGACCCTGCCCCCGAAGGAGCAGGCCAGCCAGCCGAGGAGGCATCGCCTCTTCCCAATTACGACCCTCATCTCGGCCCGAACCAGCAGGCTTCTGCCCCCACGGTATCGGAGCCGATCCGCCCACGGGAGGAGACCGGGCAAACGGGCGGTGGGCTGTTCAGCCGCTTCTTCCGTACCCGTCCTTCGCCAGAACAGGAGCGCCGGGATACACACGCTGCGACTGATGAGCGGAAACCGCAGCATGACAGCGTCACCCCACCTGCCGAGGATGACGAGCTGAGCATTCCCACCTATCTGCGCCGTGGCCCGAAGTAACCGGGTCTGATTAAAGCCCCCGGTTCCCCTGCGGGCAGGGGGCTTCATCCACCTCCCCCATGGGGGAAAGCGTCCTGCCTGACCGGGTAAGGTCGCCCATGCCCGAGCACCTGCCCTCATGCCAGAGACCACATGCTGTCGGCCTCATCAGCCGCCCCTCCAGAATACAGCCCACCTACAGCAGGCACAGACTACACTGGAGCAGGCCGTCCATTGCCAGGGGTGGGGCCTCCACAGTGGCAGGCCTGCCACGGTCCGCCTTGTCCCGGCAGCGCCGGAGACAGGCATCAGGCTCCAGCGGCTGGATATGGCAGACACCCCCGCCTTCCGCCTGACGCATGACTGCATCATTTCCAGCCCTCTGGCCACGGTGGCTGCTTCTCCCCTTACACCGGGGCTGACAGTCGCTACCATAGAGCATCTCATGGCTGCTCTTCATGCCTGCGAAGTGGACAACCTTCTGATCCAGCTGGATGGGCCGGAACTACCCATTCTGGATGGATGCTCCAGAAGATTCATGTCTCTTCTTGAGGAAGCTGGCCGCAGCGGCCAGGCGGCCCCCCGCCGCAGCATTGAAGTGCTTCGCCCAGTTCATGTGGAAGGGCGACACGGTGCTCATGCCAGCCTTTTCCCCGCCCATCAGCCCGACACACTCGACCTCTCCGTCGACATCGACTTCCCCGCCCCTGCCATCGGGCAGCAGTCGTTCCAGATGGTCTTGTCCCAAGAGACATTCGCCCAAGAAATCGCCCCCTGCCGGACCTTCGTAAACCATCAGGATATTGACGCCCTCCAGGCGCAGGGACTGGCATTAGGCGGATCACTCGACAATGCGCTGGTCATCCAGCATGATCGTGTCCTGAACCCCGGCGGACTACGGTTCGATAATGAATGTGTCCGCCACAAGATGCTGGATACGGTAGGCGATCTGTACTGTACCGGGTTCCGGCTTTCAGCCCGTTTTGAGGGACACAGGACAGGCCATGCGCTGAACAGCCAGCTTCTGCATGCTCTTTTTGCGTCCACCGAAAACTGGCGGTTCTCCGATGGCAGCCCGCCTGTCATGCCCTCTCCCGGCTGAGAATATCAGGCCAGAGAGCAAGAACCCCCTTTCCCCTGAACACTCCCATGCTATAAGAAAATCATGGTCAGCAGCATCCTGAAATTCCACATGATCCCGTCCCGTTTCCGTCTCCCTGCCCTTGGGGCCCCGGCATTGCTCGGACTTGCCCTTCTTTCGGGCTGCTCCAGCTCCGATGCCGACATACAGGCAAAGCTGCCACGCACGGCGGATGCCGAGACCCTCTACAACTACGGGATCGACGCTCTTCATGGCGGGCATTACAAGCTGGCCAGCAGTGAATTCGAGCTTCTCCAGCAGAATTTCCCCTATTCCGGCTATACGGGCAGTGCCGAACTGATGGAAGGCTACGCTTACTACCTTCAGGGTGAGTATGCGCTGTCCGTCCAGCAGCTGGAGCGCTATCTCCAGCTCCACCCCACAAGTCCGGATGCTGCCTACGCCTACTATCTGCGGGGCCTGTGCTATTATGAGCAGATCGGTGATGTGTCCCGTGACCAGCTCGGCACGCTGGAAGCCATGGATGCTCTTCAGGAAGTCATCACCCGCTTCCCCCAGACCTCTTACGCCCGGGATGCCCAGCTGAAGATCGACCTCTGCCGTGACCATCTGGCCGGCAAGGAGATGTATGTGGGCCGTTACTATCAGCGGGAAAAAGACTATCAGGCAGCTTATGGCCGTTACCAGCGGGTCATCCAGGACTTCCAGACCACCAACCATGTGCCGGAAGCGCTGGAACGTCTGGTTGAGGTCAATCTGGCCTTGGGATTGCCTGATGAAGCCCGTCAGGCAGCAGCTGTCCTCGGCTATAATGCGCCTGACAGCCGCTGGTACCGCCTCGCCTACAACAAGCTGAAATACAACCATCAGCTCACGCCGCAGCTGCCCAAGCCGTCCCATGCCCAGAAAAAGCACGAGAGGCGCTCAAGAAAACACCGTGACGGTGCGGCACCGCCTGTGCAGGCCAAGGCACCTGTCTCCCCGGATTCCGTCATCGTGCAGCCTGTGTCCACAACACAGTCGGCGCCGGTGGCCTCCGTCGAGATTCCCCCGGTACCATCAACGGCAGCCCCAGGCGCCAACCAGCAGGCTGGCGGAAAGAAAACACGGTAGCCCCCTCTGGGATATTGTGACCTGCATGCCGTAACCATTACTGAAAAGCAGCATGTGGAGCCGGAATCTTCCGACTTCACATCGTTTGCCCTTGTCCGGCCCGTGCAGCCTCTTGCACTGGGCCTGTTTCTTTCTGACTATCGGACACCGCATTTTCTGCAAACCACAACAGAAGCCCAATCCGACTGCTTCTGCCGGTTCTGGAGGCTGCACCCATGCTGACACATCTCTCCATCCGTGATGTCGTTCTGATAGAAAAACTGGACCTCCCCTTCCATGGTGGTCTGACAGCCCTGACGGGAGAAACCGGGGCTGGCAAGTCCATCCTGCTGGACAGTCTCGGCCTCGCCCTGGGGGAGCGGACCAGCAGCCGCATCATCCGTGCTGGAGCGACCCAGAGCAGCGTGACGGCCGTTTTCGAGCTGCACAAGGGGCATCCCGTCTATGGCCTGCTTCACAACAAGGACATCGCCTCCATCGAAGAAGGCGAACCTCTGGTATTGCGGCGGATCGTCACGAAAGAGGGGCGCTCCCGTGCCTATATCTGCGACCAGCCCATCGGCATCAGTGTCCTGCGGGAAGTGGCCTCGCTGCTCGTGGAGATACAGGGCCAGCATGAGCAGATGGGACTGGCAAACCAGAGTGCCCACCAGACCCTTCTGGATGCTTTTGGTGTGCCACAGCAGCTCCGCCAGCAGGTCGCCCGCTGCTGGGATGACTGGCAGAACGCCCTGCGCAGCCTGAACAAGGCCCGGAAGGATGTTGAAGAGGCCAGCAAGGAAGAAGACTGGCTGCGGCAGATCACGGAAGACCTTACTGCCCTTGCTCCCCGAGAAGGCGAGGAGGACGAGCTTGCCGCCCTGCGGGTCCGGCTCCAGCAGGATGAACGCCGGGGCGAGGCCGTTGCTGCCGCCCTTGCCGAACTGACCCCCCGGGACCGCCGGACGTCCACACCGGCCAATGCCCTCCGTTCGGCCAACCGTGCCCTTTCCCGGCTGCTTCCCTCCCCACTGGACCGGGCACAGAGCGAGGAGCAGGAAACACCCTCCGCCCAGCAGGAACAGGCACAGGAAGCCCTTACGGCCCTGGAAAAGGCCGAGGAATATCTGGCCGAGGCCGAAACCCTGCTCTCCCGTCTGGCCGTCGATACCACGGTAGATTTCCGCCTGCTGGAAGAGACGGAAGAACGGCTTTTCACCCTGAGGGCCGAAGCCCGCAAGCACAAGATCAGCGTCAGTGAACTGCCCTCCTTCCTCGAGACGCTGAACCAGCGGCTGGCCAGCATTGATTCCAGCGCAGAGGCCCTGGCCCGGCTGGAAGATCAGGTCCGTGAGAGCCGGGCCGCCTATGAAGCCGCTGCGCAGGAGCTGGGTGCGGCCCGCAGCAAGGCCGCCTGTCAGATCGAGAAACGGGTCATGGCCGAGCTGGTCCCCCTCAAGCTGGAGCGGGCACGTTTCATCGTCGAGCTGGCCCCTCTGCCTGCCGAGCAGTGGAACCGCCATGGCATGGAACAAGTGGCCTTCCTCATCGCCGCCAATCCCGGCCAGCCACCGGGACCGCTCGGCAAGGTGGCATCCGGCGGGGAACTCTCCCGCCTCATGCTGGCCCTCAAGGTCGTGCTGGCGGGCCGCTCCTCCCTCACGACGCTGGTCTTCGACGAAGTGGATTCCGGTGTCGGCGGAGCCACGGCCTCGGCCATTGGCGAACGCCTGAACCGTGTGGCACGGGATGTCCAGGTGCTGGCCATCACCCACAGCCCGCAGG
The DNA here is from genome assembly GCF_023167265.1 of Parasaccharibacter sp. TMW 2.1888. Taxonomy (NCBI): domain Bacteria; kingdom Pseudomonadati; phylum Pseudomonadota; class Alphaproteobacteria; order Acetobacterales; family Acetobacteraceae; genus Parasaccharibacter; species Parasaccharibacter sp. TMW 2.1888. Next base: position 244,249 of record NZ_CP030979.1, read on the forward strand.
TGGCGGCCTATGGAGACCATCAGCTCCGCATTGCCAAGCAGGTCGTCAACAACCAGACACAGACCAGTGCCACCCCGCTGACAGATGAGGAACGCCGTGAGGAGCTGGCCCGCATGCTCGCTGGCGACACCGTAACCGATGCCGCCCGTGCTGCGGCAGACAGCCTTCTTGGACCTGCAGAAAAATGACCGGAACCCCCACCCCCGCCCAGCGTCATGCCGAACTGGAAGAAAAGATCGCCCGCTGGAACGAGGCCTATCATGGACAGGACAACCCCGAAGTCTCCGATGCCGAGTATGACAATGCCCGGCTGGAGCTGGTCATGCTGGAGGCCCGCCATCCGGAACTGAAGCGCAGGGATGGTGTCTCCTCACAGGTCGGAGCTGCTCCCAATCCGGCCTTTGGCAAAGTGAAGCACCGTGCCCCCATGCTCTCGCTGGACAACGTCTTCAGCGAGGAGGAGTTCACCCAGTTCGTCAGCCGGATCGGCCGGTTTCTCGGGCTTGACGAGGCCCAGACGGACGGGCTGAAATTTGTGGCCGAACCCAAGATTGACGGCCTTTCCATCAGCCTGACCTACGAAAAAGGCCAGCTGACGGTTGCCACGACCCGGGGCGATGGCACGACGGGTGAGGATGTCACCGCCAACGTGCGGACCATCAGCTCCATTCCCCAGACCCTGCCCGCTCCTTTTCCTGACCTGCTGGAAATCCGGGGCGAAATCTTCATGAGCCGGGCCGACTTCCTGGCTCTCAACAGACAGCAGGAAGAGCGGGGCGAAAAGCCCTTTGCCAATCCACGCAATGCCGCAGCCGGGTCGCTCCGCCAGCTGGACGCCTCTGTCACAGCCCGCCGCCCTCTGGGGCTGTTCGCCTACGGGCTGGGTTACAATACCGGCATAACCGTCAAGACCCATTCGGACTGGCTGGACCAGCTGAAAACATGGGGATTCACTGTCAATCCACTCTCCCGGGCCATAAACCATGCCAGTGACGTGCCTGCCTATGTGGAGACCCTGGCCAGGGAACGGCCTGACCTTGATTATGACATTGATGGCATCGTCTTCAAGATTGACGCCATAGACCTTCAGACACGCCTTGGTTTTGTAGGCCGTGCCCCTCGTTGGGCCATTGCATGGAAGTTCCCGGCGGAACAGGCCATCACCCGACTGAATGAGATTGAAATTCAGGTGGGGCGGACTGGTGCCCTCACCCCCGTGGCGCATCTGGAACCCATCAATGTCGGCGGTGTCATCGTATCCCGGGCCACCCTGCATAATGAAGATGAAATCCGCCGTCTGGATGTCCGCCCCGGCGACCTCGTGCGCATCCAGCGGGCCGGGGATGTCATCCCGCAGGTACTGGGCGTCGTGGATGCAGACCGGCAGGACCGGGCCGCCCCCTTCCATTTTCCCGATCACTGCCCCGTCTGCCACGCCCATGCCGAACGCATCGGCAATGAAGCGGTCCGCCGCTGCTCCGGGGGCCTGACCTGCCCGGCCCAGACGGTCGAAAGGCTCATCCATTTCGTCTCCCGCAAGGCGTTTGACATTGACGGGCTGGGAGAGCGCAGCATCCGCAGTTTTCATGACCTCGGGCTGGTCCAGCGGCCGGGAGACATTTTCCGCCTGCATGAGCATCGGGACCGCCTCCAGAAACTGGAAGGCTGGGGGGCACAGTCGGTCGACAACCTGCTTCAGGCCATTGAAGACCGCCGGACCATCAGCCTCCCCCGCTTCATCTACGCGCTCGGCATCCGGCGCATTGGCGAGCGCAATGCCCAGCTTCTGGCCCGCCACTACCAGAGCTTTCCCGTCTGGCATACGGCGATGCTGGCAGCCATCAGGCCCGAAAGCGAAGAACGGACCGCCCTGAGTGCCATCATGGGCATCGGCCCTGCCATTGCTGAAGAAGTTGCCGCCTTCTTTGATGAGGAACATAACCGGGCTGCGCTGGATGATCTCACCCCCTCCCTGACCATCAGCGAGGAGACCGGTCCTGATGCTGATGACGAGGGTCCAGCGCCTCTGGCTGGTCAGGTCATGGTGTTCACGGGGTCTCTCACCACCATGTCCCGAGCCGAAGCCAAGGCCATTGCCGAACGTCTGGGCGCACAGGTGACAGACAACGTCTCCCGTCGCACGACACTGGTCGTACTGGGAGAAAAAGCTGGCTCCAAAGCCAAAAAAGCCCACGAGCTGAACATTCGCACGCTTGATGAAATGGGGTGGCGCGGCATGGTCGGGCTGGCCGAGACAGACTGAAGCAGACATCAAGTGGCAGGCTTGCAAAGTACAATAAAAATAAAGCCTGCCACAATGGTGAAATATGAAGTGAAAAAAGTTAAAATTTTGATTAAACTATTAATTATTTTATTATAAATCTATTTCATTTTTGTCAAATTGCGAAAAATGCCTTACATGACAATTTCTTGTATTTTATTTACTCAAGCAAAAGTTATTTTCTTATTTATGATTTATGCCTAATACTTATTTAAAATAGCATCAAATGGATAGACTTTCCTACAGGTCCCTTCTATACGGAATTTCGCCAAGAGTTTCCGGAGGTTAACACAGTGGGTGAAAAAAGGTATTTTCTAACATGGGATTTCCAGATCGTTCGACAGGATGCCACAAGTAAAGCCCTTTATTGCTCCAAACTGGAGGACCACTTCCCTACCGACGCTTTCGCTCTTGAACTTCACGAAGATGATGTCGGCGCAAATTATACATTCATCCCACAGGGCGAAGAGATTGCCCCCTATCATGTCGACGATATCGAAATAACCTTCAATTCTGACGTCCGTGTCTGGAACCTGCGGGACAAGAACGGGCTTTTCCTGTGCTTTGACTGTCATACACTTTCTTTTTCCAGGGAACATCCCTCCTTCTGGGAAGGCTTCCTGCTGCTTTCGCAGAGAGAAATTGACATACTGAGGCACCTCCTCACCAACAGGTGGGTCATTCCCAAAACACAGACAATCATTGATGGGAAAGACATCGAGGCCGTTGACGTCTTCAAACTGAAGATCAACCATTTTGATGTCGACATGCGGTATCAGCTTTTCAGATACTGGAACAAATACAACATCACGCTCTATTTTGACGGATGGAAGCGTGAAACGCTCTATTTCTACAATCCTGCCGTCTATATCACGGCTTACAATAAAGAATCCGTCATGCAGCAATGCAAGATGTGCGTTGTCTCACTGCGGAAAATGGGGAAATTCACCGGGCCGATCATCCTCATGACAGACAAGGACCAAGCCTACATAGACAATCTTTTTGAAGGGAAAAAAGAGTATACGGATAACCTCATCATTCACAACCTGTACCCACAGGACTTCCTTTCCTTTGTCTGCTCCAAATACGAAATAACGGACAAAGAAACTTTTGCAGGTTATCAGCCGCTCCTGTATCTGGACCCGGACATCATCATAGACAATCCTCTGGAACCCCTGCTGATCCGTGGTCTTTCAAGCGGCAAGATATGTTCGCCGGCTGAAGAATTCCATCCGATACAATCCCACATTCCAGTGGGATCCTCCCTGTTCTCGATGGATGATATTCCGGGGCGCTTCACACCAGGCATCAACGGGGGAACAATCCTTTTCCCCAATACGGAAAGTGATACAATCCGCCGTTTCATCAATGAGATCCGCCATCTGGTTACCAATCTGGTCTTCAAATTCGGGCGCTCATTCAATGGCTGGGCCGACCAGGAGGCCTATAACTATCTGGCCATCAAGACGAACGGGGTCAATTCCAATGCCCTGACGTCATTCACCGCCTATCAGGGCCCTGCACATAACAGGCGTCTGGGCCTCGTTCATTTCTGGGGCTTCTCTTCAGAAGAGAAAGTAGAACGGATGAAAGAATACATGGATACGCTAGGCTGCCAGCCCTGAATAAAACCGTGTCCCGCCACCCCTGAGGGGCGGGACACTGACAGATACCTGCGGACCGGACCGCCCCAATTTTCCCCTTCACATAAGCCCCGGATTCATCCGTCAGGCTCTGTCAACCCTGTTCCACATGACGCCACAGATGGTCCTGGGCAAGATATTCCTGATTTCATCCTTCACCGCCGCCACCAGGGCACGATATTCCAGCCTGTATTTATCAGTCGTGTCAGGAGCCGGATGATCCCAAGGCTTGGTATCAGCAACATAATGGATAATTGACGCATCCTCCTGCGCCTTCTTCACCTGCTCCTGCATACTATATTCAAACTCAAGATAATTTGTATGAAGATATTCTGCATACAGGTTCCAGCTCTGGCTGAAATGATGGAGAGAATCTTTAAAGACATGATTGAGTATTGACTCATCATAAAAAAGCCATTTCTTCTTGATGCACTCTATGCAGTAGGCTGCGTCTGCATCTGTTATGGCGTCCATATTGAAAAGAATGAGACCGCTATTTACATAAAAATAAGGGTTGTTTATTCCCAGCATGTTACGGCTGAATTTATTGAAATCTCCAAAATCTTCATATTTTCTATGATTACGGATCAGACAGCGAACCCCTCCCAATTTTTTATTCTGAGGGATCTCGTTGATGATTTTCAACACATCATCCCGCACCAGCATGTCAACATCAATGCTCAGAACCTTCTCATATCCCTTGAAAATCGTCGGGATGAATAAAGGAACATAAGTCTCCAGTGGCCGATTTTCATTATTGGCAAAATTCAGGCTTTCCATGAAAGACGAACAGTCAATGAATGATATGACGCTTCCAAAAGAGGCAACAACCTGTTCTGTGAGCCGTATGAGTGTCGTATCGAGATTCCGATATAAAACAAAAAACTCAATCCTGCTGGTATCTGAGCAATGGTCAAGTATGGACTTGATTGTGACAAGAGCCGGTATCAAATATTTTTTATCAAATGAAACAACTATTGGAAAGGTACTCATCACAACCTCATTGAATCAAACCTTCGATCTTATAAAGGGTTTCGTAATAATTTCCAAGATGCTTCCTCAAAATGGTCTGCCCCCTGCAGAAAAGACAGGATTTTTGAACGTTACTAACCCGGCATGATAAATTTATTTTCCATCCTCCTCACACAAAGCAATTGAAACCTGCCCCAACTGCATTATCATGCCGCCAATAATTGCCGCCTTGGCCCTGGCGGGGTGGCCATAGAGAGAACGCATGCCCACCACATCATCCAGTCATCATCCCTTCATCATGCTGATTGTCGGCCTCCTCGTTACGGTCGTACTCATCGGTGTCTCCATTCTCATCTCCCTGTCTGAAATCTCATTCGCCGCAGCACGGGAAACCCGCATGCGTGCCCTGGCTGAAGAAGGCGACAAAAGGGCCCGTGCTTTTCTGCGCCTCCGACGCAATAGCGGGCAGGTCATGACAGCCATACAGATCTGCCTCAATGCCGTCGGTATTCTGGGCGGTGTGGTGGGAGATGCCCTGCTGAGTGAACCTTTCGCCGAGGGCCTGCACTATCTGGGCCTGTCGGCACCTCTGGCAGACAAAGTCGGCTCTTTCAGCTCCTTCATCCTTGTCACCGGGCTGTTCGTTCTCTTTGCTGACCTTCTGCCAAAGCGCACGGCCATGAACGCACCGGACAGGATTGCTCTGGCCGTAGGCTGGTTCCCTGCCCTCATCCTCAAGCTCCTCTATCCAGCCGTATGGCTTTTCTCCCATATTGCCGACCTGATACTGAGGTTGCTGCGCATCCCGGCCACGGCCACGGTAGAGGCCGTCACGCCAGAAGATCTCCGGGCCATTCTTGCCGCAGGCACGGCCTCCGGCGTTCTTCTGGAGCAGGAACATCAGATGATCCAGAATGTCATGGCCCTGCAAAACCGTTCCGTGACATCTGCAATGACACCTCGGGACGAAATCGTTTATCTGGATGTCAATGAAAGTCTGGAGAGCCAGCGCGACAAGGTGCGGGTCCGCCCCTATTCCCGTTACCCGTTCTGCGATGGATCGCTGGACAGGGTTGTCGGCTCCATCCGTGCGGAAGATGTGTTGGTCGCTGTTGTTGATGAACCCACCACACTGACCGACCCGCAGAAGGCCCCTCCCAAACAGATATTCAACATGCGCCGGGATGTCCTCTCCCTGCCCGATACGCTGAACCTGTGGGAGACACTGGCCCAATTTGATACGCATGGCGCCGGTTTTGCGCTCATCTTCAATGAATATGGGCTGGTTGTCGGACTGATCACGTACAAGGACATCATGGGTGCCCTGATGGATGGACTGGCCAATCCTTTTGAAGAACAGGCCATCGTCCGCCGTGATGCTGATTCATGGCTCATCGACGGAGCCGCTCCCATTCTGGATGTTATCCGGGAGCTGGATATCCCCCTCTTCCATGACAATTCCGAGTTTGACACCATTGCCGGTTTCATCACCCATCGTCTGCGCCGTATGGCCCGCAAGGCAGACCGTGTCGAGGTGGCCGGTTTCCGTTTTGAGGTGGTGGATGTCGAACGTTTCCGCATCAACCAGCTTCTGGTCACCCGTATGAAACCCTCTGGCAAAGCATGAACAGCCACATCCTGCTGCCTCATGGCATAAGCGCCCAAGATGCACTGCTGATCATCGACATGCAGAATGACTTCATGCCCGGCGGCGCCCTCCCCGTTCCCGGCGGGCATGACCTTCTGCACGCCATCAATGGCCTCAGCCATCTGAATTTCAGGGCCGTCGTCGCTTCCCAGGATTGGCACCCCATGGGCCATTGTTCCTTCAAAGAACAGAACGGCCCATGGCCTGCCCATTGCATTGCCGGGACAGACGGCGCTGCAATGGTAGAGGGGTTGGACCAGCGACGCATTACCCATATCATCCGCAAAGGAACAGCAACCGATGCGGACTCGAACTCTGCTTTTCGTGACGATAGCGGACGCAGCACTGGCCTGACAGACCTGCTGAACGGCCTTGGCGTCACACGGGTTTTTCTGTGTGGCGTGGCGCTGGATGTCTGCGTTCTGGCCTCAGCCCGTCATGCTGTACGGGCTGGATTTGAAACCTTCATCATACAGCAGGCCTCAGCAGGGATCAGGCCACCATCAGCCTCCTCCCTGCTGGAAGAGTCCATAAAACTCGTCTGACAGGGCGGGCTAACGTTTTTCAAATCCTGCCTGCTGAAGTCCCCTTTGCAGGAACGGGTTCTTCTTCATGACATTCCAGACCAGCCCGCTACGAAGGTTTTCGGTCATCAGCAGAATGGGCCCCTGGTCAATCCCCAGCTGCTGACCATCAACCCAGAAACCGTCCTTCCCATCAGAAAAACTGGGATTGAATGCATCAAGAAAACCGTACTGGTTATAAACCCGACTACCGTATCGGGCCTTCATGGCCTGAAGTGCCGGCAAGGCAATTTCTGGCGCAAAAGCTACAGACCCACCTGCTGCCGTAGGCGCAATCGTGCCGTCATCCAACACATAATCCCGTCCGGCCCCACGGGCGCTGTACGCCAGAAAATGACGCCGCTGACCATCAACATCCCTGTAGGCATCCCCCGGTCCATCCGAAGCCGTCAACCCCCAGATGTCTGAACCATAATCCTTCCAATGTCCCGGATTCTGGCGGGCATACTCCCGCTGTGCGTAGACCGCTCTCTGGCTGTTCTGGAAGTAGTTATAACCACGCTGCCGACTTGCCTTATCCAGAATATCGCGGAAATCTACCCAACATTCACTATACTGATGCCCGAACAAGGGAGCAAAATTGAGCAGGTCACGCCCATAAAAACTCCCCTGCTGCCCCTTGTGAGTTTCCGTCCAGCGATCCCACGTTTCAGCAGGCAGGGCATGTGTCGGAGACCCAAGAGCCAGCAGGTACAGCATCAGCCCTTCATTATATCCTGTCCACTGTGAAGACAGGAAATGACCCGGCGGCATCCACCCCATGCTCAGCCAAGGGCTTTTGCCACCGGTCATCCACTGCCAGTCCACCCGACCGTATAATGTCTCGGCCAGTGTCCGGATTTCAGCTTCCTGCCTGTCGGACCTGTCATAATAGGACTGTGCAAACAGAACACCGCCCATCAGCAGTGCCGTATCTATGCTGGATAGCTCCGACCAGTCTGCCACCCGCAGCCCCGTCTCCGGGTCCAGAAAATGATAGAAGAAGCCGTGGGTTCCTGCCGTACCCCTGGCCTCATCACCCTGTGGCAACGCCGCCAGAAACCGCAAGGTCAGGAGGGTCCGCTCCACGGCCTGCTGCCGTGTGATATAACCCCGCTCCACCCCGATACCATAAGCTGTCAGACCAAATCCTACACTGGCAATACTGGCAGCCCCATGTGGCAGGGGAGCACGGTCCGGCACCAGACCATTCCTGGGATTGGCCGTCTCCCAGAACCAGTTGAAGGTTCGACGCTCCAGATCACTCAAGAAAATGCTGTCCTGAGATGACAGGGAGTAATCATCGGCTCTGGCGCCCGTCACGCCACCGCAAAATGAAAGAGAAAGGCCAATCCCGGCCAGCAGCATCCGCAGGCCTCTGGAAATACGGCCCACAGGTTGAATCATCGTCACGGGCACCATCTCCTCTACATCACATCGTCACACAGGGATCAGATCAGCATCTCGGAGTTGATGATGTTCGACTCCCTCCGGCTGTAATGCGTATCCTTCCCCACATGTTCATGATGGGCCATGTTATCATCAAAGATGGTATATTCGATCCCGTTGGAGAAACTGTGAATCTGCCTCACAATATCTTCATACCGGTCACGGTATTCATGCACGATCATTGAATAAAGCAGAGGCCCTGTAACCCGCAGGATGCCATAAGCCCCTGTCCCATGAATGGGACGTTTGTAGAGGGCAATACTGCACAGGACCTGCTGTATGATACGGCGCATCAGCGGATGACCCGCGGCACAGATGATGTAATACTGTTCGTACTCGCCATACGGGATGTGCTCGATTTCCGTATGCGGACGGGCACCATGGCACCAGAATGACAGCAGAAACCGGTCTTCCGGCCTCACGACCAAGTCCAAAGGATATGACATGGCGGTTTTTAGATCGAGATACACGCCACCGATGGCGTACAGGCACAGGTAGCGGAAAAAGTCAGCTCTGGCAGCCAGATAATCAGGACTTATAGCCCTGTAATATTTCAGTATTTCCTCACCATAGTGCTTCTGTATGAATTCCTCGATGTCATAATAGCCACCTTCCGACCAGAAATAGAATGTATAATTCTGATTCAGGGCGACAATGTTATTTCTGTTCTCTATGAATGCTTCCGGATAGACGCCCGGTTCTTTGGGGAAAATGCCGATCTGGTGGATTTTGTGAGCAATGTGGGCTTCTTCTGGCATTTCCGGCACAGGAGGTGGCAGGATTGAAGGATCAATCAGGCGAAATGTCTCACGATCCTGCATGACATTGCTGTACCCGTTGGACAGATCCGGTCTGGCAGAAAGGTAGCCCTGCCCCTTCCTGTAAAATCCAACGCGCGTAACAACCTGCCGATGAACCTCAAACCCCGCAGCCTCAATATCGTCTTCTGTTGCAGCCGGTGGGGCATCATCCTCGTAATAGGTACATAAAAATTTCTGTACGATCTCACGATCGATAACGGCCAGATAAGTATTGTAGCGGGAAACAAACATGATGCCCCTCAGAACGCTATCTCTTTAAGGCGCGTGATGCGCATGGTGTACTCTTTCCCGGATATAAATCCACTGAAAAGGAACTTTGCAGTCTCTCCCTTTTTCAGGCGACCTATTCTCGCAAATGTAGAAAGGTTCTCCAGAAAACCAATGCGTTTTCTATCAAAACTGGCAACAAACGGCTTATTGTCACCCGGCCCCAGAAAATAAAGCCCCGAAACCTCCCGTTCGTCATTTTCACAGAAAATCTCGGCCATGCCGGGGTCCGTAACAACGAGCAGCCCCACATAAACATCATACCGAAGAGGGCAGAACAGCTCCCAGTCGGCGATAACCGGAGAAAAAGCGGTCTTGTTGTTCGACGGATTTATGCTGAGGTAATGACCTGTCTTTTCATTATGTAAGGCTACCAGCCCCCCATCCTGTGGGCATATCCTGAACGGAGGCAACTCAACCAGGCTGTTAAAAATATTACGCCACTGCGGTATGAAATTATTAGGAAAAGGACAGGGACCTGCCACGAACCCACTCAGAAAAGAACCCTGTAACGGAACTCGCGCCAGCACCTTACGATACGGCGCATAGCACAAAACGTGCCCGAAACAGTCCATGAACCAGACTTTATCAAATGAGTAAGGCAAAACGTCCCCGGACATCACTCATTTCCCCAAAAACAGCATCAAATCCACTTGAAATTTCTTCGCCTGAAACTCTCTGGCTCGCAAATGACAGTTCTGTCTAACGTAAAAAATCCCATCCCTCGCAGGAGGGATGGGACGAAATTTCTTACAGTTCTTTCTCTGAACGAACAATGGACAGCTTGGCAATATCACCATGCGGGCTGACCAGGGTCACATCCACAGATTTACCCGGCGCAGTCGCACCAATCTTGGCCAGATTCTCCAGATTGCGCGTGATGGAGAATGCAAACCCACCCAGCCAGGCGAAATTGCCAATATTCTCAGCAACGGAAGGCCATACCAGAGCAGGAACCGGATGCCCGCTCATCTGCACCTCACCATAAGAACGATCCTGGAGGACGGCAAAGCCATCCAGCATCTCCTTGGTCAGAAGGATGAAGCGCTCCCAGTCATAAACAGCCGGAGAATTCCAGTGTGTATCGTTATTGCGCGGATTGATCGAGAAGAACGTGCCGGAATCCTGGTCTTCAAGAGCGACCAGATTCTCACCTGCAGCCACGAACTGGGCATCTGGCAGGTTCTGGGCAACACTCGACGTATGGCGGAACATGACACGGGCCGGCGTTTTCAGCGGCCAGGAAGACAATACAAACGTGTCCGGATAAGCCCCCGGAGAAAGATAATCGCGGATCAGTGGACCACCCTCTGAAGGCTGATCGATCACATGACCGAACCAGTCCATGACCCAAAGACGCTGCAAACGATTCTCACTCATGGTAACACCTCATTACATCAGGTTATGAAGCAAGTTATAACAGGGCAGAAAAAATGTAAACATCCCCTTTCATGAAAGAAATTTGTTAACAAAAAACAGTAAAGAATAATGTACTAAATAAAAAAAACATAATGATAATAGACCACCACGTCCCTGCTTCAACCTTCCTTCGCACCTCCATCTCTTCTCCAGATAACAATATGCTTACGCACCATCACGTCCCGCTTCCTATTCAGGGCAGCCAGAAGCACATTATGGACAGATTTTACTATGTAACGCACATCCACAACCCGCACCTGCATGCAGGCGACAGGTCAGAACTACATGAGCCCAACGGATATTTTATAGGGAGACTACTCTGCAACGGAGCGACACTACAAGGCGGCATAATGGTGCGCCCTGCTGGATTCGAACCAGCGACCCACAGCTTAGAAGGCTGTTGCTCTATCCAGCTGAGCTAAGGGCGCTCCTGCCTTGCTGCATGACGTGGTCGGGGCGCCCGGACTCGAACCGGGGGCCTCCTGTACCCAAAACAGGCGCGCTACCAGGCTGCGCCACGCCCCGACGACGTGATGCCTTCTTAAAGGGACTTCACCGTACAGGCAAGGGACTTTCTTGCATGAAAAAAGTGTTTTTTCAAAAAATTACGCCTTGTGACTGCGGTTCAGCGGCGCAACAAACTGCGGCGCCATGTCCCATGGGAAGAGAACCCACGTATCCTGCGGCACTTCTGTCACGAAATGATCGGTACAGGGCCGCCCATCCGGCTTGGCATACAAACAGGCAAAAACAGCTTTGGGCAGCATCTCCCGCACATAACGGGCCGTTACCCCCGAATCCACAAGATCATCCACGATCAGGAACCCTTCCCCATCACCTGCGGCTTCCGGGGCTTTCAGCAGCTTTGGCTCCTGCTGGGTTCCTGCCTCACCTGCATAACTGACAACAGACACGCTCTCGATCAGACGGCATCCCAGCTCCCGCCCCAGAATGGCCGCTGGAATCAGCCCTCCCCTCGTGATGGCCACAATGCCACGAAACGGACGATATTTGCGCATCAGCTCCGTGGCCAGAAGGCGGGCATCCCGATGCAGCTGGTCCCATGTCACCGTCGCATAATTGATGCTCTGCGAACCCTGCGTCTGTACGGTGCCTGTCATGCTCTGTTCGTGCCCTTCAATCATGCATTATTCCACGCCCCTATCATACGATAAGACAGAAACTGGCAGAACCACAACATGCTGTTTTATTTTATGGGAAGCATGAAAAAGGCCCGCAGCCATACAGCCCGGACCTGAATGAAAGGCTGGCTCCCGAAGTAGGACTCGAACCTACGACCCAGCGATTAACAGTCGCTTGCTCTACCAACTGAGCTATTCGGGATCAGCTGGAGCCTATCTAGCCAATCTCCTCCGGCAGGTAAAGCCCCTTTTTTCAGCAAATTAGAAAATAATTTCACCCGTATCCGCTCCGGATACAGAAAAGGCCCGCAGCCATATGGCCCGGACCTGAATGAAAGGCTGGCTCCCGAAGTAGGACTCGAACCTACGACCCAGCGATTAACAGTCGCTTGCTCTACCAACTGAGCTATTCGGGATCAGCTGGAGCCTGTCTAGCCAATCTCCCCCGGCAGGTAAAGCCCCAGAAAAGATTTCTCGGCAAGATTCTTCCAAATACCGTCAATCCCCGGCAGCAGAACCGGCTTCCAGCTCTTCCCGCCCTTCAGTCGCCAGCTGATCGACCAGATCATTTTCTGCATGCCCGGAATGACCTTTTACCCAGTGCCAGTCCACCTGATGCCGCTTGGCTGCCTCCAGGATACGCCGCCACAAATCCATGTTGGCCACAGGGTCTCCCGATGCATTGCGCCAGTTGCGCCGTACCCAGCCCGTATGCCACCGGGTGATGCCATTCCGCAGATACTCACTGTCCGTGTAAAGATTGACCACACAGGGGCGTGTCAGCGTTTCCAGAGCAACGGCAGCCGCCGTAAGCTCCATGCGGTTGTTGGTCGTTTCCGCCGCCCCGCCTTTCATGGTGCGCTCATGACCCTGACAACGGAACAGGATACCCCAGCCACCTGGCCCAGGATTGGGCTTGCAGCCTCCATCCGTCCAGATATCCACCTGCGTGCTGGGAGCTGCGTCCCCTTTCTCCGCCCTGTCAGACATGGTCTGCCTTCCGGAAATGATGCAGCCGTCTCTGATAGGCCCAAGGGTCTTTTTTAGTTACCAAAGCCCCCTCTGGCGTATGCACCCAATCATACAGACGTGTAAGCAGAAACCGCATGGCCGCTCCCTGGCACAGAATCGGCAGGGCCTGATGTTCGGCAGCATTCAGCGGGCGAACCTGTTCATACCCGCGCAAAAGTGCCTCAGCCCTGTCCTCCCGGTAATGACGTTCGTCCTCAAAACACCAGGCATTCAGACAGATGGCCAGGTCATAAGCAAGAAAGTCCGTACAGGCGAAATAGAAATCAATGATGCCAGAGAGATGACCATTCTGGAAAAAGACATTATCCATGAACAGGTCAGCATGAATCTGCCCACGAGGCAGGGACCCGGCCTCCGGCCACGCTGCCACAAGCGCTGAAAGAGCTGTGCGAACCTCCGCCATCAGGGCTTTCACCGCCTCATCACCACCATCCGTACACCGGGAAAACAGCTCAATCCAACCTTCCGGTGCCAGAGCATTGGCCCTCTCGGCCCTGTAACCCAGCCCGGCTTCATGCAGACGTGCCAGACTCCGCCCGACCTGCTCACAGGCCTGCGGGGTTACCACCTCCAGAGACTGCCCCTCCAGAAAACTGACCAGAATGGCAGGCCGACCTGCCAGCTGGCGCAGAGCCACCCCGTCTTTCGCCACGACAGGCTGCGGACAGGCTATCCCCTCTCCCGCCAGGTGCGCCATCAGCCCAAGAAACCACGGGAGCTCCTCCGGTTTCATGCGTTTTTCAAACAGCGTCAGGATGAAGCGCCCCTGAGTGGTTTTCACCAGAAAATTGCTGTTCTCTATTCCTTCCGCAATCCCGGTGAAAGAGCGAAGCTCCCCTATGTCATAAAGTGACAGGAAGCCCCGCAAGTCCCCTTCCTGGAGGTCCGTATAAACCGCCATGAGCGATCAGACCGCATCCGAAAGCGGATGGGGAAGGCGGAAATTGATGTTTTCCTCCTTCACGATACGCTCCTCGATTGTCACGTCATAACGGGCAGAAAGCTGCTCTATCATTTCCTGCACAAGGCTCTCCGGAGCGGACGCACCGGCACTCATGCCAAGCGTCCTGACACCCTCCAGCTCATTCCAGTCCATGTCGGAAACCTTTGGTACCAGCAGGGCCCGCTTGGCCAGAGACCGCTCGGCCACCTCCCGCAGACGCTGTGAGTTGGAAGAATTCGGTGAGCCGATGACGATGACCAGATCACACTCCGCAGCCAGTTCCTTCACGGCCATCTGACGGTTTGTCGTGGCGTAGCAGATGTCCTCCCGGCGGGGCCCCACGATGTTGGGAAAACGGGACCGCAGGATGTCCACGATTTCTGCCGTGTCATCGACGGACAGGGTCGTCTGCGTGATGAAGGCCAGACGGTCCACGTCCTTCGGCTGGACCTCGGCCGCTTCTTTCGCATCATTGATCAGCGTAACAGCCCCTGGCGGCAGCTGCCCCATGGTGCCGACCACCTCAGGATGCCCGGCATGACCGATCATCAGGATATGGCGCTGCTCCGGGCCACCCCCGGCGAAATGACGCTCAGCCTCACGATGCACTTTGGAGACAAGCGGGCATGTCGCATCCAGGTACAGCAGATTGCGGCGCTGCGCCTCTGCCGGAACGGATTTGGGCACGCCGTGGGCTGAAAACACGACGTGACCATCCTCTGGCACCTCATCCAGCTCCTCGACAAAGATGGCACCTTTGGCTTCCAGCCCTTCCACGACAGTGCGATTATGCACGATCTCATGGCGGACATAGACGGGTGCCCCATAACGGCGCAGAGCCTCCTCGACCACCCGAATGGCACGATCCACCCCGGCACAGAAACCGCGTGGCCCAGCCAGCAGAATCTTCAGTGGCGGCTTGCCAGTGGCCGAATCTGCTCCGGGGACGGCAGAGTTGGAGGTTACAGGCGTCGTCTGTTCTGACATAATCTTCCCCAGGCAGGCGATGAACGATACGATATTGAACGGTCCGGTGGTGCTCCATGCAAGGTCATGGGCTATCCTGCACCACCATTCTGGGCCTCTATATCGTCCGTATTGCCGTCTGCTGCAATGTCCTGCGCCATTTTCTTGTGGAGTTTTCTGAGTCCGATGCCTGCATTCTCCCCCTCATCCCGCATCTTTCCCCGCCTTGCAGCGGGCCTCGGCTCCCTCATGCTGGCTGGTTTTCTCAGCGGGTGCGAGGAGGCGGATACCACCCATACCTTCGCTCCGGCCTGCCCCAGGTTCGATGTTCCCGGCCAGGTGGCGGACCGCATCACTTATGATGGAAAAGGGCTTGATGCCGCCCACCGCCTGACCTCCACCCACATTCTGGGTGTTCAGGGAGACTGCCGTACTGGCCCGCAGGATGCACAGAAACGGCCCATGACCCGTGTTCGTGTCAGCCTGAACCTCCAGCTGGAGCGTGGCCCTGCCACCAGCAGCGACAGTGTGACGGTTCCCTATTTCGTGGCCATCCTTCAGGATGGGGCCATCGTGGACAAAAAAGTCTTTACCGAAACAGTGAAGCTGCCTCCAACCGTCTCTGTCAGCCACAGCAGCACGCCACTGCGGTTCATTGATGTGCCGACAGGCAACAATCCGCAGATCAGCCCCTACTCCATGGAGATCGGCCTTCAGCTGAATCACAGCGAACTGGACTATAACCGCAGCCACCTGCGTGCAGCGCAATTCCACGAACATGTGCAGTAACTGCCACCAGACAGGCAGCCACCTGCACGCCCCATGAACAAAGGGCCCTCCAAGTCCTGGAGGGCCCTTCCCTGTTACACCTGATGCAGCGGAATGCTGCCGAGCCGCTCCTCCGCCAGAGGATCAAGGACATAACGCCACTCCTCCTTCAGGCGGGAGGCCACGTCAGCTTCCTCCACCATGTCCAGCAGGGCCAGGAGCCGCTCCTGCCAGGTTTCGCGCACGATGTTCTCAGCCTGTGCAATGGCGGCGATGCTCCGCAGCTTCACCATTTCTTCCAGCAGTCCATCGGCACGGTTCAGGACATTTTCATTCTGCCCCTCATGCGGGTCATTCATCTGGCAGATGAAGGCATTGGCCCAATAGTCGGCGTACCGCTCCACACCGAAGGACATGGCACCGTCCAGCCCGCTGTTCCGGGCATATTTCCAGACCCATTCAATGATCGACTTGTAGTAGTAATGGGAGATGTAAATATCTTCGTAATGACCGCCGTCAGCAAAAGCAGGGTCCGCCCCGATGCCGGGTGGCGGATTGCGGTAACTGTGAATGGACCCATCTGACAGCCTGTATGTGAATCTGTCTGCCTGCAGCCAGACCGGATGATGCGGCCGGGACTGTATGGCCCGACCGGGCCGCACGGCAGATTTGACCAGCCGCCAGCCCTCACCGATCCCGCCACGGGAGACAATGTCACGATTCCGCTGTGTCAACGGCCGGACCAGGTCCGCCAGCCCATCCCGGTTGACCTCGGAAGCCACGAACTTCCAGTTCAGGGCGATGGCATCACTCTCCCAGCGGGAGAAGCCCTGAAGATACTCACCCACCGTCCGGTAGGATGGTGCCAGCGTGATGAACTCATCTCCATCCAGAATGAAGCACCACTCATAATCCAGAATGTTCGGCAGCACGTTCAACCCGTGCCCGTAAGCCTTCGTCTGGGCGGACATCCCTGGCTGGACGGGATTCTCGATGAAGGTGATGACCCCCTCATCATGCAGGGCCTTCAGAAGCAGGTCCGAGCGATCATTGTTGTCGTTGCTGTAAATGAAGAAATGCTCGACCCCTATGCTCCGATGATAGGCGATCCATTCCAGAACATAGATGCCTTCATTACGGATCGTGGACATCATGCAGACCCGCTTGCGTGGCTTCACGCTGGCCCGGGCCGCATGCAGGGTCGCATGGATGAAGCCAGCCAGTGCGTCCGCCTGCCCCCATGTCAGCACGTCATCCCCCAGCGGGCAGCCCCGTTCGGCTGCAGGATAGCTCTCCCTGTCCTCAAGCCAACGGGCAAGACACTGCCAACCATCCCTCCACGGACTGCTCCCCGCCTGACGGAGCAGGGCCTCACGCAGGGAAGGCCGCTCCAGCAGCCTCTGCCCCACCTCACGGACAGCAGACCAGGCCGCCACCGGCATCATGGCATCCAGCAGCCAGACCAGATGGCTCCCCTCATATGTGTCTATCAGCTGCTCCAGATCATCCGCTGAAGGGAACATCCTGAAATGGGCAGCCATGTCCTCGCCCAGGCGTTGCAGTTCCTCTGTTGCCGCAACCTCATGCAGCTGGAACTGCTCCCAGCCCATCAGATGGCTGCAGTCCCCAAGAAACTCATTGACACCTCCCTGGCTGTTCCAGGGCTGGGCTGTACAGCACAGGCTGGACCGCAGGAGGTTCCGCAGTCCTATGCGCCCCTCATGCCCTACGATATCGACACGGCGGAAGGGCAGCACGGCCCCCCTGTAAGAGAAATGCCTGATCCAGAGGAGCGGAGGCTCCCCACCTTCCGGGCCCATGACAAGAAAGACGTAATCTGGCTGGTCGGAGAGCGTCATCGCCAGCAGGGGAACATAAAGAGGTTCACCATCCTCATCCCGGCGTGTCATCTCGTCGGAACGGACATGGCAGATTCCATGATCCTTGCGCCGGACAGCCAGCCAACCCTGATGTGCTGTCTCCAGATAATGAAAAGCCACCTTTACCACCCCATGCCCTTCCAGCATCATGTTGCCTACCCTTCAGGATGCTCCTATTATCTACAGGAGTCTGTTAAATAATCTGGCCTGTTTATGCAAACCGTTCTTCCACCACCTGCAGAATTCATTCCTGTCGCTTTGCCTCTGACAGAGCACAGTGCACCCAATGCGTATGCTACCATCCTCTCCGGGATCAACAACCTTCTGCCAGGAGTGAGGCTTGCCCTCTACATGCTGCATGAGGGCCTGCCGGAGGAAACCATGACAGCAGGCCGGCGTCTTTTTGATGGCAGACGCTCCCAGATCCACTTCGTGGATGTCTCCGAATGGATGCAGACATACAACCCGGCCTATCTCGACACGACAGACCGCACGACATTCTACAGCCTTGCTGTGCCAACCCTGTTCGCCAACTTTTCCCGCATTGTCTATCTGAGCGATGACATACTGCTGCGGGCCTGCCCCAGCCTGCTTTATTACAGCATCCCCGCCACGGCGCAGATCGGTGCAACGCGGGACCTGCTCCTCATCCCGGCCCAGACCAACGGTTTCCGCCTGCCGCAGGCCATTGCTGGGGGCCCCCCGCTGGTGGACTATCACTGCGGGGCCCTTGGTGTGCTGGACTCGAACAATTACTTCCAGAATGGCGTTCTTGTCTTCAACATTGCCGAGATCAGCCAGGCGCAGGCGGAAGAATGTGGCCACCTGTGCAGCACTCTGTTCTGGATGAGCGACCAGGACATCCTCAACCGCATCTTCTATGGCAAGGTCCATTTCATTCACCAGAACTGGAATGTCTGCTGGGGGCCGGGCTGTGTCGAGGCCAGTGAGACCCTCCCGGCAGAGTGGAAGAAAATTTACGATGACGGGCTGGCCAATCCCTTTGCCGTGCATTTCTCCGGCTTCCCTAAACCATGGACAGGATGGGATGGCCCATACGCAGAAGATTTCCGGCGGCTGCTCGGGGATGTGCTGAGGGCCTTTCCCTAGGGCCCCGGTACAGCAGGTTTCATCTTCCCTTTCACTCAATGACAGACTGGCGAGGCATTTCATGGCCGGGAAACTGGGCATCGGCATCATTACCTATAACCGCAAGGACATCCTGAAGGAGGTCATCGCCAGCATCCGCCGTCATACCCGCACGACATTCGAATTTGTCGTTGCGGATGATGGCTCCACCGATGGTACGCCCGACATGCTGAAGGAGCTGAATGTTCCCTGTGTCACCGGGCGCAACAAGGGCATCTCGTGGAACCGCAACCGTGTCCTCTGGTACCTCAAGGAAGAAAAACGGTGCGACTGGATCCTTATCCTGGAGGATGACTGCTTCCCTACCGTATTCGGCTGGGAGCTGCCTTGGATTGAGGCCATCGAACGCTATGGCCACATCAATTTCATGCCGGAAATCACCATAGAGATCGACAATGACATTTCCTCCGGCAGCGGCACGCCAGAGGATCCTTTCATTGCCCCCATGCATCAGGCCTTCTGTGTTGGCTATCACGCAAAGGCCCTGTCCCACGTTGGGTATCTGGATGTCCGGTTCGAGAAATACGGGGAAGAGCATGTTGAACACACCCAGCGTTTTCTCCGGGCAGGCTATGGCGGCCTGGCACAGCACCTCAGCCCGGAACGTGGCCAGCTCTTCTATCTGAGAGGCGGGTTGAACACCCTTCCCTCCCACAGCCACGGCAATCATGAGCTGGCCATGAGGAACCAGGCCATCCATGATGCCATCCGCCATGAACCGCTCTACCGCCACCCTTGGCGGACCGACGAGCAGATGTTCGAGTTCCGTGAAGAAATCGCCGCAGCCCTTTCACGCCCCTCTCCCGAACCGGGCGGAGAAAGCCTGCAGTTTGACAGCATCATCTCTCTGGGTGGGGATGAGACAGTCAATCAGGCCCTCAACAGATACTTCGGCCGCCCTGGCCCTGGTCTTTTCGACCAGTTTCTTGTGCCATTCCACACTCTGGTCTCACTCTTCCAGAACAGTTTTGCCGGGCTGCTTTCCACCAACTGCCTCTATGGCCATCACAAGGCCCTGCGCTGCCGGGACACGCTGATCACCTACCACAACTGTTTGGACAAGCCGGAAGAAGAACCGGCCAGCGTAGAAAAATTCCATGAGCAGCTGCCTCTTTTACGGCACCGTTTCCATGGCATGATCCAGGAAATTGACACGCTCTGCCGGCAGTCCCGGCGTGTGCTGTTCATCCGCAGCTGGCGGGATGGTCATCTTTATGGCGGACAGCATCGTCCTGCCCATACAGCCACTGCCAATTTCACAGCTCTGGTAGAGGCCTTGGCTGCCCGCTATCCTGCGCTGGACTTCAAGGTCATGTTCGTCAATTTCGGTGATGCTGCCACCGCCGATCAGCGCATGATCTTCGCCAACACGAAAACACCGGACACCTGCTCAAAAGAGGAAGAGCTGGCCGGATGGACAGCCCTGTTCTCCGATTTCAGGATCACACAAAGTTCCTGAAACCGGAATCCTCTCCCTCACAGGTTGGTCAAATGACGCCACGCATGGGCTTCTTCCGGCAGGGTGCCCAGCGTCTGGCCGATGATATAATCGGCCACGGCGCACTCATTGAAAAGGGCATGATAGCGTTGCCATCCCGCCCGGGCGGCATCCTTACGAAGGGTCGGCGCCTTGTGGTACTGGCTGACAAGCTCCACCAGTTCATCAAGACTGCTGAAGAAGGCCATCTCCTGATCAGAGAAGATACGGTCGAAGCCTGTCTGCCGCTCCATGAAGACAAGCTGGCCGTTGCCGATCATCTGTGCAAGACGGTCTGAACTGTAGAGATAATAATCTGCCCTGCGGCTGATATTCAGCCCCATCGCTGTCTGCTCCAGCAAAAGGGAATAAGCAGCTCCACTGACATAAGGCTGCCGACGGACCCCCGCATAAGCAAAACGCACCGACGGGGGCAAGCGCTCCTCCAGCGTCTCGCAAAATTCCTCCATATTCCAGTCCCGTCCACAAATGGTCCGCAACCGGGCTGGATTCCCGCAGGAATAGAAAACATCCGCTTCCGGATATGACAGCGCAAAAGCCTGTCCCCGTTCAACACTGCGATCCACCGGGTTGGGAAGATACCCAACATGCCCCTTCTCCCCTACCACCTGCCGGACAACCGGCCCCGCCGTGGAGATGAAACTGGCATCCACCACCTGATGCCGGGCCGCAAAGTCTTTGGCATTGCTCTCCACGAACAGGGCATCAACATTCCACTGCACCACTGTCATGCCGGGCTGCTGCTGACGCAGCTCCTCAATGACGAAAGGGGGAATCATGTACCCATGCCCCAGCAGAAGAATGTCAGGCGCACTGAACGCCACGAATTCCTTCAGCGCCCGGAAAAGATGATGGCGGCCCATCTTGCGGCTGCCAAACCAGCCACCGGAGCGTGCAACATCCCTGTAAGGAAAATTGATGACGTGATGGCCATTCCGTATCAGGCCATTGGAGAGTTTCCCCCCCACACTGAACTGGGTCGGCGCCTTCTTCTTCAGGCTGAAAAAAAAGTCCCCAACATGAACGATCTTGAGGGGATGTGCCGTCTGCCATTCCCCCCCGTGCCATATCCTGTCGACCATCGCTGCCCCCATTCCGGCTGCCGGAAACCCAGCCATGGCAGAAGAACGTGCAGTCATCATGGCATGGTTGATCAGTCCACCCACCATTGCACAGGTTTCTGGCCCTCGTCATCCACCTCCGCAGGGGCGGCTGGCTTTGCCCTGGTCGGGCTGGCAGCACGACGTGCCTGATGCTCCCGGGCCTGATGCAGCTCGGCCCGCAGGCGCAGGATGCTCTCATCACGCTGCTGGAGAGCCTTCCTGCCTTCCTCCACCTGGAGGCGCAGATGTGTCATCTGGGTATTCACGGCCTGAATCCGCTTGTTCAACGTAGCAAGCTCAGCCTCTACATCATGAACCCGACGCCTTTCCCTTTGCAGGCTCTGCTTCAGCCTTTCCTGCTCCTGCCCGGCCTCTGAGGCAGCCATCACACGATTCGCAGCCCTCTTCTGCGTAGGGCGCCCCAGTGACTGATGCTCCACAACAACCGTATCATCCCCGGAAAAACGACGGCGGCGCCCCACCTGCTGAGCAGATCGGCCACGGGGCGCAGAATGGCCCCTGTAACCATGGCCCGGTGCCCCATCTCCGGCCTCTACGGCAGCTGGCCCGCCCCCCATTTTTTCCAGAGCCTTGCGAAGAGAATTCTCAGTCAAAGGCGAATCGTTCTGCATGTCCTGGTTCGTCGATCCTGATGATATGTCACAACAGAAAAACCTCTTCCTTTTTCCTGCACATCAGGAGCATCACCTGCTCTCAGGAAGACAAGAACCGGTACGGCATTTGTACAGAAAGATATCAGGATAGGTCTTCTACTCTCAATACTAGCCCTTTAACACACCATCAATAAAACGTCAAAAATATGACAAATTTCTGCCATATTATAGGAGGGCGCATCAGCCCCCTTGACGCCAAAGTGCGTCACCGGCGAATCAGACCCAGGCCCTGTTCCTGGCTGCGGTTTAGAAGGTCCAGCGCTGTTCCTGCCAGACTTTTCATGTCTGCCGTGCTGCCACTTTTTTTAGCCTGTGCCAGCGCAGCCCTCTCCCGTGCCGTGGAAGCATGGGTCAACGCATAAAGCAGAGCCCTGTCAAAAGGCCGCCCGTATGACCGGCCCAGCGTGGCCAGACGCTTCTGCTGTATGCCAGACTGCGTCTCGACCAATAAAAGCGTATGGGCTGTTGCCACCTTCTGGGCATCAGCATGCAGTTTGTCGTAATCCTTGGACTGTTGGGCCGCAAACCCCTTGATGAGCTCATCACCACTATGCAACGCAGCCAGATCGGTCGCAGCCTTCATATAGGCAGCACGCAGGTTGATCTGCTGCAACAGCACGGCATCATCGGCAGCCAGCTTCGGTACGGGCGTGACAGGCCCCTTTGGCAAAGGCGGAACCCGCGGAGCTGAAGGCGGCGTGAGACCACACCCCCCCAGAGACAGCAGCCCTGCACAAACCACAAAACGAAATTTCATACGACGTTCCCCCTTCTCATCCTCTCGGGCAGCTGAGACAATGCCCGCATCTCCTTTTCAGCCGGGTTATAATCAATATGCAGAATCATGACAGGGCAATTTCTTCCCGAACAGCCTTCCTGCTGAGAGGCCTGTTCAGTCTCGGAGCCCTCTATGCCAGTCTGGCCGTTGCCTGTCAGGCTGCGGCCACGCATCTGCCAGATACGGTCTTTCCTGTCCCCAATGGCAGAAGCATGATGCACATGGCTGTTGATATTGCCCTCTGGCACGGCATCGCCCTCTGTGCCCTGACACCGGCCAGCCGCTACCTCCACCCGCAACGCCTCGCCTTCGGCTGCACGGGGCTGGCACTGGGGACCAGCCTGTTCAGCATCCCTGTCACGCTGCATGGCTTCGGGATCCTGTTCCCGGCACGGCTGGCTCCGACAGGGGGGACGCTACTTATCCTCTCGTGGCTCTGCGTCGCTTCGGCCGCCTTCATCCGTTCCCCACTGAAAGGCTCCTAACGGCGGCGGACCCGATTCATGAGCCACAGGGCCAGAAGCTGTATCAGCAGGGCAAGCAGGAAACAGGAAAGGACGATTCCGATCAGGATCAGCTGCTCACGCCCCAAGGCCGTTTCGACATGAAACAGACCATAAAGCCGCTGCCACAATGCCGTGCTGACAGCATGTTGCATGAGACGGGTTGCAGGCTGGTAGAACCTGACCACCAGCAGCAGGCCACAGGTAAGCCCAAGCAGAACGACCATCCGCCCCAATGTCGAAAGGACTGAAACCTCCTTGCGGGAAGCAGTATAAAAAATTGGCCGTTTCCGTCTCACCACAAGCACACCATCGCCTTATCAAACCCAAGATTCTACCCTAATTCATGACCTCATGGCTTATCAAGAAAAGCTCGGCGTCCACCCTCTGTTTAACGTCCTGTTGTTACCTTGCCGCTAACAATAGGGAACGAATTCTTCACAAACCCACTGTCTCAGGAGAGATCATGCGTTTTTACCACTCCGCCCTGGCCCTTGCCGGTATGGGCCTTCTCCTCTCCTCCGGTGTTGCGCAGGGTGCCAGCCCAGCCCCAACAGCACCCGCTCCCCTGCCAGACATCAGCAGAATGACCACCATCACTCCCGCCCATGAGCCTTACCCGCCAGCTGACCTGGCCGCCAGACAGGTTCATGAAGCCTTCCTGACCGCCGCCAGAACCAACCGGCGTGTCCTTCTGGATTTCGGAGGGAACTGGTGCCCGGACTGCCGCATTCTTGCAGGCATCTTTGCCGTTCCCTCCGTCAGCCAGTGGCTGGACGAGCACTTCGTGATCGTCCCCGTCAATGTCGGGCATCTTGATACCAACATGGAGCTGGCCCAACAGTATGGCGTGACCATCAAGGCCGTCCCGACGGTCCTGATCCTCACACCCCAGGGCCGCCTGCTGAACCCTGACGGCACCCTCGCCCTCGGTTCGGCCCGCCAGATGGCTCCGCAATCCGTCATCACCCTGCTGAATGAGTGGAACCAGCGTCCCTGAAAACGGAGGGGGGGCCATTCTTTGCCAGCAGCAGACATGGCCCCCGTTTCTGTCAGTCCGTGATTCCCTGCACGAAGCCTGCCAGCCGTCGGCAGGCTTCTTCCAGTTCTTCGTCAGACGCCGCAAAGGACAGGCGCAGATGCGGCCCATAACCGAAGGCTGAACCCGGCACGGTTGCCACGTGAGCCTCCTCCAGCAGGGCCTCCGCAAAGGCCACGTCATCACTCAGCAGACGCCCCCCGGCAGATTTCCGCCCGATCAGGGCAGACAGCCCCGGATAGGCATAAAAAGCACCCTGCGGCAGGGCGCAGCTCAGCCCCTCGATTCGCCGCAAGGCATCAACCACAAGCCCACGCCGCCGTTCGTAGGTCTCACGCATGGCCTGAACCCCGGCAATATCCTCTTTCAGGGCTGCCACGGAACCACCCTGCGCCAGCGTGCAGATGCCTGATGTCGTATTGCCCTGCACCTTGATCATCGCCCTGATGAGCGGCACCGGGCCGCAGGCAAACCCGACCCGCCAGCCTGTCATGGCATAAGCCTTGCTCATGCCATTGATGATGAGGATACGGTCGGCAAGGTCCGGAGCGACATTGAGCAGGGAGAGATGATGCCTGCCATCAAAGGTCAGGTGCTCATAAATCTCGTCGCTCATTACCATGACATGCGGAGCTTCCCGCAGGACGGCGGCAATGGCCTCCAGATCGTCCCGCTCCAGAATGGCACCGGTCGGATTGTTGGGGAAATTCAGCACGAGCCAGCGGGTCCGGGGCGTGATGGCCTTGCGGATGGCCTCGGCCTGGGGCCGGAAACCGTCTTCCTCCCGGCAGGCAATCTCCACCGGCACGCCACCGAACATCCGGGCAATGAGCGGATAGCTGACCCAGTATGGTGCTGGAACGATGACCTCATCCCCATCATCAAGCGAGGCCATGAACGCATTGAAAATGGCCTGCTTGCCACCATTGCAGACCATGAGCTGGTCCAGCGAGACGTCCAGCCCGTTATCCCGCCGGAACTTCCCGGCAACGGCCTCCAGCAGCGGCTTCTGCCCCGGAATGGGCGGATAGCCGGTATGGCCAGCCTTCACTTCCGCCACGGCTCCATCAAGAGCTGCCGCAGGAGATGGAAAATCAGGCTGCCCCAGAGCCAGAGAAATGACCGGTTTGCCCTGCGCTTTCAGTTCACGGGCACGGGCCGCCATGGCGATCGTCGCTGGCGTGGGCAATGTGGCGAGACGCCGGGACGGTCTGAACATCAGGCCAGCCCTCCACAGAAACGGGCAATGCGGCGGCAGGCTTCTTCCAGAAGCTCCGTGCTGGTGGCGTAGGACACCCGGAAATAACCCGGCAGCAGGAAGGCCGTGCCATGAACGGCGGCCACCCCGACCTCCTCCAGCATGGCCTTGACGAAATCTTCGTCACTTTCCAGCACATGCCCGCCTGCCGTGCGCCTGCCCAGAAGCTGCTGCACGGACACGAACACATAAAAAGCCCCTTCCGGCCGGGCACAGGAGAGACCCGGAACCGCAGAAAGGGCATCCACCACGAGATCACGCCGCTTCTGATAAACAGCCACCATCTCGCCAATGAAATCCTGCGGACCGGACACGGCAGCCAGAGCGGCGGCCTGGGCGATGGAGCAGGCATTGCTTGTACTCTGCCCCTGCAGCTTGATCAGCTCCTTTGTCAGGGATACGGGGGCGGCAGAAAAGCCGATGCGCCAGCCCGTCATGGCATAGGCCTTGCTGACGCCATTCATCGTCAGGGTCCGTTCCCGCAGGCGGGGTTCCACCTGCACGACCGTGCAGGCTTCCCGCCCCTCATAGGTCAGCTTCGCATAAATGTCGTCCGTCAGAATCCAGACCTGCGGATGCTCCAGCAGGACATCCGTCAGGGCCTTCAGCTCATCCCGGGAATAGGCACTGCCTGTCGGATTGCAGGGAGAATTCAGCACCAGCCAGCGGGTCCGGGGCGTGATGGCCCTGCGGAGCTGTTCGGCTGTCAGGCGGAAGCCCGTCTCGGGCGTGGTCGGCACGATGACCGGCTTGCCATCCGCCAGCTGCACGATGTCCGGGTAGGACACCCAGGCCGGAGCGGGGATGACAACCTCGTCCCCCGCATTCAGCGTTGCCACCATCGCATTATAGATGACCTGCTTGCCCCCCGTGGACACGCAGATTTCCTCCGGCCGGTAATCCAGACCGAAATCAGCATTCAGCCGTTCTGCCACGGCCTTGCGGAGAGCCGGCGTGCCGGCAACGTCGGTATATTTCGTCTCGCCACGCTGGATGGCCTCGATCGCTGCCTTCTTGATGAAATCAGGCGTATCAAAATCCGGCTCACCAGCAGACAGGCTGATGACATCCCGCCCTTCTGCTTTCAGGGCTCTGGCCTTCTGCGTGATGGCGATGGTCTGGCTTGGCAGGATACGTCCCATCCGTTCGGCAGCGAGTGACATGTCGTTCCTCTTATCATCTCAAAAAAACGCCCGCCCGTGAGACACAGGCGGGCGCATGGCAGTTCATAGCACAATCACCCGGAGATCAGGCGAGTTTCTGAAGTTCCTTCAGCACGGCTTCTCCCATCTCCGCCGTGCTGACACGGCTCTCACCAGCAGCAGCGATGTCCGCCGTCCGCAGCCCGGAAGCCAGAACGTTGGAAACGGCCTGCTCGATCAGCTCGGAATCCGCACCACGATCCAGCGAGTAACGCAGCATCATGGCCAGAGACAGGATCTGCGCCAGCGGATTGGCAATGCCCTTCCCGGCAATATCCGGCGCACTGCCATGAATCGGCTCATACAGGGCGGCCTGCCTGTCCGACCCTTCCGGCGTGCCCAGCGTGGCAGAAGGCAGCATCCCCAGAGACCCGGTCAGCATGGAGGCGAGGTCTGACAGAAGATCGCCAAAGAGGTTGCCCGTGACCATCACGTCAAACTGGCGAGGATCACGCACGAGCTGCATGGCGCAGTTATCCGCCAGCATGTGCGTCAGCGTCACATCGGAATACTCACGCTTGTGCAGGTCCGTGACCACCTCACGCCAGAGCAGGCCGCTCTCCATGACGTTGCCTTTCTCCACGGAGCAGACACGGCCACTGCGCAGACGGGCGAGGTCGAAAGCCACACGGGCCACACGTTCGATCTCGGCGGTCGTATAGACTTCCGTATTCACGCCACGCTTCGTGCCATCCGGCAGGGTCTCGATTCCACGAGGCTCCCCGAAATAGACGCCACCGACCGTCTCCCGTACGATCATCAGGTCCAGCCCACGCACAACGTCCGGCTTCAGCGCAGAGGCGGAAAGCAGCGGGTCGAACAGCTTGGCCGGACGCAGATTGGCGTACAGGTTCAGCTCCTTGCGGAGGCGCAGGATGGCCACCTCCGGCCGACGGTCAAACGGCACGTCCTGCCACGCAGGATCACCGACAGAGCCGAACAGTACGGCATCAGCAGCCTTGGCCTTGGCGATCACCTCATCCCGGATGGGCACATCATGCTTCGCCAATGAGGCCCCACCGACGAGGTCTTCCGACAGGTCAACATCGAGACCACGTTCGGCCTTCAGCCAGTCGATGATCCTGACGGCCTGCTCCATGATCTCCGGGCCGATGCCATCACCCGGCAGCAGCAGGATTTTCTGTCTTGCGCTCATGCCTGCTCTCCCTTGCTACCAATGACACTCTGCGGGCGACCCGGCTGTTTCGTGGACGGCACCCAGGCACGGGATGGACGGGCCTCGAACTCACGGATGGCCTGCTCATGGTTCTTCAGTGTCTGGGCCACATCATCCAGCCCTTCCAGAAGAACCTGGCGACGGAACGGGTCCATCTCGAAAGACACGACCTCACCATCCGGGCGATGGATTTCCTGCTTTTCCAGATCAACCGTCAGGCGGGCATTCTCGCCGTGGCTGGCATCCTCCATCAGGGCAAGACACTGCTCACGGGGAAGACGGATCGGCAGGATGCCGTTCTTGAAACAGTTGTTGTAGAAAATGTCCGCAAAGCTAGGAGCGATCACGCAGCGTATGCCGAAATCCAGCAAGGCCCAGGGGGCGTGCTCACGGGATGACCCGCAGCCAAGATTATCCAGCGTGATCAGGATACCGGCCTTGCGATAGGCCGGCTTGTTGAGCACGAAGTCCGGATTTTCCCGGCCATCAGCATCGTAACGCTGGCCTGCAAAAAGATGCTCGCCCAGGCCTGTTCGGCGGATGGTCTTGAGGAAACGGGCCGGGATGATCTGGTCCGTATCCACGTTCTCCTGTGGCAGGGCGGCAGCAACGCTTGTCAGACGGGTGAATTTTTCCATGATCAGGCGGCTCCTTCTGCCATTGTCGGCTCCAGCAGGTCCCGTGCATCGCACAGTGTCCCCGTCACGGCAGCCGCAGCAGCCATTGTCGGAGAACAGAGATGGGTGCGGCCATCCGGCCCCTGACGCCCCTCAAAATTACGGTTGGAAGTGGAAGCAGAACGCTGCCCGGCACTCAACCTGTCGGGATTCATGCCCAGACACATGGAGCAGCCCGCCTCACGCCATTCAAAACCGGCATCACGGAAAATCCTGTCCAGCCCTTCCTGCTCCGCCGCATGACGGACCAGACCGGAACCCGGCACGACCATGGCCCGTACGCCGTCTGCCACCTTGCGGCCTTTCAGCACGGCCGCAGCAGCCCGGAGGTCCTCAATGCGGCTGTTCGTGCAGGACCCGATGAAAACGACATCCACCGGCGTACCGGCAATCTTCTGACCCGCTTCCAGCCCCATATAGGCCAGTGTGCGGCGGATGCGCTC
The DNA here is from genome assembly GCF_023167265.1 of Parasaccharibacter sp. TMW 2.1888. NCBI lineage: Bacteria > Pseudomonadati > Pseudomonadota > Alphaproteobacteria > Acetobacterales > Acetobacteraceae > Parasaccharibacter > Parasaccharibacter sp. TMW 2.1888. Next base: position 273,544 of record NZ_CP030979.1, read on the forward strand.
GGCCTTGGCCGGGTCGGCAAAATCTTCGGGACGAGGCACGGTGCCGGTAATGGGCAGGACATCCTCGGGGCTGGTGCCCCATGTGACGGACGGGCTGATCTCGGCAGCATCCAGCACCACTTCCTCATCAAAGTGGGCACCTTCATCCGTGGCGAGGGTCTTCCAGTACGCCACGGCCTGCTCGAAAGCCTCACCCTGCGGCGCAAAAGGACGCCCCCTGACATACTCAAACGTCGTCTCATCCGGGGCCACCATACCGGCACGGGCGCCAGCCTCGATGGACATGTTGCAGAGCGTCATGCGTCCGGCCATGTCCAGCTTGCGAATGGCCGAACCGGCAAACTCGATCACATGACCGGTGCCGCCTGCCGTACCGATACGGCCGATGATGCTGAGCATGATGTCCTTGGCTGTCACGCCGGGAGCAATCTCACCCTCGACTCGCACGCGCATGTTCTTGCTGCGCTTCTGGAGCAGGGTCTGGGTGGCCAGGACATGTTCCACCTCGGACGTGCCAATGCCGAACGCCAGCGAGCCAAAGGCCCCATGCGTGGAAGTATGACTGTCTCCACAGACGATCGTCATGCCCGGCAGGGAGACGCCCTGCTCCGGTCCGACAACATGCACGATGCCCTGCTGGCGGGACCGCAATGGGAAATAGGGAACGCCGAACTCCTTGACGTTCGCTTCCAGCGTTTCGATCTGGAGGCGGCTCTGCGGGTCTTCCACCGGCTGAGAGCGGTCGGAGGTCGGGACGTTGTGGTCTGCCACGGCCATCGTGGCATCAGGACGCCGCACCGGGCGCCCTGCGGCCCGCAGACTCTCGAAGGCCTGCGGGCTGGTCACCTCATGGAGGAGGTGGCGGTCGATGTAGAGAAGGCTCGTTCCGTCCTCAAGGGCTTTCACCACATGATCGTCCCAGATCTTGTCATACAAAGTTCTAGGGGTAACCGGATTCTGCATTCTCTCTCATCTCCTTATGAGAGCTGAAAATCAGCCCTCCTTTTTGACATCACGCGGACGCTCGGCAATACGGGCGGACTTACCGGAGCGGCCACGGAGGTAGTATAGCTTCGCACGACGGACCTTACCACGGCGAACAACCGTAATATCAGCAATCGTCGGGGAGAAAAGCGGGAAAACACGCTCCACACCCTCACCGTTGGAGACCTTGCGCACCGTGAAGCTGCTGCCCAAGCCACGGTTTGAGCGGGCAATCACCACACCCTCGAAGACCTGTACACGTTCGCGTGTACCTTCAACAACGCGCACGCCAACACGCACGGTATCACCGGCGGCGAATTCAGGAACGCTGCGAATGGCGGAAAGACGCTCCATTTCGCGCGCCTCGTACTGCTGAATGATGTTCATGCTTCAAACTCCCGAAAAAAACTCAACTCTGTTGCTGCTGTTCATACATGGCCCAGAGGTCCGGGCGACGTGTACGGGTCACAGCGATGGATTTCTCATCTCGCCAGCGGGCGATCTCCCCATGATTGCCAGAAAGCAGGACGGGCGGGACATCCCTCCCCTCCCATGTGGCAGGCCGCGTGTACTGGGGGTATTCCAGCAGTCCGGCAGAGAAGCTTTCCTCCTCCCCGCTCAGGGCTGACCCCATCACACCCGGCAGAAGTCTCACACAGCCATCAAGGAGTGCCAGTGCCGGTATTTCTCCCCCGGAAAGGACAAAATCCCCCATGCAGACCTGTTCGACCGCATGTTTCTCCAGCACCCGCTCATCAACCCCCTCAAACCGTCCACAGAGAATGACAACGCCCTCTCCCTGAACGTACCGTGCAATGTCCTTCTGCTCCAGACGATGGCCCCGTGGTGTCGGATAGATCACCGGGCGGCCATCATCTGTCTGCCTCACGCTGGTCAGGGCGTCATCCAGCACGTCCGGCCGCATGACCATCCCTGCGCCCCCGCCAAATGGCGCATCATCCAGGGCCTTGTGCACACCCCGCCCGAACGGACGGAGGTCATGCGTTCTACAGGCCCACAGGTTCCGCTCCAGGGCACGCCCTGCAAGGGAGCAGCCCAGCGGACCGGGGAACATCTCCGGGAAGAGGGTCAGGATGTCAGCCTGCCATGTCATGAGCGGACTTCCACCTCACCAGCCAGATCCCCTTCCACTTCCACGGCTTCCGGCGGAACGACCACGAGGCGTTTCGCCTTCATGTCCACCTCCGGCACGCAGGCCATGGTGAAAGGAATCAGCTGCCCCGCTTCCAGCTCCAGACTGGTGCCAGCCCCATAGTCATGGACACTGACAACACGCCCCACAGTCTCCCCGGAAGCAAGGACGGCTTCCATACCGATCAGGTCGATATGATAGAACTCGTCCTCTTCCACCTCCGGCAGAGCCTCACGGGCAACATAGAGCTTACGGTTCACCAGCTTTTCTGCCGCCGTCCGGTCCGGCAGGGGCTGTCCGTCCTGTCCCAGGACGGCAGCAATGCCCGGTGCCTTCCAGCGTATCTGCCACACGCTGCCCGTCTCATCATGAAGAGGCCCGAGTTCCTCGAGCGTCTCGGGATGCTCCGTTGCCGGGTGCAGGCGCACGAGCCCCCGCACGCCATGCGGACGCCCTATCGTGGCGACCAGAACATCCTGATGTGAAGGACGGTGTGACAAGAAGAAATCTCCCGCTCAGGCCTGATCAGGCCTCGGCTGCCTTGGCGGCTTCAGCAGCCTTGGCAGCACGCTCCTGGGCCTTCTTCTTCGGAGCGGACTTCTTGGGCTGCTCACGGAAGGCCGGCTTCGGTGCCAGACCGGCATGGCCGAGGAAACGGGCCACACGGTCGGTTGCCTGGGCACCCTGCTCCAGCCAGTGCTTGATGCGCTCGTCATTCAGGCGCACGCGGTCGGCGTGGTCGGACGGCAGCATCGGGTTGTAGGCACCCACCTTCTCAACAAAACGGCCATCGCGCGGGCTGCGGCTGTCGGCAACCACAATGTGGTAGTACGGACGCTTCTTCGCACCTGCGCGGGACAGACGGATCTTCAGGCTCATAACAACTCCTGCATCATCAGAACATTACAAAAAGACAGACAGCCAAGAGGACACTCAGCCAAAAGGTGGACGGCCTCCCGGACCTCCCATCCCCTTGAACATATCGCCCAGACCACCGGCACCCCCCATGCCACGCATCAGACCAGACAGGCCGCCCATCTTGTTGAGCCGCTTCATCATGGTGGACATCTCACTGAACTGCTTGAGCAGCCGGTTGACCTCCGGAACACTCGTGCCGGACCCAAGGGCGATACGCTTCTTGCGTGACGCCTTGATGATCTCCGGTGCGCTGCGCTCCTGCGCTGTCATGGAGGAAATGATCGCCTTGTGACGGTTGAAGATGGACGTGTCCAGATCCTTCCCCGCCAGCTTATCCTTCAGCTTGCCCATGCCCGGCAGCATGCCAAGAATGCCGGAAATGGAGCCAAGGCGATTGATCTGATTGATCTGCGAGACATAGTCATTCAGATCAAACTTACCGGCGAGCATCCGCTTGGCAACACGCTCACCTTCTTCCTGATCGAGCTGCTCGGACGCCTTTTCCACCAGCCCGGCGACATCGCCCAGCCCCAGAATGCGCCCGGCAACACGCTCGGGATGAAACTCTTCGAGAGCCTCCATCTTCTCACCGGACCCGGTGAACTTGATGGGCTCTCCTGTCACGGCCTTCATGGAGAGGGCGGCACCACCACGGGCATCACCATCCATGCGGCTCATGATGACGCCGGTCAGGCCGATCTGGTCCTTGAAGGACTGTGCGGTATTGACGGCGTCCTGCCCGGTCATGGCATCGACGACCAGCAGCGTCTCCACAGGCTTCGCCACGTCACGGACCTGACGGACCTCATCCATCAGGGCCTTGTCAATGGCCAGACGCCCTGCGGTGTCGAGAATGACGATGTCGAAGCCTTCACGGCGCCCTGCATCCAGCGCACGGCGGGCGATCTCGACAGGCCCCTGCCCCTGTTCGATCGGCAGGGAGGTGACCAGCCCATCCGTGCGTCCGCCCACCTGCTCGGCGATCTGCTGGAGCTGGAGCTGGGCCGCCGGACGCTGCACGTCCAGACTAGCGAGCAGCACCTTCTTCCGCTCACGGCTGGCGAGACGGAGGGCCAGCTTACCGGCAGTCGTGGTCTTGCCCGCCCCCTGAAGGCCGACCAGAAGATAAGGAATTGGAGCCGGAGCCGACAGGTTCAACGGCACCGCACCAGCACCACCCAGAGCCTCGATCAGCGCATCATTGACGATCTTCGCCACGGCCTGACCGGGCGAGACGCCATCCAACACCTCACCGCCGACAGCACGTTCCTTCACCTTGCTGACGAAGCTACGCACCACCGGCAGGGCCACGTCGGCCTCCAGCATGGCCAGACGGACCTCGCGCATGGCCTCGGTGACGTCACCCTCCGAAAGCCTCTCCCCGCGGGAAAGACCTTCGAAAACTTTCGACATTCTGCCAGAGAGCTGCTCGAACACGGGCTATCCTTAATTCCATGACAAACGCGCCACTGCGCGAACCCTCGCGGAGTGACGTGTCCGTAAACTTCCTACGCCTTTACGGCCTCTCTGGAGTTCCGTCAAGCTTTTCCCGTCTCGGCAGAAGGCAGGATAACTGCCCTCAGCTCACTTTTTTTTACCCTGCCGTTTCCACCTGCCTCCTTTTATCCATAAAATAACAAGATAGCTGATCAGTTTATAAAGAATCTCTTGTCATCCAGCAAAATTAGATTACAAACAATCCAATCCTCGCCCTTGCGGGGATGAACCGATAGCCGATCACCTTATTGGTTCCATTAAAAATGTGTTCCCCGCCCTTGCGGGGATCAAGCAAGGCCACTCCGTAATGAGCCGGCCTGCTTCCCTTCTCTCCAACTATCAGAAAACTGTCTCCCAACTACCTTCCACAATCCTGAAAGAGTTTCCATCATGGCCACACACGACATCACCTGCCCCCACTGCCATAAATCATTTTCACTCGACAATGCAGGCTATGCCGACATCGTCAAACAGGTGCGGGACAAGGAGTTTGCCCGGCAGGTACAGGAAAAACTGGAGGCGGCAGCACGGGAAGAGCAGCTTGCCGCAGAACGGGCAAAATTTGCCCATGAGCAGGAAATGCATCAGGCCCTCCATGCCCGTGATGCTGAAATACAGGCCCTGAAAAGTCAGATTGAACGACACGAAACGGACCAGCAGACGGCCACCCGTCTTGCTGAAGCTGAAAGGAAAGCCCAGCTGCAGGAAGCCGTGCAGGCCAGGGAGACGGAGATCCATCAGCTTCAGGCCCGACTGGCTGCCGGTACGGCGGAAAAGGAACTGGCCGTCACGAAAGCGGTTGAGGCTGTCCAGAAGGAGCGGGACACCCTGCAAAACACACTGAAAGAGATGGAGCTGAAAAATACTCTCGCCGCCTCCCAGCTGAAGGAGCATTACGAACTTCAGCTGAAGGACCGTGATGACCACATCGAACGGCTGAAAGACATGAAGGCCCGCCTCTCTACCAAGATGGTCGGTGAGACGCTGGAGCAGCATTGCGAGGTGGAGTTCAACCGGGCACGGGCGATGGCTTTCCCACGGGCCTATTTCGAGAAGGACAATGACGCCCGCTCCGGCAGCAAGGGGGACTACATCTTCCGGGATGCGGATGAAGGCGGAACGGAAATCATCTCCATCATGTTCGAGATGAAGAACGAGGCTGACAGCACCGCCACCAAAAAGAAGAATGAAGACTTCCTGAAAGAACTGGACAAGGACCGCACGGAGAAGAAATGCGAATATGCCGTGCTTGTCTCCCTGCTGGAACCCGAGAACGAACTGTACAATACGGGCATCGTGGACGTGTCCCACCGCTACCCGAAGATGTACGTCATCCGCCCGCAGTTCTTCCTTCAGATCATCTCCCTGCTCCGCAATGCCTCCACCAATGCGCTGACCTACAAGCGGGAGCTGGAACTGACACGCCAGCAGAATATCGACGTGACCAACTTTGAGGAGAAGCTGGAGACGTTCAAGACCGGCTTCGCCCGCAACTATGACCTCGCACACAAACAGTTCAACACAGCCGTCGAAGAGATAGACAAATCCATCTCCCATCTTCAGAAGATCAAGGACAATCTCCTGAAGTCAGACAACAACCTGCGTCTGGCCAACGACAAGGCGCAGGACGTCACGATCAAGCGGCTCACACGGGGGAATGCGACCATGAAGGCGAAATTCGCAACACTGAGAGAAGATGGAGAGTAATGTCTGGCCCCATCCTTTTGAAACGGGCGCAGCTTCACAGCTTGACGCCCAACGGGTGAATCAGTATCAGGGGCCGTGCCTGCCTTCTCCATGGGAAGGCAGAACGGATGGGTGTCCGAGCGGTTTAAGGAACTGGTCTTGAAAACCAGCGTGCGTGGAAGCGTACCGTGGGTTCGAATCCCACCCCATCCGCCATAAGCACCTCAAAAAATGGCAGTTTCCTGCGCCTTTTGGGGTAAACCTCTTTTCCAGTCCTTACTTTAGACCATACTTCATGCAAACGCATGACAGTTTCCGATTCTGTCCCTGAAGCGTAACCGCCTCCCACATGTGAGAGCACCACGCGGGGAATGCCCTAAGCCATTCCCAGAAATACAGCCAACAGACGCGTAATTTCCACCATCTGATAATCATGAAGCCGCCCAAACGCAGGGCCTACTTTCCCGCGCTGTATGGTCGATGGCTTATCAATCATGATGCTGGACATCTTCTTCAGACCATTAACGCCATCTGGCTCCACTGTCAGCCGCAACAAGGGGGCGTCCTGTATGGTGCTTGTTACGGGCAAAATAACGACACTGGCCGTCTCATGGTAGCTGTCTGCCTGGACAATTAGAGCTGGACGAGGCTTGCCAAGGTCTCCCTGCAAGGCAACCGTGACCAGATCACCCCGCCTCATTCCCAGCCCTCAATCCGGGCAGCGGCCAGCTCAGAGAAAGCCAGATCATCGCCCTGCTTTTCATCGCAAGCCCGTATCAACCGCGCTTGTCGCGATGCTTCGCGGGTGAAATCAGGACGCCTTGTATCAGGCACCCAAAGTTGAACAGGGCGCATACCGGCCCGCTTCATCACTTCCCGATGCTTGCGGACACGTTCATGACTTCTGGTTGTCGATGCCATAGCTTCCTCCCGTTACATGTAACAATAGAGGGGAAAGACCGCCTTTTACAAGGCCGTGAATCTATCCGCTTATCTGGACAGAATGGACACGTCCACACACGCGCAAGACCAGCCCGCCTTTTGATTGTTGATGCTTTTTTATCAAGTGGCAGTGCCTACATCCGACAAAACCAACAGGCTCATGCACGCTCTGAGATGGGGCATTTAAACAGTACACGCGCGCAAGGGCAGAACGCCGGGCATCACATCACGATCAAAAAATCAGTTGGAATAAGTTCATCATATGCTTGGGTGAACAGTACGTGTGCGCACGCGCCTGCAATAAAACAGTAAGAAAGGCAAGACCTAAAATAGGATGGTTAGAGCCTTACAACGAGGAACCAAACTGAAACGTTACCAAAACGCCCTTAATATATCTTTATTTGAATCTAATTCAAGAAGGTTAGGCCAGTTGGACCATGCAGAAAAAAAGGCAGTTTTCTGCTGGCTGTAGCCCTGTCCCAACGTTGGGACAACATTAGGCCAAAAATATGCAAATATTAAAAGATTAGACCAGTTAGGCCAATGTTAGGTCAGCTATAAGCCAGCTTTCTCTAAGGCTGTCCTAACTGGTCTAACTGGCCTAACCTTTTTAAGTAAAATATATAAAAAAATAATCAGTTACAGAAAGTTAATATTAAGACAGCCTAATAAATGCACAAAAAAAAGGACAGAACAAAGGATCGCCCTGCCCTTTAACGGCTTAAAAGACGTGATGCTGTCTTTCAGTCCGCAACCATATGGTTGAATTGCCAGATATAGAAGCGTCCTTTGCCTATCCGTTGCCGCTGTTTCTCACCCCCTAAATTACGTAGGATATTAGAAACTCTCATTTCCATTGCACGGGTCATAGGCAACGAAAGCGCTCTGATGATGCTGGCTACCGTAAAGCCCCCTTTACCGTCTGCATCGGGCAGGGTATCACCCTCGATGAGGTTAATGACGGATTCTTCCAGAATGTCGCTGACCATGCTTTCCCGTCTGATCCGTTCGATTTCTTCTTTCAGGTCTGAGGGCTCACAAGTCTCAAAGGCGGGGTCATAACAAAAAAGCTGGTAAGCCTCTGCCCAAAGCTGGTCCCTGTTTTCTGCCAGCCAGCCAAAGTCAAGGCAGTGTGAGCCTACGTTAATGGGCATGAAGCGGCGGTTACCCGTACCGTCTGTCAGAAACTCTTGCTCATTGGTCGTGCCAATAAAGACGCATCGGCGCGGATAAGTCTGCAATGTACGCCCATAGCTAGGACGATACTTATCTACCATAGCACTAAGAAAGGCTTTGATAGCCTCATTCTCTGAACGCCTTAGAGACGTTAATTCCGATAGCTCTACCCCCCAAACGCCTTGCAGTTCCTGCTTGGCGTCCTTGTCTGCCAGATTGGCGGGCAAGCCTTCTTTGTTCCACTCTCCAAAGAGAATGGCAGAGAAAGTGCTTTTCCCGTTTCCCTGTCCGCCTATCAGAACGGGCAGCCAGTCGAACTTGTAGGGCTTATGCCCTGTAACCAGAGCCCGGCCAATGGCTGCCACCATCCAGCGCCTGCCAATCTCTTGCAGGTAAGCCGTATTCTCCAAAGAGAAAGAATGCGCCCATAAGCTGGAAAGACGTTCTGTGCCATCCCACTGCAAGCCCTCCAGATAAGCCCTGATGGGGTTATAGGTGTGATGGTTGGCACTCACCATCACAAGGGCTTCCAGCGTGTCCTTGTTAGCTTTCAGGCCAAAGCGGCGCATCCACGCACCGAGTAGCTGGACATGGTACTTTTCTAGCAGGATGGGAAAACTGCCCGCATGGGCAACGGGCAAAAAAACGGATGAGAGCTGTGGCAGCTCTTTGGTGATGACGTATTGCAGTGTCAGTTCATTAAAGCGAAAGACACCCTGTAAGTCTGGATGACGGTTTATGGTGTGCTCTAGGGCCTGTTCGTTTGTTAGCTCTTGATTGGCAACTTTACGCATGAGCTCTGCCATAAAGCTATCATCTGGAAGGTATCCAGCGCTTAGAGCCTCTTCGACTATGGCACCGGCCTGCACTAAATCATCAGGCAAATCAGCCATTATGCCGCCCTCCCTGTTACTTGCTTCTGTTCAGGGACTGGCAGGGCATCGGCAATATCCCACCCTTTAGGAAAATAATCAGGCCACCGGATGATCTGGACTGTCAGTGCCCCTGCTTGCCTGGCTAACTCTGCCACGGCATGAGCGTAAGCCTGCCCGGCGCTGTCATTGTCAGGGGCTATCAGTACCTCTCTGCCTGCCAGCGGGCTCCAGTCGCTTTTGTGTGCCCCTTCTGCCCCACCGGATGATGTTGTCACAGCATAGCCCTGCCAGCTTTCCGCAAGAGCGGCTTTATTGGCGGCTTTCTCTCCCTCAACAACCAGAACAGGCGCATCCGCTTTTCCCAACAGGTCAGGGAGATTGTACAGCATCCGTGGCGGTGGCGGTGCCCGAAAATGCCAGCGTGGCAGGTCTTCCCCTTCTAGTTTGCCATATGTCAGCCAGCCAAACTGCTTGCGGGCATTGGGGGGATCGTAGCGGAAGGTGGCAAAGCCTGTTAGGCCGTCACCATCATCATAGCAATAAAACCCCGTAACAGGCGCCTGTTTATACGTCCTAGGATGCGGTATAGCTGCACTATGCCCTAAAGACACCGGAACGGGCGTAAAGTTCATAGACGGCTTTCTATGAGCGTCTAAGCAACTACCACCCACTAACCGGTGGCCGTGTTTTTCTTCATCAGTGAGTGGACGGAATATGTCAGTCATGACCTGACACCTCCATCCCCATCATCCGGGCAAGATTGCGTGCCCCTTCCAGCTTACTGCCTCCAGAGAGAGCGGCGGCTAGATCAATCAGATCACCTTTCCATCCTGTGGCAAAGTCTGCCCCAACACCCTTGCGGATGTTGAACTTGAAGGAACCGACATGCCTGTCAGCCCGTCAGGGAGAAAGGGCTACATATTCGCCACTTTTGACATACCCGCCGGGCGCAAGCCGGGACAATATCGCTATGGTATGAGCTGGCAGGGCAGTTCTTACCCCCTGAAACAGACTCTCATTTTTGTTTGCGCTAAGGTACGCTTGCCGTATATGCTTCCGCATAGGCACTTCCTTTTTAAGTTATTGGGTTGCGCCCATTTGCCGAAACACTCATACCGCCAAGTAAAGATCGTTTCTGCAAATAAACTAAGGTGCCGCTGCTAGTTTGTTCTGGCAGCGGTTTCTTTTTATGACCTGTTATATTTTCCCCGTGTCTCCATCTTGGGGCAAGAAGCAAAGAAGTTCTTTGCATCCTCTAGGGAAATACGGGTTACACGGCCAATCTTGCGGGCCTCAATCTTCCCATCTGCAATCATGCGATACAGGGTAGCAGCGCTCACGCTGTACATTTCACAGAACTGCTTAGGGGAAAGATAGGAAGGTAACTGGTTCACTGGATTTCTCCTTATATTTCAATGGGTCTCACGAAAAGGGTTTGAAGAACTTTCCGATACGAAAAAAGGATAATCGCATTTCATGATGTATCCATTTTTTCTACACGGATGCTCTTTTTCCGTGGGCGGCCACGGCTACGTTTAGATTTTTCCAGGTAGTTTAGGTCATTCTTTATATCTCTAAGAATATTCAATCGGCTTTCGTGAAGCGCTTCCCACTTGTAGTTAATAATTATTTCTACATATTCCAAAGGAGTTTGTTCATGCACCTCAAAGAAATCCTTTGAATTATTCGGAATAACCCTTTCAGAAACCTCTTTTGATAATTGTTCTTCAATGAATCTTATATAATTTTCTTCCTGTTCAATTATTTTCTTATAATTATCTATCTGCTTCATATAATCGTTCTGTGCGCGTTTCCTTTCTGCCCGCTCATCCGATAAACGCGCTAACTTTCCATCCCAAAAATCATACACATCCACTCCCTGAGCTTTACAGATTGCATTGATGCTGGACACTGTAGAATTAAAAATATGTCTTCTATTGTTTATTTTACTGGGAGCACCAATAGCCTCTTTAATATTATTATTAATATAATTATCGCAAATCATATTTATACTATCATCAAACCAATCGTTAATCTGTTTTTTATAATACTTCACTCTTGAAATTGATTCTGAACCATCAGAACAGTGAATCCATTTTTTAAAATTATGCTTTCCCAGACCTAAACTTTTACCAAGAGTAGAACTAATTAAATAATTAATAACACAAGGAATGCCATATGCACCAGAAAATATTATATCCCTTATAATATAAGCCATTATGTTTAGTTCATCATAAGATATGCTTATTGAAACATCACCTTTAGATAAAACATTTATTTCAGACTCTTTCTCATAAGAGGAAAGTGACTTTACTATAGTCTCATAGAATACTTTAAGAATATCTATTCTTGATATTGTCATAATGTCTTTCCTAGTCTTTCAGCCCACGCCTCCATCAATGCCCGGCGCTTAGCGAACATATCCCCCCGGCGATAGGCCCGCTCGACTGTACTACCTACCGTATGGGCAAGGGCTAGTTCTGCCGCTGTAGCGTCATACTCTGTTTCTTCTGCCACCCAATCCCGAAACGTGGACCGCATCCCGTGGACGGTCGCTTTCCTATCCCCTGTCAGGGGGTATGCAGCGTTCTTGAGAGCCTTACTTAAAGCCACATCAGAAAGAGCCGCACCTTTGTTATTGGGGAAAACCAAAGCATCCATGCGCCCATCATAAAGAGGCTTAGCTAATTCCAGCACTGACATAGCCGCATGGGAAAGAGGCACACGGTGCTCCTTGCCAGCTTTCATACGGTGCGCCGGGATCGTCCATACGGCTTCCGTTAGGTTAATTTCCTGCCAGCGGGCTCCACGCACCTCTCCAGAACGGCAAACCGTAAAGGCACAGAAACGAACAGCCAGAGCGCCAACACTTCCCACGTGCTCAAGGTGTTTGATGGCCTGCCCCAATAGATCAACTGTCAGGGCATAATGTGGCTGCTTGCGATCCCGTATCAGCTTAGCTGGTTCTGGCAGGATATGAGCAAGGGGGCCGTTCCATCGGGCCGGATTGTCACCTTCCCGCCACTGTAGGGCAGTTGCATAATCTAAGACCTGTTCTATGCGGTTACGGATGCGCCGGGCCGTTTCCGTTTTGCTTTCCCAAATGGGAAGCAGAACGGCTAACACATCATTCTGTGAAATGGCCGTAACGGGCTTTTGGCCTATAATCGGGAAGGCGTATTGCTCTAGCGTGTTGAGAAATGCAGAGGGGCCTTTAGGGTCTCTCCATTTTACTTTTTGATGCTGAAGATAAGCCTGCACGGCATAGGCAAATGTCTGACCCACCCGGCGCAAATGCTCTGCTTGTTCGCTTTGCCGTTCTTCCAGCGGGTCCACACCATCGGCAATGAGCTTCCGGGCATGACACCCCATCCGCCATAAGGCAGACTTCTCACAAGATCATCTTTCAACGCCTGATGGAAACCGGTCCGTTGGGGCGTGTCTTTCGTGCTAACCTCCTCTTTGAGGCCGGTCAGGCAGGCACTACGGGGGCTCAGCCGGGGGCCTCGACTGCCCCTTGAAAGCATCAAAAAAAGCCTGCCCTCCCTCAGGGAATGGCAGGCCTGCGGCAGTCTTCACGCATGGAACCGATCAGCCTCGGTGATCGTGTTCAGCACGCTTGCCGAGCGCCGTGATGTGAGAGGCTTCCAGCCCTTCGGGATTGTGGTGAGCCTTCCGGGCGATGTCACGTTCTGCGTCCGTGGCGTGCTCACCACTCTTCAGAACATGATCTGCCAGTCGGATGACCTCATCCTTTGTCAGCAGCTTCGGTGTATGGATGGCCTTGCGGGCCAGCTCATGCAGAGAGCTGCTGGCATGAGGTGCCTTGTGCTCATGAGATGCTGTTGTCGGCATGTTCCCAGCCTTTCATTATGAAGACCCTGCCGGGACAGGGTCTGTTATCCCCTGTTGGAGAGGGGCATCACCGCCCCGTCTTCACGGTGAAAGTTTGCCAACCGGACAACAAGTGCACTTCATGCAGGGCTGGCCTGCTGATGGTGTGACACGGCTTACCGGGGCAGACGGTGCAGCAGGATCAGAGCACCCGTCGTCCGGTCTTCCCTGGAGAGCTGTTCCCCCAGACGATCCTTATCAATACTACCAACGGACGAACCATTACGGTCACGCAGGGTACCGTCCCTGTCGATACTCCCCACGTAAGACCCGTTCCGGTCCCGCACGGTTCCATCATCATCCAGACTGCCGACAGACGAGCCATTCCGGTCACGCACGGTTCCATCATCCTCCATACTGCCGAAAGACGCACCGTTCCGGTCACGGATGAAGCCATCCTGCTCAAGGCTGCCAATGGAAGAACCATTACGGTCCCGCAGTGTACCGTCCCCGTCGATGCTCCCCACGTAAGACCCGTTCCGGTCCCGCACATCACTGATCTGCTGCACATGGCCGGAAAACATCTGCGCCCCGGCAGAACTCACCGGGCCAACAACCCCCAGCCATCCCATGACCAGCAAAATACCCACACGTTTCATTCCATGTCTCCCTGAACAGATCACCCGCTCCCCGTCATTACACTACGCCGCATGTGGCCCATGTTGCTGCCCCATGAAGACTGCGTAATGACCATACAGCCTCCGGCAGCCCCATCTCACTTCAGAAGGGCCACCCATTCCTCGACGGACTGCCCGCTCTGAAAACGGTCATCCACCTTTCCATCCAGCATGACAGTTGGTGAAACATGAATGCCGTGCTGCCGTGCGTAGCGGGCATGGGCTTTCATGGCATCCGTCACGCTGGGAAGGCGAAAAGGCGCCGCCAGATTGAGACGGGTATGACCCTCAAGCCGGCTGATCAGATCGTCGGGCGTGGTCTGCATGTTCGGCCCTTCACAATGATGGGAAAACTCGAACTCTTCCCTGTGATCACCGATCGTCCGCACTGTCTGCCAAGCCGTATCCCGGCCATCAGGCAGGGTCGCCGCAGCAAGAATGCACCGGACCAGAATGCCCGAAAACAGATGCCACGGCTGGGAATGAAGATGCACCTGAAGCGTCAGCCTGTCCTCCCCCACATGCTCCAGAAGCGGCATGAGCTTTCTGGAAGCACGCACACAGAAAGGACAGGTTGGTTCCAGAAAGACCTCAATCTTCCGGGCTCCATGGCCCCAGACCAGATCAACCGGCTTTCCTGTTTTTTCAACCATCATGACGTCTCCTTCTGCCGGACTGACGAATCTGCCCTGCACTTTATCCTGCACTCCATACAGAAACAGCCCCGCATGACACGGGGCTGTTTCTCATCTGGAACATGACTGACAGAAGAATCAGGAGGAACGCCGCCTTCTGGCTCCGGGGGCTGCCCGCCCACCAGTAGCAGGGCGAGAGGACGTCTGCGGCCGTGAGGAACGACCACGTCCACCGCCGCTACCGCCACGCCCTCCCCGGCCGCCACGTCCACCACCCAGCACAGGCGGTGGCAGGGTCGAGTTCTGGGCCTCTGTGGAATGGTATGGGTGATCCGTAATCACCGGCACGTTCTTGCCGATACGCTTCTCAATATCCCGCAACCAGGCACGCTGTTCGGCATCACAAAGGGACACGGCCCAGCCATCCCGACCAGCACGGGCCGTCCGACCGATACGGTGGACGTAGGCTTCCGGCACATTTGGCAGGTCATAATTGAAGACGTGAGAGACCTCATCCACATCAATGCCACGGGCGGCAATGTCCGTAGCGACCAGCACGCGGACACTGCCATCGCGGAAGCCCTGCATGGCACGCTCCCGAGCCCCCTGCGACTTGTTCCCATGAATGGCGGCTGCCGGGATCCCATTCTTGCTGAGATATTCCGCCACCTTGTTGGCTTCATGCTTCATCAGCGTAAAAACAACGGCCCGCACGACACGGTCATTATTGACCAGCATCATCAAGGCTTCTTTCTTCGCTGTGGAATCCACGAACAGGACAGCCTGCCGGATGCGATCCACCGTACTGGATTCCGGCGTGACCTGAACAGTTTCAGGGTCATTCAGCAGGGAATGGGCCAGCTCACGGATGGATGGCGGCATGGTCGCCGAGAACAGCAATGTCTGTCGCTTCTCCGGGAGACGGGCCACAATGCGACGGATGTCATGAACAAACCCCATGTCCAGCATGCGGTCTGCCTCATCCAGCACGACAATCTCCAGCGTGGAAAGATCAATATGCCCCTGCCCGACGAGGTCCAGCAGACGGCCGGGGGCCGCCACCATGACATCAACGCCACGCTTCATGGCTTCCACCTGCCGGTTCTGCCCCACGCCACCGAAGATCACCGCATGGGAGAATTTCATGTGCCGGGCATAGGCGGCAAAATTGTCGGCAATCTGCGCCACAAGCTCCCGCGTCGGGGCCAGCACCAGAACACGCGCACTACGAGGGGCCGCCTTGTGGGGATGTTCCAGAAGATAATGGAGGATGGGCAGAGCAAATGCTGCTGTTTTGCCCGTTCCTGTCTGCGCCAGACCGAGAAGATCCCGTCCCTCCATGAGATGGGGAATTGCCCCAGCCTGAATGGGGGTTGGCGTGGTGTAGCCCTCTCCGTCCAGCGCCTGCAAAATCGGGGCCGCCAGACCGAGCGCTTTGAAACTGCTCATGATTCTTCCTCAAAACCGGCGTTACTCCAGCACTCTGATCTGGCAACACCGCATAAAATAAACGCCTGAACCCCTCTTTCCTGAGGCGTTCCGCTCGTCTCGCCCAAAAATAGGACTCTATTTGTCTTATAACAAGAGGAAAAAGACGATGTCTTTTTATGACCTTATTTCGCAAAAAAGGCAGGCCACCTCTGTTTCAATAAAAAACAATGAAAACAGATCGTTAGGGCCTACAAACTGCCTTATAACGTCTCCGTGAATTCTATTTCTGTCCACTTTTGCGGCGAAGAAGAAACAGTCCCTGCTCCCCGAACAGATTGGCCAGATGGGGCGAACACCCTGCCAGACGGGACTGACGGTTTCCGTTCACGACCATCCACTGACAGACCTCGTACCCGTCTTCCTCACACAATGCAAAGAAATCATAGATCGTACAGGGATGGATATTCGGCGTTTCATACCAAGGGGTAGGCCAGACGGATGTCATCGGCATCCGTCCCGTCCGCAACAGATGCCAGCGCAGCCGCCAATGTCCAAAATTGGGAAAAGAGACCAGCGCCAGCCGACCTATCCTCAGCATGTGCCTCAGGACATCCCGTGGACAGTCCACTGCCTGAAGCGTCCTTTGCAGAACGACGTAATCAAACGTTCCATCAGGATAATCAGCCAGCACCACATCGGCATCACCATGCATGACGGGCAGACCATGGGCTACCGACTGCGTGACCGCTTTCATGTCCAGCTCCAGCCCTTGGGCGTCGCAATTCTTCTCCCTGGACAGGTGGCCAATCAGGCTTCCGTCGCCACACCCGATATCCAGCACCCGGCTATGGGGGGCCACCATGGCGGCAATCAACTCCTGATCAAAGCGCATGATGATGGTCTCCCTCAGCCAGACCGGCCTGACGGGCCATTCCATTCAGAAACCCACGAACCGTTCTGTCAAAATCCGGCTCTTCCAGAAGAAACGCATCATGCCCCCGGTCACTGTCTATTTCCACGAAAGACACATGCCCTCCTGCCTGGGTGATGGCCCGAACCAGTGTCCGGGAACGGGATGTCGGAAACAGCCAGTCAGAACTGAAAGACACAACACAGAAACGGGTTTTCACGCCTCGGAACGCCTCCGAAAGACTGCCTCCATGCTCGCTGCCCAGATCGAAAAAATCCATGGCCCTCGAAATACTCAGATACGAATGGGCATCAAAGCGGCGCGTAAAGTTGGACCCTTGATAGCGCAGGTAACTTTCCACCTGGAACATGCCCCCAAAAGGGAGGGCAGCTAGTGGATCATGGGGGGCCGGCATGGTGCCGGGACGGATTTCCCGCCCGAACTTCCTGGTCAGGGCTTCTTCCGAAAGATAGGTGATATGGCCAACCATTCTGGCCACGGCCAGACCACGGGCCGGGATGACGCCATGGGCCTGATAATCCCCCCCGTGCCAGTCTGGATCACCATAAATGGCCTGACGACTGACCTCGTTGAACGCAATGTTCTGGGCTGACTGAAACGGCGATGTTGCAATCGGCATGGCAGCAAAGACGCGATCTGGATAATCCGTGGCCCATGTCAATGTCTGCATCCCACCCATGGAGCCACCAATGACAGCAAAAAGCCTGTCAATGCCAAAATGGTCCACCAGCTTTACCTGAGCGGCCACAATATCGTGCATGGTGATTGGAGGAAAATCCTTCCCCCATGGCCGCTCTGTCCCGGCCCGTACCGTTGTGGGGCCGGTGGTCCCCATACAGCCACCCAGCACGTTGGCACAGATGACAAAGAAACGGTCCGTATCGATAGGCAAACCGGGACCGACCATACGGGACCACCAGCCCGGCTTCCCCGTAACGGGATGCGAGCTGGCCACATACTGGTCGCCGGTAAAAGCATGACATATGACGATGGCATTATCCCTTGTGGGAGAAAGCTCACCATATGTCTGATAGGCAATATCCAGCGGAGCGATCTTCTCCCCACACTGAAGGGTCATTCCCTCAGGGAAAGTGATAGACTGTACTTCCAACATCGGCTCCGGCTGTCTGTAACGAGAAACCCGTATAAAAACACTGCCATACTCATGGTTTCAAGACAGAATAAGCACGGAGCCCACGGCATCGTTCCAAAAACTGCTTATTCCGCTGCTTCCAGCATTTCCGGATAGTTATCCTGAGCCAAGGCCGGCATTGGCATCCTCTCGGCTACAGACTGCATCCTCTTGCGCACGGGGAGCCAATACCCATAAGCAGCCAGAGCCTGCCCAAGATGCATCAGCGCTTCGCCCAGCTCAGAATGTAGAGTCTGCTCCTCCGGGGCATTCTGCATATCTGACAGAATGTTCAGAAGATGTTCCTCCGTGGCCGAATATTCCAAGGCTGCGGTTGCACAGACAGCATGAAGAAAAAGCGCCTTGAACCGCTCCTGAAGGCGCTCTGCCTCCTGCCCCAGGAGCCCAGACAGAGACATGGAGCGCCGCCAGCAGCTCGGCCCCAGCAGATACCGCAGGGCCCACAGGGCCGTCTGCTCCTCCCGCGCCAGTGTCTTCATGGAAGCGTCATGGATGGTGTCACGCCGTTCGGCAATCTGAATGATGTTCATGAGGCCTCTCCCTCTCTCTGCGAGTTGCTTCACGAATGACGTTAGATGAGAACTCTTCTCACTTTCAACAGAAAGATGCGACCTGAATCCTCTTTCTCCCGGCAAAAATACGCAAAGAGCTACAAAAACAGCCAGTTATTGACGTTATTAAAGTTTTCTATAAGCCAGAGAATCAGGTTTTAGAAACACAAGATGCTGTGGTTCTTTGCATCCACAGCACACAAGATATCGATTCTCACATGAGGATGGTCATATCCCCTCGTGGAGTCTGTACCCTTTATTCATGACAGATGGTTGGGGAACGTGTGGACCCACGGGAGGACCATGGCTATCTGGTTATTTCTGATTTTGTGGGTATGGATGCGGGGGTAGGATTTGAACCTACGACCTTCAGGTTATGAGCCTGACGAGCTACCGGGCTGCTCCACCCCGCGTTGGTGGGTGGTTTTTATGGGGGTGGGTGAGCGAGGGGACCTGGCGGCGACCGACTTTTCCGCTCCTTAAGGAGCAGTATCATAGGCGCTGGAGGCTTTAACGGCCGAGTTCGGGATGGGATCGGGTATGGATCCTCCGCCATGGCCACCAGGTCTTCCCGCTCACCCATGTGGGTGTTTGGGGGTGTTTTGGTTGGTGTTTTCTGGAGTGTGACTGACTACTGTGCATGTGTTCTGGTGTGTGAGAGATATGGGCGATTAGGATCAGTCAGCTACACATGTTGCCATGCTTTCACACCTGACCTATCGACGTCCTGGTCTTGGACGGCCCTGTGAGACCTAGTTTTGAGGCTGGTTTCCCGCTTAGATGCTTTCAGCGGTTATCCATTCCGAACTTAGCTACCCGGCTGTGCCGCTGGCGCGACAACCGGTGCACCAGAGGTTCGTTCATCCCGGTCCTCTCGTACTAGGGACAAATCCTCTCAAGTCTCTTACACCCACGGCAGATAGGGACCGAACTGTCTCACGACGTTCTAAACCCAGCTCACGTACCACTTTAATCGGCGAACAGCCGAACCCTTGGGACCTGCTCCAGCCCCAGGATGTGATGAGCCGACATCGAGGTGCCAAACCTCCCCGTCGATGTGGACTCTTGGGGGAGATCAGCCTGTTATCCCTAGAGTACCTTTTATCCGTTGAGCGATGGCCCATCCACGCGGGACCACCGGATCACTATGGCCGACTTTCGTCTCTGCTCGAGCTGTCACTCTCGCAGTCAGGCGGGCTTATGCCATTGCACTCGACAGCCGGTTTCCGACCGGCCTGAGCCCACCATCGCGCGCCTCCGTTATTCTTTGGGAGGCGACCGCCCCAGTCAAACTGCCCACCATACAGGGTCCCGGACCAGGCTGACTGGTCTCGGTTAGATATCAGAAAAGTTCAGGGTGGTATTTCAAGGATGGCTCCACCGGAGCTGGCGCCCTGGTTTCAAAGCCTCCCACCTATCCTACACAAAACTTTCCTGATACCACTGTAAAGCTGCAGTAAAGGTTCATAGGGTCTTTCCGTCTGACCGCGGGTACCCCGCATCTTCACGGGGAGTTCAATTTCGCTGAGCCGATGCTGGAGACAGCGGGGAAGTCGTTACGCCATTCGTGCAGGTCGGAACTTACCCGACAAGGAATTTCGCTACCTTAGGACCGTTATAGTTACGGCCGCCGTTTACCGGGGCTTCGATTCGACGCTTGCACATCTCCTCTTAACCTTCCGGCACCGGGCAGGCGTCAGACCCTATACGTCATCTTTCGATTTCGCAGAGTCCTGTGTTTTTACTAAACAGTCGCTACCCCCTGGTCTGTGCCACCCGCCGATGGTTGCCCACCAACGGGTCTCGTTTCTTCCGAAGTTACACGAGCAATTTGCCTAGTTCCTTCAGCATCGTTCTCTCAAGCGCCTTGGTATACTCTACCAGTCCACCTGTGTCGGTTTCGGGTACGGTCTATATGCCAGAGCTATTTCCTGGAACGGTCCAAAAGCCAGCTCAATCCGATAAGAGCTGACAACATATCCCGTTCGTCACTTCTGGCAGGCTCAGGACTATTAACCTGATTCCCATCGACTACGGCTTTCGCCCTCGCCTTAGGGGCCGGCTCACCCTGCGTGGATTAACCTTGCGCAGGAACCCTTGGACTTTCGGCGACAGTGTTTCTCGCACTGTTTGTCGCTACTCATGTCAGCATTCGCACTTCTGATACCTCCAGAGAGGGTCACCCCGTCTCCTTCGCAGGCTTACAGAACGCTCCGCTACCGCGCATAGTAAACTATGCACCCACAGCTTCGGCACGTGGCTTGAGCCCCGTTACATTTTCGGCGCAGGGTTTCTATTAGACCAGTGAGCTATTACGCTTTCTTTAAAGGATGGCTGCTTCTAAGCCAACCTCCTGGTTGTTTTGGAATCCCCACATCCTTTCCCACTTAGCCACGATTTAGGGGCCTTAGCTGGTGGTCTGGGCTGTTTCCCTCTCGACAATGGACCTTAGCACCCACTGTCTGTCTGCCGTGCTCATACTCCTCGGTATTCGGAGTTTGGTTAGGTGTGGTAAGGCTTTGGGCCCCCCTAGCCCATCCAGTGCTCTACCCCCGAGGGCAATACACGACGATCTACCTCAATAGATTTCGCGGAGAACCAGCTATCTCCGAGTTTGATTGGCCTTTCACCCCTAGCCACAGCTCATCCCCGACTTTTTCAACAGGCGTGGGTTCGGCCCTCCAGTGCGTGTTACCGCACCTTCAGCCTGGCCATGGCTAGATCACTCGGTTTCGGGTCTTCTACCAGTAACTCAGTCGCCCTATTCAGACTCGCTTTCGCTACGCCTACACCTACCGGCTTAAGCTTGCTACGGACAGAAACTCGCTGACCCATTATACAAAAGGTACGCCGTCACCCCATAAGAGGCTCCGACTGCTTGTAGGCACCTGGTTTCAGGTCTCTTTCACTCCCCTTATCGGGGTGCTTTTCACCTTTCCCTCACGGTACTGGTTCACTATCGGTCACCAGAGAGTATTTAGGCTTGGAAGGTGGTCCTCCCATGTTCAGACAGG
>NZ_CP030979.1:300000-712500 GCF_023167265.1 Parasaccharibacter sp. TMW 2.1888
TCTGTTCCGTACGCTCGGCTTCGGCCTGGATTTCCTGCTGCTCCAGAGCAAAACCAAGCTGGACAAGGGCAATTTCCAACCGTTCAAGATCCGGATTTTTCTGCATGACACTCAACTGCCTGTTCTCCTGCACTGACACCCCCACCTTCATGGCCTATGATGCACGTCTGCCATGGCAGGATTCCCCTGCACTCCCAACATGACCATCCAGCTGATTTCCCAGATGAAGCCAGAATGACCGATCTTTACAGTGCGTCAAGCACCTTTCCACCCTTTCCACGCCCCTTCATCACCATTTCCACCCGCCCTGCCCTCCTGAAGGCTCATCAACATTTCGCCACACGGCCCTTCACCATCCTCTCGCCCCTCCATGCCGGGGCAAGCCTGGGCGTAGACTGGTGGCTCCACCTCACCAGAGGAGCTGAAGCCCCTTCCATTCTTGATTGCGGTGCCAGCGCCTCACTGGCCATCAGCGCCCTGCATGAAGGGATTGACGGAGTCGTTTGCCGCGATTTCCGTGCTGGACTCCCCGACGACATGAAACATCGCCTTTTCTCCAGCCGCCCAGAAGGTGACGTCATGCTGGACCTGCCTCTCTTCCAGGAGACGAAATGCTGGTCAACCAGCCAACAATCTGTCACATCTGACCCTCATGAATCACTGTGACCTCTACCCTGTCATCCCCTCACTTCCCGCCCTGACACAGCTTCAGGCGCAGCTTCCTCCCCTGCTGGCGCAAGAGGCCGTCACGGCTCTGCGGCTCTGCTTCGACAGGCCACCAGAGCGGAAACAGCTGGATGCCGTTCGTCAGATGGCCTGGGAAAGAGATATCGCCCTGATTCTGGCTCCCGCCAACCTTGATCTGCTCCATGGTCTCTCCCTCAAGGAGAGCGATGGCGTCCATCTTTCCAGCCCGAAAGATGTCAAAACCTTTGCCGGACGCAGAGACAGACCGGAAGCGTTCCAGATCGGCTGCCATTGCCTGACACTGGATGACGCCATGCTGGCCGGGGAACAGGGAGCCGATTATGTCAGCCTGCCCGCCATCGGGCTGACAGCCCTGAAGCAGTGGAGCCTGTTTGCGGAACTGCCTGTCGTGGCCGAGCATGTCTGCACCATGGAAGAAGCCTTGGCGGCCACCCAGGCCGGAGCTGACTTTCTGGCCATCACGCTGGACCCGGCAGAGAATGGCCTGGACCATTTCACGGCCATAAGTGCAGCCATCCCCTGACGAAACCCTGTTACTGGTAGGGAAGGATTGAATCCACCATATACAGAACCCCGTTGGACTGCGGATAGCCATCACCGGCCAATGTCACGGTGCCATCTTTGCCGATGACCTCCACATTCCCGAAGGCCGTGGGCTTCAGGATCACGTCATAGCCGGGGCCGGCCAATGTCCGCACCTGTATGCTCCCGCCCCTCTTCGCCGCCTTGCGCCGGATTGTCGGCATGTCCCAGTGCCCCACAAGAATCATCTGGCCAATGAAGCCCGTCAGATAACCATGCCCCGTTGCCCTCATGAGGTCCGGCCTGACCTCATGCTTGAAGGCTTCAAACGGCCCATTGGGAACAGCCAGCACGGTATGATCCTTCTCTCCCTCAAGAATGGACCAGTATCCCGCCCTTATGACGGCAGCCTCAAAATCGGCCAGCTCAATGGCACTGGCCAGATTGTCGCTCAACGGCCTGTCCTCAAAAGAGAAAGCAGGCGGCATGTGGTACCGGACCTGCGGATTGGGAGGCGCATCCGGTGCGGCAGGCCGGTATGTCGCCTGAATGCTTTTCGCCTCGGGCAAGGCCTCCGCATGGGTTGAGCCATGTACGTCAACAGGATCCTGCCGGATCACCCGATGGCCAGAACAACCCGCCAGAACGGCAAGAACCATACAGGACAGACCCAGCCTCACGGACAGAGCCTGTCCTCCAAAAGAGCTACGCATCAGGCTCAACATCCTCCCCCATACAGCTTCCATCCCACAACCTTGTCTCCCACAACCTCAAATGTCGTCTGACAGGTAGCGCTGTAATAGCTCGGGGGAATGTTGATGCCCCCCCAGCCGCCACCATAGCCGTACCCGTATCCACCGCCCCAGCCCCAATCCCAGCTGGAATAGCCCGGCGAAACCTGCGTCTGTGTCTCGATATAAGAGAGGAAATTGTGCCCCTGTACATCGTAGGTACGGGCCGGAACCCCAAACCGCCGCAGCAGTTCAACGGTTGACTGACCAACCATGGAATCCAGAACCTTTGGCCGCTGAAGGGCCGGGACCGTACACCCGCCCAGCAGCATGACAGCCCCAAGGACCAGCCATGCCCGGCGCTTTCCCGCACCATTCACATCTCGTTCCATATTCCTCCCCCTGTTCCGCACGCCTGCACCCTGAAAACAGAAAATTCCGCTCCGCCTCAGCTTAACCAAAGAATCTCCTCAAGACGAGGGGCACCCGTTGCCAGCATCACGAGCCTGTCGAAGCCCAGTGCAATGCCAGAAGTCGGCGGCATGTCGGCCAATGCCTCAAGAAAAGCTTCATCCAGCGGCCAGTCCTGCTCTGGTGTGATCTGCATCCGCCGTGCCCGGTCCGTTTCAAAACGCTGGCGCTGCTCCTGCGGGTCCGTCAGCTCCTCGAAGGCATTGGCCAGCTCCAGCCCGGCAGCATACAGCTCGAAACGCAGGGCCACCCGAGGATCAGCCGGATCACGCTTTGCCAGAGCCGCCTGTTCGGCAGGCCAATGCGTCAGAAAGGTCGGTCGCTCCCGCCCTATATGCGGCTCGATCCTTTCCAGAAGCAGGCGAAAGAACAGGTCCTCCCAGCTTTCTCCCTCCCGCAGCACCACCCCGGCCTCACGGGCCAGACGGTCGGCATCCCCGGCACTGGCCAGCAGGTCCACCCCGACATGGCGGGCAAAAGCCTCCTGCATCGTCAGGCGTTCAAAAGGCCGGTCCAGCTCCAGCATGATATCCCCATGAGAGAGACGGGGCGGCAGGACACGACGCAGCAGGTCCTCCGTCTCATCCATGAGGGACGACAGCCCGGCACCGGGACGATACCATTCCAGCATGGTGAATTCCGGCATGTGGGTCGCACTCCGCTCCCCGTTGCGCCAGACACGGGCCAGCTGGAACAGGGGCTGCCCCGTGGCCGCCACCAGACGCTTCATGGCAAATTCAGGACTGGTATGGAGGTAACGGACCTCGTCCGTGCCATCAGGACGTTCCAGAACCGTGCGGAAACAGCGCAGATGCACCTCTTCCCCCGGTGCCGGAACGGCATAGGGTGTCTCGACCTCCAGATACCCCCTGCCCTCAAAGAAGGCCC
This sequence comes from Parasaccharibacter sp. TMW 2.1888, assembly GCF_023167265.1. Lineage (NCBI taxonomy): Bacteria > Pseudomonadati > Pseudomonadota > Alphaproteobacteria > Acetobacterales > Acetobacteraceae > Parasaccharibacter > Parasaccharibacter sp. TMW 2.1888. Next base: position 303,321 of record NZ_CP030979.1, read on the forward strand.
GCACGGCCTGCACCATCCGGGCACGCCGGCGCAGCAGGGGCAGGCGCTCCTGTATCCGGGCTGTCGTCTGTGTTGCGCTGGAACTCTCCATGACCGTTTCCTTCCACCCTCATCCGGCGATGCCGTCCCCTCCCTATAGGCCAGAGGCCCCGCACGGCACCATAGGCAGAGTTTTCTTGCAGGACGACGCGGCCTTTCGCTAGAGCAACCTCATGCACGATACCGCCTCATCCTCCCCGTCAGGCAGAACCCTCCGCAGCACACAATCGCTTCTCGAGGCGAAGCTCATCACGCCGGAACAGGCCCCGGCACTGGAGGAGGTGGCCAGGCATTATGCCACGGCCATTCCCCCCGCCTTCCAGCGGCTCATCACCAGCCCGGATGACCCGATCGCCCGGCAGGTCATTCCCGATGCCCGGGAGCTGCGGACCATGCCCCATGAAAGCGAAGACCCGATCGGTGATGAGGCCCTCTCCCCCGTTCCCGGCATCGTGCATCGCTATGAAGACAGGGCCCTGCTCAAGCCCCTGCTGGTCTGCCCGCTCTACTGCCGCTTCTGCTTCCGGCGGGAGCATGTAGGGCCCGATGGCGGCCTGCTGGGGGAAGAGGCTCTGGAAACCGCCTTCCACTGGATAGAGGCACATCCGCAGATACGGGAAATCATCCTGACCGGGGGCGACCCGCTGATGCTCTCCCCCCGCCGGATGCAACACATCATCCAGCGCCTGTCCTCCATCAGTCACATCGACATCATCCGCATCCACAGCCGTGTTCCCGTCGCCGCCCCGGAACGCCTGACCACGGCGCTTCTCGACGCCATGGAGACTGACCGTGCCCTCTGGATGGTTGCCCACATCAACCATGCCCGGGAGCTGACGGACGAGGCCCGTGTGGCTGTCCGGCAGATGCTGGGCCGGGGTATCCCCGTCCTGTCCCAGTCCGTCCTGCTGCGGGGCGTGAATGACACCACGGAATCGCTGGAGGCCCTCCTCCGTGCCCTGATCGCCGCCCGCATCAAGCCCTACTACCTGCATCACCTCGATTCCGCCCCCGGCACGGCGCATTTCCATGTGCCGGTGGAGGAAGGCCGTGCCCTGCTGGAAAGCCTGCGGGGCCGGGTCTCCGGGCTGGTCTGGCCGACCTATGTCGTGGACATACCGGGCGGGAAAGGCAAGGTTCCACTCGGGCCGGATTATCTCGTCTCCACCCCGGCCGATGAAAGCTCCGGCTCCTCGCAGGCACGGGGACCGGATGGAAAGCCTTACCCTTTTACCTAGAGTGTACAGAGGGAGCTTGCGCCCGCCCCACCGACGCGGCTAGAAGTCTCCCTGAAGTTCATCAGAGAGTTTCCGCTTCTGCCCTGCCTGCATGGCCAGAAGCCTTGAGCAATACCCGATCTTTTGCATGTACATCAGGAGCTGACATGAAACAGCAAGCCAACCTCATCCGGGCCGGGCAGGTCATCGAACATAACGGCCGCCGCTGGACCGTCCTCAAGCAGCAGATTCTGACCCCCGGCAAGGGCGGTGCCTTCATCCAGGTGGAGATGCGCGACCTCGCCAGCGGCAACAAGAGCAACGAGCGGTGGCGTACGGCCGACACCGTCGAGCGTCTCGTCACAGAGGACAACGACTACATCTATTCCTACATGGATGGCGACAACATCGTCCTCATGGACCCCGAGACGTTCGAGCAGACCATGCTGCCGAAGGACATCCTTGGCGATCAGCTCCCCTTCCTTCAGGACAACATGACCATCAGCGTCAAGCTGGTCGAGGGCGACCCGGTGGCCGTCACCCTGCCGCCGCAGGTCACGCTGGAGATTGCCGAGGCCGACCCGGTCGTCAAGGGCCAGACGGCCAGCTCCTCCTACAAGCCTGCCGTACTCTCCAACGGCGTGAAGGTGATGGTGCCTCCTTTCATCGAGGCCGGTGAGCGCATTGTCGTCCGCACGGAAGACGCCACCTACGTCGAGCGTGCCAAGGACTGATCATGCGTCTTTCTCCCCATATGGCTGTCATGCAGAACACCGCGCAGAAAGCGGCGCGGTCTCTCCTGCGTGACTTTGCCGAGGTCGAGCAGCTCCAGGTCAGCATCAAGGGTCCGGGAGACTTTGTCTCCCAGGCCGACATGCGGGCCGAGAAGACCATCCGTGAAGAACTGGCCCGTGCCCGTCCCGGCTATGCCTTCCTTATGGAAGAGAGCGGGGCCTCTGGCGGTGACAACTGGACATGGCGCTGGATTGTCGACCCGCTGGACGGCACCTCCAACTTCCTCCATGGCATTCCGCACTGGGCCATTTCCATCGCCCTCCAGCGTCGCCATCCGAATGGGGACGTCGAGCTGGTGGCCGCCGTCGTTTACAACCCGGCCTCTCATGAGATGTTCTGGGCCGAGAAAGGCATTGGTGCCTTCCTCAATGACCGGCGCATCCGTGTCTCTGCCCGGCGCAAGCTTTCGGAAGCCATGTTTGCCACGGGGATTCCTTTCGCCAAGGTACCAGCCCAGTACCGCATGCCTTTTGGCCGCGTGCTGAGCAGCCTGATGCCCAAGGTCGCTGGCATCCGCCGCTGCGGCGCTGCCGCCCTGGACCTCGCCTGGCTGGCTGCCGGCCGCTATGAAGGTTACTGGGAGCTGGGCCTGAAGCCGTGGGACTGTGCCGCAGGGCTGCTGATTGTCCGGGAGGCCGGTGGCCATGCCACGGATGTTGAGGGCAACGACCTCGGTACCCTTGATGATGATGTCCATGTCGTCGCTGGCAACCAGCACTTCCATGCCCCCCTGCGTGAACTGGTGCACAACGCCCTCACGCAGGACTGAAACATCATTCCACCATGACCGGGGATGGAGCCGTGTTCTCTGCTATGGTACCGCCATAAAGATTGCAGGATGCGGCTCCTCCGCATAGGATGCAGGCATGAAAAACCGGCTGGCTTCCCTCTTCCCTCTGCTTTGCACGCCTCTCGTGGCGGGGCTTCTGTGCGCCCCGGCGGTGCGGGCCCAGGTTTCCACGAATCTGGATGCCCTCCCCGAGGCTGCACCAGCAACCCAGACACCCCGGCAATCCGCCCGGCAGGAAAATCGCACGGTGACCCATCCTGCCCCCGTACCGCAGGCCCCGCCCGTACCGCCGGGATATACCCGGGTTCCCAGCATTGCTGCTGAGGCTCCCAAACCGACAGTCATCACCCCACCAGAATTCCCTGTCATCCTGCACCCTGCCGTTCCCGCAGCGGACATCCAGCCCGACGGAAGCAGCCACAGCCATACCGAGCCGCAGGAGGCGGACGCCCTGCGCATCCTGTTCGACACCGGCAGCACCGGCCTGAACGCCACAACCATCGAGTCCATCCGCCATTATGCGGAGACCATGGCCCCGAAAGCAGACACACGCTTCGTACTCCGCAGTTATGCCACGGTGCCCGGCAGCGACATCTCTGCACCCCGCCGTCTGGCCCTCTCCCGTGCCCTGGCCGTGCGTGGCCTGCTGGTACGGAGCGGCATTGCCACGACACGCATCTACCCCATCGCCCAAGGGCGGCCAGACAGTACCGACACCGCCCCTGCGGACAGGCTGGACATCCTCCCCGAAGCCAACCCCTCTCCTTCAGACAGTCCTGAAAAAGGAAACACGGCACCATGACGCGCCCGACCCGTTATCTCGTCCGTATCGTTGTTTTTCTGCTAATCATCATGGGGCTGGCCTTTGCCCTGCGGGATGTGCTGGTCCATGCTTTCATGGTCAATCCGGGACTGGACGGTGTCATCATCGCCATCCTGATGCTGGGCATTCTCTGGAACCTCCATCTGACCATCCGGCTCTTTCCTGAAGTCCGCTGGGTCAACATCCTGCGCCAGCCACGAGCCGGGCTGAAAGTGCCGGAGCCGCCCCGGCTTCTCTCCCCCATGGCCCGTGTCCTGCGGGCACGGCGGGATGAGAATCCCGGTCTCTCCCTCTCCACCCAGACCACACGGGCCATGCTGGAAAGCCTGGAAGCCCGCATGGATGAAGGCCGGGAGATTTCCCGCTACATCACGCAGCTTCTGGTCTTTCTCGGGCTGCTGGGCACGTTCTATGGGCTGATTCTCACCGTACGTTCCGTGGCAGATGTCATCAGCGCCATGCCTTCCGGCGGGGCGGACATATCCACCATGTTCGAGCACGTCAAAACAGGACTGGTCAAACCGCTCGGTGGCATGTCCACGGCCTTCTCTGCCTCCATGTTCGGTCTGGCGGGGTCGCTCATTCTCGGCTTCCTCGACCTGACATCAGGACAGGCGCAGAACCGTTTTGCCAATGAGATCGAGGAATGGCTGGCTGACCAGACCTTTCTCGAAAACCCGGAAACAGGACCTGACAGCCCCGCAGAAGACAGGCTGGCCACCATGGAAGCCTGGCTGCCACGTGTGCAGGACTTCATGCGGCTCACGACGGAAAATGTGGCCCTGCTCCAGCAGAACATCACCATCCTGCGCCGCATCCTGGAGGTGGACGGAGAGGACAACGCCAAGATCATTCTTGGCCTGCGCACCCTGAACGAAACCATGCACAAGCTCTATGCCGATGGTGCCTTCCACAAGGACCAGTCCGCCATTCTCGGCCAGCTGACCAGCATGAATGAGACCTTCCGCAAGGGAGCTCCAGCGACGCAACATGACACATCCTCCCCATCCCGTGAAAATCAAGGGTCTCTCATTGAGAGACTGACGCGCATCAGCGAGAATCTCCTGCATCATCGTGAAGCAGCCGCTCAGCCTCATGATAAAGTCCTCCGTGAAGGGCAGGCCGCCATCATCGAGAAGCTGGCGGAGATCCGTGAAGCCCTGCCTCATGAACGTGAAACCACATCCCATCAGCATGATGAGGCCATCCGGGCTGGACAGACGCACATCATTGAGAAGCTGACAGAAATCAACGAGACCCTCCGCAGCCATCAGGCACCCCCTGCCGCCCCTCCGCAGGACCTCTCGCAGCTCCAGCAGATCCTTCAGCAGATCGAAGAAGGGAACCAGGCCACACTGCGGACCATGAAGGCCCTGAGCAGCAGCGTCAGCCAGCGTCACTTCGAGGATCCGGCCGTCACCCAGCTGCTTCAGGACATGGAAAGGCAGCTGCTCGGCCTGCGTACCGATATCGTTTCCCTTGCCAGAAGTGAGAAAAGCCCCTTCATCTCCCGGCGTGGGGAGGGCTGACCATGGCCCGCCGCCGTCACCGCTCCGGCTCCATCAATGCCTGGCCGGGCTATGTGGACGCCCTCTCCTCCCTGCTGATGGTGGTCACGTTCGTCCTGCTCGTCTTCGTCCTCGGGCAGGAATTCCTCTCTGCGACCATCACCCAGAGAGAACACGCTCTGGAAAACCTGAAGCAGGAGCTCACCCATCTCAGTGGCATGCTCTCCCTCAGTGAGGCAAAGGTCAAAACGCTGAGCAGTGCCGAGCAGGAACAGCGTGCCATGGTCGCCACGCTGAAGAGCCAGCTTGATGAGCGACAGCATCAGCTGGACGACATGCAGACCCACTCAAAAGAGGTCGAAAGCGCCCAGCTTGGCAGCATTGCCGATCTCTCATCGCAGATCACCGAGCTGACCCGGCAGCTCCAGGCCGTCTCCAGTGCCCTGGAGATTGAAAAGAAGAACGAGGTGGACAAGGATGCCCGCATCGCCGAGCTGGGGCAGAAGCTCAACATCGCCCTCGCTGACAAGGTCAACCAGCTTCAGCGTTACCGTTCCGAGTTCTTTGGCAGACTGAGGGACATTCTCAAAAATCAGCCGGGAATCTCCATTGTGGGCGACCGCTTTGTCTTCCAGTCCGAGATTCTCTTCCCCAGTGGCAGCGCAACTCTCACCCCGACAGGCCAGAAACAGCTCCTCACCCTGGCCCGTACGTTCCGTGAGGTGGCGGCCACCATTCCGTCTGATGTCCCATGGATTCTCCGTGTTGATGGCCATGCGGACCGCAAGCCGATCCGCTCCACTTTCCCAAGCAACTGGGAGCTGTCATCCGCCCGTGCCATTACGGTCGTCAAAACACTGATCACCAATGGGGTGGACCCGCATCACATTGCTGCCACGGCATTCTCCGGCTATCAGCCACTGGACAATGGCTCAAGCCCGGAAGCTCTGGCCCGCAACCGACGGATCGAGTTCCGCCTGACAGACCGCTAGCCCCCTTCACCCGTGGCGGGGGCCTCCCCGCCACCACACATGCTGACAGAACTTTCAGAATCACCTAATTAGGGCGTCATGACCGACACACCGCTTCACCTCATCCGCAATTTTTCCATCATCGCCCATATCGACCATGGCAAATCCACCCTGGCCGACCGGCTGATCGAAGCCTGCGGCGCCCTGACTGCCCGTGAAATGAAGGGGCAGGTTCTCGATTCCATGGAGCTGGAGCAGGAGCGGGGCATCACCATCAAGGCCCAGACTGTCCGGCTGACCTATCCCGCCAAGGATGGCAACGTCTATACGCTCAACCTCATGGACACGCCCGGCCATGTGGACTTCGCCTACGAGGTCAGCCGTTCCCTCGCCGCCTGCGAAGGGTCCCTTCTGGTCGTGGATGCCTCACAGGGCGTCGAGGCGCAGACTCTGGCCAACGTCTATCAGGCAATTGACGCCAACCATGAGATCGTCCCCGTTCTCAACAAGATTGACCTCCCGGCTGCTGAGCCGGAACGTGTCCGTGCCCAGATCGAGGAAGTGGTCGGCATCCCGGCAGATGATGCCGTGGAGATCAGTGCCAAGACGGGCCTGAACATCGAAGGCGTGCTGGAAGCCCTCGTCCAGCGCCTGCCTGCCCCCAAGGGTGATGCCGAGGCTCCCCTCCAGGGGCTGCTGGTGGACAGCTGGTACGACAGCTATCTCGGCGTCATCATCCTTGTCCGCATCAAGGAAGGCCGCCTGAAGCGGGGCGACAAGATCCGCATGATGCAGACCGGGGCAACCTATCATGTCGATCAGGTCGGCGTGTTCCTGCCCAAGATGCAGCCGGTCGATTCCCTTGGCCCGGGGGAAATGGGCTACATCAATGCCGCCATCAAGACCGTGGCGGACTGCAATGTCGGTGACACCATCACGCTGGACAACCGCCCGGCGGAAAAGGCCCTGCCCGGCTTCAAGCCCTCCATACCGGTCGTCTGGTGTGGTCTCTTCCCTGTCGATGCCGACGATTTCGACAAGCTGCGCACCAGCCTCGGCAAGCTGCGGCTCAATGACGCCTCCTTCCACTTCGAAGCGGAAACATCGGCTGCCCTCGGCTTCGGGTTCCGCTGCGGGTTCCTCGGGCTGCTGCATCTGGAGATCATCCAGGAGCGTCTCTCCCGTGAGTTCAATCTGGACCTCATCGCCACCGCTCCCTCCGTCGTGTACAAGATGCACATGAACAACGGCGAGGTCGAAGAGCTGCACAACCCGGCCGACATGCCGGAGATCAGCAAGATCGACTATATCGAAGAGCCGTGGATCAAGGCCTCCATCCTCGTGCGGGACGAGTATCTGGGGTCCGTCCTCACCCTCTGCACGGAACGTCGTGGCGTCCAGATCGACCTGACCTATGTTGGAGACCGGGCCATGGTCGTGTACCGCCTGCCCCTCAACGAGGTGGTGTTCGACTTCTATGACCGTCTGAAATCCCTCACGCGGGGTTATGCCTCCTTCGAGTATCAGATGGATGGTTACGAGGAGAGCGATCTGGTCCGCATCTCCATCCTCGTCAATCACGAGCCAGTGGATGCCCTGGCTTTCATCGCCCACCGTACCGTGGCCGAGACACGGGGCCGGGCCATCTGCGCCAAGCTGAAAGACCTCATCCCCCGCCAGCTCTTCAAGATCGCCATCCAGGCCTCCATCGGCTCCAAGGTGATCGCCCGTGAGACGCTGGGGGCTCTCTCCAAGGATGTCACGGCCAAATGTTATGGTGGTGACATCTCCCGTAAACGCAAGCTGCTGGAAAAGCAGAAAGAGGGCAAAAAACGCATGCGGCAGTTCGGCAAGGTCGAAATTCCGCAGAGCGCCTTCCTCGCCGCCTTGAAGATGGACTGACCCATGCCCCGGACCGCCGCCCTTCTCTGCGTCCACAATGAAGCCAACAGGCTTGGCTGGTGGATCGCCCACCATATGGCGGCGGGTTTTTCGGCCCTGCTCATCTGTGACGACCATTCCACCGATGGTACACAGGACATCCTGACCCAGGCAGCACGCAACTACGACATCCGCCTGCTGACAACGGACCGCCAGGAAACAGACAGCCTGCACCGCCATCAGGATGCCCTGCTGACCATGCTCCAGCAGGAGGGCGACCATTTCGACTGGATCATCCAGCTGGCCGTGGATGAATATTTCACACCTGATGGCGGCTCCGTGAAGGCGTTCCTGACCGGGATGGAGGCAGAACTGGGGGCAGAGACCTTCCAGAAAACCAGTCATCTCCCTGTCAACTGGTGCCTGACCGGCCTTGGCCAATGGGCCCACAAAACCCTTGATGGGCAGATGCCCCATCCACGGGCCCTCTTTCAGACCCACGCCGACAGCAATTTCCCGGACAGCCGGGTCACACGGTCTTTTTTCCGTCCTTCCAGCAGACAGGGCCTGCCAGACCCGTTTGCCCATATCCATGCAGCGCCGGACTGGTCCGCTGCCCGCATCCTGCATGATGCTGCCACCAGCAGCCACACACCGCAGATGCGCCGCCACTTCGACCGCAGCGAACAGTTCTACGACAAAGGGCAGGCTCTCCTGCCCCAGACGCTGGATATCAGCGCCCATCTCCTTCAGGGCCTGATCCTCGGTGCCTGTTACGCCATACAGAATGGACAGGCCCCTACCTCCTCCACTGGGGCACCTCCCCCCGAGACCGCCTGCCGCTTCAACCGGTTCCATCTGCACCGCGACGGACAGCGGCTTGCCCTGAACAGGGACAGCCGCATGACAGGCTTCCACCCCCTTGAGGAACTCCGGGACAATCCCACGCTGATACCGCTCTGCCTCATCAAACCGGAAAACCCCGTACCGGGAATGGAAAATCGGGCATGGCTGTATGCAGACCGTCCGTCTGGCCTCCCATACCTGCCCGCAGCAGCCCCTGCCTCCACCTGTTTCCCGACCCTGCTGGACTGCCTGCCCCTCCATCTCCAACAGGATGACGGAGCTGTCAGGCTCTCGCTCCGCCCGACAGCGTTGGCTTTCCCCGATGACGCCCCCGTAACCCTCGTCCCCGCAGAGATCTCCTCATTCTCCAAGCTGGACCCCGTGGAAAACGCTCTCCAGCACTTTACACTCCATGGTTTTTCAGCCGCTGGACTCCATGAAGCCATACGGCAGGGCCGGTGGCTCTCACCATCCGTCATCGGGGCTCTCTATGCCCAGCTGCCAGAGCAGGAGGCCCGTACACTCTTTACCCCCCTGCTCTACCGGCTCTTCCACGACTGGCCCCGCTAGACATCCCCTCTTTCATGAAACATGACGCCGTGATCCGCTCTTCCCTTGACCATTTCTTCCAGATCACCCGGCGTCACTCAACAATCCCCCGTGAAATCAGTGCCGGACTGACCATTTTTGGCTCCATGGCCTATATCATGGCCGTCAATCCGGCTGTTCTGGCAGGTGCCGGACTGGCCCGCCATGACATGATCATGACCACCATCGCCGGTGCCGTAGCCGGAACACTGCTCATGGCCCTATGGGCACGGCTGCCCATAGCCCTGGCCCCCGCCATGAGCAGCAATGTCCTGTTTGCCCAGGTGGTCGTTCAGCAGGCCCATGTCTCACCCTCCACGGCCTTCACGGTCGTCCTCTTCAGCGGGATGTGTTTCACGCTCCTCTCGCTCACACGGCTTCGCCTGAAAATCATACAGAGCTTTCCACCCTGCATCATACTGGGCATCCAGACAGCCATTGGCGCTTTCATCGCCCGGATCGGTCTCATCTCCGCCGGAATCGCCGTCCCATCCGCAGGCGGGCTTGGTTTTGCCTCCCTCTCGCACCCGGCCGTGATCCTTGCCCTGGCTGGGGTGATGTTCTGCCTGCTGCTCCAGCTTCTCCGTATTCCCGCAGGGCTGCTTGTCACCATCATGGTCCTGACCCTTGCCGGCCTTGTCGTCCCCGGCCCTGATGGGCAGCCCCTGACCCAGCTTCCCGGCCACCTGATTGACTGGCCCCATTATCCGGTCAACATGCTTGCGCCCTTCGACTTCCATGAATTCTTTCAGCATCTCGGGCTGCTGCTGCCCATCACGCTCTATATCCTGCTCAGCGATTTCTTCGATGCCACAGGCACGATGCTGACAGTGACACGACAGGCTGGGCTCTGCGGCACCAGAGAACAACCCGACCTGCCTCCCCGCGCCTTTGCAGCGGACGGAGCAGCCAGCATCATCGGGGCCCTGCTTGGAACCTGTACCGTTTCCGCCTATCTGGAAAGCCTGACAGGCGCCGAAGCCGGTGGCCGTACAGGCCTCAGCGCCCTTGTGGTCGCCCTGCTGTTTGCCCTCTCCTGTTTCTTCTGGCCCCTGATAACAGCCATCCCCGCTCTGGCAACGGCCCCTGTACTGGTCTTTGTCGGAATCATCATGCTCAGCAACCTGACCGAACTGCCCGACAATCTGGAAGAGTCCTTCCCACCCCTCTGCATGGTTCTGCTGACGGTCGTTACGGGCAGTTTCATGCTGGCCCTTGCCTGCGGAATGCTGCTCTACACGGCCATGCTACTCATCAGACGGGCATTTCGAAAAGTTACACCTGTCATAATTTGTCTTGATATAACTTTTCTCTGTTACATGATTCTGCAGGGGCGGTTTTAATGAAACTGTAAGACAAAAGCCCTGATGTTCCTCGATAAAAAACGTTAAAACAGGGTTGCCACTCTCCCGGAAAAACATCACGGCGCTCCGTGATGTTCCCCGACGGGCAGGATGAGGGCTGGAAAAAATCTCTCCATCCCTGTAATGCCCTGTAAGTTTCATGATCTGAACCCCGGCTGGATAGTTCATGCCCGACCCTACGACGACACAGACAACACCGCTGCACCAGCTTTCTTTTGAAAACGCCCTGGCCGAACTTGAGCAGATCGTCCGCGGGCTGGAAAGCGGCCAGATGAAGCTGGAAGACGCAATCTCCGCTTATGAACGCGGTGCTGCCCTGCGCCGCCATTGTGAGGAAAAGCTGGGAGAGGCAGAAATGCGTGTGAAGGCCATCGTCCAGAAGGCTGATGGCTCCCTGTCGGAAGAACCTCTGGAGAAGGCAGAACAGCCTGCCCCACGCAGAAGGGCCAACGCCAGCCCCAGGAGGCCATCACCCGCCCCAAGGGAAGGCTGGTCTTCCCCGCCGCCTCATCTGGATGATGAGATTCCATTCTGATGAATCATTGCCTGCACACACTTACGACAGCCACCTTCCGCAAGGAGACTTCCCGATGACCGACAGCCACGCCCTTCCCCTCAAGGATGCCCTCCGCCAGGCCTGTCGTGAGATCGAGGCCAGCATTGATGCTCTCCTGCCGCCAGTGCCGGGTGATGAATCCCTGCTGATCGACGCCATGCGCTATGCCGCCCTGAATGGCGGCAAACGGCTGCGAGGATTCCTCGTGCTGGAGATCGCAGCCCTTTTCGGGGCATCCCGTGAAGCCGCCCTGCGTGTGGCTGCCTCCGTCGAGTTCCTGCACGCCTATTCTCTCGTCCATGATGACCTGCCTGCCATGGATGATGATGACCTCCGCCGGGGCCAGCCTTCCACCCACAAGAAATTCAATGAGGCCTTCGCCATCCTCGCTGGTGATGCCCTCCAGACCAGTGCCTTCGAAGTCCTGCTGGAAGACGCCACAAGTGCAGACCCCACCATCCGGGCCGAGCTGGCGCTGGCACTGGCCCGTGCCTCCGGCAGTGCAGGCATGGTGGGCGGTCAGGTCATCGACATCCGCGGGGAAGGCAAGGCTCTTCCTCTCGAGAAGGTCAAACGCCTTCATGCCATGAAAACAGGTGCCCTCATCCGCTATGCAGCAGAAGCCGGGGCCATTCTGGCAGGGCTCAAGGCCGATGACCCACGCCGCCAAGCCATCGTCCGCTACGGAACCGACCTCGGCACGGCCTTCCAGGTGGCTGATGACATTCTGGACACTACCGCCAGCACCGAAGAACTGGGTAAAACGGCAGGGAAAGATGAAGATGCCTGCAAGTCCAACTACGTCTCGCTGCTTGGCATCGAAGGGGCCCGCAAGGAGGCCCTGCGCCTGAGCGAGCAGGCCCGCCAGTCCCTTTCCTCTTTCGGCCCCCGTGCGGATACGCTCCGTGCCCTCGCTGATTATTTCGTTGAACGCAGGAACTGATTGTTCATGAGCACGTCTTCCTCCATCCCTACTCTGGGCCGTTATCCTCTTCTGGATCGGGTAAGCGTACCGGCGGACATGAAAAACCTGTCCATCGAGCAGCTCACCACCCTGGCCGAAGAACTCCGCTCGGAGACCATCAATGCGGTTTCCACCACGGGTGGGCATCTGGGTGCCTCCCTCGGCGTGGTCGAGCTGACGGTCGCCCTCCATGCAGTGTTCAACACACCGGATGACCGGGTGATCTGGGATGTCGGCCACCAGGCCTATCCGCACAAGATCCTGACCGGCCGCCGTGAGCAGATCCGCACGCTGCGCCAGCCGGGCGGTCTCTCCGGCTTCACCCGCCGGTCGGAAAGCCCCTACGACCCCTTCGGTGCGGCCCATTCCTCCACGTCCATCTCTGCTGGACTGGGCATGGCCGTTGCCCATCACCTCTATGCGGAGGACCATCCTTCCTACCGGGAACGGAATGTCATCTCCGTCATCGGGGACGGGTCCATCTCCGCCGGCATGGCCTATGAGGCCATGAACAATGCCGGGGCCATGGGTGGCAAGGGAGCGGAACGGCTCATCGTCATCCTGAATGACAATGAGATGTCCATTGCGCCGCCTGTCGGGGCCATGTCCAACTATCTCAGCCGCCTGATGTCCTCCCGCCGCTTCCTCACCCTGCGGGACATGGCGGGCAAGCTGGCCAAACGGCTGCCCTCCCGCATTGAGCGCACAGCCAAACGGGCCGAGGAATATGCCCGTGGCATGATCACCGGCGGCACGCTGTTCGAGGAGCTGGGCTTCTATTACATCGGCCCGGTAGATGGACACGACATGCACCAGCTCGTCCCCATCCTCCGCAACCTGCGGGATGCCGAGGACAAGGGACCCGTCCTGCTGCACGTCATCACGGAAAAGGGCCGTGGCTACAAACCGGCCGAGGCCGCCGGGGACAAATATCATGCCGTCGCCCGCTTCGACGTGGAAACCGGCAAGCAGAAAAAAGGGCCTGCTGGTCCCCCCACCTACACGGATGTCTTCTCCCGCGAGCTGCTCCACCGGGCCAACCAGGATGACAGGGTGGTTGCCATCACGGCAGCCATGCCGTCCGGCACCGGGCTGGACAAAATGGCCCAGCAGCATCCTGACCGCTATTTTGATGTCGGCATTGCCGAGCAGCATGCCGTGACCTTTGCCGCCGGGATCGCCAGCGAAGGGATGCGCCCCTTCTGCGCCATCTACTCCACGTTCCTCCAGCGGGCCTATGATCAGGTCATGCATGACGTGGCCCTCCAGAACCTGCCTGTCCGCTTTGCCGTGGACCGGGCCGGGCTTGTCGGTGCGGACGGCGCAACCCATGCAGGCTCCTTTGACCTGAACTATCTCTGCTGTCTGCCCAACATGACGGTCATGGCTCCGTCTGATGAGGTGGAGCTGCTTCACATGACGGCCACGGCATGGGCGCATGACAGCGGACCAATCGCCCTGCGCTATCCCCGTGGGGCTGGTCTGGGCCAGAAACTCCCCGATGAAGGGAAAATTCTGGAAATCGGCAAAGGCCGCATCATCCGCTCCTCCGAAGGAGAAGGCGTAGCCATCCTTGCTCTCGGTCCCCGCCTGCACGAGGCCCTGAAGGCCGCCGAAACGCTGGCCAGGGACGGTATTGCCGTCACCGTGGCCGATGCCCGCTTCGCCAAGCCAGTTGACGGTGCGCTGATCGAATCCCTTGCCCGCCAGCACAAGGTCTTCATCACCATTGAGGATGGCGCACCGGGTGGGTTCAGCACGCAGGTAGTGCAGCATCTGGCCGAAACCGGCCTGCTCGATCAGGTCCGTTTCCGCCCCATGGCCCTGCCGGATACGTGGATCGACCACAACACCCCTGCAGCCCAGTACGAAGAAGCGGGCCTGACAGCCCGTCACATTGCCGATCTGGCCCGCAAGGCCTTTGATGGCAAGGCTGGGGCCTGATGGCCAAACGCCGTGCGGACCAGCTCCTTGTGGACAGGGGGCTGGTGGAGACACGCAGCCGGGCACAGGCCCTCATCATGGCCGGGCTGGTCTATGCCGGCCCGCATGGTGACAGGCCCGTCAAAAAAGCAGGGGATCAGCTCACTGAAGACATGCCCCTGACCCTGAAAGGGCAGGACCATCCTTGGGTCTCCCGTGGCGGGCTGAAACTGGCCCATGCACTGGAACATTTCCCCCTCTCTGCAGAGGGAAAGATCGCCGTGGATGTCGGAGCCTCAACGGGCGGCTTTACCGACGTGCTGCTCCAGAATGGAGCGGCAAAAGTCTATGCCGTGGATGTCGGACACGGCCAGCTGGCCTGGAAGATACGCTCCGATGACCGTGTGGTGGTGCTGGAGAAAACCAACGCCCGCCACCTGAATGCCGAACACATACCCGAGGCCCCGGACATCGTCGTCTGCGATGCCAGCTTCATCAGCCTGAAAACCGTTCTGGCTCCGGCCCTTGGCATGGCAAAAAATGGGGCCTGGGCCGTGGCCCTCATCAAGCCGCAGTTCGAGGCAGGCCGGACCGACATCGGCCCCAAGGGGGTCGTACGGGACCCCGCCGTGCATGAACGTGTCTGCGAGGAAATCCGGGACTGGTTTGCCAGCCTCCCCGGCTGGACCATCCTTGGCCTGGTTCCCAGCCCGATCACCGGGCCCGAGGGCAACAGGGAGTTCCTCATCGCCGCCCGCAAGGACGCCATCGGGTAAGCCCACCCTCGCCCCTCACTTTTCTGACCCGGAAACGGGTTCCCATGCTATAGCCACCACATGACACATCCGATGCCTTCTTCAGCTCCCATTTCCTCCGATGCCGTGAATGCCCTCAACGAGAGCGAGCGCAAACGCATCGAGGCCAAGTCAGCCCTGTTCGCACCGCCAACACCGGTCACGGAGGATGGACGCCGTGAGCTGGTCGGCCTCTCCCGGGAAGAGCTGGCCGGGGTCCTGACCGAGATTGGCGAAAAGCCCTTCCGGGCCAAGCAGCTCTGGCACTGGATCTATCATCAGGGCGTGACGGACTTCTCCCGCATGTCCACCATCGCCAAGCCCTTGCAGGCCAAGCTGGAAAAGCACTTCATCGTCGGCCGCCCCAGCCTGACGACGCAGCAGACATCCAAGGACGACACGCGCAAGTTCCTCTTCCGCTTCCGGGACGGGCAGGAGGCAGAGACTGTCTATATTCCAGACAGGCGGGAAGACCGTGGAGCCGTCTGCATCTCCTCCCAGGTGGGCTGCACCCTGTCCTGCACCTTCTGCCATACAGGAACGCAGAAGCTCGTCCGCAATCTGGGAGCAGCCGAAATTGTCGGGCAGTTCATGGCAGCACGGGACAGCTATGGCGAATGGCCCAGCCCCAAGGGCGACACGCCCCGCCTGCTCTCCACCATCGTGCTGATGGGCATGGGAGAGCCGCTCTACAATTATGAGAACGTCGCCAAGGCCATGAAGATCATCATGGATGGCGAAGGCATCGCCCTCTCCCGCCGCCGGATCACGCTCTCCACCTCCGGCGTCGTGCCCATGATGGACCGCTGCGGTGACGAGCTGGGCATCAATCTGGCCATTTCCCTCCATGCCGTCCGCAACGACCTGCGGGACCAGCTCGTACCGCTGAACCGGAAATACCCGATCGAGGAGCTGATGGCCGCCTGCCACCGCTATCCGGCCGCCTCCAACTCCCGCCGCATCACCTTTGAATACATCATGATCCGGGACGTGAATGACAGTGATGCCGAAGCCCGGGAGCTGGTGCGGCTGATCCGTGGCCTGCCCGCCAAGGTCAATCTCATCCCCTTCAATCCATGGCCGGGATCGGACTTCCGCCCCTCCACACGGGAGCGGCTGGCCAGTTTTGCCCAGATCGTCATGGATGCCGGTTATGCCGCCCCCATCCGCATGCCCCGTGGCAAGGATATCCTCGCCGCCTGCGGGCAGCTCAAGACACAGAGCGAGCGGAAGCGGCAGGCCGAATCCCGCAAAAACGAGGCCTGAGCCTTCTCTTGCGGATATGGGCCTCTGGCCCAATGGCCTGACAGCTGTTACAAGACCATAATAACTTAACGATATCTGGTTCTGTCTTTCAGCAGAGGTATATAACGATCATGAGCAAAGCCTCAGGCATCAAGAAAGTCGTTCTGGCCTATTCCGGTGGGCTGGATACGTCCGTCATTCTCCGCTGGCTTCAGGAGCATTATGGCTGCGAGGTTGTCACCTTCACGGCTGATCTCGGTCAGGGGGAAGAGCTGGAACCCGCACGCCGCAAGGCTGAATCCCTTGGCGTGAAGGAAATCTTTGTCGAAGACCTGCGGGAAACCTTCGTCAAGGACTACGTCTTCCCGATGTTCCGTGCCAACACGGTTTATGAAGGCCAGTACCTGCTGGGCACCTCCATCGCCCGCCCGCTGATCTCCAAACGCCAGATCGAGATTGCCGAGGCCGTCGGTGCGGACGCCGTGGCGCATGGTGCGACAGGCAAGGGGAACGATCAGGTCCGCTTCGAGCTGGCCTATTACGCCCTGAAACCGGACGTGAAGGTTATCGCCCCATGGCGTGAATGGGACCTGACCTCCCGCACCAAGCTGCTGGACTTTGCCGAGAAGAACCAGATTCCTGTCACCAAGGACAAGCGGGGCGAGGCTCCGTTCTCCGTTGATGCCAACCTGCTGCACTCTTCCTCCGAAGGGAAGATTCTGGAGGATCCCTCCCTGCCGCCGGATGAGATCGTCTTCCAGCGCACCATCTCCCCGGAAGCTGCCCCGGACAAGGCAACCGAGATCACCATCGACTTCAAGCATGGTGACCCGGTGGCCATCAATGGTGAGGCCCTCTCCCCGGCCAATCTGCTGGCCCGCCTCAACGAGCTGGGCAAAGCCAACGGCATCGGCCGTCTCGACATCGTGGAGAACCGCTTCGTCGGCATGAAGTCCCGTGGCATTTACGAGACGCCCGGCGGTACCATCCTGCTCCAGGCGCACCGCTCCATGGAGTCCATCACGCTGGACCGTGAAGCTGCCCACCTCAAGGACAGCATCATGCCCCGCTATGCCGAGCTGATCTATAACGGCCTGTGGTTCTCCCCGGAGCGTCACATGCTTCAGGCCCTGATCGACAGCAGCCAGAAATCCGTCAATGGCCGTGTGCGCCTGAAGCTCTACAAGGGCAATGTCATCTGCGTGGGCCGTGAAAGCCCCGACAGCCTGTATGATGCCCGTGTCGTGACCTTCGAGGATGACGAAGGTGCCTACAATCAGGTGGATGCACAGGGCTTCATCCGTCTGAACGCCCTGCGGCTGCGGCTGGGTGCCAACAAGGGACGCCGCGGCGGCACGCCCTGAGCCTGCCGTCTCCACCGGGTCTGACGGCCCGGTGGTGCCCGCCTTTTCCTCCCAGCTTGCAAAGAGGCATTTCCATGTCCCGTTGTCTGCGTTCTTTCTTCCGTTATCTGCCGGTCTGCGCTCTGGCTGGTCTGCTCGGCCTGACAGGCTGCTCTGGCGACCAGAAACCGGACCTGACACCCCAGCAGTTCATGGATCAGGTCTACAAACAGCCCGGAGTGCAGAAACTGCCTGATGGTCTGGCCTACAAGGTCCTGAAATCTGGCCCCAAGGATGCGCCCCACCCACAGAAGGGAGCCACCATGATGGTCATCTATGAGGGCCGCCTGCCAGACGGGGGCATTTTTGATGCCTCGGAAATGCACACCGGCGCCGCCTACATGGAGATGCCTCTTGATGGTGTCATCGACGGCTGGATGGAAGGGCTGCCCCTGATGCGTGTTGGCGATACGTGGGAGCTCTATGTCCCGCCCCAGCTGGGGTATGGCAAACGGTCCATGGGGATCATCCCGCCCAACAGCCCGCTGATCTTCAAGATCCAGCTTCTGGGTGTCGAGGATGACAATTCCCTTCAATAAGGGCATAGCCTTCTGCCATCTGCCCAGCCAGCAGGGTTTTCCGCCGTCCCCTCACCTCTGAGCGGGGCGGCTTTTGTCTTTTCCTTCTGTCAGGACCATGTTCATGCAGCGTGTTTTTTCAGGAATCCAGCCAACAGGCATTCCCCATCTGGGCAATTATCTCGGAGCCATCCGCAACTGGGTCACCTTGCAGAAGGACCATGACTGCCTGTTCTGCCTTGTGGACATGCACTCCCTGACCATGCCATGGTCCCCGGAGGCCCTGCGTGAACAGACACTGGCCTCCACTGCCTGCCTTCTGGCCTCCGGCATCGACCCGACCCGCCTGTACAACCAGTCCGCCGTCAGTGCCCATGCCCGCCTCGGCTGGATTTTCAACTGCGTGTCCCGTCTGGGCTGGCTGAACCGCATGACACAGTTCAAGGACAAGGCAGGCAAGAACCGGGAAAACCATTCCGCTGGCCTGTATGTCTATCCCAACCTCATGGCGGCGGACATTCTGGCCTTCCACGCCACACGGGTGCCCGTGGGTGACGACCAGCGGCAGCATCTTGAGCTGGCCAATGACATCGCACAGAAGTTCAACCACGATATGGGTGTCGAGTTCTTCCCGCTGATTGAACCGCTCATTCCGCCTCATGCTGCCCGTGTGATGAGCCTGCGGGACGGCAGCAAGAAGATGTCCAAGTCCGACCCGTCTGCCCAGAGTCGCATCATCCTGAATGATACGGCAGACGATATCGCCCAGAAGATCCGCAAGGCCCGCACGGATGCCGAACCTCTGCCCTCCGAGGAAGCCGGGTTGGAAGGCCGCCCGGAGGCCCGCAATCTGCTGACCATCTACGCTGCCATGTCCAACAGGACGTTGGCTGACGTGCTGGGCCAGTTTGCCGGCCAAGGCTTCGGCACCTTCAAGCAGGCTCTGGCTGACCTGCTGGTCGAAACACTGGCCCCCGTGGCCGATGAAACCCGCCGCCTGATGGATGACAAGGCTCACCTCATGCAGGTCCTGCGCCAGGGAGCCGAACGGGCCCGTGCCGTCTCGGAACCGATTGTGAGCGAGGCAGAAAAGCTGGTTGGCTTCCTGCGCTGAAAGCACTCCCAGGTTGCCATCCTTCGGCATGAAAAAAGCCTGTCCCCTGACAAGGACAGGCTTTTTTCATGAGCGCCGCAATTCGGACAATGGCGTTTCCATCAGTGCCAATACCTCTCTGGCCGCTGACATGGCAGGCAGCTCCCCGCCCGGAGCTTCCAGCATGGCCAGAATATCGGCAAAAGCCTCCTGCTGGGCCTGCCGCTTTGCCCCATCTGTCAGGAGAGAAGTAATTTCATCCGCCAGTTTCTGGGGAGTACAGTCATGCTGGACCAGTTCTGGCACGACTTCACGCCCTGCCAGAATATTGATCATGGAAATGAAGGGAAGCCGCAGGAAAAGCCGCCCCAGCAGGGCTGAAAGCGGATTGACCCTGTAGGTGACCACCATGGGTACCTGCCCTATGGCCAGCTCCAGAATGGATGTACCCGATTTGGTCAGGGCACAGTCAGCAGCCCGGATAGCATCGTGCTTGTCCTCCGTATCCGTCAGGATGGAGGGGTGAACCGCCCAGTGCCGCACCATCTTCTTCACGAGTGGGGCCATGCCCGACGTGGCCGGAATGACGGGCTGAAGATCGGGGAAACGTTCATGAAGAATTCCGAGAGTCTTCTCAAAAACAGGCAGCAGCTTTGGGACCTCGGAGGACCGGCTGCCCGGCATGAGGATCAGAATAGGGCTGTCCGACCGAATGTCATGCCGTTTATGGAAACGCTGTGCCTGACCATGCGCCACGCCCGATTGCAGGATGGGATGGCCGACAAACCGGGCCTCGGGCAGGCCCCGTTCAGCAAACCATGCTTCCTCAAACGGGAAAAGGCAGAGCAGCCTGTCCCACAACCCCCGATACCCTTTGACCCGACTCTCCCGCCAGGCCCATGTCTGCGGCGCTACATAATGCAGGCGCCGGACATTCAGCTTGCGGATGCGCCGCAGAAGCCGGAACGAAAAACCCGGGCTATCAATGGTGATGACAATATCAGGACGGCGCAGCTCAATATCCTGCTCAGCTTCCAGCAGCCTCTGTGACAGAAGGCGCAACCGGGGCAGGACTTCCATGAACCCCATGACCGTCAGGTCTTCCATCGGGAAGAGGCTCCGCAGGCCCCGGGCCTCCATCCGCCCTCCGCCAACACCAGCAAAGACCAGCATCGGGTCAATGCGGTGCAGGGCCTGCATCAGACGGGCCCCGATACTGTCCCCACTGGGCTCACCGGCCAGAATCCAGATCACCCGGCCATGGTGATGAAGGGGAACCTCACCCTCTACAGGGGCACTCTCATCCACCATGGCAGCCTCTCCTTCTTTCCCGCCGTTGCAGGGCTCAACGCCGCAGCGTTGCCCCCGTCGCCTTCTGGACGGCACTTTCTACAGCCGTCATCAGCGCATCAAGCTGAGTATCCGTCAGGCTGTCTTTCTGCGGCTGGAGGGTCACCTCCACTCCCAGAGAGCGATGCCCTGCCGGAACGGAGCCACCTTCAAAGATGTCGAAAAGACGCACATCCGTGATCAACTTGCGGTCTGCCATACGGACAGCCTTCAGCACATCCTGTATCTGCACCTTTTCATCAGCCAGGAAGGCAAAGTCACGACGGACAGGCTGAAGGACCGACAGCGTCGGGGCAGCCTTCCGTTTCACCTTGGGCAGCGGAACCCTGTCCAGCGTCATCTCAAAGAGCGCCACCGTGCCGCTCAGGCCGAAGTGACGGGCCACACGGGGGTGCAGCTCACCGAAGCTGCCCAGCACCAGCTTGGGCCCCTGCCGCACGACACCGGAACGCCCCGGATGGTAATAGCCCGGCGCATCCGCCGTGCTGCTCAGGGAAGCCTCGGCCACACCGAGAGCTGCAAGAGCCGCCATGAGATCGGCCTTGGCATCCATCCATGATGGTTCCTCGGCAGACTGACCCGGAGCTCGGCCATTCACGCCACCCCGCACACCAGCCAGCACCATACGGGTGCCCTGCTGCCCGAAGCAGGGGCCAAGCTCGAAGAAGGAGGCATCCCCGCTGAAGCCCTGCCCGTGAGCCAGATTCCGCCCAAGGGCACGCAGCAGGTTGATGATTGGTGTCGGCCGCAGCTGGTTCAGGTCCGTTGCAATCGGGTTCAGCAACCGGTCCTGCTCCCGTCCTTCTTCAAACAGGGCCGCATCCTGATCGGACACGAAGGAAAAACCAACGGTCTCCATCAGGCCACGCCCCGCACACAGGCGGCGCAGAAGGGCTACCCGGGCCTGCTGTGGTGTCACCGCCGGAGCAGGCACCATATGGGCACGGGGCAGGGACAGGGCCGGAACTTCATCCAGACCACGGATGCGCAGAACCTCCTCGACCAGATCGGCCTCGGCTTCCATGACCTCCACACTGGCGGCAGCCCGTTCGGCCACAGCGGCATCGAGCGTGACAGCCTGTGCCAGACCATGCCCTGCCGCCACGTCATTCCGCCATGACGGCACGGAGAACACGGCCTTCTCTGCCGTGCGCTCCTGCACCTCAAACCCCAGGGCCTCGAGGATGTCCACGGCCCTGTCCGCCTCGATCTCCAGACCGCCCAGCGAGGCCAGACGCTCGAAACGCAGGCTGGCGGTTCTCTGCCATGCCGGTTCCGCCCCCGCCTCGGTCACCTCACTTGGCGTGCCGCCACACAACTCCACGATCAGGGCCGTGGCGGCTTCCAGACCGGAACGTACGAGAGCCTGATCCACACCACGCTCGAAACGGTAACGGGCATCCGTCTGCACCCCAAGGCGGCGGCCTGTCAGGGCGATGCGCACCGGGTCAAACAGGGCGGATTCCACGAAGACATCGACCGTCTCATCGGTCACCGCACTGGCCTCACCGCCAATGATGCCCGCCAGCGACTGCACCCCGGCCTCATCCGCAATGACGAGATCATCCGTGCCCAAAACCAGCTCCTGCCCATCCAGCGCACGGAAATGCTCCCCTGTGCCGGATGTCAGGGAAAGCCTGTCACCGGTCAGGCGGGCGGCATCAAAAACATGCAGCGGCCGCCCGACATGCATCATCAGATAGTTGGTCACATCCACCAGGGCGGATTGCGGCCGCAACCCCACGCTCTCCAGACGACGCTTCAGCCAGGCCGGGCTGGGGCCATTCTTCACGCCACGGATCAGCCGCCCCGTAACATAACGGCAGGCCGGGTGGCTGATCTCCCACTGGATCGGGCTTTCACCCTGCCCTTCCACCGTCTCCGTCAGCCACGGCTTCAGGGTGCCCAGCCCCGCAGCAGCGAGGTCACGGGCAATGCCCCGGACGCTCAGCGCATCGCCACGGTTGGGCGTGATGGCAATCTCGATGACGGGGTCATCCAGCCGGGCATGGCGGACATAATCCTCACCCAGCGGAGAACCATCAGGCAGTTCAGCAATGCCATTGGACTCCTCACCGATCCCGAGCTCCCGCAGGGAGCAGAGCATCCCGTTGCTGGCCTGTCCCCGAATCTTGCCGGGCTTGATCGTCATGTCACTGCCGGGAATGTAGGTCCCCGGCGGAGCGAAAATGACATGCAGCCCCGTGCGGGCATTCGGCGCACCACAGACGACCTGAACGTCCTCGAAGCCCTGACCGGCTGAGACACGGCAGAGCTGAAGGCGGTCTGCATCCGGATGGGGGGAAGCCTCCAGAATCTTTGCCGTACGGAACCCGGCCAGACGTTCCGTCGGGTCATCCACGCTTTCGACCTCAAGGCCGATGCGGTTCAGCGTCGTGCATATCTCGTCCAGAGAGGCGGTAAAATCGAGGTGATCCCGCAGCCATGAGAGTGAAAATTTCATGTCAGAAACCCTCCGTCAGCGTTGCCGGGGACAGTGATGAAAAACCGTAATGACGCAGCCAGCGCAGGTCACTTTCATAGAAGGACCGCAGGTCCGTGATGCCATTCTTCAGCATGGCCAGACGTTCGATCCCCATGCCGAAGGCAAAGCCCTGCCACTCTGCCGGGTCCAGCCCGCAGTTGCTCAGCACCCGGGCATGGACCATGCCGGCACCCAGCACTTCCAGCCAGTCCGCCCCGGCACCGATCACGCCTGTCTCCCGGGACCAGCCGATGTCAATTTCCATGGATGGTTCGGTAAAGGGGAAGTAGGAGGCCCGGAACCGGACAGGCAGGTCCGGCTGACCAAAGAAGGCCCGCAGGAATTCGGTCAGGCAGCCCTTCAGATGGCCCAGCGTGATGCCTTTCTCGATGACCAGCCCCTCGCACTGGTGGAACATGGGGGAATGGGTGGCGTCATGATCGGCCCGGTAGGTCCGGCCCGGTGCGATGATGCGGATGGGGGGCTTCTCACCCAGCATGGTGCGGACCTGCACGCCGGATGTCTGCGTCCGCAGCACCCGCAGGTCCTCGCCTTCTCCGGCTGCCGGAAGGTAGAACGTGTCCTGCTCTGTCCGGGCCGGATGATGTTCCGGCGTGTTCAGGGCGGAAAAATTGTGCCACTGGCTTTCAATGTCCGGCCCTTCCGCCACATGGAAATCCATCGCCCCGAAGATGGTCGTGATTTCCTCGATCGTCCGGCTGACGGGATGGATGAGACCGGCCGGTGCCGGGGCGGGAGGCTGGGTGATGTCCACCGTCTCCTCCGCCAGACGCTGCTGGAGGGCCAGCTCCTCGATCTCCCTGCCACGCTGCTCGATCAGGGCCGTCAGCTCGTCACGCAGGCGGTTGAGGGCCTGCCCCCGCTCTTTCCGCTCCTCGTGCGGGAACGAACCGAGCTGCCGGAGCAGGCCGGTCAGTTTACCTGAGCGTCCCAGCGTCCCCACACGGACAGCATCCCATTCCCCATGGGTGCTGGCCTGTTTCAGGGCCGCCAGTGTCTCATCCTTCAGAGTGTCGAGGTCATTGGCCATAGCCTGTCTTCCATCATCTCATGAGCCTGTTTCAGGAACGCTTCCTGCCCCGGCCCCTGAAGGTCCGGATGTTGAAACGTTTCTGAAGCAGCCTCAAAGAAAAACGGGCTGCTCCGTTGCCAGAACAGCCCGCCAATCATCAGTCCCATTCCTCACGGTCCATCAGGAACAGACCATGAAGCATGAGGAATCCCCTTACAGGGCTGCCTGAGCCTTGCGTACGATCTCGGCAAAGGCCGCTGCATCGTCATAGGCGATGGCAGCCAGAACCTTACGGTCGATCTCGATCCCGGCCTTGTTCAGACCGTTGATGAAACGGCTGTAGGTCAGGCCATGCTCACGCACGGCAGCGCTGATGCGCTGGATCCACAGGGAGCGGAAATCACGCTTCTTGTTGCGGCGGTCGCGATAGGCATAACGCAGTGCCTTCTCGACGCGCTCCAGAGCGATGCGATAGTTTGTGGAAGAACGCCCGCGATAGCCTTTGGCCAGATCAAGGACCTTCTTGTGACGGGCGTGGGTGGTCGTACCCCGTTTAACACGTGCCATGGTTTCTTAACTCCTTATGACAGCCCGTAGGGTGCCCACTGTTTGACGGTACGGGCATCCATGTCCGTCATTGTCTGCGGACCACGGTTGCTGCGCTTCATCTTCTGCGGACGGTTAATCAGGCCATGGCGTTTGTTGCCGGGACCACAGGTCACCTTGCCAGTCGCGGTGATCTTGAACCGCTTCTTGACCGAAGACTTCGTCTTCAATTTGGGCATTTTCATCTCCTTACAGTTCTGAAGTTCCCATTCCCCTAGTGGACAACGGAAACCGCACGGCCGGGCATGCCACATCATATGGCCCGGGCGCGTGCACGACCTGTTGGCGCTTATAGGGACAACGGGGGACGGCCTCAAGCAAAAACCGCATCAGAACGGCATGTTTTTTGAGCAGTGAGCATTAACTATTGTGAAGTAAATATCACATGGTTGTGAATATGATGATAGAGGCACTCATCCAGTCCGAATTATTACCCCCTGATGCTTGACCCATGGCCCCTTCCCTGTGCTTAAAGGCAGGAGATCATCATCCATGACGGGACATTCCTGTCAGGGCAACGCTTATCCAGGTTGAGTGATCGAGTTTAACAACACTGAGGCTTATCCATGTCCTCCACTTCCCGTACGGGGGGAATCTGGGTCTCGCTGGTTGCCATCCTCATGGCGATCGTCGGCCTGCTGCTGGTTGCCGGTGGTATCTATGCCATCAGCGAAGGCGGTCCCTTCTATTATCTCATCAGCGGGCTGGGCACGCTGCTCAGCGCGTTCTTCGTCCATAAACGGAAGCCGATCGGCCTTGCTGTCTATGCGGTCGTCCTGCTTGGCACGCTCATCTGGGCTCTCTGCCTCGTAGGCCTCAACCTCTGGAGCCTCGTGCCCCGGCTGGATGTGGTCATCGTCATCGGCATCGTCCTGCTGCTTCCTTTCATCCGCCGTCCGCTGGCCGCCAACCGGCTGGCCACCATTCCTCTGGGCATCGGCGTGGTCCTCAGTGCCCTGGCACTGGTGGTTTCCGCCTTCATGGACCCGTATGACATCGGTGGTTCCCTGCCTACAGAGCAGGTCAATGCCAGCCCGGCAAACCCGGACAACGTGCCGGATGGTGACTGGACCTCCTACGCACGCACGCAGGATGGCAATCACTGGTCCCCTCTGACACAGGTCAACAGCCAGAACGTCAACCAGCTGAAGGTTGCCTGGGTCATGCGGACCGGTGACCTGCCGGACAAGTCCCGCGACCCGGGTGAGGCCACCAACGAGGCCACGCCGCTGGAGTTCGACAACACACTCTATTTCTGCTCCCTGCATCAGAAGGTCTTTGCCGTCGATGCCGTGACCGGGAAGACGAAATGGGTGTTCGACCCCAAGCTGAACGTCAATCCTGGCTTCCAGCATCTGACATGCCGTGGCGTCAGTGCCCACACGAAGCCTGAAAATGCCGTCGACAGCAGCGGCCAGCCTGTCACCACGACAGACTGCACCAAGCGCATCATTGCCATGGTCAATGACGGCCGCATGGTCGAGATCGACGCACAGACAGGCAAGGTCTGCCAGGGCTTTGGGGACAACGGCCAGGTCGATCTGCGCTTCTCCCACCAGCCTTACACGACGGCTGGGGAGTATGCCCCGACATCACCGCCCGTCGTTACCGACAAGCTGATCATCGTCAACAGTGCAGTGAAGGACAACGGCTCCGTCCACCAGCCTTCCGGGGCAACACGGGCCTATGACGTCTACACGGGCAAGCTTGTCTGGGTATTCGACGCCGCCAATCCTGACCCGAATGAAATGCCGAGCGAAGAGCATCCGCATTTCCATCCGAACTCCCCCAACTCCTGGTCCGTCTCGTCTTACGACAAGAACCTGAACATGGTGTACATCCCCATGGGGGTTGGCACGCCTGACCAGTGGGGTGGCTACCGTGACAAGGATGCCGAACGCTATCCGCCGGGTGTCATTGCGCTGAATGCGGACACGGGCAAGCTCGTCTGGTTCTACCAGACCGTCCATCATGACCTCTGGGACATGGATGCCTCCGCACAGCCCAACCTTGTGGACATCACCCAGAAGGATGGCAGCCTGGTTCCGGCCATCTACATCCCGACCAAGAGTGGTGACATTTTTGTTCTGGACCGCCGCACCGGCAAGCCGATCGTTCCGGCACCGGAGGTTCCTGCCCCGGGTGGCGCTGCCACGGGTGACCATACAAGCCCGACCCAGCCCCATTCCGAGCTGAGCCTGCGCCCGAAAGATCCGCTGTCCGACCGTGACATCTGGGGGGCCACGATCCTTGACCAGATGGTGTGCAGCATCTACTTCCACAGCCTGCGTTACGAGGGGCCCTATACGCCGCCTTCCACGCAGGGGACGCTGGTTTTCCCTGGCGATCTGGGCATGTTCGAGTGGGGCGGCCTTGCGGTTGATCCTCGCCGCCAGGTAGCCTTCTCCAACCCCATCTCCATTCCGTTCGTCTCCACTCTGGTTCCCCGTGGCCCGGGCAACCCGCGCTGGCCCGACCCGAATGGTGACAAGGGTGGCAGCGGCGGTGAGACGGGTCTCCAGCCGAATTACGGCATCCCGTACGCCGTCAACCTGCATCCCTTCCTGGACCCGCTGTTTGCCAAGTTCGGCCTTTTCGTGCCGTGCCGCACGCCACCGTGGGGGGCTGTCGCCGGGATCGACCTGCGCACCAACAAGGTTGTCTGGCAGCACCGCAATGGTACGCTGCGTGACTCCCTGCATGGCTCGTCCCTCCCGATCCAGCTGCCACCCATCAAGATCGGTGTCCCGAGCCTTGGTGGCCCGCTGGCAACGGCTGGCAATGTAGCCTTCCTGACATCATCGCAGGACTACTACATCCGGGCCTATGACCTGACGACCGGCCATGTCATCTGGAAAGACCGTCTCCCTGCCGGGGCACAGTCTGCACCGATGACCTACAGCATCAACGGTCGCCAGTACATCGTGACCTACGCTGGTGGGCATGGCTCCTTCCTGAGCCGGATGGGTGATTATCTGATCGCCTATGCTCTGCCGGAACAGGCCGAGAAGAAGTGAGACCCTGACAAACAGGTTGTCACAAAACAGAAAAGGGGAGGTCCAGCCGGGCCTCCCCTTTTTTTCATCATGCGGCTGATCCCGGACCATACAGGCCAGCAGCCAATATCCTTCCCGTGCAGCACTATCAGTAACCCGGGACGATGGAGACAATTCCAGAGCCCTGTCCCCCACCCAACCTCAATTGATAATATTTGGTAATGACTGGCCGTTATTCTTTAAAAATAACATAGACTTCACTATCACCAGCCAGAATTTCCTGTATAGGATAATGCCAGCCTATTCGTTCCCTGTTCTGACAGAAGGAAAACCCCCATGATGTTCCGTCGCATGGCCACATTCGCCCTCATTGCCAGTGCCCTGACCAGCCAGGTTGCCTTTGCCGCCTCTCATGGCAAGGCTCACCACTGCCGCAATGAGAAAGGTCAGTTCACAAAGTGTGAAAAGCCGAAGGCCAAGCCCTGCCGCGACAAGAACGGCAAATTCAGCAAGTGCAACACTCAGGATGCCGCCAGCGCCAAGCCGGCCGAAAAGGCCGAAGCTACAGCTGACAGCGTGAAGGACAGCTCCAACCCGATGAAGTCCGACATGCCTGCCACCGATGCTGCGGCTCCGGCCACGCACTGAGACACGGGGACAGCCCCTGCATGAAAATGCCCTCTGGTTTTACCGCCAGAGGGCATTTTCTGTTCCGGCCAACGGGCTCAGACTGCGGCGGCTCTTTGCCGGATGGCTTTTGCCATGGCCTCCACGCCATTGCCCCGATTGGCTGAAAGCGCCTTCACCAATCCCAGCTCATGCAGAAAAACCGGGTCAGTCGCCAGAATCTCATCCCGTGTACGACCGGAATAGACACGCAGCAGCAACGCCACCAGCCCCTGAACGATAGCGGCGTCAGACGCACCAGCAAAAAACAGACATCCGTTTTTTTCCTCAGCTTCAAGCCAGACTTGGCTCTGGCAACCCGGCACCCGGTGAGCGTCATCCTGCCAATCCTGCGGAAAGTCCGGCAGTTTCCTCCCCATCTCGATGATGTACTGATAACGCTCCATCCAGTCATCGAACAGCGCCAGTTCATCCCCGATGGCCGTGATGGCCTGTGCTGCATCATCTTCCTGCGGCTGAACAAAACAGGCTTCCCTATCGGCCATGCCATCCCCCTTCCTTCATCAATTTATGTTCGTGCGATCCATCATAACTGGAGGCACCAAAATGGGAACCGCTCCCCTCCGAAATGTCTTCGGCTCACTGTTTCAGCAAGGGTAACAGAAGACGCATCACCGTTCCCTCTCCGGGCCGGCTCTGCACAACAACATCCCCATGATGGGCCAGAACGAAACTGTAAATGCCAGCCAGCCCCAGCCCTGTGCCTTTCCCCGCCTGCTTGGTGGTGAAAAAAGGCTCAAAAATATGGCGCTGGACCTCTTCACTCATGCCTTCCCCTTCGTCCCGGACATCAAGGGCCAGCGCATGATCCTGCTCGCAACTGGATGGGGCAGCAGGCAGGACGTGGCGTATCCGGCTGGCAGAAAGAGTCACGGTCCCGCCATCAGGCATCGCATCCCGGGCATTCACACACAGGTTGAGCAGGGCCATTTCCAGCTGTTCCGGGCAGGTCAATACAGGGGGAACAGTCCCTTCCGGGAGGTCCAGCACAAAACGGATGGCCGGGACGGCTCCATAAAAACCATGCCGGAACAGGCTGGCCCGCTCCTCCAGAAAAGCCACGATGTCAAACGGGCGCACCGTCCCACCATTCCGCCCCGCCCGGCCAAACTGAAGCAGACGGCGGGTCAGCCCCTCCCCCCGTTCCACGGTCTCCAACGCCCGGGCCAACCACTTCTTCTGGGTGGCACGGGCCGCTTCATCTCCCTGCAACTGCCCGGAAAGAGCCTCCAGACAATTACCCAGAATGGTGAGCAGGTTGTTGAAATCATGCGCGACACCACCGGCCAGACGGCCCAGGGCTTCCAGCCGCTCACCCCGGTTCAGCCGGTCTTCCACCATCACACGCTGGGTCACGTCCCGATCCATGCTGACCTGCCAGGCCTCTTTCAGCGGGACATCCTCCGGCCATTTCAGCGCCAGGCGGACAATCTCGTGCCAGCGTCTCTGCCCATCTTCCGCCACGACCTCCAGAAGCTCCTCTGCCTGCCCGTCCTCCCAGACCTTTTCCCGCAGACGGGCAATCACAGGCTGAAGAATGGCCGTGTAATGGTCACTCTCGCACGTCCCCTGATGATGCCGGTTGCTGCGGATACAACGGCCTTGCGCATCGGAAAAAACCAGACCGAACGGCAGGCTCTCCATGAGGCCATGCAACAGGGCCTGCTCCACCTTCAGGGCCCTCTGGGCCTGCCATGTCCTGTGTGCCTCATGGACGAGGGACAGCACATGGTCCGCCTCCCACGGCTTGTGCACATAGGCAACGATCCTGCCGTGATTCAGGGCTGCCACAACGGCATCCAGATCCGCATATCCTGTCAGCAGAATAGCCCGGGCGTCGGAGCAGGCACTGGCACGGCTGAGAAACTGGTCCCCTGTCATGCCCGGCATCCTCTGGTCTGAAATGATGACCGAAATCTCCGGATGGGCGGCCAGCAGGGCAAGGGCCCTGCCAGGCTCGGCCGCTGTCAGAACCGTGCAGCTTTCCTCCAGCAGATCCCCGAGTGCCACGAGAATCTCTTCCTCATCATCCACCAGAAGAACACAAGGTTGGGCCTCGATACTGTAAGGCTCGTTCATGCCGTTTTTACTTCCTCCTGTGCCCTGTGCCGTTCAGGCTCCCGCACAGCCCAGCCTTCTGCCGTCTCGTGGACAGGAAGGCGAATCACGAAATATGCACCACGCCCGCCATTGGTCTGCCCATCTTTCTGGCAGCCATCTCCAGCCTCACAGGCATCTGTCACGTCGATGGTTCCACCATGGGCCTGCACGATGCCATGAACGATGGAAAGGCCCAACCCTGTCCCTTCCCCCTGCGCCTTCGTGGTGAAGAACGGGTCAAAAATCCAGGGGCGGATCGACTCTTTTATGCCTGGACCATTGTCACTTACCGTAATTTCATAAACATCATCGTAAAGACGGGTCGCAATCCGTATCAGCCCATCATGATGCTTCTGCCCTTCCCGCCGCATATCATTCAGCGCATCGGCAGCATTGGCAATGAGATTCATGACAGCCTGATGGAACAGTGTTTCCTGGCAGACCAGCTGCCGGGGTGCCTCAAGCTGGCAGTCCACGGCAATGGACCTGCCAAGCCTATGGCGGACCAGGGCCAGCCCTGTCTCTATCGCCTCGCCCACATCCACCATGCGCCACTCTCCTTCTTCCAGACGGGAGAAACGACGCAGACGCACGACCAGGTCCCGGATACGCCCCAGCCCTGTCTTCATCGCAGCCAGACGGTCCCTGGCCCGCCGAATGCGGGTCTGACCATCCTCATCCTGCACGACAGTATCCATCCAGTGCAGGCATCGCTCGACCGTATCGGCATGACCCAGAGTGAACGCCAGAGGATTATTGATCTCATGGGCAATGCCGGCCACCAGCTCTCCCAATGAAGCCATCTTGGCCGTCTGGACCAGCCGGGCCTGTGTTTGCACCAGCTCCTCATTCGCCTTGGCCAGCTCCTTGTTGGCTCTGGCCAGAGCCTCCGCCAGCGAGGCCTGCGCCTGTGCAGCCTCCAGCGCCAGAGCCGACTGCTGGCGTTCCATCTCCCGCTGATGAAACGCCTCATTCTCCCGCCGCCGCCGGACCATGGCCCGGATGCGCAGAGCCAGCACCATGGGCGTCATGTCACTCGGAACAAGGTCCTCCAGGCCAGCTTCCAGAAAAGCCACGCAGGATTCACCCCGGAAGCGGGCTGCCTGTATGATGCAGAGAATGCGGAACGGTGTACCCCCCTGCTCCCGCAGGGCCTGGCGGCGCTGGTCCAGCAGACGGCAGAAAGCGAGGTCTGTCTCGTTATCCTGTATGTCCTCCAGCACGATGCAGTCCGGCCCGTCCGGGCCTGTCAGCCAGCCGCCATTCAGCAGATCACTGGAGCGGGTGACAGAGGTCACCGTGTGTCCATCCCGCCAGAGAAGCTCCCCCAGCCCAGCCTCCTCCGTGCCGTCCCGGCTGTTTTCATGATCCATGATGCTGGGGTCATTCCAGAAATCCAGCAGGGTCTCATCATCAGGGGTACGGACGATGACAACCCTGGCCCGCCGCATGTGCCATTGGGGATGAAGCTGGCGCTTTTCTTCCGCCAGATGCAGGAGCGTGCGTATCCGCAGCAACAGCAGGTCAGAATGGGCAGAGCTGGAAAGGTAGGCATCGGCCCCGCTTTCAAAGCAGTCCAGCTCAACCCGTGAGGATACATCCTCCGTCAGCATCAGCACCGGTACGCCCTGCATGGCAGGAGTCGCCTTGGCACGGCGAACGAACTGCCCGGCGCTCATGCCTTTCTGGAGAGTGCAGCAGATGACCATGTCCACCTGATTGATACGACAGCGGGCCTCCAGCACTTCCAGCATCATTTCAGCACTCTGCCGGCAGACAACATCCATCCCCTCCCTGCGCAGAAGCTCATGGACCCGACTGTGAGCAGGACCGGCTGGATCCAGAAGAAGAACATGGACATCTTTTTCATCCAGCGTGGGTAAGATTTGCATTACGCCTCTCTTGAAGCTAGGTGCAGAAGCAGGAGGACAGAACAGAGGCCCCTCCGCCCTGCTTTCCGTCTCCCTCGCCATTACTATGCCATTGCCAGCCCGGCTGTCTTGCAGGAAGGTCTGAAACATTCATGGATACATCGCCCTCTTCCTCCCATTCCTCCCCGGCACGGGGCGAACGCCTGCTCTCGGCCACGCCATCACGCCAGCAGCAGGGCGGAGCCATCATGGGGCGGGTCCTGCTCAACCTCATATGGGCCGTGGCGCATTTCGCTTTCAGCTTTCTCATTCAGCTGACAGAACTGTTTGCTCCCATCCTGCTCATCCTCGGCGTCGGCTGGTCCCTGCTGCCGCACCTTGTCACCGTTGCCACGGCCAATCTCGGGTCCCTCACGGAAGACCAGCAGACGCATGAGATCGTCAATCACATCGCCCATACCATCCCCGAACAGCTCATGGTAGCCGGTCACACCCTTACACCGCACGGGCTGATAAAGGATGGTCTGCTCCTCATGGCTCTGGCAGCAGCCTCCTCCACGGCGGCGGCCTGGCTGGCCCGGAGGCTCTGAGGCACAGCCATGCGGAGCCCTGCATGATCGCCCTGGAGACGCTTCCGCTGCCTGTCGGCACGTCTCTCGTGCCGGGTGGCGTGCAGCACCTGTCCCTGCGGCTGGAACGGGGTGGCACCCTCTGGGTGACAGGCCCTGCCGAAGCGGGCAAGACAGCCCTGCTGGATACCATCGCCCTGCGCCGCCCTGCCACGGGCGGGATGATGACCCTCCTCAACCATGCCGCAGGACCCGGTCTTTCCGCACGGGGTCGCAGACAGCTCCAGCAGCGCATCGGGTACATCGAGGCAGCCCCCCTTTTCATGGACCGCCTGACGCTGGCGGACAATATTGCCCTGCCGCTGGAGCTGAACCACCTGCGCAGAGCAGATGTGAAACGGGAAACCGACTCCATCATCCGCTGGTTCGGGCTGGAGAACCATGCACAGCTTCTTCCTCACTCACTCAGTCAGACCATGAGAATGCGGGCCGCCTGTGCCCGGGCCCTGATCACCCAGCCTTCCATCGTCTTGGTAGATGAACCGGCCCTGACCCTCTGCCCTGTCCTGCGGGATCATCTTCTTTCCACCCTGCGGGGCCTGGCCAGAAATGGCACCACAACCCTTCTGGCCATGCAGCACCAGCCAGAAGGGACAGCCCCTGATGACCAGCTCCTGACCCTGCCCCGGCTCCCCCCATCACCGGAAGTCTCCATTTCTTCTGCCTCCGGGAATGATCTGGCAGCCCCGCTGATCCTGTCCCCCAGAGATGAAAGGCTGCTCCCATGACATGCCTGTCCCGTGCTACAGACCGGCCTGCCCTGTGGCCCCTGCTGCTTGGCCTCTGTCTCGTCACATGGCTGGCCGGGCTGGCTCTGGCCCTGCCCTATGGTGTGGATGGAGCTGTCCAACGCTGGGAAGGACAGGTGAACAGCCAGATCGTCATCGCTCTGCCTGTGATCGGCAAGGAGGCTCCCGCCCTGGCGGACAGCCTGCCCAAAGCCCTGACCGCCACATTCCCCGAAACCCACGCCACCCTCCTGCCAGAGCAGGAGGTTTCCCGACTTCTGGCCGCATGGTCCGCCCCGTGGGAGGGGCCTCTCCCCAGGATTCTCACCCTCTCGTATCATGGGGACATGACCAGACTGGCCGCCTTTGTTCACAGCACCGCCCCAGAGGCCATCATCGTTCCGCCGCCCCCCCAGCTGACAAAGCTTACCCCACTCATGACAGTCCTCCAGCAGACTGCACGCCATGTCGCCCTGATGGCTGGGCTGGCAGCAGCTCTGATCGTTCCCGCCCTGCTCTATCTGGCAGCCAGAACCGTCGCTCTGGCCAACCGGCAGCAGCAGGCCGTCCTGTGGAGACTGGGCGGAAAGCTGTCCGTCCTTCACCGTATTTTTGCCCGGCGGGTCGCCCTGATGGCCTTTCTGGGCAGCCTTGCAGGCATCGTCCTGCTCCTGCCTTCACTGGGCTTCATCACCGCTGCTCTGCACCCTCTGCTGCGCCTGCCACCCGCAGAGGGAAGCATGTCGTCCTTCATCTCTCCATCACTGCTGCCAGTCCGGCTCTGGCTGGCCTTTTCCCTGATGCCGGTCCTGATGGCACTGGCGGGCTGGGCCATGGTGCATCTGGTCTGTGCCAGACAGGGGCAACAGGCATCATGAAACGGCCGGGCCCCACTGTCTGGTCTCTCTTCTCTGGCGGGGTGACCATCGCAGGATGGCTCATGCTGGCCAGTTTCATTTACTTCTGTGCCGATGCCCTGCGCCCCTCACCGGACCTGCACAGCATCCCGGCTGACTGCGACGGCATCGTTGCGCTGACGGGCGGCAAAAACCGCATAGAAGCCGGAATTGCCCTGCTCCAGCAGAAATCGGAGCGACTGCTCCTGATCTCCGGCGTTTCCCCCCATACGGGGCTGAACCATATTCTGGCCGCCACGGGAATCGGCCCGCTGCCACCGGATCTGACGCAGCGCATCAGCCTTGGATATCGGGCCGCCACTACCATCGGCAATGCATGGGAAACCGCCCAATGGGCAAAGCAGAAAAACCTGCATCATCTTGTTCTGGTCACGGCGGGGTATCACATGCGCCGCTCCCTGCTGGAGTTCCACGATATTGCCCCGCAGCTTCAGTTCACCCCCTACTGGGTGCAGCCTCCCGCCATGAGCACCCCCTTTCATCCACACACCATGCTGCTGATGTTCAGCCAGTACGGAAAGCTGATCGGGGCCTTCATCCGTCTCATGGTCCTCCACCAGCCGGACCATGCCCAGGAAGGATTCCGCCCTGTTCCTCCAGCTTCAGGAACACCTCCCGCCTGATTTCTGGCTCGCCCATCTTTTTCCCTTGCTCTTCGGATAGATTCTGCGCCATGCAGGGAGCATTATGATGAGTCTCGTCCGTGGCAGCCTGTTCAACCTGTATCTCCTAATTCTGACCCTCGTCATGGGGGTCTTCGCCTTTCCCATCCGCCTGCTCAACCGGCGGGATGCCGCCTTGGGCTATGCCAAGCTCTGGTCCAGGGCCGTGCTCTGGGGGCTGGAACGCCTCTGCGGCATCCGCATCGTCATCAGCGGGCAGGAGAACCTGCCTGATGGCCCTGCGCTCATTGCCTCACAGCATCAGTCTTTCTTTGATGGTTTTGTCTGGATGAATACCGTGCCGCTGCCGGCCTATGTCATCAAGAAGGAACTGACATCCATTCCGTTGGTCGGTCCCATGCTCATTCTCAGCGGCATGATTCCTGTCGATCGTTCCGGCGGATCTCAGGCCCTGCGGGGCATGATGGATGCCGTGGCAAAGGCACAGGGAGCCGGGCGACAGATCATCATCTTCCCGCAGGGCACACGCACGAAACCCGGTCAGGCTGTTCCGCTACAGAATGGCGTCATCGCTCTGGCCCGACAGGCCACCTGCCCCATCCTTCCCGTAGTGACGAATTCCGGCCTGTTCTGGCCACATTCCCCGTGGCGGAAATACCCCGGCACGCTCCGGGTTGCCATCGGGAAGCCTCTCGCCGCCAGCCTGAAGGGGCGTGACCTCATACCGGCCATCAGCGGCGCCTGGGAGGCACTCTGCCAGGAACATGACCTGCCCCATGAAGCTGTGGAAAACTCTGTGGATGTGAAGAAGGATAACCAGTAATTCCTGTCCCGCACGGAATGGACGCAGGTATAGACCATGAAAGTGCTGCCCTGTGGGTATCTGCCTAACCATCTGTAATACAACACATTTCATGAGGCCTGCAGAGGGCCTCCCTTTTTTCCCCGTATCAACATTCTGGTGTGATTACTCCACAAAAGGTGAAGAACCTTCTGGGGACAAAGTAACAGGCCCGTCATTCTGTCCTTCTTCCACAGCGGAGGACAAATTTTGAGCCTGTTCCGCCGCCATTTCATCCTGATCACCTCCTGTCTGTTCCTCGCTCTTCTGGCAGGCAGCTGGGGGTTGTACCTTCGGACGCAGGCCCTGCTTTCCAACCAGCTGGCCCATCTGGCCGTCCAGTCCCTGCCTTCAGACGGTCCCACCCCAACCCTGACCATACAGAAAACCTCTGCCAGAGGATGGCCTTTCGGGGCCTGGCGTCGGCTTTACGGCGTGTCCTTTCACACCCATCTCAACGGGGCCGATATTGTCGGGGCCACCCCCATGCTCCGCCTGGGTGGGAACTGGCTGGACTGGGCACATTCCCTGACCACACGGACCGAACTTCCGCTACAGCTGCCGGACAGCACCATCCTCCGCATGGTCCGCAACGGCGAAAGCCTGACCCTGCGCCTGCGCAAGGCAAAACTGCGCATCAGCAAGGAAAGTCTTCCCTGTCCACCAGATGCCAGATGCCATGACCACGGCACGCTGCCCCTGTACTGGGCACATTTCCGCATTGCTGAACTGGAACTGGCCTCCTCCCGCCTGCCACACAGCCTCATGCTGAATCACCCTGCCGGGACCATCCGTTTTGCACCGCAGTCCCTGTCGCAACCTGACCCTGCCCTGCAGAACAGGCCTCTGCTTTCCGCTGCCATCACGGCCAGAGAGCTGACCTATCCCTCCTCATTTCTACAGAATTTTCGGGTGGAACAGGTTCATGCTGCTTTTGCCCTGCTACCCGGCACCGGCACGACACCCCTCAGATTGCCGCCAGAAACCGATCATGCCACATCCTCCTGGCCTGACATCCCATTACAGCTCAGGCTTCATGAGCTCAGTGCCACCATCCATCCGGTGGCTCCGGGAAAACAGAATACGCCACCGCCGCATCTCTCCCTTGGTGGCAAACTTTATGTCCCGGCCTTTTCTGGCATTCTGTCCGTCAGTCTGACCAACTGGCAGGAGCCCCTGCATGATCTGCTTCAGAGTTCATGGATCCAGCGCAACGTACCCATCGCCATGCAGGGGCTCCTGAACGACATGATGACCAGCCCCCGGATGCTGTCCCTCTCCTCCCATCCCCTGACGGTCAGCATCCCTCTTGACCACGGCGTTCCCCCGGGGCTTTCATCCGACCATTTGCAGACCCTGTACAGCCATTTCCGCCAGCTTGCTCCTCATCCTCAATGACCTTCCAGAGCCTTTGCCCGACAGACCTGATTACCGTTCTCATGACATTGGGCGATGATGCACCCCACGTCGCCCTGCTGCGCCATGACCGGGACACTCCCCCCCTGGAGGAAAGCCATCATTCCCTGCAGAAACGCCTCTGCCATTGGGCGGAAACCCTGACACACTGCCCCATCGGTTACATGGAGCAGCTCTATACATTCAGCTCCTTTCCCATACGGGAACAGACGCCCCATATTCACATCACCTATCTGGCCCTGAGCCACAGCCATCCACGGGGCTGTCACGGTTCGCTTTACCAGCGTTTCCCCTGGGAAGACCGCCGGGACGAAAGCGGCAACAAGCAGCTGGCCGAGTTCATCACGGCCATCAGGCAATGGGCCGACGACAATGAGGAACGCCAGAGCCGCATCGCTCCAGCCTTTGGGCTGGATGGCCTGCCGTGGGACGATACCCGTGTTCTGGAGCGTTACGAACTGCTGTGGGAATCCGGGCTGGTGCCACGCAGCCCGCCCAAACAGAAAAACACGGACCGGGATGACCGTCGCCTTCTGGCCACGGCCCTGTCCCGGCTACGTGCCCGCACCCGCTACAGTCCAGCCGTTTTTGAGCTGCTTCCTTCGTCTTTCACTCTTCTACAGCTGCAACAGGCGATGGAAACGGTATCTGGCCGCCTCATGCACAAGCCCAACTTCCGCCGCCTTGTCCTGCATCAGCAGCTTGTGGAAGAAACCGGCACCTACGACCGCCCAACCGTAGGACGCCCCGCACGGCTGTACCGTTTCCGGCCAGCCGCTATGGCTTCCTGCTATCTGGGAGCGGCATTTTTACCGCTTGATGTGCCGACTCTTTAAGCGATTTTTATCACGTATGATGGAACTTCATTGAAACAGGCCCATCTTTAGGGAAAGACATCACAAAACTGTCCCAATTTCCCTGTCCTGCTTCTTCCATAAGTTCGTGAAGTGCTGGTACACCCACCGACACTTCCCCAAGGCATATTCACTCAGGGGGCGCGGACTGGCTTTCACTGCTCTCATCATGCGAACGGTTCCCGCCCAGCATGCTCATGGAGTTCTAAGCCATGCCCGTGCCGAAGCTGATCATTATCTTCGTCATTGACCCGGAAAGCGTGTCGCTCCCGACACCCACCTAGAAGCCCACGCTCTGGCTCTTCCATGCAAAACTGTTCCCAAGGCTGTGGGCTTCCAGACTGCCCGTATTAAAG
Organism: Parasaccharibacter sp. TMW 2.1888; assembly: GCF_023167265.1. Taxonomy (NCBI): domain Bacteria; kingdom Pseudomonadati; phylum Pseudomonadota; class Alphaproteobacteria; order Acetobacterales; family Acetobacteraceae; genus Parasaccharibacter; species Parasaccharibacter sp. TMW 2.1888. Next base: position 342,131 of record NZ_CP030979.1, read on the forward strand.
TGGCTCTTCTCACGGGACGTCTTATTGAATAACTAATAAATACAGATAATTAATTATTATTCAAAAAATTCTTTCCTAGCATAAACCTTTACACCATACCTTCCAGTAATATTAAAAGGTTCATCTGATCGAATTATGAATACTCTGATATCTCCAGCCTCCTGCGTATAAGGACTCTCTTTTATTCTCATACACACTCCTCTAAAATTCATTTTCATAGAATCCTTTGATTCCTTATCAAAGGCGATTATCACCTCAACATCATTTCTGGAAAAATTGACCGATACAAATCTCAGACTACTATCCACCTCACCAAGTAAGGCTTGTGATATTCCTACGAGAATCATTCCTCTCTCATAGGAAGAAATATTCTCATTTTTACTGCCAAACTCACTACTAGGAACCTGTTTTTCATTTAAATAACCATCATCACGCACAACCGAAGATTCGGATTTTAAATTACCGTTCCCTGTACCTCCAGCGACCACCTTTTCATCCTGCCGGACACTCTTCATGACCTGACCGACGGCCGTTTCCTCTTTCACAGCATTGTTGGCGACACCCTCTGCTGCATGTCCTGCCAAAGCAGCCCCAAACTCCTCCCCAGTCACAGCCATAAACTGGGCCTGAGCAAGCCTTTCGAAAGCATCTCCACCAAACTTGAGGATCGCCCCCACCACAGCACTCTTCGCAAGCCAGAGCGAACCGGTAATCGCAGGAGACACAACAACAGATGTATCGATACCAAAGGTATCCAAACCTGCTGATCCCGCCTGGATAGCAGCAAGATATGGGTGTCCTTCCTGCTCCAACCTGCCAGCCAATGTATAACCAAAGGCAGTTCCAGGTGGGCCTGGGATCATGGAACCAGCGGTTAATGCTCCATCAAGAACTGCATCCACGACCGCCTTCGTTTCTTCTTTCTGCTGCTCTTCCTTCTGTTCTGCCTCCTTCCCACGATGGGCACTATCATTATACTGCTCGATGGCCGCTGCCGCCGCTGCACCAGTAAGCGCACTGACTGACGCACTGCCCTTGCCCGCAACCAGTCCTCCAACAGCCCCACCAGCCGCTGCGGCAGCACTGCTGAACATGTTGGCAATACTGTCATGCAGCGTACCGTCGCTGCTGCCCGTCAGCCCCGTCGCCACGGCCTCCGCCAATGGACGGGTCGTCGCTGCCGTCACTTTCCCGGCAAGCGTACCCAGACCAGCAGCAGCCGGCTTACCTCCCGTCAGAGCTGCAACACCGGCCGCCCCGCCAGCTTCCAGAAGATCACGCACGACTTCTCTACCAGAAAACAGGCCAGAAGAATCTGCTGGCGGCAAACCCTGCTTCGCACGACTTCTATCTTCCTCATCCTGTATCTTCTGGAAGGCCGTTCCAACAATCTCACCGACGAGCTGCGTGCCAAGCTGTCCGGCCTGTATCTGGTTCTGTAGCTTCTGCGCATCAAACCTGTTCGTCAGGGCACCATTGGCATGGGCAACGTCGTGACTGTATGACCCCGTGACACACCCCGCATTGACCGTGATGGTGTCGCTGATAGCAGACTGGCTTTCACTGCTCTCATCATGCAAACGCCCTCCACCAAGAAGACCCGCAGAGTTCGCCGCCATCCCCTTGGCAAGGCCGACGAGCTTCTGCGACATCGATCCGGTAACCAAGCCGCCGCCTGCATGGCCGTGCTACGATAATCCGATATGTTCGCCCGTTGCATCTGCCCGAAAGCAGACAGGCTGCCATGAATGAGCCGAAGCCACTACCGTATTCCAAAGCCAGAAAGAGACAAAGGCTGAGCCTGCGATGATGCCCCCGCCACCATTACCCATCCGGTTCCCGGAGAAGGGCTGACCTTTCCGCCCACATATCTGGCTCCATTCCGGGTATCTCCGGTAACCGTACCCCCCAACCAGAAGACGCCACCTTCCCCTGATTGTGGAGAGCCTCTGCCCAGTCACTCCCATCCAGAATACGCTCCCGAAAGAACGGTACGATCTTTCCTCCTGACACACCCGGAGCAGAAACCCCTTGGCATGGTCTCCAGCAGGGCCTATATTATGCTCATAGTGAGTATAACCTTGGTAAGGACCTCTCCATGATGCAGGGCATTGCCCCTTCTCCGTCCCGCGCTGCGCTGTACAGCCCCGTGGCCTCCCTCATGGCCCGGCAGGACTGGGACCGGCTTTTTGCAGATGACATCGAGGCCATTCTCGAGCTGAAGCGCAAGCATAATGCCGTCATCCTCGCCCATAATTACCAGACACCAGAAATCTTCCACTGCGTGTCCGACATCCGGGGGGACAGTCTGGCTCTGGCCCGTGAGGCCCAGAATCTGGAACAGGATGTCATCATCATGGCGGGCGTCCATTTCATGGCCGAAACGGTCAAGCTGCTGAACCCCACGAAGACCGTCCTTATCCCGGACGAACTGGCAGGCTGCTCCCTGGCCGAAGGTATCACGGCGGAAAATGTCCGCACCCTGCGGGAACGCCACCCCGGCGTGCCGGTCGTTACCTATGTGAACAGTTCCGCTGCCGTAAAGGCCGAGACAGACGTCTGCTGCACGTCCGGCAATGCACGCCGTGTCGTGGAAAGCCTTGGCGTACCGGAAGTCATCATGATCCCCGATGAATTCCTTGCCCGGAACATCGAGCGGGAAACCGGCATCAAGATGCACACATGGTCAGCCCGCTGCGAAGTCCATGAACGGTTCACCCCGCAGGAAATCCGCCAGTACCGACGGATGCATGGCCCGCTCCATATCATTGCGCATCCGGAATGTTCACCCGATGTCGTGGCAGAAGCCGACCATGCCGGGTCCACGGCCAGCATGATGGACTACATCGCCCAGCATAAACCTGAAAAGGTCATGCTCATCACCGAATGTTCCATGAGCGACAACCTCGCCGCCATGCACCCGCAGACCGACTTCATCCGTCCCTGCAATCTCTGCCCGCACATGAAGCGCATCACCCTGAAGAACATCCGTCAGGCTCTGGAAACCATGAGCACCGAAGTCACCATCCCGGCTGACCTTCAGGAACCGGCCCGCCGCTCCGTCGAGCGGATGCTGGCCATCAAGTGAAGGACCGTCCCATGCAGGGACATGCCCTTTCCCGCCACGCAGGCTGGCCAGTCATCATCGGGGCCGGGCTGGCTGGCCTCATGGCGGCTCTGGAGATGGACGGCCCCTGCGTGCTGCTTGCTCCCTCCTTCACAGGGGAAGGAACATCCAGCGCCCTGGCCCAGGGCGGCATGGCAGCGGCGGTCGGTCCCGGTGACAGTCCGGCCAGCCACGCCGAGGATACGCTCAGGGCCGGTGCCGGTCTGTGTGATCCGGCCATCGTGCAGCGCATCACCGAGGCAGGGCCGGGTGCCGTGGAAACGCTCCTGCGGCTTGACGTGCCCCTGGCCCATGATGGAAAAGGTCAGCTTGCCCTCCATCTGGAGGCCGCCCACAGCCATGAGCGGATTGTCTTTGCCGGTGGCGACCGGAGCGGACAGGTCATCCTTCAGCATGTTCTCCAGCAGGCCCGGAAAAAGGACACCATCCACTGGCTACAGGCCACGCTGGAAGGGTTCCACGCCCCTGATGGGACAGTGCAGGGTGCATGGACATCCGCCGGGTTCATCCCCACACGGCACTGCATTCTGGCCAGCGGCGGCTGCGGCGGGCTGTATCAGCACACGACCAGCCCACTCTCCAACCGGGGTACGACACTGGCTCTGGCCGCATGGGCAGGAGCTACCCTGCGGGACATGGAATTCACGCAGTTTCATCCCACGGCCCTCGTCGCACCGGGCCAGACGGGCCGCCTCTCCCTCATCAGTGAGGCCGTGCGGGGAGCCGGAGCCGTACTGCGTCTGGATGACGGCCATCGCTTCACGGAAGAACTCGCCCCCCGTGATGTCGTCAGCCGGGCCATCGCTGCCCAGCTGCGGGAAGGACGCACCGTCTTTCTGGATGGACGCTCCCTGCCGGGTGCCCCCTTCAGCGCACGTTTCCCCGGCATCACGCAGGCCTGCCGAAAAGCCGGTCTTGATCCGGACACCCAGCTTCTCCCCGTCCAGCCCGCCATGCACTACCACATGGGCGGCCTGAAGGTGGACCAGACAGGCCGCACGACCCTGAAGGGATTGTGGGCCTGCGGAGAGGTCGCCTGTACCGGCCTTCATGGTGCCAACAGGCTGGCCAGCAACTCCCTGCTGGAGGCTCTGGTCTGCGGGCAATGGGCAGGGCGGGACGTCAACACCAGCCGGAACGATGGAACAGCTCCCCCTCCCGCCACGGTACCGGCACGCCCCACCTTCACGACGGACTGGCCTTTCCGGGCTGAAATGCAGCAGCATCTCGGCATTCTCCGCACCCGCACAGGACTGGAAAATTTTCTGGAACGTACCCTGCCACTGGCCCGCCAGAATCTCTGCGCCCTGACCGCCTCCCTCATCGGCTGGGCCGCCCTGAACCGCCCGGAACAGAGAGGGGCACACTGGCGGGAAGACACGCCCGGTCTTCAGCCGCCCCGTCACATCGACATGCAGCTGACCGACCTGCCCCTGTAACCTCCTTCCATCCAGCACCAGGAGACCCATCATCATGGCCCTTGAGACGCTTTTCCTGCCCGACCTGCTCTGGGAACCGGTCATCAGCAACGCCCTGCGGGAAGATTTCGGCACAGGTGGCGACGTCACCACGCAGGCTCTCATGCAGGGCCAGCCCACACTTCGGGCCTCCTTCGTCGCCCGGCAGGATGGACGGCTGGCCGGACTGCCCGGTGCCCGTCTGGCCTTCACGCTTCTGGATGGCCGGACCCGTTTCACACCCTTCAGGCAGGAGGGCGACCGCATCACCCGTGGCGACGTTCTTGCCGAGGTGGAAGGCCCGGCCAGCGCCGTGCTGGGCGGGGAACGTGTGGCCCTCAACCTGCTGTCCCATCTCAGCGGGATCGCCACCACCACGGGCCAGATCGTGGATGCCGTGGAAGGTACGGGGGTCAGCATCTGCTGCACCCGCAAGACGCTCCCCGGCCTGCGTGCCCTACAGAAATATGCCGTCCGGGCTGGTGGTGGCAGCAATCACCGCCACAGGCTGGATGATGCCATCATGCTCAAGGACAATCATCTGGCTCTTTTCGGCAGCAACATCCCCGCCGCACTGGCCGCTGCCCGCCAGCGGGCCGGACACCTCATGAAGATCGAGCTGGAAGTGGACTCCCTCGCCCAGCTCGCCGAGGCGCTGGACTGCCCCGACGGGCCGGATGCCTACCTGCTGGACAACATGACCCCCGCCATGCTGCGTGAGGCCGTGAACATGATCGAAGGCCGGGCCATTGCCGAAGCCTCCGGCGGCATCACGCCCGACACGGCCCGCAGCATTGCCGAAAGTGGCGTGGACATCCTCTCCCTCGGCTGGCTGACCCACAGCGTGAAAGCACTGGATATCGGGCTGGACATCCGCACGGCCTGACAACTCAGAACTGGTCTTTCTGCTTCCGCAGGCGGGCCAGTTCTTCCGGCGTCCGGGCCATGAGGAACGGGTTGGTCTGCCGCTCCACGCCCAGCGGAACAGGCACCGAGGGCCGCCCTTCCGCCCGGAGCTGCGCCACCTCTGCCCTGCGGGCCTCCAGCGCAGGGGTGCTTCTGCCCAGTGAGGCAATGAATTTCAGGTTCCCCTGCGTGTATTCATGGCCGGGGCAGAGAAGTGTCCCGTCCGGCAGATCATCAAACTGGCGGAAGCTGGCAAAAAGCTGTTCCGCAGTCCCCTCGAACAGGCGGCCACTCCCACCACTGAACAGCGTATCCCCACTGAAGAGGGCCGGGGTTCCACCCTCCAGCGCATAGCAGAGGTGATCCAGCGTGTGACCCGGTGTGGCCATGACACGGAATGTCAGCCCGGCCACCTTCACCTCATCACCGTCCTTCAGCGGGTGATCGACACCTGCCACATCCGCTGGACCATAAACCGGCACGTCGTGGCGCCGTGCCAGTTCTGCCGCCCCACCGACATGATCGCCATGATGATGGGTCAGCAGGATGGCAGCCGGAGCCTCTTCCCCCAGCATCGCCTCTGCTGGCCCGGCTTCACCGGGATCGATCACCACCCAGGGGTGCCCCTCCTTACGGACGAACCAGATGTAATTATCCTGAAAGGCGGGAACCGGCCTTATCTCCACACTCATGAAACCTCTCTCCAGACAGGGTTATCCCGCAGGAAACAGCGGGATAACGGAAGCCATGCCTCCAAGATGGCCCCTGCCACCTTTCCCTGCAAGCACACACCCAGCCCTGACCACGCCCTCCCCATCCCCGTCACGAAATACTTGACCCATCCAGCAGGTGACGTATGAGTAATCCCATGTCACTGATCAAATCTCTCAAACTCGTCCTTGCTCCGCCGCACCGTGCGGCAACACCCTTTCTGGGCATCGGCCTTCTGGCTGGTGTGTTCGGGCGGGCCACGCCATGGCGGCTGACACGGGCCCTGGGGACAGCAGGCTTTGCGTTCACAGGCTTCTGCCTCTATTTCTTCCGCAACCCACGGCGGACGTCTCCACAGGGTGAAGGGCTCGTCCTCGCCAGTGCGGATGGACGTGTGACAGGTGTTTCCATGGTCCCGCCGCCGGCTGCCCTGGAGATGGGCAGTGAGCCGGTCTGGCGTGTTTCGACCTTCCTCTCCGTACTGGATGTGCATGTAAACCGTATGCCCGTCAGTGGGACAGTCACGAAAATTGCCTATCATGCAGGCAAATTCCTCAATGCCAGCCTGGACAAGGCCTCCGAACATAATGAACGCAACGAACTGCGCGTAACTCTCCGGGATGGCCGCCAGGTGGCCGTCGTGCAGATCGCCGGGCTGGTCGCCCGCCGTATTCTCTGTGATGTGAAAGAAGGCGAACAGGTGCAGGCCGGGGAGCTGTTTGGCCTCATCCGCTTTGGCTCCCGCACGGACATCTACCTGCCACCGGGTATCACCCCCGATGTCCTGGAGGGACAGACGATGATCGGAGGCGAGACGGTCATAGCGAAGCTCTGAGGGCCAGACATATGCAGAAGCCATCTTCCGACACGGCCATGGTGCATAGATACCGGCGCAAGCGGCGCCGGGTCCGTGGGCTTTCCTTCAACCGGCTTGTCCCCAACATCCTGACGATGCTGGGCCTCTGTGCGGGGCTGAGCGCCATCAAATTTTCCATGACAGGCCATTTTACCCATGCAGCCGGGGCCCTGCTCATCGCTGCCTGCATGGATGGGCTGGACGGACGCATCGCCCGCCTGCTGAAGGGGACATCCCGTTTCGGAGCTGAATTTGACAGCCTGTCGGACTTTGTCTGCTTCGGCGTCGTGCCGCCCTTCATCCTCATGCTCTGGGCTCTGCCTGCCACGCAGCGGCTGGCCTTCATCCCGTTCATTCTTTTCACGGTCTGCATGGCCCTGCGGCTGGCCCGCTTCAACTCCGCACTGGACGACGATACGGCACCGGAATATGCCGCCAATTTCTTCTCCGGCGTGCCCGCACCGGCAGGGGCAGGGCTTGCGCTGTTCCCGGTCTTTCTGGGGCTGGAAGCCAAGCGCAACAACCTGACAGGCATCGAGCATTTCGCCCACTCCCCATGGCTGGCCGCTGGCTGCCTGATCGTCACCGCCCTGCTGCTGGTCTCCACCCTGCCGATCTGGTCCTTCAAGAACTTCAAGGTGCCATCACGCTATATTCTGCCCATGCTGGTCGGCGTCGGTGCCTATGCCGCCATTCTGGTAACAGAACCATGGGGCGCTCTGGCCGCAGCTGGTGTCCTCTATCTCGTCATGATCCCACTCTCCCGCCGGTCTTACTGGCGGCTGCGGCGTGAGGCAGAAGATGCGTGGGAGCCCGTGGGAGATGAACCACCCTCTGCCAGCTCCACCAACGCCTGAAGAATGGATGCGGGCGACGGCGGGCAGCCAGGGATGGACCCATAGACCCGGCTGAGCGCATGGAGGCCACCCAGCGTGGCGTATGTGTTCTTCCACAATCCACCATCATGGGCGCAGTCTCCCACAGCCACGAGGCTGCGTCCTGCGGGCATGGCCTCCCACGCACTGGCCAGATCGCCTGCGCAGGAGCGTGTCACAGAGCCGGTGACAAGGAGCCAGTCCGCATCCTCCGGATGCTGGACCCTCTGAAACCCGCTCCCTTCCAACGGGTAGGCGCTGCTTCCCAGAGACACCAGTTCCATCGCACAGCCTTCGCAGCTTCCCGCCTCCAGCGTGAACAGCCTGATGCGCCGCCCCTGCCGCCTCACGGGGCGGGGGCGCCATTTCTGTACATCCAGAAAAGCAAGCATCATGGTCAGGGGAGCTGACTGCATGGCAGATGTGATCCTCACAATGGGAACAAAACAGCAGAACCTGTAACAGAAGGTTCATGCCGGGCACTATATAGTGTCCCGGCCCAGAGTGAAGTACCCTCCCCCGCCATGCACCTGCACCTACCACCCTCCTCACTGCACCCCCATCCCCGCAGAGCACTGCTCATCATCAACCCGACAGCGGGGCATCACTCTCCCCGGCGGCAGGCCGCCTTCGTGAAGCATCTGGAACAGGCCGGGCTGGACGTGCGTGTCATGGAAACCCGCTACCGGGGCCATGCTGCGGAGATCGTGAAAACCCACCTGCCAGAAGCGGACCTCATCATTGCCGGTGGAGGGGATGGAACGATCGCCGAAATTGCCCACGCCATGCTGGGCCAGCCCTGCCCTCTGGCCCTCTGGCCCGTCGGATCAGCCAATGTGCTGGCACTGGAGCTGGGCGTCCCCTTCCATGACGCCCGCAACGCCACCCTGATCGCCAGCGGGCAGACCCGCACGCTCTGGCCGGGCTGGCTCACCACAGAAGGACAGGCCAGCCCAACCCTGTTCCTCCAGATGGTCGGGGTCGGTCCTGATGGCTGGGTGGTGCAGCAGCTCTCCACGGCCCTCAAGAAACGGATCGGCCGGGCCGCCTATGCCGTCACTGCCCTGCGCCTGCTGTCCACCTATCCCTTCCCCGCATTCGAGACAGACGTGGATGGCCGATGCTACCAGTCCCGCCTCACCATCATCTCCAAAGGGCGGCTTTATGGCGGTCCGTTCCGGCTGTTCCGCCACAACCACCATGAAGAGGCCGCCTTCTCCGTCTTCATGCTGCACCGGCTGCACCCGCTCTGCCTGCTGAAGCAGGCATGGGCTTTCCTCTGCCGGAACGACTGCACCACCCCGGCCTTTTCCTTCATCCGGGGACGGACCGTCACCTGTCCCGGCAGCCAGCCCGTTCCTGCCCAGAGTGATGGGGACTTCAGAGGAACAACGCCGCTCCACATCACCAGCGCACCAGCTCCCCTGACGGTCATCTGCCCGGCTAGAAATCAGCCCCCATCTGGAGAAAGAAACTTCTTCCGGCAATGTAGCCTGAATATTGGGAAAAGGCGGTATTGAAGGCCCCATCCGGCACGAAGGGCGGCCGACGGTTGAACAGGTTGCTGATGCCTCCCATCAGCTGGAACTGGTGCCACGTCCCTGACACCGTCACGTCATGCAGGATCGTTCCTCCCACGTGGGTTCGCCCGGATGTGGCCGGGTCAAGATCACGGTGCCCGTCATTCATCCTCATCCCGCTGATGAGGCGTGTCATCCAGATGAGGCTGACATGGTCATGCCGCCATGTCGTGCTGATGTAATGCTGCTCCCGTGGTCGGCCACTGCCATTCAGATAGAGCAGACGACCTGTATAGTCCTGCCAGCTCCCGTTGCGGGTCAGCTTCTGCCTGTAATTCAGAAGATACTGGGTGTTTTCATGAAGGCTCAGCTGGTCCCTGTCGCCCAAGGGCAGGCTGTAATGCAGGCTGAAATCCAGACCATCCGTCTTCAGGGCACCGACATTCTGCGGCAGGGCCTTGATGGCCGTGATCTGCCCGCTGCTGGAACGGGGCAGGATGGCACCACAGAAATCCGGCTCGCTGCCCGTGTAACATCCATCCAGAAGCGTCTGCGTGCTGAGGGTCGAGATCATGTCCCGCAGGCTGTAATGCCAGTAATCGACAGAGAGCCGCAACGCCCTGAGAGAGTGGGGCGTGATGTCCATGCCGACCGTTGCCGTACGTCCATATTCCGGCCCCAGCCGAGGATTGCCACCGGAGAGGGTCGGCAGCTGCCCGACCAATGAAGAGGTGAAGCTGGCCGGGTTGATTCCTTCCTTCTGGCACCGTGCCTGCACCGCTCCCACACGGCTGCCATAGCTTCCCACATGGGCGCAGGGATCGGATGCAGAAGCATAGCTCAATGTCTGGCCGCCATAGACATCATACAGCCCCGGCTGCCGGAACGAGGTGCCCAGCGTCCCCCGGAAGGCCACATCCTGAACCGGTGCCCAGTGCAGGCCGGTCTTCCAGTTCAGCGGTGTTCCGTAATGACTGTATGAAGAGACACGGCCCTGAAGGTCAACCGTCAGGTCCCGGGCCAGTGGCGCACGCCGCAGCAGGGGAAGCTGGATTTCTCCATAACCCTCCGAAACGGTGAACCCACCGCCCGTATAGGCCCCCGCCGCCCCTGTGGACGCCCCCTGCGCCACGAGGGCATCAGGGTGATAGCTCAGCTGCTCCCCCCTATGTTCCATGCCTGCCGCCACCCCGACCGGCCCGCCATACATCCACGGCAGGGCAAAGAGATGCGGGTTCCGCAGGCGCAGCATCGTGTCCCGCAGCTGATAGGTGGCCCGGTCCTTCTGGGTGAACCGGACATGATCCTTCGCCTGCTGGCTGTAGGGCGCAAAAGGATTCTGCAACACGCAGCCCTGCGCCGCCTGGCATATGCCCGGGTCATAGACCACGGGACTGCGGGAATCCGTCACATCCAGCTGTCTCGTCCCTGTCGTTTCCAGCAGGTTGCGGTAATTGATCATGTCCTGCGTGTGAGAGGACAGATGGCTGCGCCCGTAGGTATAGGAGAGGTCATAATCCCACCCGGCTCCCAGCTGTCCTTTCAGGCCGGGCAGGAAGGTCCATGTATCAGTGTTGATGTGATTGCGCCGTGGCCCGACATCTTCCATCCGCTTGATGATGGACGCATCCCGCCCCCACGGATTGTACGGACTGGCCGCCGGCAGCAGCCATGAAGACGGCAGTGTGGATGGCGGGACACTCCCCTGCACCGGCGCTGGCGACTGGGTCCGTTCCACGAGCGTATGGCTGTATCGCATGGTGCCATAGAGCGTCACGAACCGGGAAAACCGCTCATGGGCATCAAGAGAGGCCGTGCCGTCATCATGGCGGTTCATGATCGTGGAATAGCGGGCAAAATTGTACAGATCGTCCCTGGTGAAGCGGCGGAAGCCGCCCTGCCCGTCCGGCACCATCTTCTGCCCCGTCTGCGGATTGATGAGCACGCCGGAAGGAATGATGGACGACCCGTAACTGGGGCTGCCCGTGGCCGGATTGTCATTCTGTGGCAGGGCTGACCAGCTGCGGTCCCGGTTATAGATGGGGCCGGTCGTGCTGTAGCTGCCCGCCAGCGTGACGTTGCCCCGCCCCTCATCAAAATTCATGCCGTGATAGGCGGAGACCTCGCCACCCCGGGCATCCCCGGCCTGCGCAATGCTCCCCCGCATGGTGATGTTGCTGCCCGTGAGGTCGTGCCGCAGATGGATGTTGATGACCCCCGCCACGGCATCCGCCCCATACAGGCCGGACCCGCCATCCTTGAGAATTTCCACCTTCTCGATCTGCTGCAACGGAATGGTGTTGAGGTCCACACATTCGGACCCGGCATTGAGGGTCGCCCTGTGCCCGTCAATCAGCACAAGCACCCGCCCCTGCCCCAGATTCCGAAGGTCCGTGCAGGATGCCCCCTTGCCCCCGTTGGTCAGGCTGTTCGGCGAACCGGATGAGCCGATGGAAGGCATCCTTTGCAGATAGTCCCCCAGAGACGTCACGGCACTGCGCTGTATCTCCTTCCCCGTGATGGTCTGCACGGGATTGGGGGATGTCTTCCGCCCACCCTGAAGGTAAGACCCTGTGACCGTCAACTGCTCGACAGACTGGAAACGGGCCTGTGCTGCCTGATGTGCTGGTCCGTTGCCCCTGTTTCGAGAATGTTCTGGTGCTGAGGGGGTTTTCACCGTCCCGGCCGTCTCAGGCTCCGCCACTGGCGGTTGGGCCTGCGCGGGCAGCACCGTCAGGACCGGGCAGACCAGCCCTCCACCCAGCATGAGGGCAACGCCCTGTCTGATAAACCGCACAGCCCCTCACACAACGCATGATGAATCTTAAATCATATTTTATATGTTATAATATAACATCATGACGGATGCCAGAGCTTTTCAGGCAGGCCATCTCACAAGGCAACTCCGGCGGGCGACAGGCCCAGAGATACCAGCGCAAGCCCCAGCTGTTCCGGCTCATGCCCTTCCAGCACGGAACCCAGCACGGCCAGAAGAGGCACAAGCGGATCCCGTATCTGAACACTGGCCAACCGTCCCTCCTTCAGCACGACATGGTACCAGACATCTCCTCGGGCTCCCTCGGCCACGCCCAGCCCTTCATCAGTGCGGGGCATGGCCTGGCGCTCACTCTCCGCACCATAATCGGCGACAATACACTCCATGATTTTCAGGGCTTCCTGACTTTCTGCCAGACGCTGCCGACTGCGTGCCCAGGCATCCCCTTCATGACGCCCAGCCCCACCCATCGCCCGCGTGCGGACACCCTCATCCATGTAGCGCATGTCCAGATACCGCCCACTGGCCCGGCCAATCACCCCACCCAGCGCATAATCCCACGCCAGTTCTGTCGGCACGGTGGCTATGGTCTTCAACCGTCCATCCGACAGACGGGCCAGCTGTCTGATCTGCTCCAGCCGTGGGGCCACCCCCTGCACCACGGCCTGAACAAACGGAATCATCGCATCAACGCCACTGCTTCCCTCCAGCCTGATGCTGTCTGTCAGACGGCGGGACAGACCATGCGCCGTACAGAGGCCCGCAAGATGCTCCCGGGCATGGTCGCACAGGCCCGCCATCAGGCCAGCACCAGCCTGATGGGCCGTCTGCGCCAGATCAAACAGATGCAGCCCCAGCCGTTCCACCTCCAGCAAAATGAGCCGTCTGTCCCGCTCCCGTGGGTCTATCTGGCGATTTTCTGCCTGCTCCAGCGCCCGGACGAACGCCAGAGGATGGGCCACAAACCCACCTGCTGAAATCCGGGCCACCAGCGGCATGGCCTCCTGCGGTGTCAACCCGACCAGACGGGACAGGACACCACGATGGCCAGCCGCAATCTGCACCTCCACCTGCTGCATCACACCGTCGGCCAGCACATAATCCACACCCAGCAGGCCCGGTATGGCCGTACGGAAGGGCGCAATCCTGCACCGTGGCAAAGGCTGCCCCGTCCCCTCGCTGACAGGCAGGGGACGGGCAGACAATGGCGCCGCAAGGGACCAGCTGCCATCATCCAAAGCCGGACTATCATCCAACGCAGACCAGGCCTCCACACCCCAGAGGTCCCTGGCCATACGCTCCCCCCACTGGGCCGCCGGGAAATACTGCGAGGCTGCCTGATAACGCCCCTGCACCACCGCTGTACTGAGCAGCAAAGGCTGCTCACCCTGTAACAGGAACAGGGCCGTGGCCCATTCCTCATCCGCCCAGAAACCCAGCAGGGACATCAGCCGGACATTCTGCTGCAACAGATGCAGCCAGCCCTCCGCCGTCACACGGTAATGAAACAGCCCGACACGCTCCCCTTCGGGCAGGACGACTGATCCTTCCGTCATGTTCAATGTCCTTTCAGGTCAGGCAAGGGAGGAACCAGCACGCCTCCCCAGACCAGCAGCGCAACGGCCAGCAGGACCAGAAGAACCAGCAGCAGAAGGAGCCCCCGCATCACCCAGCCACCACGCTGCCAAACGGCCAGAACACCCTGCGGCATGGTTTCCAGCTCCAGATGCCGGAATCCCAGCATCACACAGGCCAGCAGCCCAAGCAGGGCCGGCCAGCCCAGCAGCGGCGCCATGACAGCCAGTACGATCATGATGACGGGCAGGACCATCTGCACCGGCAGGGCAGCCACACCTCCCAGAAGCAGGCCATCACATCCCAGCCGCAGGGCCGTGGCGAGCAGGGCGCCCCCATAAAGCAGGAGAAGGCATGGCATCTGCCCTGTTCCCGCAGCCAGCACGCCCAAACCCGTCATCCATGAAAGAAGTGGAAAACTGCCCTGTCGCCCCAGAAACGTGCCTGCCAGAGCCAGCAGTCCAGCCACCACCATGAGGTGCCGCATGAAAGGGGTCACGGCCAGCAACGCCATAAGAAACAGCGGAACAAAACGCAGCCCCGCATCCAGCAGGACCAGCTCTGCCCGGCTGGACACGGCACTCCCCAGCCCCGCCATCATGCACAACCCTGTCAGCGCCAGAACCTGCCCAACCTGGGCTGCACTCTCGCTGCTGGAAAACACACCCCCTCCCTGCATCACTGCAAAGCCAAGCCCCGCCAGTATCAGGCCACTCAGCCGCAGACGGACCACCTCCCAGGCAGGCATGGCCCGCCGGGTTGCCCGGCCATCCCACCAGGCCAGCAGGACAGTCCCGGCACCATCAAAAAACAGGGCTGCCAGAGGGGGGCGCAGCAGAAGCCCCATAAACACGCAACCTGTTACCAGAAAGGGCAGATAGACGCTCATCCCTTCCCTGAAGGACGCCGTCCCCGTGATCGGTTCAGTTCTGCCCCGCAGAACAAAAAGCAGCGCCGGTACACAGGCCTCCATGGCCAGACAGACCTCCTGTCCCCACGTCATGCCGGACGAACAGCCCAACAGGGCCAGGCCACTGAGACCCAATCCCAGCCGTGCCATGAAGCTGGCCTGATCGGGCCGGCGTGAAGCCCACAGGACCCAGACCACCAGAAACGGCCAGCACATCAGCCCGAACAGCACAGGAGAGGCAAACAGTCCGGAAGAGAAAGACGCGGCAGCCAGCATCATCACCCTTCCTCCACCCGCAACCAGGCCAGCCGGGGCAGAAGCACAAGTGCCAGGAACACCATGACCGCCCAGAGTGCCACAGCCGTCACGAACAGCCCCCATGAAGGCAGGATGGCCGCCATCACCATGAGGCCATCCACAGCCATGATCAGCCCGCAGAACTGGGCCAGAGCCACACCACAGGCTGCTGCACACAAACCGGCCAGCACCAGACCGATGCCAAAAGTCGGCACCAGTCCGAGACCTGCCCCAAAGAAAGCCAGAACAACCTGAAGGAGCAATGTCATCACGACAGGCAGCAAACCCCGCCCACTGGCAAGGAGACGCCCTTGCTGGCCAACAGCAAAATGCCGCACGAGCCCCCACAGGATCAGATTGAAGACCGGCAGCAGCAGGGCACAGAGACCTGCCAGCCCTCCCGTACCGGATGTCCCCGCAATGATGGCGCAGAACCCGCCATAAAGCGGCAGCCAGCGACCATCCCGCCCCAGCCTCAGCAGAACGAATACCAGTGCGCAGGCAAACCCGGCCATCATACGGCAAACCTCCCGGCAAGCGCCATCAACCCGGCCAGCCCCAGCAGAAGGGCCACAAACCGTCCATGCCGTCTCATGCCTGTCATCTGCCCCAGAGCTACCAGAACACTCCCCCCCACGAACCTGACAGACAGCCCGAGAACTCCCCCCGGCCCCTCCAGACCAAACAGGACAGGCAGCAGAAGATCCCCCAGAAGCAGCGACCAGCCAGCATGATACACGCCCACGATCACCTGTCGCTGATCCCGTGCCAACCGGCCAACAGGCTGGCCCCTCGCCACCATGTCATCAGCCAGTGTCTGGCGATCCGGCAGGGAGGTCGTCAGGGCCAGCGCCACGGCACAGCAGAGGGCTGTCCCAGCCAGACTGGACCCCGGTGCCGCCAGCAAAAGCTGCTGCACACCCCGCAGGCCGGTCACACCCGGAGCCGCCAGCACGATGAAAGCTTCTGTCAGACAGAGGACCAGGCAGCAGCGTCCATGCATCCACCAGAGCGGCCCCGGGACAGCCCAGAAAGCGCCAGCCAGCAGAACACTCCCCATCAGCAACGGGTCCGCCAGCCATGCACCCATCACGGCACCGACATCCGGCATGACGATGGACAAACCCGCCAGACAGAGCAGCACCAGCAGCCCCAGAGCCAGCATCAGCCCATCCTCCAGCGGCAGGCCATGCCGCAGGGTCAGCCGCCAGAATGCAGCCATCCGGCCATATCTCTCCCGCAATGGTGCCACAGCCCTGCCAACCAGCAGGGCCGGAACATCCTCCCCCAGCCAGAACATTACCGGCAGGAGAGGCAGGATCACGGCCAGCTGAAGGCTCAGCTCCAGCAGAACACGAAGGCCAGAAAGCAGAACCATGCCCATCATTGCGCCAGCCCCATGACAACCAGCACACCCCCCAGAAAGACAAGCCAGAAAACTGCTTCCGGCTCCTGCACAGGGAGAAGGGACAGAATCTCCCTTGCGGAAAGACGAACACTGCGAACCTGCCGCTGCCCCCGCATCAACCACCGCCGCAGGCCCCGGGGACGGACAGGCTGTGCCTGCATGTAAGGCTGGAGACTACCCAGCATGGGGCTGCTCCCTCCACCCCGTTGCAGGCCAGCATCCGGCCCATCACGCCAGCGCCCACGGGACAGGCAGAACCAGAGAGGCAGCAGGCCCGCCCAGAACAGCGGCAGAGCCATCAGACTGCCATCACCACCGGACAGGCCATACAACCAGGCCGCCCAACCCGCACCATGGCCCGTCATCCAGCCTGCCACCATGCCACAGGCCGAAGGCAGCCCCATGGCCAGAAAGAGACCCCATATCCAGGACCGGCGGCGCTCCTCTGGCAGGACGGCCGCACCTTCACCCAGCAGCACCATGCCATCCCCACAGGCAAGCCCCATGATGGCCACCCCCAGCAAACAGCCCACCACGGTCCATCCTTCCGTACTGCTGCTCAACCCCAAAGCCGCATGAAGACCAACCCACCCTACGACAAATCCCGGCAACGGCGGAGCTGGCAACAGCAGCAGGGCCGCCCGGTGCCAGATCACAGCCAGAGACTGACAGACAAGGTCCAGCAGAAGCGCAAAAAGGGCACCCTCCACCCCAAGGTCCATGCCCTGTTGGCGTGAAATTTCCACAATGCCCAACAGAAGCACGGGCCGCACCAACCGACAGTGCCGATACAGGGAGAGCCGGTCCGGCCACGCCCCGGCCAGAAGACATACCCCCGCCAGACCGACAGCGGCCAGAACCCACCCCAGAGGATGCAGGGCAGCCAACCCATGCCCCAGCCCCAGCAGCAGGAACAGGGCGACCAGACGGGCCGCCCCATCGTTGCCGGCCCGGCCCGCAGCCCAGAGACAGACGGCCATCAACCCCACGCCCCCTGCCCCATCAGGCAGCAGACCATACCCAACCAGCGCCGGAATCCCCCAGACGGGCTGAAAAACGGTCCCTCCTCCCATGAGGGTGAGCGACACGGCCACCAGACAGGCCGCCGCCCCCACATGGTGCGAGACTGCCAGCGCCAGCATGGCCACGACCATGCCTGCCATGTGGCAGCCACCCCGTCGCCAGAGAGCCAGTGGCACGGAACGCCAGAGCCCGCTGACAAAAATGCGGACATGCCTCTCCCCACAGAGCAGCACGGCCATAAAAACCAGCAGACAGACCATGAAAGGGTCATGAAACGACATGTCCGGCTTTACCCTGCCCTTCTCCAACCTCTGGCGTCCTGCTGCCAGTATGTCAGGCGGTATCCGGCCTGTTTCATCTCTTTCCAGCGCAGACGGGCCTGCTGGACGGCGTCCCCGTCATGCCCGTTGAACAGGTCGAAAATCCTCCTGAACCCCGTCAGCGCCCCATCCCAGGCCCCATTCATGCGGAACAGGAAGGCGCCGCCATTGGGTAATTCATCACACGCTGTCAGCCAGACAGGCTGGCGGTCCGCATGACCCATCGCACGGCTGCCATGTGGCAGCCAGACACCGGCAGGCGTGGCCCACAGGGCCTCGTCCAGCATCTTGACCTGCCCGGCATCCTGACAGCGGATCACGGCACGCTCGCCAGCCTCAAGCGTCCGGTTCAGCAGGGCAGGCAGGGCGGCTTCAAAAGACGTCCGTGTCAGATGATAGAACCCCACCTGCACGTCCTGCGGCGGATACACCCTGCGCGTGACCAGCCCATCAGACGGCTCCTGCATGTCATGCCTCTTTCATGAAAAGCCCTTGCCGGTTTCCTTTCCCACAGGGGGGAAACCAGCAAGGGCCAGCCCGGACATGCCCCCTTGCGGGGACTGCCCGTCTCTCCATCCCTCAGTACCGGGACGTTCTCTCCTGATGCAACCGGACAAACCGGTCCAGCAGCCGTACACCAAACCCACTGGCACCTTTAGGGGTAATGGCAGAAGCCTGCTCTGCCCACGCTGTGCCGGCGATATCCAGATGAGCCCAGGGTGTATCCCCGACAAAACGCTTCAGGAATTCGGCTGCCAGAATGGAACTGCCCGGCCGTCCCCCGATGTTCTTCATGTCGGCAATGTCGGAATCAATCCGGCGATTGTAAGAGGCCCCCATCGGCATGCGCCACAGGGTCTCACCGCTTTCCTCACCAGCCTGGGCCAACGCACTGGCAAGCTGGTCATCATTGCTGAACAGCCCAGCATGATCGCTGCCCAAAGCCACGACAATGGCCCCTGTCAGCGTGGCCAGATTGACCATCAGGGCCGGTTCAAAAGTCTGCCGTGTGTAGGACAGGAGATCCGCCAGAACGAGACGCCCTTCCGCATCAGTATTCAGCACCTCGATGGTCTGCCCGCTATGGCTTTTCACGATGTCACCCGGACGTTGGGCCGCCCCGGAAACCATGTTTTCCACAAGGCCGACAACCCCCACGGCATTGACCGGTGCCTTCCGGCGGGCCAGAGCGCTCATCACGCCCACAACAGCGGCAGCACCGCCCATGTCCATCTTCATTTCATCCATGCCAGCAGCGGGCTTGATGGAAATGCCACCGGAATCAAAGGTCACACCCTTGCCGATGAAGGCCAGCGGCGCACTGTCAGTCCCGGCAGCCCCCCTATGCCGCATGATGACGGTGAAAGGCGGCTTCTCGCTGCCCTGCGCCACGCCCAGCAGGGCCCCAAAGCCAAGCTCTTCCATCCGGGCACGGTCCAGCACCTCGACCTCCAGCCCCAGAGATTCCAGCTCTTTGATGCGCTGTGCAAATTCCTCCGGGAAAAGGACATTGGCGGGCTCGTTGACGAGGTCCCGCGTCAGGAAAACACTTCTGCCAAGCCCTTCCAGCTCCTTCCAGCCTGCCCGGGCCTCTGCCAGCTGTCCAGCATCAGGCAGGACCACATGCAGTGCCTGAAGGGCCGGTGTCCTGCTGCTTACCGTTCTGTAGCGGTCAAACCGATAGCTGCCCAGCTGGGCACCCAGGGCGATTTCCGCCGCCAGCGGCGCCTGCCCGGCTTCCAGCAGCAAGGCAGCGTCCTGCGCCTCGACACCGCTGGCCTTCAGCAGTTTCACAGCCTCACCCCCGGCACTCCGGGCCGCCGTCCCAGCACTCTGCGGCTCATCATCCGCCGGGGCGCAGCCCAGAAGGTGGAACTGCGCCACAGCCGCTGATGGAGCTGTCAGGCTGAGAGTCTGTCCGGCCTTGCCAGAGAAGTCCCGCAAGGAAACAGCACGGGACAGGGCACCGCCCAGGGCCTCATCATGCTGGCGGAACACGGCACCCTGTGCAAACTCCGCTCCATGACAGAGCAGAACAGCGGAAAGGCCATTACCATCTTCCGGGCGGGCTGCTGCTGTAAAAGAAATATCGATCATGATCATCCTGTTTCATTCTTCTGGCAGGCCCCACCTTCTGCAGGAACAGCATGGACCCTGCCCTCATCTGCAAAGAAAGCCACAGCCCCGGCCAAGACTGGCGGACCAGCCTCACATGAGCGTGACGGGATGGGACTTCCTCTTTTCAGTCCGCCCATCATAGCAGAGAAGAGGAGAAGTGACGAATGATCCATAATACGGTAACCTGTTGCCATGACTGTTTCCCCCGAGACCCTCCCACACGACCATGAGCTGCTGACGCTGGCTCTGGAAATTGCCACCGAAGCCGCCGGGATCGTAAGAGAGATCCGTGACCGTGGGTTCCAGACCGAGATCAAGGCCGATTCCTCGCCTGTCACGGAAGCAGACAAGGCATCGGAGCGCCACATCCTCGCTCGCCTGCGGGACGCCTGCCCGGCCATCCCCGCCATTGCGGAAGAGGAACATGCCGCAGGCATCCATGTCCCGGCGGGCAACAGCTACTGGCTGATTGATCCCCTTGATGGCACATGGGGGTTCGCCGCCGGAGGGGAAGATTTCACCATCAATATCGGGCTGATCCGCAACAACAGGCCCGTGCTGGGTGCCGTGGCCCTGCCCGCCAGACAGGGCGTGTATGGCGGGGGTATCGGGCAGGGAGCCTTCCAGCTGATCGGCACGCAGCGCCACCCCATCAGAACGACAGAGCCGGGACCGGATGGGCTGCGGGTTCTGACATCATCTCACCACACATCCGAGGCCCTGCTGAAAAAATGGCTGGCCGGGCGGCATGTCCAATCCGTCACGCACATGGGGTCTGCCGCCAAGATCATCCTCATTGCCGAGGGCAAGGCTGATTTCTACCCCCGCTTCGGTCCGACCATGGAATGGGACACCGCTGCCCCGCAGGCCATCCTGGAAGCCGCAGGCGGGCACCTGCTGGACGATGCAGGCCAGACACTGCGCTACGGCAAAAAGGGCTGGCTCAACTCCCCCTTCTTCTGCACCGGCTATTCGCAGGACTGACCTTTCCCCCTCCCAACTCTCTCCCCCTCCCCGCTTCATCACCCGGTATCATCACCATGCCCCATACTGCCTCCTCCCATCACCGCACAGAACGGCTCGACCAGGACCATGATGGTATCCGGCGTGCAGCCCGGCTGCTCCGGCAGGGGGCTCTGGTCGCCTTCGGGACGGAAACGGTCTACGGGCTGGGAGGGCTGGCCACCTCACAGCGGACAGTGGAGCGTATCTTCAAGGCAAAAGGACGCCCATCCTTCAATCCCCTCATCAGTCATTTCGCTTCAGCTGATGCCGCCTTTGCCGAGGCCGACATGGCCATTCCCCTGCATGACATGGCCCGACGTCTGGCCCAGCGTTTCTGGCCCGGGCCGCTGACACTCATCCTGCCCCGCCATGCGAAGAGCCGTATTGCACAGGCGGTCACCGCAGGGTTGGAAACGCTGGCGGTCCGTGTTCCCAAAGGCCGTGCGGTGGAAGACCTGCTCCGCCTGGCCGGGGCTCCCATTGCGGCTCCTTCCGCCAATCGTTCCGGCAGGGTCAGCCCTTCCACCGCACGTCACGTTCTGGACGAGCTGGAAGGCCGGATTGATGCCGTGCTGGACACGGGGCCCTGTGCCGTCGGGCTGGAAAGCACCGTGCTGGACCTCTCCGGGTCCCACCCCATACTCCGCCGCCCCGGAGGCGTGACGCTGGAAGAGTTGCAGGAAATCTGCGGTCCCATCATTGTGGCCGACCATGCTGGCGCAGCTGATGGCACCAGCCACCCCAACGCCCCGGGGCAGCTGTCATCCCATTATGCACCGTCCCTGCCTGTCAGGCTGGATGCTACCCACGCCCAACCCGATGAGGCCTTCCTGACCTTTGGGGACACACAGGCTGAGACAGTTTCCTCCAGCCTCACCCTCAATCTCAGCCCCGATGGCAATGTGGAAGAAGCTGCCCGCCGCCTGTTTGCCAGCCTGCGCCAGCTGGACCAGTCTGCCAGCCGGCAGGGACTGGCCGGCATAGCCGTGGCTCCCCTGCCGGATGCCGGGCTGGGCCGTGCCCTGAAAGACAGGCTGAAACGGGCGGCCGCTCCCCGCCCGACGGATTCTGCCGCTCCCCCAACCTGACATGGCCCGGCTCCATGCAGGCAGGGGCGGGCGCCTCATAAAACCCGAAAGGCTCCTCCCCCTGCGGGAACGTTACATCCTCCAGCACCTGCTTCTGGGACTGGCCGCCCTGACGGGCGGAGCCACTGCCCTGATATGGCTGACCCAGTCGCTGCATTTCATCGGCATGATCGTCCAGCACGGTCTCTCCCTGCCAGCCTTCCTGCATCTGACCCTGCTGATGCTCCCCTCCTTCATCACCGTCATTCTGCCGGTGACCTGCTTCCTCGTCATTCTCTGGGTCTATCAGCGGCTGGACAGTGACCGGGAACTGACCATCCTCCAGGCTACCGGTCTGTCCCCTCTACGACTGGCCTGCCCCGGCCTGCTCTGCGCCGGTTTTGCCACTCTGACAGCTTATGGATTGAGCCTGTGGGGGGCACCTCTCGCCTATCATCACTTCCACCGGTATGAGCTGGAAATCCGCAACCGGGCGGCCGCCTTCCTGCTGGAAGAAGGGGTCTTCACCCCCATCTCGAAAGCCATGACCGTTTATGTCCGCGAACGCCGCAGCGATGACAGTTTTGGTGGTATCATGATTGAGGACAACCGGGTTCCGGCCAATCCCGTGACCATCCTTGCCGAGGATGGGCTGGCAGAGCCGCACGGCAATACGCTGCGCCTGATCCTGCATAACGGCTCCCGCCAGACACTCAACCGCCGAACCGGGGAACTGAGTACCCTGCTCTTCCAGCTTGAAACTCTGGATTTCGGCTCCCCACATGACCAGGCCCTCAGCCCGGACGTGGCGGAACTGACCATGTCCCAGCTTTTCCACCCACAGGGCGATCTGTCCCCCCATGCACGCAACAAGCTGCTCATCGAAGGCTGGACACGCCTGACCGGCCCGCTGGCCTGCCTGTCCTACGGCATGATCGGACTGCTCTGCGTGCTGCGGGGGCGTTTCAGCCGCCATGGCAACATCATCCGGCCAACAGTGGCCATCCTGAGCGTCGTGGGGCTGATGATCCTGTCCCTGATGCTCAAGAATCTGGCGGAAAGAGACCCATCACTCGTGCCCCTGCTATGGACGGAGGTTCTGCTGCCCATTACCCTCGGGGGAGGGCTTCTGCTGTGGGATGCCACCCGCCGTTACAGGCTGTCCGCCGCCCCTGTTCCCTCCCCGGCCTCCCGCTAGCCCGACACGACAGAGAGCGCTGCGCCCCCATGGTCCATTCCGGTTTCTCTTTCACTCTTGCCCGTTATGTCGGCCGCCGGTTCGTCATGACAACGTGCCTGACCCTATTGGCCCTGACCGGACTGATCTCCCTGTTTGACTTCATCGACCTCCTCCGTCGGGCTGCCGCCCATCCAGAGGCTGGCCTCATGCGCGTGCTGGAAATCACCGCCCTGCATGTGCCGTATTATGTGATCTATATCCTGCCCTTTGCCATATTGCTGGGGGGTGTGATCTGCTTCTCCCGTCTGGCCCGGTCTTCCGAACTTGTCGTAACCCGGGCGGCGGGAATATCCGCCTGGCAGGTTCTCACCAGCCCTGCGCTCTGTGCCGCGCTGATGGGACTTGCCGTCAGTGCCGGGCTGTCGCCCCTTTCCTCCTTCAGCTACGGGCTGGCGGCCCAGCTGGACAAGACATGGCTGCGGGGCCAGCACGACCATGACGGAACCCGTTTTTCCGATCTATGGATACGGGACCCCGGCAATCCGGCTGCCCATGGTGATGTCATTTTTCATATCGGCACACTCCAGCAGCAGGGCCGGACCCTGCGCGGGCAGGCCATCACCATCTTCCGGCTGGGTCATGACATGACACTCCAGCAGCGGATGGAAGTCTCCGAAGGTCTGCTTGCGGATGGCTTGTGGAGACTCCATGGCGTTCTTGTCCTTTCGGATGGCCATCCCCCACAATGGAAAAATGACAGCCTGTTCCCCTCCGGAATCACTGCGGAAACCTTAAAACAGCGCACCCTTCCGGCTGATGCCCTGTCCCTCTGGGCATTGCCCGGGGTGATTAAACTGTTGCGTCATTCCGGTTTTTCCACGATACCTTATCGTCTCCACTTTCAAGGGCTACTGGCCCTTCCTATGCTGGCCGTCACCATGACGCTTGTTTCCGCCGGTTTTTCCATGCGCCCAGCCGGGCGGGGCGGGATCATGCGCATGCTGGGCGTTGGTGTCACCGCTGGCTTTGCCCTTTTTGCTGTCTCCAAAATAGCCGAGCAGCTGGGAAAGTCTGGAGCTCTACCCCCGTTCCCTGCTGCATGGGGTCCGGCGGGTGCCGGTTTGTGTCTTGCCGCAGCCCTGCTGCTGCACTTGGAGGATGGCTGATGCCACTGTCTGATGACTTTCCATTCCGCGCTGGAAAGCCCCGGTCACTGCTTAGCCAGGCCCTTGCAGGGACAGCCCTGGGGGCCCTGCTTCAGGTCATTCCTGCCTCTGCCCAGCCCGCTCCGCAGACCACTCCCGACAGCACGGCAGCCATGGCGGGCACAGCTCCCCGGGCAAAAGCCCCGAAGAATGCCCGCACTCTGCCCTCCAGCCCGACGACGGACAGTTCAGCAGATGGGCGTGTTTCCAGCTCAGACCCGGTGACGTATCTGGCCGACCATGAAAGCTACGATAAAACCGGGCTGCTCATTCTGGAGGGGAATGTCCGCCTCTGGCAGGGCGAGCAGACCCTCCGGGCTGATACGGTCACCTACGACCGGGCAGCAGGCATCATCAGGGCCATCCATCATGTAGCCCTGACACAGCCTGACGGGACCATCGCCTACGCTGACCATGTCGAGCTGGCCCACGGCATGAAAGATGCTGTCAGCTCCTCCATGTATGTCCGCATGCCAGATGAGGCCAAACTCTCCAGCAGCGGCATGCGCCGGAGCAACAGCCGCGTGACGGATTTCGCCAACCCCGTCTATACGGCCTGTCCCGTCTGTGCGGCTCACCCCGAGCGCTCACCCGTCTGGGACATCAAGGCCCATGGCATGACGCAGGACAAGGACAACCAGAACATAGAGTTCGACCGGGCCTGGCTGCATGTCCTTGGTGTGCCGGTCTTCTATTTTCCTTATCTGCCTGTCACGGATCCCAGCTCACAACGCCACAGTGGCCTGCTGAATTTCAATGTCAAACCCCATGACCATTATCTGGGTACGGTCTTCAGCCTGCCCTATTACTGGGTCATTGACGGACATCAGGACGCCACCTTCACACCGCTGGTCTCCACCAAATCCGGCCCGCAGCTTTCCACCATCTACCGCAACCGCCTGAACAACGGTTATATCCGTTTTGAGGGCGGGGTGGCTGATGACACCCTGCGGGGACGGCCCTTCTACAACGCCTTTGGTGAGCTCAGCAACGGCGGGAAAGAACACGGCGCACAGGCCTATATCGCCAGCCGTGGCGAGTTCAATCTCTCTCCGCACTGGCGGGTTGGCTTCAATGCCAATCGTGCCACCTCAGCCAACTACATGCGCGACTACAGCCTGCCAGGCTATGGCAACGACACGCTCAATTCCAACGCCTATCTGGAAGGCTTCGGGGTCGGCTCCTATCTCCGGCTGGATACGCAGGTCTATCAGGGGCTGAACCAGGGGCTCATCAACAACAGGGACCTGCCCTATTCCCTGCCCCGCTTCACCTATGAGTTCCAGGGAGAGCCGGACCGGCTCGGCGGGCGGCTGAGCATCCACACGACCGATTTCGTGGTCCTGCGCGAGCGTGGTGCCAACGACCAGCGTGGCGAGCTTGCCCTCCAGTGGGACCGCCCATGGACCAACCGTTGGGGACAGCAATGGGTGCTGACCGCTCGTGTTGACTCCATGCTCTACCACGCCACCCGCATGCATGAGCAGCCGCTCTATGAAAATGCAGGCTCCCATGTCCGGGGGCAGGCCCAGCCGACGGTGGCTGTCAAGGTCAGCTGGCCCTTTCTCCGCTCCTTTGCCAAAGGGCATGGCACGCAGGTTCTTGAGCCCATCGTGCAGCTGATCGCCGCCCCCAATACCGGTAATGCCCTGCACAGACAGCTCCCCAATGAAGACAGCTTCGCCTACGAGTTCAACGATACGACGCTGTTTGCGCTGAACCGGTACATGGGCACCGACCGGCTTGATGGTGGCCTGCGGGCCAATGTTGGCCTGCATCAGAACTGGAGCTGGAATGGCCGCTCCATCGACATGCTGATCGGGGAGAGCTTCATCGAGCACCCCACCCGTGGTGGTCCGGCCTATCTTGCCTATTCTGGTGTCCAGCACACCTTCTCCGACCCTGTCGGACGGATCCAGATGACACCGTCGCGCTTTTTCGACCTGACAGCCCGCGGGCGCTTCAATCCCTACAGCCGGAGCTTCGATTACGGGGAGGGCCTCGTTTCTGCCGGGCTGCCTTTCCTGCGTGTGTCGGCCGGGTATGTCTATGAGCCGATAACATCATATTACTATTACTACACCCCGCATTTCAGACATCTGGACCCCACAATCCTGAACAATCCCTATCTCAGCAAGACAAGCGAGATCAGCGGGGGCGTCACGGGCCGGTGGAAACATGTCCATTTCGCCTACTACACACGGCGCAGTATTTCCCGTAAGGAATTTGTGGCGAATGGTGGGGTAATCGGCTACTCTAACGACTGTCTCACAACAAATTTCTATGTCTCCCGTCAGAACACCCGCATTGGGGGACGGCGCCCCAGACTGTCTGTCGGCTTCAGCATTTCACTCAGATCTCTCGGTACGTTCGGAAAATGATCTTGACCACGTCCTTCTGCTCCCGTCTCTCCCGCTCCACCCTTCTGCCCCTGACAGCCTGCGCCGCCCTGATGGTCGGCGGTGGCGCCGTGGCCGCCCGCCATGGGCAGGCCCCAGCCCAGAAGCAGGCAGCTGCGACCCCATCAGACCAGGCAGGTTCTCCCTCTGCCCTGACAGAAGACCAGATCATTGCGATCGTGAACGGGCAGATCCTCACACAGCGTGATGTGGAAGACCGGGCCCGGCTGTTTGCCGTTTCCACCGGGCTGCCCCTCACCCCCGAAATCATGGCACGGATGCGCAGCCAGCTCATCAACCAGCTGATTGATGAACGGCTGAAAATGCAGGAAATCCTTGGCCGGCACATCAATGTCGAGCCTGAGCAGATTGCCGAGGCCATCCACACCATTGAGGCCCGCAATGGCATGCCGGAAAATGCCTTGCGGAACCGCCTGAAAGCGGATGGCATCTCCCTGACGACCCTGATCGACCAGCTGCGTGTCCAGATCGGCTGGATGCAGGTTCTCCGGGAAGACCTCGGCGTTCGCAGCCGTGTGACCCCCCTCCAGATCACCCAGCGTGAGCAGGCCCTTCAGAATGAAGCAGGCCGCCCGCAATATTTCATCAGTGAAATCTTCATCCCTGTCATTGATCCCCGTCATGATGAGACGGAACTCTCCTTTGTGAAGACCATCATCACACAGCTGCGCAACGGAGCTCCCTTTCCCATCGTGGCAGCCCAGTTCTCACAGGACCAGTCCGCCCTTCAGGGGGGCTCCCGCGGATGGATGCAGGAAGACAACATCGAGCCGGAAGTGCTTTCCGTCATCAGAAAAATGCCGGAAAATGCCATCTCCAACCCCATCAAGGTTCCCGGCGGTTATGCCATTGTCACTGTCCATGCCCGCCGGACCATCGGCAAGCAGATGGGGACACTCCTCAGCATGAGACAGGCTTTCTTCCCCTTCAGCTCTGCCCTGAATCCAGCTGAACCGACAGACCAGCAGAAGCTCTCCCTCCAGAAAGCTCTTCATGCGTCCCAGACCATCAAAAGCTGCAATGAGATGGAGAGCCTGAACACCTCCCTGGGCAATACCCGCCCCAGCAATCCTGGCCTTCAGGTCATGGAGCGTCTTGCGCCGCAGATGCGGCAGGTCGTGGAGAAAATCCCCACGGGGCATGTCTCCCGCCCGCTTGTGGCACCGGATGGCATTGCGCTCATCATGGTCTGCTCCCGCGAAGAACGCAATCTGGCACAGCAGACACCCGGCCAGATTGCCGACCAGCTGATGAATGAACGTGTTGAGCAGGCCTCCCAGCAGCTCCAGCGTTCCCTGCGCCGCCACGCCATCATCAAGCTCCGTCCGGCCGCCAAAACCGTATTGTCCCACGGATGACACCCGAGACTGCCCTGCCCCCCCTTCCTTCCCTGCGGGAGAGCATCCGGGCGCATGGGCTGGACGCCCTCAAGACACTCGGCCAGCACTTCCTGCTGGACCCCACGCTCTGCATGCGCATTGCCGCTCTGGGCGGCAATCTGACCGACAGTCACGTCGTGGAGATCGGTCCCGGGCCGGGGGGGCTGACCCGGGCCCTGCTGCAATCCAATGCCAGAAGCGTTCATGCTGTTGAAATTGACCGACGGGCCTGGCCTCTCCTTGAAGAGCTTCAGACCCATTATCCAGACCAGCTGCACATCGTCCGCCAGGATGCGCTGAAGCTGGATGCGGCCCAGCTCGCCCCCGCCCCCCGACAGATCATCGCCAATCTGCCCTATAATGTCGCCACCCCTCTTCTTGTAGGCTGGCTACGACAGGCCGACCAATGGTCCCGCATGGCTCTGATGTTCCAGAAAGAGGTGGCTGAACGGGTCTGCGCCGCCCCCGGCACCTCCGCTTACGGGCGACTGGCCGTTCTTTCACAATGGTGCGCTGACTGCTCCATCGCCTTGACCCTGCCACCGGGGGCCTTCTCACCACCACCCAAGGTCCACTCAGCTGTGGCGCTCATCATCCCTCATGCTGAGCAGCCTTCTCCGGCCTTGTTCAAGGCCATGGAACAGGTCACGGCAGCCGCCTTCGGGCAGCGCCGCAAGATGCTGCGGGCTGCGCTAAAACCCATCAAGGGGGCCATACTGCTGGAAGAAACCGGCATCGACCCGACCAGACGGGCAGAGACGCTCTCCATTGCCGAATTTGACAGCCTCGCCCGCTGTCATCTCCAGCAAAAGCAGAACGATACATAAACAGAAAGCCCCCCATCATTTATCTGGGGGGCTTTCTTCTTCACGGACCTATGGACAGGCTCAACCTCCCGTCTTCGCTCTGGCTTTTTCCCGCTGGGCATTTTCAGCCTCAAACATGTAATCACGAGTCAACGGTACTGCTTCAATGCCCCGGGTGATCTGAAGCTGGAAGTTCATATGCCCCTGAATACGGAAGGCCAGCTCACTGGCCAGCAGATAAAGCTCGAACATCCGCACGAAACGGTCATCATACAGGGCCCGTATCTTTTCCCTGTTCCCATCAAAACGCTTCCGCCAGTGTGCCAGTGTCTTGGCGTAATGCAGGCGCCAGACCTCGCAATCCGTCAACCACAGACCTATCTGTTCCAGTGCAGCCAGTGTCTCGCTCAGGGCCGGAGAATAACCGCCGGGGAAAATATATTTCGAAATCCACGGATTGGTCATGCCCGGCCCATCCATCCGCCCGATGGAATGAATGACCGCCACGCCATCCGGTTTCAGAAGCCGCTTGATGTGGTTGAAGAAGGTCTCATACTGCCGCACCCCGACATGCTCGAACATGCCGACAGACACGATACGGTCGAACTGCTTTTTCAGCGTCCGGTAATCCAGCAGCTCAAATGACACAAGATGATCCAGCTTCTCATCCTGTGCCCTCTTACGGGCCACCTGAAGCTGTTCAACGGACAGGGTAATACCCGTCACCTTTGCACCGTAATCCCGGGCAAGCGTCAGGGCCATGCCACCCCAGCCACAGCCAATATCCAGAACCTCCAGCCCCGGCTGATTCAGGTTCAGCTTGGCAGCAATGTGCCGCTTCTTGGCACGCTGAGCATCATCAAGCGACATGCCATCATGCTCGAAATAGGCGCAGGAATACTGTCTGTCCTTATCGAGAAACAGCTCATACAGGCTGCCATTGAGGTCATAATGATGAGCGACATTGCTGCGGGAACGCTTGAGCGAGTTCAGAGGGCGCAGCACACGGCTGACATAACGCAGCCTGCCGCTGATATCCTCACTCAACAGCCCTCCACGCTCCACATTGGGTATGATGACCCACAGGACGTCCTCCAGCGAACAGCCATCAGGCACGACCGTGCCGTTCATATATTCTTCACCAAAGGCAAGCGCCGGTTTGAGAGCCAGTGCCCTCTCCGCTGCGGCTGTAAGGATCCGGACAGCAGCCCTGCGCCCCGGCCTTTCTCCCTGATACTGTCGCACCGTGCCGTCGCTATAGGTCACGGACAGGCTACCAAAATAAATGAAGCGCTTCAGCAGAGCATCAAGAACCGATTTCATGCGTTATTCCATCCTGATTCGGAACGAAACAGGTCTGTTGCTACCAACCCCCTGCTTCAACTGCTTTTTCAGACTTTGGCATAGTCCAGCAATATGGCAAGCCCCCCAGCATACTGGAAAAACGTCATCAGCTGAAAGGCGTCACTTTCTTCCCGCCCCCAAAAAGAAAAAACCCGGCAGGCGCCTTGCCTGCCGGGTTCTTCTGGACGATGTCCGAAAGGAATGATCGAAGATCAGCCCTCGTGACCAGCGCCTTCAGCAACTTCGCCTTCAGCTGCCAGAGCAGCGGACTCAGCCGCAGCCTCTTCAGCAGCCTGCTCGGCATGAAGCTCACCGAGGATGTTGTCCTCTTCCTCTTCATGACCAACGGCCTCACCACGGGCCTGACGCTCGGCCTCTTCCTCAGAACGGGCCACATTGACCGTGATCTGGATGGAGACTTCCGGGTGCAGGATGATGCGGGCTTCCACAAGGCCAAGAACCTTGATCGGCTCATCCAGCACAACCTGCTGGCGGGCCACTGTCAGGCCAGCAGCCGTAGCGGCAGCAGCGATGTCACGCGGTGTCACGGAGCCATAGAGGCTGCCGCTGTCACCAGCCTGACGGATCAGCGTCACGCTCAGGCCATGCATACGCTCGGAAAGACGCTCAGCCTCTTCACGCTTGCGGATGTTCTGGGCTTCCAGCTGGGCGCGCTCGTTATCAAAACGGGCACGGTTTGCAGCCGTGGCACGCAGGGCCTTGCCCTTGGGCAGGAGGAAGTTGCGGGCATAACCCGGCTTCACACGGACGACGTCGCCCATCTGGCCGAGATTTTCCACACGCTGAAGCAGAATCAGTGATGTCTGGGACATGTCGTGCTCCTCAGTTTACAACGTAAGGGAGCAGGGCGAGGAAGCGGGCGCGCTTGATCGCCTGCGCCAGTTCACGCTGCTTTTTGGCCGACACTGCCGTGATGCGGCTGGGAACGATCTTGCCACGCTCGGACAGGAAACGGCTCAGAAGACGCACGTCCTTGTAGTCGATCTTCGGAGCGTTCGCACCGGAGAACGGGCAGGATTTCCGACGGCGGTAGAAGGGACGACGTGCCCCAACAGCCAGACGGCGGGAGGCAGGGTTGACTGCCGGTGTCGTGTTTGTGTCTGACATGGTTTCTTACTCCGCTGCAGCCGCGTTGTGATCGCGCGTCTCTGAGGAATCGTTATGACGACGGCCGCCACGACCGCTCTCATAACGCCCACCGCTGCGAGCCCCACCACGGGACCCACGGTCACCACGATCATCCTTGCGGGACAGGATCGGGGACGGTGTCTCATCGATCTCATCAACACGGAGTGTCAGCAGACGCAGGACATCGTCATGCAGGCCCATCTGACGGCTCATCTCGTTCATGGCCTCGACCGGAGCTTCAATCCCCAGCAGGACATAATGGCCCTTGCGGTTCTTCTTGATGCGGTAAGCAAGGGTACGCAGACCCCAGAACTCACGCTTGCGGATGGTCCCGCCGTGCTCGCCAAGAATACCGGAGATGTTCTCGACCAGGGTTTCAACCTGAGCCTGAGAGACATCGTTACGTGCAATCAGCACGGTCTCATAAAGTGGCATGAAAACTCCCTTCGGATAAGGTCAACCCGGACCAGCCCAGTGCTGGCCTGACCGCACTCCCCCCAACGAAGGAGTGCCGGGTATAGCCGTTGCGCCGCCATAGCGCACGGCAGGGAAAGCGGCCTTTAAGCACGAAAACGGCCCAAAGGCAAGGGGAACCGGCAGGGCCCGAGGCCCTTACCGGCAAAGCGGATCAATCATCAAGGAAGGAGCGCAGCTTGCGGCTGCGGCTCGGATGCTTGAGCTTGCGGAGCGCCTTGGCCTCAATCTGGCGGATACGCTCACGAGTCACATTGAACTGCTGGCCCACTTCCTCCAGCGTGTGATCGGTGTTCATGCCGATACCAAAGCGCATGCGCAGCACACGCTCCTCACGAGGCGTCAGAGAGGCCAGAACACGGGTCGTTGCCTCACGCAGGTTCGTCTGGATGGCGGCATCCAGCGGAATGACGGCGGTCTTGTCCTCAATGAAGTCACCAAGGTGGCTGTCTTCCTCATCACCGATCGGTGTCTCGAGGGAGATCGGCTCCTTGGCGATCTTGAGGACCTTGCGGACTTTCTCCAGCGGCATCCCCAGCTTTTCAGCAAGTTCTTCCGGGGCGGGCTCACGGCCAATTTCATGCAGCATCTGCCGGGATGTCCGCACCAGCTTGTTGATCGTCTCGATCATGTGCACGGGGATACGGATTGTCTTGGCCTGATCGGCAATGGAGCGGGTAATCGCCTGACGGATCCACCATGTCGCATAGGTGGAGAACTTGTAGCCACGGCGATATTCAAACTTGTCTACCGCCTTCATCAGGCCGATGTTCCCTTCCTGGATCAGGTCAAGGAACTGAAGGCCACGATTGGTGTATTTCTTGGCAATGGAGATCACCAGCCGCAGATTGGCCTCAATCATCTCCTTCTTTGCCCGGGTGGAATCACGTTCCCCACGGGAAATGGTCTGATAGACCAGACGGAACTCATCCACCGGCAGGCCAGTTTCCTTGGCCAGGGCAGCCACTTCGTCCCGCATTTTCTCAAGGGCGGGGAGGTGCTTGCTTGTCAGGGTCTTCCAGCCTTTGCCGGGAAGCTGGCAGATGCCTTCGATCCAGTCCGGCGCCAGCTCCTGATGACGATACCGGTCCATGAAATCTTCACGGGGAATCTTGCATGTTTCTGCCAGACGCAGCATCCGCCCCTCAACGGCATTCAGCTTCTGCACATGAGCCTTCAGGGACTGGACCAGCTCCTCAATACGATTGTTGTGCAGGCGCATCCGCTCCACAAGAGCGACAAGCTCCGTCCGCAGCTTGTTATATTTCTTCTCATCCGTATCGGACGGGGACCGCCCTTCCAGCAGGACCTTGAGACGCTGGCTCTGCATCTTTATCAGCTTCTGATAAAGTGGCTCGAAGGCTTCAAACAGCAGCATGATGTCCGGGCGGAGTTTTTCCTCCAGCGCAGAGAGTGACAGGCCACTCCCCTCGCTGCCACTGCCATCTCCATCACTGTCCTCAGACTCGTCATCCGGTTCGTTCTCTTCCTCGGATGTCAGGTCTTCCATATCCTCTGGCGATTCAGGGTCGCTCTGGCTGGCCTCAAGATCGATCACCTCACGCAGGAGCAGCGTCTCGTTCTTGAGCTGCTCATACCAGCCCAGGATGGACTGGAAGGTCAGCGGGCTGCGGCACAGCCCTCCGATCATCTCTCCACGCCCGGCCTCAATACGCTTGGCAATGGCAATCTCACCCTCACGGGAAAGGAGCTCCACCGCTCCCATCTCACGGAGATACATGCGGACAGGGTCATCCGTCCGGCTGGCCGCAACAGCATCGACATTACCACCATTCGCCTCGTCATCCGAGGCGTCGTCATTGCCAGAACGGTCTTCGCTACTGCCCTCTTCTTCCTCCTTGTCCACGCTTTCGACCACCTGTATCCCCATTTCGGAGAGGGCAGCCATGACGTCCTCGATCTGCTCGGAAGACATCTTGTCCTGCGGGAGGATGGCATTCAGTTCATCAAACGTGATGTGACCGGCAGACCGCCCCTTGGCAATCAGCTTCTTGACGGCCGAGGACTGCACATCAAGCGGAGAACTGTCCTGCTCTGGTGCATTCCTGTCTGATCCAGAGGCTGATTTTGTGGCCATGCGTCTCTCCGTCAACTTTACTCGAAAGCCAGTAATGGGGCAGCTTGGAATTGGTTAATCCAGCCCTCCAAGTCAAGGACCGGGGCACCAGAAAGTTGCGATTGCGTGCTTTATCCCGGGCATCGGGCTCAACGTCCATCCGCCACTTCAGCCGTCTTCCGGCTCCAGCTGCGGGTTTTCTCCACGGCGTAGGGCAAACAGCACGTTCTGCTTGGCCTGCATCGCCGCCAGTAATGTCCGCTTCGTTGCCTCATCCGATTCGGAGGAAGAATTCAGAAGCTGCTCCACTGTCCGGCGCACCTCTTCTTCCACTGTTTCCTGAAGTGTCCTGAGATTTTCCAGCGCATAGAAATGCCACCAGAGCTTCATGACCGCCTGCATGCGGTCCTCATCATCCTCCACCCGCACCTGCCGGGGCATGGAACTGCTGCACAGTGCTGCCACCGCATCTGCCAGCCCCTGCCCGGCCATCCACTCCCGGCAGCTTTCCGCCGTCAGGGCACCGGTACATTCATCAGCCCAGCTCAACAGGGCCGTACGGATATCGGCGAGAGAACCCGACAGGGCCAGCGCATTATACTCCCGGTCAATACCCGGCAATATGTCCGGATGCTGGAGCAGGATGGCCGTGAGAATGTTCAGCCGTTCACCACTGCCCTCCTCTACGGTGCGCTCCGCTGAGACCGGAATGACAGAGGCGGTCATGCTGTCCTGCTGCCCACGCCTCCCCCATCCCGGCTTCTGACGGCGATAGCGGGCGAAGAACATATCGTTCAACGTGCTGCGATATTCACCAGCCAGCACCTTGTCCGGAATCATCCGGGCCAGGGCATTGAGTTTCTCCCGCAAGGCCGCCCGCCGCTCGGGCGTCGGGTCACGCTCCTGCGCTGTCAGCAGGCCGAACAGCTCTTCTTCCATCGGGCGGGCAGCCGCAAGACGGCGCTCCATGCCCTGTACGCCCTCCCGCCGGAGAAGGGAATCAGGGTCATCTCCACCATCCAGACGACAGAACCGCAGGCTGCGCCCGACCTTCAGCAATGGCAGGGCAACCTCACAGGACCGCAGGGCCGCACGCTGCCCGGCGCCATCACCATCAAAACAGATGATGGGCGTGTCCGTCATCCGCCAGAGCAGTTCCAGCTGCTCATCGCCCAGAGCCGTACCCAATGGCGCCACAGCCCCGGCAAAACCTGCCTGAGCCATGGCAATGACATCCATGTACCCTTCCACCACCACGGCCTTTGCGCCCTTGTGGATGGCCTGCCGTGCCAGATCGATATTGAAGAGTGTCCGTCTTTTGGAAAAGATTTCTGTCTCTGGCCCATTCAGATATTTGGGCTGGCCATCCCCCAGAACACGCCCGCCGAAAGAGATGATCCGCCCCTTCCTGTCCCGGATCGGAAACATGACCCGGTTGAAGAACAGCTCGCCCTTGGCGTGCCCATTTTCATCGGTCCGCATCAGCCCGACCTGAACCAGCGTCGCCGCTGTAATGTTTTTCCCTTCCAGCGCCTTCAGCAGGGAGCGCCCGTCACCAGACCAGCCGAGCCCGAAACGCTCCAGCGTCTCTTCACTCAGGCCACGCTTCTGCAGGTAATCCAGCCCGGCACGACCTTCCGGCTGGTAGAGCCTGCTGCGATAGATGGCCTGGACCTCATCCATGACATCATGCAGGGTCTGCCGGACACGGGCCTTCTCGACCTGCCGCGGGTCATCAGCCGGAACCTCCATCCCGGCTTCCGACGCCAACCGCTCGACAGCCTCACGGAACCCGGCCCCCTCACTCTGCATGATGTAGCTGATCGCATCACCATGTGCGCCACAGCCAAAGCAGTGATAGTGATCATCATAGATGTAAAGCGAAGGCGTCTTTTCCCCATGAAAGGGGCAGCAGACCTTCCAGTTCCGGCCGGACCGGACCAGCTTGTTCCGCCGGCCGAACAGGGATGTAAGGGATGTCCGCTGGCGCAGTTCATCAAGAAACGCAGTGTCTATGGCCATGCACACACTGTGACACTCTCCCCCCCAAAAAGGAAGATGCTCCCGATTCCCCCTTGACGAAAGAACCCCAAACTTCAACACACGACAGGTCACACCCTCCATTCCAGAGCAGAGAGCGGGCCTTTTCATGACACGTTCCACCTTCACCGGCATTGCCTGCGGCGCCGCAGCAGGAGCATTGTGGGGACTGTCCCTCCTCGCTCCGGAGCTGATCGGCCCCTTCGCACCATTGCAGCTCGCGTCTGTCCGGTTCGTCACCTATGGGGTCATCGCCCTGCTGCTGCTCGCCCCGAAGCTGAAGACACTCCTTCCCCATCTGGGTACTGCCGAATGGTGGGGCCTGCTGGGGCTCAGCCTGATGGGCAACATCATCTATTACAGCCTGCTCAGCACGGCCGTGCAGCTCTGTGGCGTAGCCATGCCCTCGCTGATCGTCGGTTTCATCCCTGTCACGGTGACCCTCGTGGGAGCACTGCGGCATGATTCCACCCTGCATGTCCGCCAGCTTGTCCCTTCCATGCTGCTCAGTGCAGGCGGCATTGTCTGCATCGCCTGGCAGAATTTTCACAATGCCTCTCCCCAGCATCAGGGCGGCCTCTGGGTCCAGCTGGCCGGGCTGCTCATGGCGGCCTGTGCCCTGCTCAGCTGGACAGGCTTTGTCGTCAAGAACGCCAACTGGCTACGGCGGCTTGACCACATCACCCACAATGACTGGAACCTGCTGACAGGCCTCGTCACCGGGGCTCTCGCCCTGCTCATGCTGCCTCTGGCCTTCCTGCTGCCGCAGCATCTGCCCGCCACGGGCTGGGCGCATTTCCTCATGGTTGCCTGCGGGATGGGCCTGCTGGCCTCGGTCGTGGCCAATGCGTTCTGGAACAGCATGACACGCCTGCTGCCCCTGACGATGGTCGGGCAGATGATCCTGTTCGAGACGCTCTTCTCCCTGTTCTACGGCTTCCTCTGGGAGCAGCGTTTTCCCCGGCCTCTGGAGGCCTGCGCCATCGTTCTGGCCATCAGTGGGGTCATCTCCTGCGTCCGTGCCCACGGTCCGGCGAAGCACGGCTGAACATTCTTCCCTCTTGACGCAGGCACCATTACCTACAACACAGGCCCATATCGCATAATTAACAATTCAAGAATGAGCCTGCATGACACGTTCCATCCTCATGGGCACCGCTTATGGTGCCATGGCGGGAGCATTCTGGGGGATAACATTTCTCGCCCCGGAGCTTGTCGCCCCGTTCACGCCTTTTCAGCTGGCAACGCTGCGCTATCTGACCTTCGGGATTGTCTCCCTTCTCATCCTTCTCCCACGCCTGAAAACGCTGCTGCCACACCTTACCTTCAAGGCATTCCGGGCGCTCGTACTTCTCGCCATACTGGGCAGCGTGGGCTATTACAGCATGATGGGCGTGGCCATCCAGCTGAGCGGCGTAGCCATGCCATCCCTCATCATCGGCTTCATCCCCGTCACGGTGACACTGGCTGGCATCTGTCGCCATAATGCCGTTGTCACATTCCGCCAGCTCATCCCGTCCATCCTGCTCAGCACGGCGGGCATCCTCTGCATCTCCTGGCAGAATTTCTTTGTCGGCTCCGCCCTGCATCATACCGGCCCGCTGCTACAGGCCGTCGGCCTGCTGATGGCCATCGGGTCCCTGCTGGGCTGGACACTGTTCAATGTCATCAACTCTGACTGGCTGAAAAAGCTGGATCACATCACGAGCGATGAATGGAACCTGCTGACGGGCGTCATGGCCGGTATCCTGTCGCTGGTCATTCTCCTGCCAGCCGCCTTCTTCTGGCCGGCGCACCTGCCCACGACCGGCTGGACACGCTTCATCCTCATTTCCTGCGGTGTGGGGCTGTTCTCCTCCACCATCGCCAATGCGTTCTGGAACCGCATGACCCATCTTCTGCCCCTGACGATGGTCGGGCAGATGATCCTGTTCGAAACGCTCTTCTCGCTGATCTACGGCTTCCTCTGGGAGCAGCGCCTGCCCACCATATGGGAAGCTGCTGCCTTCCTGCTCTCCGTCAGCGGCGTTCTGGCCTGTGTCCGGGCCCACAAGAACAACGAAGCCTCCCACTCCTACCACTGACACGAAAACCCCGCCTGTTTCATCAGGCGGGGTTTTCACACTCCGGTCCGCAAAGCGGAAAAACCGTCAGCCAAGATGGGCCTTGACGAGACCGCTGGCCCGTCCGGCATCCAGTGCCGCACCGAAGCGACCTTTCAGCACACCCATCACCTTGCCCATGTCCTTCATGCCCTCGGCACCTGTTTCCTTCACGGCCTCGGCAATGGCTTCTTTCAGGGCATCTTCGGACAGTTCCGCCGGGAGATAGTTGCGGATGGTCTCGATTTCCGCCTCTTCCTTGGCGGCCAGTTCGGGCCGGTTGCCCTGATGGTACATGGCCGCAGACTCCGTGCGTGTCTTGATCATGGAACGCAGGGCCAGAAGGATATCATCCTCACTCACCTCCCCACTCTTGGCCCGGGCAGCGACATCAAGGTCCTTGATCTTTGCGGAAATGGCACGGATCTGCGCCACACGGTCAGACTGACCGGCCTTCATGGCTGCCTTGAGATCATCCATGATACGGGTACGGAGTGACATGATGGTTCTCTCTCTTAATGATGAGTTTATAAGTTCCATAAAGGAGCGTAAGAGGTACCAGCCCTGCACTATCCTGTCGATATTGCAGGAGTCCACAGGGAGCAGTCACAGATGCGGGAAAAAACTTCCCACCATTGCTTGTATTCCGGCACCCTCCCTCCATATGGGAAAAAACTTCCCATCACGCTCTGGCTGCCCTATGAAGGGACAGGCCCATCCGGGTTCAGAACAGACAGGGCACGAGGCAGAGCAGCAGACAGATGAACGTCGATTCACTCATCAAGAAAGCAGGCGGTGCGGCTGAAATCGCCCAGCTTACCGGTGTCAGCACCGAGGCCGTGCGCAAGTGGCGGCAGGCTGGTATGATACCCACAAAACACTGGCCTGCCCTGCTTCATGTGCCGGGGATCACCCTGGCCGACCTGAACGAGACGTCAGAGGAGACATCCGCCATGACCCACCCTACCGATGACATGCCCCCCAAAGGCGCAACGGCCGTCCTCGTGCTGGCGGATGGCTCCCATTTCTGGGGCCGTGGTTTCGGGGCTTTCAATGACGGTGCCGCAGGCGAGCTCTGCTTCTCCACCGGCATGACGGGCTATCAGGAAACACTGACAGACCCCTCCTTCGCCGGACAGATCATCACCTTCACCTTCCCCCATATCGGCAATGTCGGCACCAACGGGGATGATGACGAGGCCCCCACCATGGCGGCCCTCGGCCTCGTGGTGAAAGAAGATGTCACCGCCCCGGCCAGCTGGCGGTCCATCCAGCCACTGCAGGACTGGCTGAAAGCCCACGGGCGGGCCGGCATCAGCGGTGTGGACACACGGGGCATCACCCGCCTGCTGCGGGACAAGGGGCCACAGAACGCCCTGCTTTTCTACCCGAAAGATGGCCGCTTCGACCTCGCCGCCCTGCGCCAGAAGGCTGCAGAATGGCCCGGTCTGGAAGGGATGGACCTCGTGAAGGAGGTTGCCCAGCCCGCCCGCAGCTGGACGAAAACCACATGGCACAACACCCGCCCCGAGCGGGCCGTGAAACGCCGTGTCGTGGCTCTGGATTACGGAGCAAAAGACAACATCCTCCGCAGCCTCGTTGCCGCTGGCTGTGAGGTGCATGTCCTCCCCGGCACCGCCACGGGTGAGGAGATCCTCGCCCTGAAGCCGGAAGGCGTCTTCCTCTCCAACGGTCCGGCCGACCCCGCCGCCACGGCCGTCTAT
Organism: Parasaccharibacter sp. TMW 2.1888; assembly: GCF_023167265.1. Taxonomy (NCBI): domain Bacteria; kingdom Pseudomonadati; phylum Pseudomonadota; class Alphaproteobacteria; order Acetobacterales; family Acetobacteraceae; genus Parasaccharibacter; species Parasaccharibacter sp. TMW 2.1888. The sequence goes on from NZ_CP030979.1 coordinate 381,982, forward strand.
GCTGTCCCGGCCATCCAGGCCGTCATGGAGGCGGACATTCCGGTCTTCGGCATCTGCCTCGGCCACCAGCTTCTGGCCCGGGCACTGGGCGGCACAACCTACAAGCTGGACCGTGGCCACCGTGGGGCCAACCAGCCGGTGAAAGACCTCACGACGGGCCGGGTGGAAATCACCAGCCAGAATCACGGCTTCGCTGTGGATGAGAAGTCCCTGCCCGATACCGTCAGGGTGACGCATGTCAGCCTGTTTGACGGCTCGAACGAAGGACTGGCCTCCACCGTGAAGGAAGCCTTCTCCGTCCAGTATCATCCGGAAGCCAGCCCCGGCCCGACCGACAGTTTCTACCTCTTCGAGCGGTTTGTCGCCGTGATGGACCGCCGCGCCGCAGCCCGCACAACCAGCAAGGCAGGAGCCTGACCCATGCCCAAACGCACAGATATCCGCTCCATCCTCATCATCGGTGCTGGCCCCATCGTCATCGGGCAGGCCTGCGAGTTCGACTATTCCGGCGCACAGGCCTGCAAGGCCCTGAAGGAGGAAGGCTACCGTGTCATCCTCCTGAACTCCAACCCGGCCACCATCATGACCGACCCCGGTCTGGCTGATGCCACCTACATCGAGCCCATCACGCCGGAATTTGTCGAGCGCATCATCCTCAAGGAGAAGCCCGACGCCGTCCTGCCGACCATGGGTGGCCAGACAGCCCTGAATGCCGCCATGGCGCTGGACAAGTCCGGCTTCCTCACCAGGCACGGCGTGGAGCTGATCGGCGCACGGGCTGACGTGATCGACCGTGCCGAGGACCGCCTGAAGTTCCGTGAGGCCATGGATGCCATCGGCGTGGAAAGCCCCCGCAGTGCCATCGCCCACACGCTGGACGAGGCCCGCACGGCCCTGGAGCATATCGGCCTGCCTGCCATCATCCGTCCGTCCTTCACCATGGGCGGCTCCGGCGGTGGTATCGCCTATAACCGGGAGGAATTCTCCCAGATCGTGGCCAGCGGGCTGGATGCCTCCCCCACCACCGAGGTGCTGATCGAAGAATCCGTCATCGGCTGGAAAGAGTACGAGATGGAAGTGGTCCGTGACGTGGCGGACAACTGCATCATCGTCTGCTCCATCGAGAACATCGACCCGATGGGCGTCCATACCGGGGATTCCATCACCGTGGCCCCGGCCATGACGCTGACGGACAAGGAATACCAGCGGATGCGTGATGTCTCCATCGCCTGCCTGCGGGCCATCGGCGTGGAGACGGGTGGTTCCAACGTGCAGTTCGGCGTGAATCCGAAGGATGGCCGCATGGTCGTCATCGAGATGAACCCCCGCGTGTCCCGCTCCTCCGCCCTGGCCTCCAAGGCTACCGGCTTCCCGATCGCCAAGATCGCCGCCAAGCTGGCCGTGGGCTACACTCTGGATGAGCTGACGAACGACATCACCGGCACCATCCCGGCCAGCTTCGAGCCGACAATCGACTATGTCGTCACGAAGATTCCCCGCTTCACCTTCGAGAAATTCCCCAGCACGCCGGCCCTGCTCTCCACCTCCATGAAATCCGTCGGTGAGGCGATGGCCGTGGGCCGCAGCTTCGCCGAATCCCTCCAGAAGGGCCTGCGCTCCATGGAGACGGGCCTGACAGGTCTGGACCCTGTGGAAGCCCCCGGCGATGGCTCCCCGGATGCCTACCGTGCCGCCCTCTCCGAGCCACGGCCGGAGCGCATCCTCATGGCCGCCCAGGCCTTCCGGGCCGGTCTCTCACTGGAGGACATTCAGGAAGCCTGCCATTTCGAGCCGTGGTTCCTCCGCCAGCTGGAAGGCATCATTGCGACGGAACGTGAGATCGAAGCGAACGGCCTGCCGGATGACGCCATCAGCCTGCGCCAGATCAAGGCCCAGGGCTTCTCCGACCAGCAGCTTGCCCGCCTGAGCGGCAAAAGCGTGAAGGACGTCGTCGCCCTGCGCACAAAGCTGGACGTGCTGCCCGTCTATCGCCGGATCGACACCTGTGCAGCCGAGTTCTCTTCTGACACGCCGTATCTGTATTCCACCTATGAAGGGGGCTTCGGCATCCCGGACTGTGAGAGCCGCCCGACGGACAAACAGAAAATCGTCATCCTCGGCGGTGGCCCCAACCGGATCGGTCAGGGCATCGAGTTCGACTACTGCTGCGTCCATGCCGCTTACGCCCTGCGTGAGGCCGGTTTCGAGACGATCATGGTCAACTGCAACCCGGAAACCGTCTCCACGGACTATGACACGTCCGACCGCCTCTATTTCGAGCCGCTGACGGCCGAGGACGTCATCAGCCTCGTGAAGAAGGAGATGACGAACGGCACCGTTCTGGGCTGCATCGTGCAGTATGGTGGGCAGACCCCGCTGAAGCTCTCCCGTGCGCTGGAGGAAGCGGGCATCACCCTGCTGGGCACCCCGGCCGATGCCATCGACCGTGCCGAGGACCGGGAACGCTTCCAGGCCATGCTGCGCAAGCTGGGCCTGCGCCAGCCCCGCAACGGCATCGCCCGCACCCCCGACGAGGCCCTGAAGATCGCCGAGGAAGTCGGCTATCCGGTCGTGGCCCGTCCCTCCTACGTGCTGGGTGGCCGTGCAATGGAGATCGTCTATGACAGGGCCGGTCTTTCCCATTACCTCAACACCGTCCTGCGTGCCGCCGGTGAGGATGTCTCCACCGGGCCGGTCCTGCTGGATCACTACCTGAATGAGGCCATCGAGGCCGACGTGGACTGCATTGCCGATGGTCATGATGTCTATGTCGCCGGGGTGATGGAGCATATCGAGGAAGCCGGAATCCACTCTGGCGACTCTGCCTGCTCCCTGCCGCCCTACACGCTCTCCCCGGCTCTGGTGACGGAGCTGAAGGCCCAGACCGAAGCCATGGCCCGTGAGCTGGGCATCCGTGGACTGATGAACGTGCAGTTCGCCATCAAGGATGACGAGGTGTTCGTTCTGGAGGTCAATCCCCGTGCCTCCCGCACGGTGCCTTTCGTGGCCAAGGCCACGGGTGTGCCGGTCGCCAAGATCGGGGCCCGGATCATGGCCGGAGCCAGACTGTCCGAGTTCCCGCTGGAAGGCCGGTCCGTCGCCCCACATGTGGCCGTCAAGGAAGCGGTCTTCCCCTTCAACCGCTTCTCCGGCGTTGATACGATCCTCGGGCCGGAAATGCGCTCCACTGGTGAGGTGATGGGGCTGGATGCCAACTTCGAGATGGCCTTTGCCAAATCCCAGCTGGCCGCAGGCGTGAAACTCCCCCGGACAGGCACCGTCTTCCTCTCCGTCCGGGAGAGCGACAAGGCCCATGTGCAGCCACTGGCCCGCAAGCTGGTGGAGATGGGCTTCACCATTCTTGCCACCCGTGGCACGGCGGACCGGCTCAAGGAAGCCGGTATTCCGGTCACCCGTGTCAACAAGGTGCTGGAAGGTCGCCCACACTGTGTGGATGCCATCCACTCCAACGAGGTGCAAATGGTCATCAACACCGCCCAGGGTGGCCAGTCCGCCCGGGACAGCTTTGACATCCGCCGCTCCGCCCTGACGATGAACGTGCCCCATTACACGACCATCGCCGGTGCCCGGGCAGCAACCTATGCCATCTCTGTCCTGAAGCAGAAGGAGCCGGATGTGGCGCCGCTGCAATCCTATTTCCACGGCGCCTTCTAAGAGAAGGCTTGCAGCACGCATGGCGTGCTGGTTATCCTGTCCGCCACAGCGTATGCCGCCCCGCCCTTTTCCGCTCCATGTGGAAGGGGGCGGGGCGGTGTGCCATTCATCTCTTTGTACCAGTGCGAGGATTCCCTCCATGCAGAAAAGCCCCATGACCGCCCAAGGACTGAAACGCCTTGAGGATGAGCTGCGCCAGCTCAAGTCAGAGGAACGCCCCGCCGTCATCCGGGCCATTGCAGAAGCCCGCTCCCACGGGGACCTCTCCGAGAATGCGGAATACCACGCCGCCCGGGAGCGTCAGTCCTTCATCGAGGGGCGGGTGCTGGAGCTGGAGAGCCTGATCTCCACGGCCGAGGTGATCGACCCCACGACCCTCTCCGGCAGCCGCATCCAGTTCGGTGCCACGGTCGAGCTGGTGGATGAGGAAACCGACAAGGAAAGCACCTACCAGATCGTCGGCGCTCACGAAGCTGACATCAAGCAGCACCGCATTTCCATCTCCTCCCCCTTGCCAAAGCCCTCATCGGGAAGGAAGCTGGGGACAGCGTTTCCGTCCCGGCACCGGGCGGGGACCGTACCTATGAAGTTCTGAAAGTGATCTACAAATAATGCCGGACTCTGCTTCCAAGACCAGCCTGACCTTCAACGACGTCAAAGACGCCCAGAAGCGCATTGCCGCCACCATTGCCCGTACACCCACGATCAGCAATGTGGCCCTTTCCCGGCTGACGGAAGCAGAGATTATCATCAAGCTGGAAAATCTTCAGGCCATTGGCTCCTTCAAGGAGCGTGGAGCGGCCAACCGCATGGCCCTGCTCACGCCCGAGGAACGCAAACGGGGTGTCATCACCGTCTCGGCAGGCAACCATGCCCAGGGCGTAGGGCGGCAGGCCAGCCTGCTGGGCGTGGAAGCCACCATCGTCATGCCCCGTTTCACCCCCGCCACCAAGGTGGCCGCCACCCAGAGCTGGGGAGCCAGAGTCGTTCTGGCTGGCGAGAATTTCGACGAGGCCGTGAAAACGGCCGAAAAAATCCGTCAGGAAGAAGGCCAGACCCTCATCCACCCCTTCAATGATCCTGCCGTCATCGCCGGACAAGGCACCTGCGCTCTGGAAATGATTGAGGATGCGCCCGATCTGGACGCCATCGTGGTGCCGATCGGTGGAGGTGGCCTCATGGCCGGTTTCGTCACGGTACTGAAAGAACTCAGCCCGAAGACGAAGCTCTATGGCGTGCAGGTGGAGGGCTATTCCCCACTGGGAGCCTATCCTGAACCGCTCCGCTCCGTTCCCGGCGGGTCAACCATTGCCGAGGGCATCGCCGTCGTCCAGCCGGGCCATCACTGCCTGGATGTCATTGGCAGGAACCTTGATGGCGTGTTCGTCGTCAACGAACTCCAGGTCGAAAGTGCCATCACGACGCTGGCCGAGAAGGCCCGTCAGGTGGGCGAAGGGGCCGGAGCCACGCCACTGGCCGCCATTCTGGCCAATCATGACCTCTTCAGGGGCAAGAAGGTGGGCTTTCCCATCTCCGGCGGCAACATCAATGCCCGCATCCTTGCCCATGTCATCCTCCGCTCCCTGCTGAGAGAAGGACGCATCCTGCGGCTGATCTTCCAGATTCCCGACCGCCCCGGCCTGCTGGCCGCCATCTCCGAGAAGATTGGCAGCTATGGTGGCAACATCATCGAGGTCTCCCATCACCGCCTCTTCGCCGCCCCTTCCGTGCAGACGGCAGAGCTGGTGGTGATGATCGAAGCCCGTGACACGGAACATGCCCTGGAAATCGAGCGGGAACTCTCCCGCCATTACCACGTCGAACGGGACTGACCCCCCGGAACGTCCTCTGAAGCAGAAGGGAGTGGTCCCGCCCGTGTGAGACGGGGCCACTCCCTTTTTTGCGTTCAGGCTCCCTCTTCGTCCGGGACGAAATGAAGGGCCAGACCATTGGTGCAGTAACGCAGCCCCGTGGGCGGGGGGCCATCAGGGAAGACATGCCCCAGATGACCGTGACAGCCTGCGCAATGTATCTCCACCCGCACCATGCCGAGACTGCGGTCCTCACGCTCGCCCACCGCCCCGGGCACGGCCCGGAAGAAAGACGGCCAGCCTGATCCGCTCTCATATTTCGCCGTCGAGCTGAACAGCCTCTTCCCGCAGGCGGCACAGTCGTAATGACCGGGCCGTTTCTCACCATTCAGCGGGCTGGAACCCGGCGGCTCGGTTCCATGACCATGCAGGACATGCTTCTGCGCTTCACTGAGCGGCCCACAGCCACAGACGGGTGCTTTTTCAGATGTCTGGTCTTTCATCTCCACTCCTCTCCGGGGCACCATCCCGCCCCTCCGGCTGGACAGACAGCCCATTCTCCGCCACAAAAGACATACGAAAACCGATCATCGCATCTGTCCCGCATGTCCCTGTCACTCATTCCTGCCTGACTGATCTCATGCTGTCAGATGTGTTTTTCAAGCCCCATACCATCCCACCCGGAAAGGGATTCCCAGGCAGGCTCATGCTCCCGAAACGCACCAGCACATCCCTCGCCCTCTGCTGGCTGCTGCCTTGCCTGATGCTGACCTGCCTTGCCGACCAGCATCAGGCCCATGCCGCCCCGGACCAGGCCGGTACTCTGTGGGGATCAAACACGCCCATTCCCACCACGGAGGCTGGCATCCGCAAGGCACGGGCTGCACGGCGGAATCTTCAGCAGCTTCTGGCCCAGAAAGCCCAGCTGCTCCAGCAGAAGGAAGAAGAAACCCGCAAGGCTGAAGCCCAGGCGCATCTCAGTGCCCGTCAGCTGGCCCGCCTGCGCCAGAAGCAGGCCAGACTGGCCCGGCAGCACATGCTCGTGGAACGTCACCTCACAAAGGTTTCAGCTCAGCTGGACCAGCTCAGTACGGGCAATGACCAGCTGAAAGCCGAAGAAAACACCATTCTTCTGGATGAAGCCACACGTCTTCCTGCCCTCCAGCAGATGAACACCACGCCAGAACTCGCCCTTCTTATGCCACCAGACAATCCAGCCATCAGCCCTGCAGTTCCTTTTGCCCTTCTCGCTCTGCGCCACCAGCAGAACCGGGACGCCATGGCAGACAACATCCAGCGGCAGACCCATCTCCAGAGAGAGCAGATGCGGCTGACAGACCAGAGCCGTACCATCACAGCACAGGAAACCCGCCTCCAGACCAGCCAGAACGAGGCAGAAAGCCGGGCCGAGCAGGCGGCCATAAAATCGGAACAGGCCCAGCAGGCCCTGCTAAAGCAGCAGGCTCTACTGACACAGGCCCGCCAGAGCACGGAGGCCCTGACAGCCATCATCACCGTCCTGGCCCGGCAGGAAGCTGAAACACGCCGCCGCCTGCGGGCCCAGAAGGCCCGGTTCCACAAGCTGCACCAGCGCCACAAGGAACAGGAAGTGGAGCAGCAGGACCGCAGCTTCAACCCCGGCAAAGGGCTGATGCGGGGCTCTGCACGGGCCCCTGTGCAGGGGCGCATCGTCACACGCTGGGCACAGCCTACCGAGGCTGGCCCCGCCACGGGGCTGACCTACCAGACGGCTCCTTCCGCCCCTGTGACCGCCCCCTGCACGGGCCGCCTGCTCTTCAGCGGGGCCTTCCGCTCCTTCGGCCCCATGGTGATTCTGGACTGCGGGCAGAAACAGCGACTTGTTCTGGCCGGTCTTGGCACGCTCCAGCTACAGAGCGGCCAGTCCGTCCAGCAGGGGGGCGTGATCGGCCAGATGCCCACCCGGGACCCTCTCCTCTTCGTACAGCTGCGGCAGGGAACAAAGCTCATGGATCCGGCCCATTTCTTCTGAGGCCATGCTGAGTCCTGCCGGGAGTTTCACCCGTGCCGAAAACACTGTAAGCTGCCTCCATCATGTCTCCGGGCCAGGGCCCTCTCATATTGATCGCAGCGAACCGCCTGTCTTCTAAATGTTAAGGAATAGACCGACCATGAACTTCCGCACTGGCCTTATGCTGGGTCTTGCCTGTTCAGCCATGGGTGTTGCCTCTGGTGCCTTTTTTGCCAGTCGCCCGTCACTCGTCCCCCCCGCCTGGGCGCAGGAGATCACACACAAGGACAGCAACACGCCGGCCAACAGCAGCGACAGCAACAATGCTGAAACCGTCCGTATGCTGACACTGCTGGGCACGGTGATGGACATTGCCCATTCGGAATATGTCTCTCCCCTTCCCAACAAGAAGCTCATCCGCAATGCCATTGACGGAATGATCAGCAATCTGGACCCTCACTCTTCCTTCATGGATGCCCAGCAGCTCAAGGACATGCAGGATGAGATGTCCGGCCAGTTTGGTGGGCTTGGGCTACAGGTGCAGGGCGATGCCGGGCATGTACGGGTCGTCTCCCCCATTGATGGCACACCGGCCGCCAAAGCGGGCATCCAGTCCGGCGATGTCATCACCATGGTGGACAACAAGAGCATCGCCAACCTCACGCTGGATCAGGCCGTCCGCAAGATGCGGGGCAAGCCGGGAACGCAGATCACCCTGACCATCCTGCGCCCCAAAACTGGCAAGCAGCAGAACCTGACCCTGACACGGGAGATCATCCATGTGCAGATCGTCCGTTCCGCCCTCTATGGGCAGACGGGCTATATCCGCCTGAGTGAATTTGATGATTCGCTGGAAAAGGAGATGCGCAAGGCTTACGGCAAGCTGGTCCAGTCCGTCGCCAAGACGCCCGGCAAGACACTGAACGGCCTCGTGCTGGACCTCCGCTCCGACCCCGGCGGGAAGCTGGACCAGGCCATCGCCGTGGCCCGTGACTTCATCAAGGATGGAGAGATCGTCTCCATCCGTGGCCGCCACCCCGAGGGCAACCAGCATTGGGATGGTGTCGGCAAGGACATCACCCACGGCCTGCCCATCATTGTCCTGACCAACGCCGGCTCGGCCTCTGCCAGCGAGATCGTGGCCGGTGCGCTGAAGGACCATCGCCGTGCCATCATCATGGGAGACCGGACCTTCGGCAAGGGGTCCGTCCAGACGATCATCCCCATTGCCGACCAGGGGGCCATCCGGCTGACAACCGCCCGTTATTACACACCGTCGGGCCGGTCCATCCAGGGGCTGGGCATCACGCCGGATGTGCCCGTTCTGGCCAGCCGGGATGATGACAGTCTCTTTACATACCATGAGGCCGACCTCGCCCACACCATCACCAACACGGATGGCAAACTGCCCAAGGAGGCCCCACGGACGGACCTGCCCGCTTTCGCCAAGACCGTGGAACGTCTGCCCCCTGCCAAATGGCCTGCCTTCGACCCCACGAAGCCGGAAACGGACTTCCAGCTCCAGCAGGCCCTGCATTTCATCAATGCCCAGACTGGCGGGGCTGATGCAGCCCATGAGGCCGCCCTGCTCGCCCATCCACAACTGCCGCCACAGTCCCACGACACGGCCCCTGATGAGGCCAAGGACGACAGTGCAGCAAAGACGAAGAAATAAGCCCATGTCCCTGCGTGAAACACTGGCCTACCGCCCCAATGTCGGCATCGTCCTCTTCAATGGGAAAGGCGAAATCTTCATGGCCCGCCGTGCGGACCTGCCGGGGGACATCTGGCAGTTTCCGCAGGGCGGCATTGATGAGGGCGAAGAGCCGGAACAGGCCGTCTGGCGGGAAATGAAAGAAGAGATTGGCACAAACAACGCCACCATGATCGGTAAGCGGGATGGCTGGTTTCTCTACGACCTGCCGGACCACCTTATCGGCAAGGCCCTGCACGGGAAGTATCGGGGGCAGAAACAGCAGTGGTTCCTCTTCCGCTTCACCGGCCAGGACAGCGACATCAGGTTGGACACGTTTGAGGAAATCGAGTTCACCACATGGCGTTGGGTGCCACCGGAGGATGTCCTGAGCGGCAGGTACAATCTGGGCTTCAAGAAGGACGTCTACGAACGGCTCCTGCCCGACATTCTTGCCATCTACCGGGCTGCGTCCAGAGCCTGAGCCTTCACCAGCCGGGCGTAAAGTCCGGCCCTGGCCATGAGCTGGGCATGGGTGCCCGTCTCGACAATCTGGCCCTGATCCAGCACCACGATGTGATCGGCACTCTGCACGGTGGAGAGCCGATGCGCCACGATGAGCGTCGTCCGTCCCTGCCGGAGCTGGGCCAGAGCCTCCTGCACACGGGCCTCGTTTTCTGAGTCCAGCGCACTCGTGGCCTCATCCAGCAGCAGCAGGCGGGGGTTACGCAGCAGGGCACGGGCCAGCATGATGCGCTGTCTCTGCCCACCCGAGAGCCTCTGCCCACCGGGACCGATGATGGTTTCCAGCCCTTCCGGCAGATCATGCACGAAATCCAGTGCCGCCATCCGGCAGAGTGCCTCCACCTCCTCCCGTGTCGCGGAAGGACGGCCAAGATGGATGTTCTCCCGCACGCTCATGTCGAACAGGGCCGTTTCCTGACTGACATAGGCCAGATGATCCCGCAGGCTGGCCAGCGTGAGGGACCGTATGTCCACCCCCTCCAACGTGATCGTCCCTTCCGTCACGTCAAAAAGACGGGGGATCAGAGCCAGCATGGTAGATTTCCCTGCCCCGCTCGGCCCGACCAGAGCCACGCTCTGCCCCGGCCTCACATCCAGAGATATATTTTTCAGGGCATGATGCCCATCCTGAAAACGATAGGATACATCCCTGAACACAAGGTGCCCCGGCCCTTCCGGCAGGGGGCGGGCCTCCGGCTGTTCCTGCACGCTGGCCGGTTCATCAATCACGGCAAAGATACGTCCCAGCCCGGCCAGTCCTTCCTGCATGGAGGTGTTGAGCGACCCCAAGGCACGCAGAGGACGTGAGGCCGCAAACAGGGCGGCAATGAAGGCCGTGAAGTCCCCCAGCGTGGCCCCGCCCGTGGCGGCACGCCAGCCCGCAAACCCCAGCACGAAAGCGATCGCCACACCACCGATGACCTCCAGCATCGGATCCAGACGGGCACGGTTGCTGGCAATACGGAAGAACATGTCATGCAGCCTGTCGAGAGCCGAACCGATGCGGTGATGCTCATGCTCCTCCATCCGGTAGATGCGTATCTGCCGGGACAGGGAGAAGCTTTCCGTCAGCAGGGCCGAGGCTTCCCCGACCTGCTCCTGCATCCCGCCGGAGGCCCGGCGCACCCGCCGCCCGAGCTTCTGCACGGGAATGATGGCCAGGGGATACAGCACGACCGCAATCAAGCTCAGTTCCCAGTCCGTCCAGATCATGGAGGCGACAAGCCCGATGATGGTGATGACGTCCCCCAGCGCATTGACCGAACGTGTCAGGGCTTCCCTCATGGCGAGGGCATCCGTGGTGAAGCGTGCCGCCCAGCGGGCGGGAGCCTCTCTTTCAATCCGGGCCACATCCGCCTTCAGGGCATGGGTGAACATACGTTCCTGAAGACGCCGCACGACCTGAAGGACCAGTGCCTGCACGCAGACATTCTGCCCATACTGGGCCAGAGCCTTGGCCCCCGTCACGACCACAACCAGCAGGGGAATCTGATACAGGATGCGGGGGTCATGCGCCGTGAACATGTCGATCGCCCGCTTGATGACGAGCGGATAGGCCGCCGTCAGCAGGGCCATGACGACCGTCAGCACGAACACGGCCAGCAGCATGAGCCGGTGCCGGGCAATGTCCTCCCGCCAGAGCCTCCGCATCAGGGGGAAGGTTGCCTCATACGCTGCCCTGTCCGCAGGGTGCCTGCCTGTCTGCTGTGTCATGCAGACCTTCTAGCAGCCCCCTCAGGAAGGGGAAAGCTGGTGGCTCACCCAGTCCCGACATGCCCCGGCATCGGGACGGCAACCCTGTGTGAGCCACCAGTGCTGCGTCTGTTTCAGCCACCGCCCCATTTCCGGCCCCGGTTTCACACCCAGAGCAATCAGGTCCCGCCCCGCCAGAGGGAAAACGGGCTGCTCCACGGTTTCCAGCCGGTGCCGCAACTCATTCCAGCTCCCATCAGGCCGTCCCAGCTCCTGCGCCTGCACCAGCCAGCTTCGCAGCAGCAGGATGGACCTGTCCTGCTGGAAAAGAACCCGCCGGATACCGTCATCATCCAGCGTGACCGCCAGTTCCGGCCCGTATCTGGCAAAAGCGGCCAGCATGTCCCGGCTCTCATTGGAGAGTTTCAGATGGGCACCGACATCCGCCATGCCCTGCCCGTCCCCTCCGCCGGGTGGATACAGAACGGCAAGACGATGCAGCGGCTCGGCAGGATCACCACAGGCCAGAAGACGCTCCAGACCAGACAGGGGCGCATGGTGCGGCAGCAGCACGGCAAGGGTGCCCGTTTCCTCCATCAGCTCCAGAGTCCGCAGAAGCTGCGGGCCTGACAGGATTTTCAGCAGCTCCATCGCCACACGCTCGACTGAAAGACGGGTCATCGTCTCCCGCAAGCGGATGATGGCCTGACAGGCCTCGCCATCCGGTTCGCCACGGCCATAACGGGCAAAAAAGCGGAAAAACCGCAGGCACCGCAGGGCATCCTCCTCGATGCGCCGTGCCGCCTGCCCGACAAACCGTACCTTCCCGGCCCGGAGATCATCCAGTCCGCCGAAATAATCATGCAGCTGCCCATCCTGATCCAGCGACATGGCGTTGATCGTGAAGTCCCGCCGCTGCGCATCTTCCTCCCAGTCATCCGTCCAGGCGACGACAGCATGGCGGCCATCGGTACTGACATCACGCCGCAGGGTGGTGATTTCATAAGGGTGATGGTCAATCACCGCCGTGATGGTTCCATGCTCAAGGCCGGTCGGTATCACCCTAGCACCGACCTCTTCCAGCCGCCGCTGGGCTTCTTCCGGTGGAACCGGGCTGGCCAGGTCAAGATCATGCACGTCGCGACCACAGAGCAGGTCCCGCACGCAGCCTCCCACCAGCCGGGCCTCCGGCAGGGCCTGCCAGATACGGGCCAGCCCGGCGTGACCGGGCACATCGGACAGGGCTGCCAGAAGGGCGGCCGGAGATGGTGTCCTGATGGTCACACGCACAGCTCCTCAAGGTCGTCCACGGTCTCATCCGGCAGGCGGGACAGCGGGAAGAACATCCCGTGGCTCCAGACTCCCATGCAGGGTTCACCTCCCACGCAGCCCGGAACGGCCAGAGCCGCCAGCTCGAAAAGGACCGCCCGGCTGATGCGGGCCAGAATGGGCTTCCCTCCTGCTCCGGTCCTCATGTGGATGTAGGGCACGGTCGCTCCATCAGCCGGGCGATCCCAGTCACACAGAAGGGGATGTTCCGCATCCACGCAGAAGACCTCATCCAGATTGGTCCGCAGGCACAGTGTCTGCGTCTTTTCCGAGCAGCCCCTGAAATCCAGCTCCACCGCCAGAAAGGGAACGTCATCCACCTGTATGACGCCAGCCTCGGTCGGCGTCCGCAGCCAGTAACGTCCCTGGCGGTCCCGGTCGAGGCAGGAGGCGAACAGGCAGAGCATGGCCTTGCGCCGGATGGGCGTCCCCCGGTACAGCCATGTCCCGTCCCGCCGGATATGGAAAGGCAGGTGCAGGACCATCTCGTCCTCGGACATCACGGCCTCATCCGGCCCCTCCAGCGGGGGCACCGGTCTCTCATAAGGCTTGATGCTCATGATCTCCTCCCTTTCCGTCCTTCCATCACGATGGACCTGCATGATGGTGTGCCACTTTCCTGCGCCCCTCTCTTTTTAAAAGGGCCTCTTGCATGGTAGCTTACCGCCTGCCCCAGAGTTGGGAATGATCCCGGCCTGTTAAAACCCCCCTACCCTCTGTTTCCGAATCTGTAATGACCCAGCATCCTTCTGCCTCCGGCCCGACATCCTCCCCCCAGGACAGGGCGTTCCACCATGATGACACGGTCCGTGCCTTTGATGGGCTGGCCCCCAGGCTGAAAACGCTCGTACAGGAAATTGGCCGAATCGTCCTCGGGCAGGAAACGGTCATCGAGCATGTCCTCACAACCCTGCTGGGGGGGGGGCATGCACTGCTGCTCGGGGCGCCGGGGCTGGGGAAGACGCTGCTGGTCAATACCTGCGCCCATGTTCTGGGGTTGGAAGACAGCCGCATCCAGTTCACGCCAGACCTCATGCCCTCCGACATCACCGGGGCAGAAATCCTGGAGCAGGATGAACAGGGCAGGCGCCATTTCCGCTTCCTGCCCGGCCCCCTCTTCGGGCAGCTGGTGCTGGCGGACGAGATCAACCGCGCCAGCCCCCGCACCCAGTCCGCCCTGCTTCAGGCCATGGCGGAGGGGCACGTCACGCAGGGTGGCAAAACATGGCCCCTGCCCAAGCCATTTCATGTTCTGGCCACCCAGAACCCCATCGAGCAGGAAGGAACCTACCCCCTGCCAGAAGCCCAGCTTGACCGTTTCATGATGCGTATTCCGCTGGATTTTCCGGCACGGGAGGCCGAGCGCCGGATGCTGCTCCAGACCACAGGGGCCACGAAACGGAAGGCTGAACGCATCTTTTCCACCGCAGAGCTTCTGGCCACCCAGAAACTCGTCCGCACGCTGCCGGTCGGGGAAACGGTCGTGGAAGCCATCCTGACCATTGTCCGGGGCCTGCGGCCACAGGATGAAACAGCCAGTGCCGAGGTCCGTCAGTCACTGGATTACGGCCCCGGCCCTCGTGCTGCCCAGGCCCTGATGATTGCCAGCCGGGCACGGGCCATGCTGCATGGCCGTCTCTCCCCCTCGATGGAAGATGTCCGTGTGCTGGCCGAGCCTGTTCTGGCTCACCGCCTGGGCATCAGCTTCGCCGCCCAGACGCAGGGTGTGGATGCCCGGCAGCTCATTGCCGCCCAGCTGAAGCGCCTCGGCTAGGCCGGGCTCCCAGGCGGTTCCCAGAGTACGGACATGGCCAGCTCACCCTCCTTCTTCCAGCGGTTTTTTGGCACTCGCAAAGGGCGTGATGCCGCCCCGCAGCCTGTCTCCCTGCCGGAGCTGGTTCTCTCAGCCCGAGGGCTGGCAAAGCAGCTGCGCAATGGCCCTCACGGCAACCGCAGAGCCGGGGACGGACATGAATTCTGGCAGTTCCGTCCCCATCAGCCAACAGAACCAGCCTCCCTGATCGACTGGAAACAGTCTGCCCGCTCGCCGGAACCAAACCTGCTCTGGGTTCGGGAGCGGGAGCAGCATGCCCCCCGGCCACTTTTCATCTGGGTTGACCCCTCTGCCTCCATGCGCTGGCGGTCTGCCAACAGCCTGCCCAGCAAACATGACACCGCTCTGGCTGATGCCCTGGCCCTTGGCCAGGCAGCCCTGCTGGGCGGTGAGGATGTGGGCATTCCTGGCTTCCGGTCCCGTTTTTCCGGTCATCAGGCCTTGCCCCGTCTCGCCCATGCTCTCATGCAGCTTCCTCCCCGTGACGATACTGGCAGGGATGCGGTCCTGCCCAGCCTGACAGCTGTTCCCCCTCATGCAGCTCTGCTGCTCGTCAGTGACTTCCTTTGGAAAGAGGCCACCATGCAGCATTGCCTGGCGCCGCTGGCCACCCATCCCGGCCGCATCGCCCTGCTGGCCGTGCTGGACCCACAGGAGCATCGCCTGCCCTTCAGCGGGTCTGTCCAGTTTACCAGCTGCGAGGCTGAACCAGACCTGACACTCCCGGCCACGGAGAGCCTGCATGAGGCCTATCAGGCCCGATTGACCGAACATTTCAGCCAGCTTGAAAAAATCGGAAAGGGACAGGCGCCCTTCTTCCGCCTCCATGTCACCGACCATCCTGCCCTGCCTATCCTGGCAGACTGCCACACCTTCCTGCGGGGGCGGGCATGATCCTTCTCTCCCCTTACCTGCTGCTGTTCCTGCTCCTCCTGCCTGCCCTGTGGTGGCTGGTCCGGGCCATTCCTCCCCACCCCCGGCAACAGCGTTTCCCCTCTCTCATCCTGCTCCGCAGGCTCTCGCCTGTCCGACAGGATGCCGCACGCACGCCGCTCTGGCTCCTGCTCCTGCGCATGGTTGCCCTAGCTCTGCTCGTTCTGGCCTTTGCCCGGCCACTCCATCTCCCCGGACAGGACCAGCAGACCCCGCAGAAACTGGTTCTCATTCTGGATGATGACTGGGCGGCCACCCCACACTGGGATGACCGCAGGAAAAATGCCCTCGCTCTGGGAGAAGCCACACTCCGCTCCGGCGGGCGGGTGACCCTGCTGCTGAACACGCCAGAGGCGGACGGCCACATGCCTCGCCCCTTCCAGCCCGGTGACCGCACTGCCCTGCAACAGTTTCTTGCCGGTCTGTCTCCCCACACATGGCCTGGGGACCGGCAGACCCTCGCCCGCCAGCTTCAGGCGCTCGCCCCGGACCTGCATGGAGCAACGGTCATCGCACTTTCCAATGGCCTGGCACAGCCGGGGGATGAGGCCCTGCGTGCCGCCCTTCAGCCTGCCCGCCGGACCGAAGATGTACGCTGGCCCCGCTGCGACCTCATCCGTCTTTCCATCCGGCAGGAAAGCCAGCTGACGGCACAGGCGGAAACACTCCCCGACTGCCCGGAGCAGACACGCCGCCTGCTGGGCATGACGCTGGAAAAAGACGGACATTTCGCCGTCCAGGCCGATACGCCACTTCCCACCGGAACCTGGCGTACCCTGCCTGACCCGGACCATTTCGATGCCTTCAGCCTGCCATCCGTTTCCGGTCCGGCGGGCATGGTGCTTCTACCCGGCAGGACGGACCAGCACCGGGTTGGCCTTCTGCACATCAATGGTGATGATGCACCGCTGACAGGTAGCGGCTTCTACCTGACCCGTGCCCTGCAGGCTGTCATCCCCTATCAGGAGGGCACTGTGGACAGTCTCCTGCCCCGCCACCCGGACATCATCATCGCTACGGATGGCACACTCTCCGATGCGGGGCTGAGCGACATACTCGGCTGGGTCCGCAAAGGGGGCATCCTGATCCGCTTCGCAGGGCCGGAACTGGCCCGCCAGAGCCAGCAGACCATGAAAGACGATGACGCTGCTCTTCTGCCCGTGCCCCTCCTCTCCGGCATGAGGCAACTGGGGGGCCCCATGTCGTGGGGCAGCCCGCAGAAACTGGCTCCCTTCCCGGCAGACACCCCTTTCGCCGGGCTGACCATCCCCGAAGACGCCACCGTATCCCGTCAGCTTCTGGCCCAGCCCACGGATGACCTGTCCCGGCATGTCTGGGCCACGCTGACCGATGGCACTCCCCTCGTAACTGCCCGGCAGGAAGGCGGCGGCCTGATCGTCTTCTTCCACATCACCCCGACGGCAGACTGGTCCAGCCTGCCACTCTCCGGCCTTTTCCCCCAGATGATGGAACGTCTCATCACCCGTACTCCCATCATGCAGACAAAGACAGGCACCAATCACACCACCTCGGACGCCCTGGCGCCATGGCGGGTCCTGACTCTCGACAAGACCCTCGTACCGCCATCCCCCGCCATCCGCCCTCTGCCCAGCACGACAGAACAGCCTGTCGATGCCCTCCATCAGGCCGGATTCTACGGAGGGGCTGCCCAGCATCACCCACTCAATCTGGCAGACCATCAGCCCCCTATGGCAGATGAAGCCGCTCTCGGTCCGATCAGGGCAGCAGGGCAGGCCACGCCAGAACAGCCCCTCTGGCCACCCCTCATGCTGCTGGCCCTCGGGCTGATCCTGCTGGACCTCTACCTCTCCCTCGGTCGGGCCGGACTGTTCCGCATGGCCCGCAACGCCACTCTTTCCCTGGGAGCCGGGCTGCTCATCGTGACGCAGTTGCAGGCCGCTACGACGGGGCAACCAGCCTCGGCCCCGCAGGCTCCTGTTCCTCCTGCGGCTCTGGCCATCCGTCTGGCCCATATCCAGACCGGTAACGCAGACACGGATGAGGCAGTCCAACAGGGGCTTGAAGGGCTGACGCACTTCCTCAACCAGCGCAGCACCACACATCTGGACAGTCCCGTAGGGGTCGTGCCGGGACAGGATGATCTGGCCTTCTATCCTCTCCTCTACTGGCCTGTCATACCCGGCACCCATCTGGATCCAGCCGGGAAAACAGCGCTTGCCCATTACCTCCAGCACAATGGCATGATCCTGATTGATGAGATGGGCGCAGGCAGCGCCATGGACGGTACGGATGGCCAGGCTACCCGCACCGCCCTCAGACAGGCCATGGAGGGACTGCCCATCCCACCGCTTGCCAGACTGACCGACCAGCACACCCTCTCCCATACCTTCTATCTGCTGCACGATTTTCCCGGTCGCATTGCTGGACAGCCCGTCTATGTCGCCCGGCAGGGGAACAATGATGACAGCGAAACCGTAAGCCCTGTCATCATCGGCAATGCAGACTGGGCCCATGCCTGGGCCATTGACCAGAATGGGGAGCACCCTTTCGCCGTCATTCCTGATGGCGAAAATCAGCGGACACTGGCCTACCGCTTTGGTTTCAACACCATCATCTATGCCCTTACCGGCAACTACAAGAACGACCAGCGCCATTATCCAGAGATGCTGAAACGTCTCAGGAACGGGGATGATGACAGCCCTGATGACGCTGATGAAAGTGAGGCTCCATGACGGACGCCCTGTCTTCCATCATCTGGGCACCATTCCTGCCCCCTTGGCTGCTTGCAGCACTGGCGGGCCTATGCCTGCTCCCTGGTCTCTATGGTGCCCTGCGCGGAAGGCGGGATGTCCTCTGGAGGGTGGGTGCCATCCTGCTGGGGCTGCTCTGGCTGGCCAACCCCCGGCAGATACACCCCCACATGCAGACCCAGCCACAGGATGCCCTCCTCGTGGTGGATGTTTCCCCTTCCATGGACATCGGGCAACGGAAAGCCCTCGTCCAGCAGGCTCGTGCCCAACTGCTGCGCCAGGGCCGGGCACTGCATGACCTGACAATCCATGAGCTGGAAGTTTCTGGCGGGCATGGCCAGGGCACACGCCTTTTCGACGCCATGGACCATGCCGCCCTCTCCCTGAACAATCCGGCAGGCATCTTCCTGCTCACGGACGGAATGGATCACGACATTCCCGACCAGCTTCCCCCGTCCCTCAAGGACATGACAGGCCGCATCATTCCCCTGCATCTCCTGCTTTCCGCCAGAGGGGAGGAAACGGACCGGCGGCTACGGGTTCTCAGTGCCCCCCCTTATGTCATCATCGGCCAGACGGCCCATATCCGTGTTCAGGTCGATGATCTGGGAACGCCTGGCGGGCAGCCTGTCGATATTCTGGACCATGGCCCTGACGGCCAGACGAACATCCTCGCCCATACGAAGAGCGGCCAGCCCGTGGAGCTGGATGTCCCCGTCACCCATGCCGGGCTTACCCTGAAGGAGCTCACGGCCTCCCCCCTGCCGGGTGAAGCTTCCCTGCGGAACAACAGTACCATCATCCAGCTTCAGGGCGTACGGGACAGGTTGCGTGTCCTGCTTGTTTCCGGTGTACCCAATCAGGGGGCCCGTGTCTGGCGCACCCTGCTGAAGGCCGATCCATCTGTTGATCTGGTCCACTTCACCATTCTGCGATCCCCCGATACGGAAGATAATACCCCCCTCTCCGACCTCGCCCTGATCCCTTTCCCCACGCATGAGCTTTTTGCCCAAAAGATCAACAGCTTCGACCTCATCATTCTGGATGGCTTCCGCAACCAGAACATTCTGCCGGAGAGTTATCTGGAAAATATTGCCCGCTATGTCCGCAAGGGCGGTGGGCTGCTTGTGGTTGGTGGGCCGGAAATGACACAGCCGGGCACATTGCAGGATACACCTGTCGGCGCCATTCTCCCTGCCCATGTCCCCTCTGAACAGGGTATCATGACACAGCCCTTCTCCCCCAGACGGACCGCCCTCGGGCTGTCCCATCCCGTCACGCAGGCCCTGCCGGAACAGGGCCCCTGGGGCAAAGAATGGGGCCCATGGTACAGGGCACTCCGTACGGACCAGACGCAGGGCCGTACCCTTCTGGCCACACCTTCAGGGGCACCGCTGCTGGTGCTGGACCAGAAGGGACAGGGGCGTGTGGCCATGCTTCTCTCAGACCAGATCTGGCTCTGGTCCCGTGGAGAAAAAGGTGGAGGACCACAGGCCGAACTGCTGCGCCGCCTCTCACACTGGCTGATGAAGGAGCCGGAACTGGAAGAAAACCAGCTGGACGCCCATATCGAGCAGGGGCAGCTGCATGTCAGCCGCACCAGTCTGGCTCCTCTGGCCAATGTTCAGGCTGACATCATCGACCCGGATGGCCATCATGCTGTCCTTCCCCTCTCCCCCGTGCCGGGGCGTGACGGTATCTGGACAGGCAGCCTGCCCCTGCCATCACGGCCTGAGCAGAATGGCCGGATATGGACCGTCCAGCAGGGCGGGCTGAGCACAACCGTGGCCCTGCCTGAAACCAACCCGCTGGAAGACCAGGACCTGCGCAGTACCGCCACCAGGATGGCCTCCCTCGTGAGCCGCTCCGGTGGTGGCCTGTTCTGGCTCGGAACAGGGACCATCCCGGAGATCAGACAGATCGCCGAAGGCCATCCCCTGCATGGAACAGGCTGGGCAGGGCTGCCCCTGCATCAGTCAGCCCTTGCAGCGGGCGGATCCAGCACGGCTTTTCTGCCAGGATGGCTGGCCCTCATCCTCATTCTTGCCATGATGGGCCTTGGCTGGTGGCGTGAAGGACGGTAAAACGACAGCAGTCCATGCTGTGGTGCCGTCACCCTGTGAAATTGACAGGCCCTGCCACTGCCTGACATGATGCCTGCGGCCTGTCCCCCGTAGCTGGTAGAAAAGAAAGCACTGTTCCCGATCATGCGTCCATTGAGTTCATTCCTGCCCCGTCTCGCTTTCGCCATCGGTCTTTCGGCTGCCTCCGTTATGGTTCTGCCACACCGGGCCCATGCCCAGTCCGCCGATGAAGCCGAGGCCGAGCAGGAAGCCATGGACGCCCAGAAACAGGCCGAGGCCCGCAAGGATGCACGACGTGCAGCGCCACCTTCGGCCCTGCCCGGCGCAGAGACGGACAGCGGCGACAACAGCCATGCCCGGATGGACATCAACCCGACAGCCGCCCTGTTTGATGCCATCAACCGTGGGTCACTCATCGGCGCCAAAGAGGCCCTCAGCCGTGGTGCTGACATCAATGCCCGCAACGTGCTGGAGCAGACGCCTCTGGACCTTGCCATAGACCTTGGCCGCAATGACATCATGTTCCAGCTGCTTTCCCTGCGGACCTACAATCCCGATGGCAAGCTCATCACCAGCGCCACGCATGATGAGAGCAGCAGCCATATTACCGTCAATGGCCAGGCCAGCCTTGCCGCACGTGCTCCTGCGCCTGTTGTGGAAAATCCGGGCCAGCCCGTCCCCTCGGTCGGCTTTCTGGGCTTCGGGGGGCCGGCAGCCCCTCCGGCACGGACTGGAACAGCCCATGCCCCACAGCGCAGGCCCCACGCTATCGTGCATCGCACATCCCATCCGCAGAAAGCTCCAGCCCCTCGGACTGCGCCCTGAGCCTCTTCCTTTGTTTTCACAAAGCATGACTGATCATGAAAAAAGCCCTTCCCGTGGTCTGACGGAAAGGGCTTTTTTCATGGCAGCTGCCGGATGGTCACGATGAAGCCATTAGCGGCAGAGCGCTATAATAGATGATGGAAATGCCCGCCAGACAGATGAGAAAAATCAGCAGGTCCCAACAGAAACAGACAAAAGCGGACTTCTTCTGCGGGCGCATGATGATGAAATGAAACAGAATGGCAAAAACCAAAGCTATGACGGCAATGACCAGCCCGGTATGTGTCTCCAGAAAATCCATGCGTCGTCCCTTCCCTTCACATCTCTGAAAAGCCGTTTTTCAGGCAGTTCGGCGCAGCAGATGTGTCTCCTGCCGCAATGTATCAATGGACAGGAACTGCCCGTCCCGTTCAAAATACCAGAATGTCCAGCCATTGCAGGAGGCCGCATTGGTCAGCAGGGCCCCCAGCTTGTGAATGGATCCCCGATGCTGGCCGGATACCAGCGTTCCATCCGGTGAGACACGAGCCTTCAGCCGCTTCTGGCGATCATATACCACCGTACCGGCGGGCAGGCTGCCATTCTCCACGAAAGACCCGAATGGAATGCGGGGCATCTCCCGTTTGGCCGGAGTGATCTCCAGCTGGTCTGCTGGCAGAACTTCCACCCGCTCCAGCCGGGCTTCTGCTGCCTTGATGTAATCCGGATGCCTCTCAATGGCGAGATAACGGCGCCCCAGCTTTTTGGCCACGGCTGGGGTAGTCCCTGTCCCGCAGAACGGGTCCAGCACCACATCATCTTCTACCGTTGCGGCCAGCAGGGTCCGGTGCAGCAGACTTTCCGGCTTCTGGGTCGGGTGCAGCTTCAGCCCGTGATCATTCTTCAGCCGTTCATTCCCCGTGCAGAGAGGCAGGTACCAGTCCGACCGCATCTGAAGGTCCTCATTGAGTGCCTTCATCGCCTGATAGTTGAAACGGTATTTGCTCTCCGGCCCCCGGGCAGCCCAGATCAGCGTTTCATGGGCATTGGTAAAGCGACGCCCCCGGAAGTTGGGCATGGGGTTCGACTTGCGCCAGATGATGTCATTAAGAATCCAGAACCCCAGATCCTGCATGATCGCACCAAGGCGGAAAATATTGTGATAGGAGCCGATCACCCAGATGGTTCCGTCCTTGTGCAGCAAACGGCGTGCCTCACCCAGCCAGGCACGCGTAAATTCATCATAAGCCTCATAGCCCGTGAATTTGTCCCAGTCATCATCCACGCCATCCACCACGCTCTCATCCGGGCGACGAAGCTCTCCCCGCAACTGAAGGTTGTAGGGAGGGTCAGCAAACACGCAGTTCACGCTGGCATCCGGAAGTGTCTTCATCACCTCCACACATTCCCCGCGTAAAATCCTGTTCAGGGGCATATCCGCTTTCATGCTGCGTGAACCTTTGCTGCGATCATCTGTCTCACAGGGGCAAAACTGCGCCTGTGATGGAGGGTTATCCCCTCTTCTTTCAGTCCCGTCAGATGATGTGCCGTGCCATAACCAGCATTCCGGTCCCAACCATAATTACCATGGCGCATGGCGAGACGGGTCATCAGCCTGTCCCGCACGACCTTCGCCAGGATGGAAGCTGCCGCAATGGACAAACTCCGGCTGTCACCCTTGACGACCGTCTCCACACGGCAAGGCAGGGATGGTGCCCTGTTGCCATCAATCAGGGCAACGGCGGGCCATTCTCCCAACGCCTCGGCCAGACGGACCATGGCCCGCCGCATGGCCAGATGGCAGGCCTGACCAATATTCAGCCGATCAATCTCCGGGACGGATGCCGCACCAAGAGCCGCACAGACCGTATCATCCTCCAGCAGAGCGGCATAAGCCTTCTCCCGGCGGCGGGCCGTCAGCTTTTTTGAGTCATCCAGCAGTCCGGACAGCAGAGGAGATGGTGGCGCACGGAACACAACCGCAGCCGCCACGACCGGCCCAGCCAGAGGGCCACGGCCAACCTCGTCCACACCGGCTACAAGCCCGTCATACTGTTCTTCCAGGCTGTAATCCGGCATCGGGTCCTTCTTCCACTCGCCTCACACGGCACATCATCAACGTGAGGCCGATTCTGAATCACTCCGAGTCGAAAGGAAAGACCTTTTTTGAAATAAAATGAGTCAATAGGAAAAATTATGCCCCGCTGGCCGGACAGACAGAAGCCGTCTGGCCATCAGAGCTTCACATGCCCGTTCTGGTCCGGACTTCCATCAGAAGATGCCCCGGACCCTCCATCACCATGAGACGCCTGGCCATCCTGCCGGGGAAGCTCACGAGGGGACGAAGCAACCGGTTTTTCTGCCTGTTTCAGCTTCAGAAGCGGTTCAAAACCCGGTGGAGGATTGGAGAGAAGAATTCCGGCTTCCAGGAACCCCAGGAAAAGGCAGGCAGCAAACAGCCCCACCCCACGGCGCAGCACTTTCATGCGGCACCAGAAATAACCCGGCAAGAACAGCCACCACCAGAAAGAAGGAGGTTTCACCCCAGCCCGGGCCAAGGTCTGGCGGTCCTTTATCAGCGTCAGAAACAGGATGACGTAAATACAGACACCCGTTACCGGCCGGTCCGGCGTGACCGCCCAATGTGTCCGCTGCCCGACAACGAGAAGAAGAAGGTCAACCAGCCCGGGAACCAGCATCAACCAGGCCCAGACGGACGACACCGCTCCCGCCACTCCTTCGTCCCGTGTGGATGACCGCCCACCCACGGTGACAAACAGCCGCACACCGGCGGAAGGCGACACAAGCCCAGCCTTACTGGCCGGACGCCACTCATTCCCGAAACCCGGATGCCAGACGAGGGTTTGCGGCCGAATATGACGATGAATGATCAGCCGCACCATCTCGCTCTGCGATACTGGCCCAACCTCCCGACCATCCCGTTCGTAATACCAGTGCATGAACCCTCTCCGGCCTCCTGTTCCCTGTTTCAGCCACGCTTCCTGAAGAAGAGGCGTCCGATCACCAGCCCAACAAGGGAAACGATCCCCAGGGCAACGAAAGGACGCTCCTGAATGAAAGCGGCTACAGCCTCCAGGCGGCTTTCATTGGCATCGTAGAGATCCGCAAATTCATGTTTGGCACGACCACCCAGCTGGTCAATCTTCCCACCGGCCTGCATGGCAGCATCACCAGAGATCGCACCGACCGTGTCCTTCAGCCGACCTTTGGCTTCCTGCACGAAACCCTCGGCCTTCATCGACGTTGTATCAACCATTCCATCACTCCCAATCAGCGCCATGCATTTCCATGCACCGTTTCACCTGTGGGCCCCAGTGCACTGCATGACGGGGCCACCCCGCAGATATGTAACCCTCATGGATTTTCTTCAAGAGGGGGACAGCCGTCCTCCTCCCTCAGGAGGAAGGTATTTTTGTGACTGCCGAATGTTTAGGTGCAATTCTGGCCAATCATCTTTAATATGCGCCGGACTTTCTGACATAATGTCGATGATGTGCATGTCATGCACCGTTTCCCCAGCCTACAGGAGTGCCCTGCGACCATGAGCGCCGCCCCAGCTTCAGAAACCCGGCAGCCCGGCAGGGGGAAAAAATGGTGGATCATCGGGGCTGCCCTGGTCGCCATCCTGCTTTTCCTTGTCCTGCGTCCTCATGCCGGTGGTGGGCAGACCACCATGGCCCATGGCGACGTCGCCCAGGCCGTAGCCGTGGAGGCTGTCCACCGGGCCGATGTGCCGGTCATTCTCCAGCTGCTCGGTACAGTTGTCCCCATCACCAACGTCACCATCACACCCCGTGTCAGCGGGCACATACTGGCGGTCTATTATCAGGAAGGGCAGCACGTCCACCGTGGGGATGAGCTGGAACTGATCGACCCCCGCCCCTATGAGGCCACGCTGCACCAGTACATGGGCACCCTGGCCGCCGACCGTGCGCAGCTGGCCAAGGCCCGTGTGGACAATGCCCGCTACCAGAAGCTGATAAAGCAGAACTCCACATCGGCCATGCTGGCACAGGACCAGGCCTTCACCGTCCAGCAGCTTGAAGGGCAGGTTGCTTTTGACGAGGCCAATGTCCGCAATGCCGCACTGAATGTCCTGTACTGTCACATCGTCGCCCCGGTGGATGGCCGGGTGGGTATCCGTGCCCTGGATGCCGGCAACTATGTCACGGTCGGGCAATCCGGCGGGCTGACAACCCTGACCCAGATGCAGCCCATTTCCGTCATCTTCACCCTGCCGCAGAACAGCCTGCCGGATGTGCAGGACCAGCTGAACAGCCATCCCAACCTGACCGTAGAAGCCTGGAGCAGCGACAACACCCGCCGCCTCGCTACCGGGACGGTCAATGCGCTGGACAGCCAGATTGATACGGCTACGGGGACCGTACGCCTGCGCGGCATCTTCCCCAACGAAACGGAGCGGCTTTTCCCCAATGAGTTCGTCAATGCCCATCTCCTCGTCCAGACACTGAAAGACGCCCTCGTCGTGCCCGGCAATGCCATACAGACAGGCCCTGACGGTGCTTTTGTCTATGCCGTACAGCAGGACATGACCGTGGCCATCCGCCTCGTGAAGACAGGCTATAGCGATGACCACCATACCGTCATTCTTTCCGGTCTCCAGGAAGGGGACCAGGTCGTGACAGATGGCGTCAACCATCTGCGCCCTGGCAGCAGGGTCACCATTGCTGCCGGGCCCGGTTCCTCCCCGAACCCTGCCACCACCCAACCGCACTGATGCCTGCAAGGATGCCCACGCCCCTCTCCTGCCCGCCGACCGGAAGCCCGAGCCCGTGAATCCCTCACGCATCTTCATCGAACGTCCCGTTGCCACCAGCCTGCTCATGCTGGCCATCATGCTGGCCGGTGTGCTGGGGTACCACTTCCTGCCCATCTCGGCCCTGCCGGAAGTGGAATATCCCACCATCACGGTTTCCACCTTCTATCCCGGTGCCAGCCCGGACGTGATGAGCACCTCCATCACCGCCCCGCTGGAAACACAGCTGGGACAGATGGCCGGGCTGGACCAGATGACCTCACAGTCCTCCGGCGGCGCCTCCGTCATCACGTTGCGCTTCGGGCTGAACATGAAGATGGACATTGCCGAGCAGGAAGTGCAGGCCGCCATCAACAATGTCGGCTCCCTGCTGCCCAGCGACCTGCCTGCACCCCCCATCTATGCCAAGGTCAACCCGGCGGACACGCCTGTCATGACGCTGGGCATCACCTCCCGCATCATGCCGCTGCCGGAGGTGGAGGATTACGTCAACACACGGCTTGTCCAGAAGATCAGCCAGATTTCCGGCGTCGGGCTGGTGACGCTCTCTGGAGGCAACCGCAAGGCCTACCGGGTGCAGATCAATGTTCCAAAGCTGACCTCCTACGGCATTGCACTGGATACGGTCCGGACCATCATCGGCACAGTCAACGTCAACTCTCCGACAGGAACCTTCGATGGTCCCCAGCACGCCACCTCCCTGCGGATTGACGGGCAGATACAGTCTGTCGAACAGCTGATGGACCAGGTCATCGCCTATCAGAACAATGGGCCCATCCGCCTCCGTGATGTCGGGCGCGTGGTGGAGGGCGCAGAAAACAGCCAGCTTGCCGCCTGGGCCAACAGGACACCGGCTCTCATCCTCAACATCCAGCGGCAG
Organism: Parasaccharibacter sp. TMW 2.1888; assembly: GCF_023167265.1. Lineage (NCBI taxonomy): Bacteria > Pseudomonadati > Pseudomonadota > Alphaproteobacteria > Acetobacterales > Acetobacteraceae > Parasaccharibacter > Parasaccharibacter sp. TMW 2.1888. Next base: position 408,762 of record NZ_CP030979.1, read on the forward strand.
CCCGGTGCCAATGTCATTGCCGTGGCGGACAATGTGCTGGCCATCCTCCCCCGCCTGAAACAGGAACTGCCACCGGGCATCGACATCATCCCCCTGACCGACCGCACGACCACCATCCGGGCGTCCGTCAAGGATGTGGGGTTCGAGCTTGTTCTGGCCATGCTGCTCGTCGTGGGGGTCATCTTCGTCTTTCTCTGCAATGTTCCGGCCACCATCATTCCGGGTCTCTCCGTCCCCCTCTCGCTGATCGGCACCCTGTCGGCGATGTACATGCTGGGCTTCTCGCTGGACAATCTGTCCCTCATGTCCCTCACCATCGCCTCCGGCTTTGTGGTGGATGATGCCATCGTGGTCATCGAGAACATTTCCCGCTTCGTGGAGGCTGGGGACGACCGCTACACTGCGGCCCTGAAGGGCGCAAAGGAAATCGGTTTCACCATCATCTCCCTGACCGTCTCCCTGATCGCCGTCCTCATTCCCCTGCTCTTCATGAGTGACGTGGTAGGCCGTCTCTTCCACGAATTCGCCATGACGCTGGCCATCACCATCACCATCTCGGCCCTGGTCTCCATCACGCTCGTGCCCATGATGTGCGCCCGGATGCTGAGCGAGCATGGCCCCACCAGACATGGCCATACCCGCCGTGAAGGTCGTCTGGCCATGTTCGCCCGAAAAACCGGCCAGATGATGGACTGGTGTATCCGCCATTATGACCATGCTCTCGGCATCGTCCTGCGGCACCAGCCCCTGACACTGCTCACCACGCTCGCCAGCCTCATCATGACCGGCCTGCTGGCCTGGTCCATCCCGAAAGGCTTTTTCCCCCCGCAGGATACGGGAGTGATCCAGGGTATTTCCATCATGCCAGCCAACATCTCTTTTGAAGGCATGAAGAAAAAGCAGGCCGAACTGGGAGCGCTCCTCCTCCAGAACCCGGATATTGTCAGCCTCTCCTCCTTCATCGGGATTGACGGCCAGAACATGACACTCAATTCCGGCCGTTTCCTCATCAATCTCAAGCCCAAAGAGATGCGGACCCACTCACTGGCAGAGATACAGGCCGGACTGGAAAAAGCCGCCACGGCCCTGCCGGGAGTTCACCTTTATACCCAACCCGTACAGGACCTCTCACTGGAATCATCCGTTTCGGCCATGCAGTACCAGTTCCTACTGGAAACACCCGATTATGATGACTTCTCCCTCTGGGTACCCCGCTTCCTTGATGCGCTGAAACATGAACCCTCTCTGGGAGGGGTCACCTCCGACCTTCAGGCGGATGGTCTGACCGCCATGCTGACGCTGGACCGGACCAACGGTGCCCGCTACTCCATCACCCCGCAGACGGTTGACAACCTGCTCTATGACAGTTTCGGCCAGCGGCAGGTGTCCACAATCTACACGCAGTCCAACCAGTACCGCGTGATTCTGGAGACAGACCCACGCTTCCAGAAACATGAAAGCAGCCTCTCCCAGCTCTATCTGCCCGGCATCTCTTCGGAGGCCGGAGGCAGCACGAGCGGCCCCAGCCGCCAGCCCACATCGGGACTAGTCCCGCTCCTCCAGGTCACGAGCCTTTCCCGCATCGTGTCTCCCCTGCTCATCACCCATTACGGGCAGTTCCCCGCCACGACGATCTCCTTCAATGTCGCACCGCATCATGCGCTGGGGGAGGCCACGACAGCCATTGACCATATCCGCCAGAAGATAGGCCTGCCCGCCACATTCCAGACAGCCTTCCAGGGGACAGCAGCCGCCTTCCGGAATTCCCTGACCAATGAGCTGGGGCTGGTCGTTGCTGCCATCGTGGCCGTTTATATCGTGCTGGGTGTGCTGTATGAGAGCTTCATCCACCCCGTGACGATCCTTTCGACCCTGCCCTCGGCGGCCATCGGTGCCCTGCTCGGGCTGTACGCATTCGGTATGCCGCTGGACATCATGGGCATCATCGGCATCGTGCTGCTCATCGGCATCGTGAAGAAGAACGCCATCATGATGATCGACTTCGCCCTCCAGGCCGAACGTCAGGACGGGCTGGCACCTCCCGAAGCCATACGCCAGGCCGCCCTGCTGCGCTTCCGCCCCATCCTCATGACAACCCTTGCTGCCCTCTTTGGGGCGCTGCCGTTACTTCTCAGTGTCGGGACAGGGGCGGAGCTGCGCCGCCCACTGGGCGTGGCCATCGTCTTCGGGCTGATGCTGTCCCAGCTTCTCACCCTTTTCACCACACCTGTCATCTATCTCTTCATGAACCAGTGCAGCCTGAGGGTGAAGCGCTTCTTCCGGACCTCAGCCGATGACAGCGGCCTGCCTGCCGATACACCGTGAGTCTGATCCGCCTCTTCGTCACCCGGCCTGTCGGCACCATCCTCATGACACTGGCCATGTTCCTTGCAGGCTGCATCGGCTATGTGAACCTGCCTGTCTCCGACCTGCCTGATGTCGATTTTCCGGTTGTCATGGTCATTGCCAACCAGCCGGGCGGGTCTCCCTCCGAAATCGCCAGCACGATTGCCGAACCACTGGAGCGCCACCTTGGCGCCATCGCTGGAATCCGGGAGATCACCTCCCAGTCCACCGTGAACCAGACCCGGATTCTTCTCCAGTTCGATCTGTCCCGGGACATTGACGGGGCTGCCCGGGATGTACAGTCCGCCCTGCGGGCCGCCCGGCAGGACCTGCCCACCACCCTGCGCAGCGACCCGAGCTACATGAAGGCCAACGCAAACGGGCCGCCCATCATGGTCCTTTCGTTGACTTCACCCACCCGCACGCCGCAGCAGCTCTATGATTTTGCCAACAATGTCATCATGCCCGGCCTCAGCCAGGTCGAAGGGGTAGGCAATGTGGACATCCATGGCAGTGCGCTGCCTGCTGTCCGGGTGGAAATCAACCCCCTGCGCCTCTTCCGTTACGGCATCGGCTTTGAGGACATCCGGGCCGCCCTGACCTCCGCCAACGCCCATACACCAAAGGGCTTCATAGAGCTTCAGGGGCAGCGCCTCATCCTTGCCACCAACGACCAGGCCACGAAAGCAAGTGCCTACCGGTCTCTCATCATCGCCTACCGCAACGGCCAGCCTGTGCGTCTCTCCGACGTGGCTGATGTCGTGGACAGTGCAGAGGACCTCCGACAGGCCGGTTATGTCAACGGTGAGCCGGACATCATCTGTACCGTCTATCCCCAGAGCGGGGCCAATGTCATCAGAACAACCGATGAACTGAAAGCCCGCCTGCCCCAGCTGCGCACGGCCCTGCCGGGCAATACGAAACTGGACCTCCAGCTGGACAGGTCCATCACCATCCGGGCCTCTCTGGCCGATACGCAGCGCACGCTCATCCTGTCCGTCATTCTGGTCGTGTTCGTGGTGCTGCTCTTCCTGCGGGACGGTATTGCCGTCCTCATCCCGGCCATTACTGTTCCCGCCTCCATCGTCACCACATTCGCCCTGATGGATCTCCTTGGTTATCAGCTCGACATCATGTCGCTCATGGCCCTGACTATCGTGACCGGCTTTGTGGTGGATGATGCCATCGTCGTGCTGGAAAACATCACCCGCCACCGGGAAATGGGCAAGACAGCCCAGCAGGCTGCCATAGAAGGCACCGGAGAAGTCATTTTCACCGTCATTTCCATCACACTGTCGCTGATCGTCGTGTTTGTGCCCATCCTGCTCATGGAAGGGGTATCCGGCCTGTTCTTCCACGAATTTGCCATGACGATCATTCTGGCACTCTGCGTCTCCATGCTGCTCTCCCTCAGCCTGACCCCCATGCTCGGGGCCCTGCTGCTCGCCCCGGGGGACAGATACCGCCCCAGTCTGGTCCGGCGAGGCCTGCGCTGGTGTGGGGCCAGGCTGGATGATGGCTTCCGGATGCTGACAGCAGGCTACATGAGGTCACTCCATGCCATCATGCGCCATCCCGTACCCGTACTGCTCTCCCTGCCTCTCAGCCTGCTGCTGGCAGGCTGGCTCTTCGTCATCCTGCCGAAGGAACTGTTTCCCCAGCAGGATGAAAGCATGCTCATGGGACGGCTGGTAGCTGACCAGGACATTTCCTTCCATGCCTTGCAGGCCCTGACCATCCGGGTGGAAAAGCGGCTGGCAAAGGACCCGGATGTCGTCAGTGTCATTGGGGGGCCGGGCAAGCGTTCCGCCAACTCCGTGAATCTCTTCGTCACGCTGAAGCCAAAAGCCGAACGGAACGATGATATTTCCGCCACGGTCAGCCGGCTGAATCACATATTCCGACACAGGGCCGGTTTTTCCATCAGGTTGCGCCTGCCCAGCATGATCGGCGGGGGGGCACGATCAACAGACGGCGCTTATCAATACAGCCTTCAGGGCGACTCTGCGGAGGAGCTGTATCAATGGACACCCCGGGTCGTGACAGCGCTCTCCCACCTGCCCCTGCTCTCGGACGTGACCTCCGACGTGGAGGAGGGTGGCCGTGGCATCACGCTGGCCATCAACCGGGACATGGAGGCCCGCTACAGCATCACACCACAGCTTGTCAGCAACGCCCTGTACGACGCCTTTGGCCAGCGGGCTGCCTCCATCATCTATGAGCCCCTCAACCAGTACCGTGTCATCATGGAAGCTGCGCCCGTTTTCTGGGCCGATCCCGCTTTTCTGGAACAGATGCGTGTCAGTGTTACAGGGGGAACGGCCAACGGGGCCTATGCGTCCAACAACATCCGTGTCCGGGCCAGCAGCCGCCCTGCCACCATGTCGCAGAGCCAGCTTTCCTATCTGAATTCCGTGGCCAATGCTCTGGCCGGTGGCCGATCAGCCTCCAATGGTTCGGCTGTTACCACCAGCAGCGAAACCATGGTCCCCCTGCCATTGCTCGGACCGCTGAAAGCAGTCAATGCGCCGCTTGCTGTCAACCATCAAGGCCAATTTGTCGCCACGACCATCTCCTTCAATCTGGCACCGGGGGCCAGCCTGGGCCCCGCCATACAGGCGGTGGAAGACACCATGGTCCGCCTTCACCTTCCCCACACCATACAGGGGGGATTCACCGGCAACGCCGCCAGTCTGAAAAAATCCGTCAGCCGGGAGCCACTCCTGATCCTCACAGCACTGGTAGCCGTCTATGTCGTGCTGGGCATCCTGTATGAAAGCCTGATCCACCCACTCACGATTCTCTCCACACTGCCTTCTGCCGGTGTGGGGGCTCTGTTGACCGTTGATCTGTTCGGGCAGCCTTTTTCACTTCTGACCCTGATCGGCGTCATTCTGCTCATCGGCATCGTCAAGAAAAATGCCATCATGCTGATCGACTTTGCCACCCATGCCCGCCATCAGGGCAAGACGGCAGAGGAAGCCATTCTCACAGCCAGCCATCTGCGTTTCCGCCCTATCCTCATGACAACGGCAGCCGCTGCCCTCGGAGCCGTTCCACTGCTTGTCGGTGGTGATTATGGCAGTGAAATGCGCCAGCCCCTTGGCCTCGCCATCCTGGGGGGGCTCTGCCTCAGCCAGCTTCTGACACTCTATACGACACCACTTGTCTATCTGTCACTCGACCGGCTGAGCCACAGGGTGCAGCGTTCACTCTTCAGGAAACATACATGACGTAATCTGCCCTCCGTATTGGAAAAACAAAAATCTCCTCCAATACGCCATGACAGATGTGATCGAATCATTCCCTAGAAAGAAAATTGCTTCAGAAAGACTGAAATACCTGATGGTTGTATGCATCGTATCTTATATATTCTTTTTTTGGATCAAACAGATGAAGAAATCATAAATTCAGCCATGCGTGGGGACCGACAGACCTGTGACGGAAGGAATAGGCATCCACATACAGACCTGTCATCACACCACATTCAGACATGCTGAGCTTGTTAAAAATTCTACTGCACATCTTTTGCCATCCTGGCTCAGTCATGCAAAACATCACATCCTGCCTTTCTTTCCCCACAAGATACCGCTAGCACCTTACCGGGCTTCCCTCAGCTCGCTGATATTCTTTATTCCAAAAACGTAATAATGCTCATGAACGTGCCTCCATCTGATATAACACCTCCTCACACAACACATTACCTTATCCATCATCACGCCCGGATTTTCATGTCGCTTCCCTTTCGTGCCCTTCGCTCTGCCGTTCTGACAACAGGCCTGCTTGCTACACTGGGGGGCTGCATGGTCGGGCCGGATTATCACCGGCCAAAAGCGATCATCTCCTCACGCTTCAAAGAAGCCCCTCCACCTGAGGGCTGGACAAAAGCCAATCCGGCCATGAGCAACATGCCCAAGGGAAACTGGTGGACCGTTTTCAATGATCCCACGCTGAACGGACTGGAAGAGGAAGTCAGCCGTTCCAACCAGAGCCTGAAGCAGTATGAGGCGCAATACCGCAAAGCACGGGCCATGATCGACTCCGTGCGGGCCAGCCTTTTCCCTACCCTCAACGGCAAATTCGGCTTCAACCGCAATTCCAGCGGGGGCAGGACCATCAGCGGCCTGAATGCCGAACCCCATACCTTCGTCAACACCACCAACACCTGGACCATGGGGCCCAGTGCCAGCTGGACGATTGACGTCTGGGGCATGATCCGGCGGCAGATAGAACAGCAGGTCAGCTCGACACAGTCCAGCGCAGCCCTGCTGGCCAACATGCAGCTCTCCTACCAGCTGGAGTTGGCCACCGATTATATGAACCTGCGTTATCAGGACAGCCTGATTGACCTCTTCACACGCAATGTCGGCCTGTACCAGCATAATCTGGAGATTCTCAGCAACCAGCTGGCCGCCGGTGTCGCCGACCCCACCAGTGTGCTACAGGCCAAATACCAGCTGGAATCAACCCAGGCCAGTCTGGCCAACGCCCATGTGGCCCGTGCCCAATACGAGCATGCCATAGCCGTGCTGATCGGCCGTCCTCCGGCTGACCTGACCATTCCCCATGCACCGCTGCCCTTCACGCTGCCACCCATTCCACAGTTCCTCCCCTCCGACCTTTTGCAAAGGCGACCAGACATCGCCCAGGCCGAGCGGGAAATGGAAGGATACAATGCTGAAATCGGGTACGAGATCGGGGCCTTCTATCCGCAGATCACCCTGTCAGCCAGCTATGGCTACAGCGGAAATCCTATCCAGCATCTGATCCAGCTGGCAACACGCACATGGTCGCTCGGTGCAGCCGCCAGCGAGACCCTCTTCAATGGTGGGGCCCGTTCCGCTGCCGTACGGGAAGCCGAAGCCGACTACGACAACGCTGTTGCCAATTACAGACAGGTCGTGCTGAAGGCCCTGCAGGATACGGAGGACCAGCTCTCCAACCTGCATTATCTCGGCGACCAGATGACCTACCAGAATCAGGCTGTAGAGAGCGCACAGCGGGCCGTGGAAGTCTCCATGAACGAGTATCTGGCCGGAACACAGATATACACCACTGTCATCACGGCGCAGCAGACAGCCCTGCAATATGAAGAATCCCGCCTTCAGATACAGCAGCAGCGCCTCAACAGTGTCATCCGCCTCATCACCGATATTGGTGGCGGCTGGAGCACAGACCAGCTCCCCAGCAAGGATTCCCTCCAGACTGACAATCCCTTCCTGCCCAGCTTCATCCAGAAAGACAAAAACTGACCGCATCAAAAAAGGCGCCCTCTCCTCTGGGGAGAGAGACGCCTTTCCACGAGGACATGATTCTGTCCCATGCCTTCAGGAAGGCTGCTGCTCCTGACAAGGCTTCTTCTTTCGGCCCAAAAGTATCCCTACGAAAAAAGCAAATCCAGTCCATCCCCAAGGATGGTCCATTACCAGATCCTCAATTACGTCCTGCACCATCCCCAGAATCGGGCTGCTTACGTCTTTCAGATTAGAACTCATGGCATTACCTGCTTTTCTATCGGGTACTCTTACCCCGTGAAAAAAGGCCGATGCCTGATGGCACCGACCTTTCCTTTATTCTCCCATTGGAGAAAAAGCTCAAGCAGCTTCCTGATCTTCTTTCTGAACAGGGCCGCTATCTTTGCCCTTGGCCTCGACATCACGCTCGACCAGCTCAATCACGGCCATGTCGGCATTGTCGCCATAGCGGACGCCAGCCTTCAGCACACGGCTGTAGCCACCTGCACGGCCTGCATAACGCTTGCTCAGCTCAGAAAAGAGCTTGGTGACGATGGCATCATCACGCAGCTGGGCAAAAGCCTGACGGCGTGCATGAAGTGTGCCACGCTTGCCCAGCGTGATCAGCTTCTCGACAACCGGGCGAAGCTCTTTGGCCTTCGGCAGAGTCGTGGAGATCTGTTCATGCTTGATGAGCGCAACAGCCATGTTGCGGAACATCGCAGCGCGATGAGTGGAGGTGACGCCAAGTTTACGTCCGCTCAGATTATGACGCATGTTGTTTCCCTAATCCTTCTACCCGAACTTCCCAGCCGGGGTTCTTAGAATGTCTCGTCGAGACGCCGGGCCAGATCTTCGATGCTCTCCGGCGGCCAGGCCGGGACATTCATCCCCAGCGAAAGCCCCATGCCTGTGAGCACTTCCTTGATCTCATTCAGCGACTTACGACCAAAATTCGGAGTCCGCAGCATTTCCTGCTCGCTCTTCTGCACGAGGTCGCCAATATACACAATATTGTCGTTCTTCAGGCAGTTTGCGCTACGCACGGAAAGCTCAAGCTCATCCACCTTACGCAGAAGGTGACGGCTGAACGGCAGATCATCCTGCGGCTCTTCATTCTGAACCGGACGCGGCTCATCGAAATTGATGAAGAGCTGAAGCTGATCCTGCATGATGCGGGCAGCCAGTGCCAGTGCGTCTTCCGGAGTGACGACTCCGTTTGTCTCGACACTCAGCAGCAGCTTGTCATAGTCGGTGACCTGTCCAACACGGGTCGGCTCCACCTTGTAAGACACACGCTGCACCGGCGAATAGATCGCATCAATGGGGATCAGCCCGATCGGTGCATCATCCGGACGGTTGGCAGAAGCAGGGACATAACCCTTGCCCATGTTCACCGTGAATTCCATGCCAAGCTTGACATCATCGTCAAGCGTGCAGATCACCAGCTCCGGATTCATGATCTCAATGTCATGGCCCGTCTGAATCTGCCCAGCCTTCACTTCTCCCGGCCCTGTTGCCGTGAGAAGCATACGCTTCGGGCCCTCACCATGCATGCGCAAAGCAAGCTGCTTCACATTCAGCACGATGTCGGTCACATCCTCACGCACACCCGCAACGGATGAGAATTCGTGAAGGACCCCGTCAATCTGGATGGCCGTAACAGCAGCACCCTGAAGGGAGGAAAGAAGAATACGACGCAGGGCGTTGCCCATCGTCAGGCCAAAGCCACGCTCAAGCGGCTCTGCAACGATGGTTGCCATACGGGAAGGAACCGGGCCGGGCTCGACTTCAAGCTTCTCCGGTTTGATGAGAGACTGCCAATTTTTCTGGAGAACCAAGATCATGGCCTTTCAAACAACGAAGCCCGCCACAGGATGGCGGTGCCAGGCCCGCACTGTCGTGCGGTACGAACTCACCAAGGTCAATCTGGCTGCACCATCCATTCGTGACAGCCAGACCTACCAGATTTTTGCGTCCAGATCAGACGCGGCGACGCTTGCGCGGACGGCAACCGTTATGCGGCACCGGCGTCATGTCGCGGATGGATGTGATCGTGAACCCGACAGCCTGAAGGGCACGCAGAGCGCTCTCACGCCCTGAACCAGGACCGGAAACCTCAATCTCCAGCGTTTCCATGCCGTGCTCGCGGGCCTTGCGCCCTGCATCCTCGGCAGCAACCTGAGCTGCATACGGGGTGGACTTGCGGGAGCCCTTGAAACCCTGTGCGCCGGAGGAGGACCAGGCGATGGCGTTGCCCTGGGCATCAGCAATCGTGATCATCGTGTTATTGAAGGTGGAAAGAACGTGAGCAACACCGGAAATGATGTTTTTACGTTCCTTCTTACGGATACGCGGTGCGGCAGCCTTGGCCATAGTATGCTTGTCCTATTAAATCTGCGATAGGGTGAAAGAAGCAGCGCCTATCAGCGCGTTGCCTTCTTCTTACCTGCAATGGCAACAGCCTTACCCTTGCGGGTACGGGCGTTGGTATGCGTACGCTGACCACGAACCGGCAGACCACGACGATGACGCAGGCCACGATAGCAGCCAAGGTCCATCAGACGCTTGATGTTCATCGCCGTCTCACGACGGAGATCACCCTCCACACGATAATCGCTATCGATCAGGTCACGAATCTTCGTCACCTCATCATCAGACAGCTCATTCACGCGCTTGGCATTGTCGATACCGAGCTTCTCACAGATAGCCTGTGCGCTCGAAGGACCAATGCCATAAACATAGCGCAGACCGATGACCACCCGCTTGTTGGTCGGAATGTTTACGCCGGCAATACGTGCCACGCCAATTCTCCCATCCACACGGCCCAAAGCCGTGTTTACAAAAATCTTTGTCTGACCGGACCATGGCCGCTCACCGGCGTCGGTCCCCAGAACGATTCCAGCCCCACCATCAGGGCCGTACGCTCACCTTATGCTGGGCGAATATACTGCCCTGCCAGACAAGTCAAACCATAAAGATCACTTTTTCGTGATCAGCTCATTCATTCAGGAGCCTGCCCGATCGAGAATGGCATCAATCGCCCTCCCGACTGTTTCGACATCCTGCATACCATCAATGCGGTTCAGACGACCGTTCTGCTCATAATAGGGCAGGATGGGGGCCGTCTGCTTCCGGTACATCTCCAGCCGGGCATGGATCACCTCAGGATGATCGTCAGCCCTGCGAGAGCCATCTTCATGCTGCCGTTCAGACAGACGCTTCACCAGCGCTTCCTCACTGACCTCCAGAAGAACGACTGCATCAATCTTAAGCCCCTGCTCCTTCAGCATGGAGTCCAGAATCTCTGCCTGGCTTTCAGTCCTCGGGAAACCATCAAGGATGACACCCTTTCCACAGTCAGGCTGAGCGATACGGTTTTCAATCATCTGAACGATGATCGGATCAGGAACAAAATGCCCCTTCTCCATCAACGCCTTCACCTCCACACCAATCGGTGACTGTGCCTTCACCTCGGCACGAAGCATGTCCCCTGTTGAGATCTGCTTCATGCCCCGGCTGTCTTCAAGACGTTTTGCCTGTGTCCCTTTGCCCGCACCCGGCGGGCCAAGAAGAATGATGTTCACCGTAAGTTCCTTCTTTCCTTGCCCGCCCGGCCACGGGCTCCCTTCCGGCCACGCTGCTTGCGGATGAGCCCCTGATACTGATGGGCCACCAGATGAGACTGGACCTGTGTGACCGTATCGATCGTCACGGAGACAATGATGATCAGACTGGTTCCCCCAAAATAGAACGGCACATTATATTTGTTGATCAGGAACTGCGGCAGCAGACAGACCAGCACCATGTAGGCGGCACCGATAGTCGTCAGCCTTGAGAGAATCCGGTCAAAATAACGGGCCGTATTCGCACCCGGCCGGATACCCGGTACAAAACCACCCTGCTTTCTCAAATTCTCAGCTGTCTCTTCAGGATTGAAGGTTACCGCAGCATAGAAATAGGAGAAAAAGACGATCATGAAGGCATAAAATGCCATGTAAAGTGGCTGCCCCTGGGAAAGCCACTGCCCGACATGCCCCAGAAATCCACCATTGTTATGCATGAAGCCTGACAGCGTTGCCGGCACCAGCAGAACGGATGATGCAAAGATCGGCGGGATGACCCCGGCTGTATTGACCTTCAGCGGCATGTGCGTGGAATCGCCACCATAAATGCGGTTACCCACCTGCCTCTTGGGATACTGGATCACGACACGCCGTTGTGCCTGCTCCATGAACACGATGAAGGCAATGACAGCCAGCGCCAGCAGCAGGAAAACCACGACAAAAACCGGAGACAGCGCGCCAGTACGTCCCAGCTCCAGCAGGCTCCCCAGTGCATGAGGCAGGTTGGCCACGATACCCGAGAAAATGATCAGGGAAATACCGTTCCCGATACCCCTGGAGGTTATCTGCTCACCCAGCCACATCAGGAACAGGGTTCCCGTTACCAGCATCACGACATAAGAGACGAGGAAAGTCGGACCCGGCGAGATGACAGCACTGAGCCCTGCCTGCGTGTGCATGCTGCTCAGTCCCATGGCAAAGCCATAGGCCTGCACGATGGCGATCAGCACCGTCAGATAACGGGTATACTGGTTCAGTTTTTTGCGCCCACTCTCCCCTTCTTTCTTCAGCGCTTCCATGGAAGGCAAAGCCGTGGAAAGAAGCTGGATGATGATGGATGCACTGATGTAGGGCATGATGTTGAGAGCAAAAATGGTCATGCGCCCCAAAGCGCCACCCGTGAACATGTCAAACATGCCCAGGATGCCACCCTGCTGCTCCCCAACAAGCTGCCCCAGCACAGAGGCATCAATCCCCGGAACCGGGATGAATGTTCCCAGTCGATAAACAATCAACGCACCCAGCGTGAACCAGATCCGTTTTTTCAGCTCCGTCGCCTTCGCGAAGGCACCCATATTCAGGTTACCGGCCAGCTGTTCTGCGGCAGAAGCCATCTCCCCGTCCTTTCATGAAAACAGCGCCACCGCACATCGTACGGGACGCTGTTCACTAGTTCACCGTCGTCCCAGCAGGCTGGGCAGGACAGGCTCAGGCTTCAGCCTGAGCATCCTTCTTTGCGGCCAGAACCTTCACAGAGCCACCGGCCTTCTCCACTGCAGCCACAGCAGCAGCAGAGGCACCGGACACTTCAAAGTTCACGCCTTGAGACAGTTCACCTTTTGCCAGAAGACGCACACCAGCAACCTTGCGGCTACCGACCAGACCAGCCTGGTACAGTGCTTCTTCCGTCACAGGAGCAGAGGCGGAAAGCTTGCCAGCCTCCAGAGCCTTGCTCACTGCACCGATATTCACCGCAGCATATTCCTTGCGGAAAATGTTGACGAAGCCACGCTTCGGCATACGGCGATAGATCGGCAGCTGACCACCCTCAAAGCCATTGATGGCCACGCCGGAGCGTGCCTTCTGACCTTTGTGACCCTTTCCGGAGGTCTTGCCCTTGCCGGAACCGATACCACGCCCGAGACGCTTCTTGTGATAGCGTGCCCCGGCGTTGTCGCGCAATTCATTCAGGTTCATATCAACCCTCCACCTTCACCAGGTGGGACACCTTGCGGATCATGCCACGGACAGAAGGGGTATCCTCCAGCTCACGGCTGGAACCGATGCCACGCAGGCCCAGCCCCTTCACCGTTTCCGCCTGACCCGGTTTGGAACCGATCACAGAAGCGATCTGCGTCACCCGGATTGTCTTGCCTTTTGTCTCAGACATTGGCAGCCTCCGTCTCTGACTGCTCACGACGTCCGAACAGCTCGAATGTCTTCTTGCCACGGCGGGCCGCAACCTGACGCGGGCTGCTTGCACGCTCAAGAGCGTTGAAAGCAGCTTTGATCATGTTGTGCGGGTTCCGGGTCCCGAGGCTCTTGGCAACAACGTCGCTGATGCCCAGGCTCTCGAAGACAGCACGGATCGGACCACCAGCGATGATCCCCGTACCAGCCTCAGCTGCACGAACGACAACCTCACCAGCACCGAAATGGCCCACTGCATCATGATGCAGAGTCCGGCCTTCTTTCATCGGTACACGGATCATGTTGCGACGGGCGCGCTCGGTTGCCTTACGAATGGCTTCCGGCACCTCACGGGCCTTACCAGCACCGTAACCGACACGACCCTTCTGGTCGCCAACAACGACCAGAGCCGCGAAGGCGAAACGCCGACCACCCTTAACAACCTTAGCGACACGGTTGATGGTTACCAGCTTGTCAACCAGCTCATCACCCTGCTCGCGCTCACGACCACCACGGCCGCCTTCTCTTGGCTCACGTGCCATGTGTGATCCTCCTTAGAAAGACAGCCCGCCCTCACGGGCAGCCTCTGCCAGGGCTTTCACCCGGCCATGATAGAGATAGGAGCCACGGTCGAACACGACTTCCTTGACCCCAGCCTTGACAGCGCGCTCGGCAACGAGCTTACCGATAACGGTAGCTGCTGCGATATTCGCACCCGTTTTACCGGCTTCACGAACACTCTTCTCAAGCGTAGAGGCGCTGGCCAGCGTAATTCCACGGGCATCGTCGATGACCTGGACGTGGATATTCTTGCTGGAACGGAAGACCGACAAACGCGGCCGGCCGCCGCTCTTGCGACGAAGCTGGAAACGCAGCCGCTTGCGGCGGCGTTCCTGCAATCCTTGCAGCGATGCCATTACTTCTTCTTACCTTCTTTCTGACGCAGAACTTCGGTCTCATACCGGACGCCCTTGCCCTTGTAAGGCTCGGGCTTGCGGAAGCTGCGGATATCCAGAGCTACCTGACCAACGCGCTGCTTGTCGTTACCTTCAACCAGAATGGCTGTCGGGCGGGGCGTCGTGATTTTCACATCGGACGGGATCGGATAGATCACATCGTGAGAGAAACCGAGGTTCATGACCAGATTGGAACCCTGAACAGCAGCACGGAAACCCGTACCCTGGATCTCAAGCCCCTTCTGGAAGCCCTCAGAGACACCTTTGATCATGTTGGCGAACACCGCACGGGATGTCCCCCACATCGTCCAGCTCTTGTTGGTACGACCACCCAGCGGAGACACGGTAACCTTGCCGTCGGCAATCTTCACATCAACATGAGAAGATACCGGCACGCTGAGCTCACCACGTTTACCCTTGACGCAGAACATACCGTCCTTGACAGCTGCTTCCACGCCTGCGGGGAGGTCAATAGGATATTTACCTACGCGAGACATATTCCCTCCTTAGAAGACGCGGCAGAGGATCTCGCCACCAACATTGGCAGCCCGAGCCTCGACGTCTGAAAGAACACCGCGCGGCGTGGAGAGGATGGAAACACCCAGACCAGCATAAACACGCGGCAGCTCTTTGATTTTGGAGTACACACGGCGCCCCGGACGGGACACGCGATGAATCTCGCGGATCACCGGCTGACCATCTGTGTACTTCAGCTCGATACGGAACTGGGAAATGCCCTTGCGGACTTCCTCGGTCGTGTAACCGCGGATATATCCTTCGCGTTTCAGTGCTTCAAGAACACTGGCACGCAGCTTGGACGCCGGAGCAACGCAGGCAGCATGGCGGGCACGCTGAGCGTTACGGACCCGGGTGAGCATATCACCCAAAGGATCAGACATAGACATTCAGACTACCCTTTTACCAGCTGGACTTGACCATGCCGGGGATCTGCCCCGTAGAAGCAAGGTCACGCAGAGCAATACGGCACAGTTCAAACTTGCGGTAGTTCCCACGGGGACGACCGGTCAGTTTGCAACGCAGGCGCACACGGGTCTGGGACCCATTACGCGGCAGCTTGGCCAGTTTAAGTGTCGCTTCGAAGCGCTCCTCCATGGAGAGAGAGCGGTTCTTGATAGTATTTTTGAGAGCGGTCCGCTTTTCAAGGTCACGCTGCGCCATGGCAGCACGACGATTATTACGGTTCACCGCAGAGACTTTCGCCATCTCGAATCTTCTCCCGGAACCTGTCAGGCCTATCCCGACGGTTTTCCAATCACCGGACTTGTAACGGAAACTCCCCCCTCATGTGAAGGGGGAAAGTCCATTTTCCCGTGATTGATACGAAAAATTGTCGCTCAGGACACGAACGGCAGATCAAATGCCTTCAGAAGAGCCTTCGCTTCTTCATCAGTTTTTGCCGTTGTCACAAAGATGATGTCCATACCACGGATGGCATCAACCCTGTCATAATCAATTTCCGGGAACACGATCTGCTCTTTCAGACCCATAGCAAAATTGCCACGGCCATCAAAGCCCTTGTTCGCCGGAAGACCGCGGAAGTCACGGATACGCGGCATGGCGATCGTCACCAGACGATCCAGGAACTCGTACATGCGAGCCTTGCGCAGCGTTACCTTACAACCGATCGGCAGCCCTTCACGAATACGGAAGCCCGCAACAGCCTTGCGTGCCACAGTCTTGACCGGCTTCTGACCAGAGATCAGAGCCATCTCTTCAACAGCGGCATCCAGCTTCTTCTGGTCAGCAGCAGCCTCACCGACCCCCATGTTCAGGACAATTTTCTCCAGTTTGGGGATCTGCATGTCGCTCTTATACCCGAACTGCTCACGCAGCTTGGCGCGGAGCTTGTCCTGATATTCCTGCTGCAGACGGGGCAGAACGGCACTCTTGTTATCGCTCATCGTTCGCTCCTCAGCCTTCGATCACTTCGCCGGTCACCTTGGCAACACGGACCTTGCGACCATCTTCCAGAACACGGAAACCAACACGGGTCGGCTTACCACTCTTCGGGTCGATCAGCTTCAGATTGGACAGATGAACAGGCATCTCACGCTCGATGATGCCGCCACCCTCGCCCATACGGTTCGGCTTGGAGTGGCGCTTGGCAACAGCCACGCCACGCACCACAGCCTTTTCCACCTTCGGCAGAACGGAAAGGACTTCCCCACGCACACCGCGGGAACGCCCTGTCAGGACCAGAACCTGATCACCTTTTTTGATACGTGCAGCCATTACAGCACCTCCGGAGCCAGGGAGATGATCTTCATGAACTTGCGGGCACGCAGCTCACGAACAACCGGGCCAAAAATACGCGTACCAATCGGCTCCTGCTGCTTGTTCAGCAGGACAGCAGCGTTCCGGTCAAAGCGGATGGCGGAGCCATCTGCACGACGCACCGGGTAAGATGTGCGAACGATGACAGCCTGATGGACGTCACCCTTCTTCACCTTCCCGCGGGGAATTGCTTCCTTGACGGATACGACAATGATGTCGCCGACCGAGGCGGTCTTCCTCTTGGAGCCACCCAGCACTTTGATGCACTGCACCCGACGTGCACCGGAGTTGTCAGCTACGTCAAGGTTGGTCTCGGGATGAATCATGTGTCTACCCCCTTATGCGCCGACAGAAGTCGAAGCGGCCTCGGCAACATCGACTCCATTACGGGAAACGACCGTCCACGTCTTACGCTTGGAGAGAGGTGCGCACTCAACGATGCGGACCACATCACCAACCTTGCATGCATTGGCGCCATCATGCGCTGCATACTTCTTGGAACGGCGGATAAACTTTTTATAGAGCGGATGCATGACACGACGATCAACAAGAACGGTCACCGTCTTGTCCATCTTGTCACTTGTCACCCGCCCTGTCAGGACGCGCCTGGGCATCGTCCGTCTCCTCTCAGGACTTGGCGGCGGACGTTTTTGCGCCCGCACGGTTCTTCGACTGGTTCAGCAGTGTCTTGATGCGGGCGACAGCACGACGCACGATCCTGACACGGCTGGTGTTCTCGGACTGGCCTGTAGCCGCAGAGAAACGCTGGTTGATCTGCTCACGCTTCAGATCCAGCAGGAGAGCCTTGAGCTCATCCTCGCTCTTTGCGCGCAGCTCGGCAACCTTATAGGTCGTCTCAGCCATTCTCAAGCCTCCCCGATACGCTGAATGAACTTGGTCTTGATCGGCAGTTTTGCAGCTGCCAAGCTAAGAGCCAAGCGAGCAACCTCCGGCGGCACCCCTTCAATTTCGAAGAGGATACGACCCGGCTTCACACGGGCTGCCCAGTACTCGGGGTTACCTTTACCGGAACCCATACGCACTTCTGCCGGCTTTGTCGAGACCGGAGTGTCAGGAAAAATACGAATCCAAACACGTCCGGCACGCTTCATGGCACGCGTGATGGCACGACGGGATGCCTCGATCTGACGAGCCGTGATACGCTCAGGCTCCAGAGCCTTCAGACCATACGCACCGAAATTCAGCTGCGTACCGCCCTTGGCCATCCCATGAATGCGGCCCTTGTGGGCCTTACGAAACTTTGTCCGCTTTGGAGAAAGCATGATTTTCTATCCTCACATCAAGCACCTCGGATAAAAGACGGGGGAAGCCCCCCGCCCCTTAACGCTGAGGAGCCTGCTCCGCAGCACGACGGTCCTGGGCCATCGGGTCGTGAGCCAGGATCTCACCCTTGAAGATCCAGACCTTCACGCCGCAGGAACCGTAAGTGGTGTGCGCTGTAGAAGTCCCATAGTCGATGTCGGCACGCAGCGTATGCAGCGGTACACGACCCTCACGATACTGCTCGTCACGAGCGATCTCGGCGCCACCAAGACGTCCACTGCATGTCACGCGGATACCCTGGGCACCCAAACGCATTGCAGACTGGATGGAGCGCTTCATCGCACGGCGGAAGGCCACACGGCGCTCCAGCTGCTGGGCGATGTTGTCTGCCACCAGAGTCGCATCGATTTCCGGCTTGCGGATCTCGACAATATTCAAAGCGACATCAGCCTTGGCCATGGCGCTGAGGGTCTTGCGCAGGGCATCAATGTCCTGACCCTTTTTGCCGATGATCACGCCAGGACGTGCGGCGTAGATCGTCACACGAGGCTTCTTGGCAGGACGTTCGATGACCACACGGGAAACACCAGCACCCGAAAGCTTCTTGCGCAGGAAAGAGCGCAGCTTCAGATCCTCATGGAGCAGACGGGCATAATCCCCGCCTGCATACCAGCGGCTGTCCCATGTACGATTGACACCGAGCCGAAGCCCGATCGGATTAACCTTATGTCCCATAGATCAGGCTGCCTTCTGCTCTTTTGAGTTCTTGCCGGCCTTCGGAGCTTCCTCAGCTTCAGCGCGCTCAGCAACAACAATCTTCAGGTGGCTGAAAAACTTCTCAACACGAGCAGAACGACCACGGCCCCGTGCATGGAAGCGCTTCATCACGATCGACTTGCCAACCTCAGCAGTCTTCACCACCAGCTTGTCAACATCAAGCTGATGATTGTTTTCTGCATTGGCCACGGCACTCTCAAGAGCCTTCTTGACCTGCTGGGCGATACGGCGACGGGAGAACGTCAGCGCAGCGATTGCCTTGCCTGCCGGCTGGTTGCGGATCGTGGCAGCAACCAGATTCAGCTTGCGTGGGCTGACACGGATGTTGCGGGCAACAGCCTGTGCCTCTGTATCAGCCAGGGTACGGATATGCTTAGGCTTACTCATGCTCAGCCTCGCTTCGACTTCTTATCGGAACCATGACCGGTATAAGTACGGGTGGGTGAGAACTCACCAAACTTATGACCGACCATATGCTCCGTCACCTGCACAGGCAGGAACTTCTGACCATTATAGACGCCGAACGTCAGCCCGACGAACTGCGGCAGGATGGTGGAACGACGGGACCAAATCTTGATCACCTCATTCCGGCCCGATGCACGGGCCTTCTCAGCCTTGCCAAACAGATACCCGTCGACGAACGGGCCTTTCCAGACGGAACGTGCCATCTTCTATGCCCCTCTCTTACTTGCCGGTTTTACGACGACGGATAATCAGGCTGTCCGTCTTCTTGTTGGTACGGGTCTTGTAGCCCTTGGTCGGCACACCCCACGGTGTGACAGGATGACGGCCACCAGAGGTACGACCCTCACCACCACCATGCGGATGGTCGACGGGGTTCATGACCACACCACGGTTGTGTGGACGACGCCCCATCCAGCGACGACGACCTGCCTTACCAAAGTGCTGGTTCATGTTGTCCGGGTTGGAAACCGCACCAACAGTTGCCATGCACTCGGCACGCACGATACGCAGCTCACCGGACTGCAGCTTGATCTGTGCGTAACCGGCATCCTTGCCAACGAGCTGGGCATAGTTGCCAGCCGAACGGGCCAGCTTGCCACCAGCACCGGGCTTCAGCTCGATGTTGTGGATGATCGTACCAACCGGCATGGAAGCCAGCGGCATGGCGTTGCCCGGACGGACGTCAGCATGATGGGCAGCAACCACACGGTCACCAGCCTTCACGCGCTGCGGAGCCAGGATATAGGCCAGCTCACCATCCTCATAGCGGACCAGTGCGATGAAGGCCGTACGGTTCGGGTCATATTCCAGACGCTCGACCGTGCCGACAACATCGAACTTGCGACGCTTGAAATCAACATAACGGTAGGACTGCTTGTGCCCGCCGCCACGGAAGCGCACGGTTGTACGCCCGTAGTTGTTACGGCCACCAGTCTTGTTCTTGCCTTCCGTAAGCTGCTTGACGGGCTTGCCCTTCCAGAGCTCGCTCCGGTCAATCAGCACGGTACCACGAGTGCTTGGTGTCGTGGGATTAAAGTGCTTCAATGCCATGGTATCTTACCCCGCGCCTCAACCAAGCTTCGCTGTGAGGTCAATTGACTGACCTTCAGCAAGCTGGACATACGCCTTCTTGATGTCAGAACGGCGACCCGGACGACCTTTGACGCGCTTTGTCTTACCTTTCTGGATCAGGGTGCTGACACCAGCCACCTTGACGTTGAAAAGCTTCTCGACAGCGACCTTGATCTGCGGCTTCGTTGCTTCCAGAGCCACCTTGAACACAACCTGGTTCTTCTCAGAAGCCATGGTTGCCTTTTCAGTGATCAGCGGTGCACGCAGCACATCAAACAGAGCTTCCTGAGACAGGCCAGCAGCCGCCTTGCGTGCATTCAGAACTGTTTTCGTTGTCATGCCAGACGCTCCTTGAGACCCTCAAGAGCAGCGTGGGTAATCACCAGCACATCATGCTTGAGAATATCATAAACATTTGCCCCGATCGTGGGCAGGAGATCAATCTTGGGCAGATTGGCAATCGCACGGGCAAACGGCTGGTCAGCAACCTGATCCACGATCAACGCAGACGAGCAGCCAAGAGCCTTCAGACGGGCAGCAGCCTCACGGGTCTTCTCAACGCCAGCCAGATCCTTCAGGATGATCAGCTTGCCTTCAGAAGCCTTCTGGGAAACGGCAGAGCGCAGCCCGAGACGACGCACCTTCTTGGGGAGGTCGAAACCATGATCACGGGCGACCGGACCATGCACAACACCACCGGTACGGAACTGCGGAGCTCTCAGAGAGCCCTGACGGGCAGAACCTGTCCCCTTCTGGCGATACGGCTTCTTGGTTGTGCCAGAAACGACACCCCTGCCCTTTGTTGCGTGTGTGCCAGCACGACGTTTGGCAAGCTGCCAGTTCACGACGCGGGCCATGATGTCCTTGCGGGGAACAATCCCGAAAATCTCTTCCGGCAGTGCGATTTTACCGGCACTTCCGTTTTCGAGGGTTTTGATATCGTATTCCATATCCCTCACCCGGCGGCCTCAACGGTCGCTGCCGGATATGGCGCGTCCGCATTACGGGCCTTCTTGATTGCATCGCGAACCAGAACAACACTGTTCTTGGCACCTGGGATAGCACCGCGCACCATGATCAGGTTACGCTCTTCATCCACAGCAGCAATTTCGAGGTTTTGTGTTGTCACGCGCTTGTCACCGAGGTGACCAGCCATCTTCTTGCCCTTGAAGACCTTGCCAGGATCCTGGCGCTGACCTGTAGAGCCGTGAGAACGGTGACTGATGGACACGCCGTGTGTCGCCTCAAGACCGGCAAAGTTGTGGCGCTTCATGACACCAGCAAAACCTTTACCCTTGCTGCGGCCCGTGACATCCACTTTCTGACCAACCACGAAATGGGCAGCAGAAAGCTTCGTCCCCGGTTCCAGCAGGGCATCCTCTGCCACACGGAACTCGGCCAGCTTCTTCTTGGGCTCAACCTTCACACGGGCAAAATGCCCACGGTTCGCTTTTGTGACGTGCTTGGCCTTTGCAGCCCCCATACCAAGCTGGACAGCCGTATAGCCATCACGCTCCTGTGTACGGGCATCCACAACCTCGACAGCATCAAGGTGCAGCACCGTCACCGGCACATGTGTGCCGTCTTCTTTAAAGAGCCGGGTCATCCCCAGCTTTTTTGCAATCAATCCGGTACGCATCGTCTGGACCTTAGAGTTTAATCTCGACATCTACGCCAGCGGCGAGATCGAGCTTCATGAGGGCGTCCACGGTCTGCGGGGTCGGCTCGACAATGTCGAGCAGCCGGCGGTGCGTTCTCATTTCGAACTGCTCGCGGCTCTTCTTATCCACATGCGGTGAACGATTCACAGTAAACCGGGCAATATGCGTCGGCAGGGGGATGGGACCCCGAACCCGCGCACCCGTACGCTTCGCCGTATTGACGATCTCTTTCGTGCTGTTATCCAGCACGCGATGATCATACGCTTTAAGGCGAATGCGGATGTTCTGGTCGTCCATGATTTCACTTCATCCTTAATAAACCGGATGCCGTCCTACTGCATTTCTCCTAGAAATGGAACCCCGGCCGAAAAAAATTCGACCGGGGCACCAGATTCCGAAGTCAGCAGGGACTTAGGCGCTGATGGAAGCCACCACGCCGGCACCCACTGTACGGCCACCTTCACGAATAGCGAAGCGGAGACCTTCGTCCATGGCGATCGGAGCAATCAGCTCGACATCCATGGTAGCATTATCACCCGGCATCACCATCTCGGTGCCTTCCGGCAGGGTCACAACACCCGTCACGTCCGTCGTACGGAAGTAGAACTGCGGACGATAGTTGGTAAAGAACGGCGTATGACGGCCACCCTCTTCCTTCGTCAGGATGTAGGCCTCAGCCTTGAACTTGCTGTGCGGGGTGATGGTGCCCGGCTTTGCCAGAACCTGACCGCGCTCAACATCTTCGCGCTTCGTGCCACGCAGCAGAGCACCGATGTTGTCACCGGCTTCACCGCGATCCAGCAGCTTGCGGAACATCTCGACGCCCGTAACTGTCGTCTTGACGGTAGGACGCAGACCAACGATCTCGACCTCGTCACCGACGTTGACTTCACCACGCTCGACACGGCCAGTCACAACCGTACCACGCCCGGAGATGGAGAACACGTCTTCGATCGGCATCAGGAACGGACGGTCAACCGGACGCTCCGGCTGCGGGATGTAGCTGTCAACAGCCTTCATCAGCTCCAGGATGGCTTCCTTGCCCTGCGCCGGGTTACCATCTTCCAGAACGGCCAGAGCAGAACCCTTGACGATGGGGATATCGTCACCAGGGAAGTCGTAGGAGGACAGAAGCTCACGAACTTCCATCTCCACCAGCTCCAGCAGCTCCGGATCGTCAACCTGGTCAACCTTGTTCAGGAAGACCACCAGAGCCGGCACACCGACCTGACGGGCCAGCAGGATGTGCTCACGTGTCTGCGGCATCGGGCCGTCAGCAGCGGAGACAACCAGAATGGCGCCATCCATCTGGGCCGCACCGGTGATCATGTTCTTCACATAGTCAGCGTGGCCGGGGCAGTCCACGTGAGCGTAGTGACGGTTTTCCGTCTCATACTCAACGTGAGCTGTGGAAATCGTAATACCACGAGCGCGCTCTTCAGGAGCCTTGTCGATCTGGTCATAAGCACTGAAGGTTGCACCACCGGTCTCAGCCAGTGTCTTTGTGATTGCAGCCGTCAGCGTGGTCTTACCATGGTCAACGTGACCAATCGTGCCGATGTTAACATGCGGCTTTGTACGCTCAAATTTAGCCTTTGCCATCGTCTCTCTCCAAAACCTTGACCCACAGGGGCCAGAGGTATGACTGAAACTTCATGCTGGCCACTCTGGAAACCAGAAAATGGCCAGAAGCCTTATTACCGGTAAAAATTACCAGCGATAATGACTGAATGCCTTATTGGCTTCAGCCATACGGTGAGTGTCTTCCCGCTTCTTGACGGCTGCACCGCGGTTGTTCACCGCGTCCATCAACTCATTGGAAAGACGGTCCTGCATGGTGTTCTCACCACGCTTGCGGGACGCCTCAATCAGCCAGCGGATAGCCAGCGCCTGACGGCGTTCTGCACGAACCTCTACCGGAACCTGATAGGTCGCACCACCAACACGGCGGGAACGGACCTCAACGGCCGGCTTTACATTATCCAGTGCTGAGTGGAACATGGCCACCGGGTCCGCAGAAGACCCGCCACGCTTACGCAGCACTTCCAGCGCTCCATAAACGATGCGTTCAGCAGTAGATTTCTTACCATCATACATCAGCGCATTCATGAAGCGCGTAATGACGGCATCTCCGAATTTTGGATCGGGAAGGATCTCACGCTTGACAGCGCGATGACGGCGACTCATTCCAAATACCCCTTATTTCGGCCGCTTTGCGCCATACAGCGAACGGCGCTGACGGCGTTTTGCGATACCCTGCGTATCCAGCACACCACGAAGAATGTGGTAACGCACACCGGGAAGATCCTTCACGCGACCACCGCGGATCAGAACAACGCTATGCTCCTGGAGGTTGTGCCCCTCACCCGGAATATAGCTCACCACCTCATACCCGTTGGTCAGACGCACCTTGGCGACCTTACGCAGGGCGGAGTTCGGTTTTTTCGGCGTTACAGTATAAACACGTGTGCAAACACCACGCTTCTGCGGACATCCCTGCAGAGCAGGAACCTTGTTCCGCTTTGCGGCCGGCTCACGGCCCTTTGCGATCAACTGGTTGATGGTCGGCATGCGCCCTTCCCAATCCTTGTCCATATGCTGACGGGGAAACCCCCGCCACGACATTCCGTTCTAACCGACATGCGGCTGAACCGCCTGTCTTCGCACGATTGCACAGAAGAAAGGAAAGAATCTTCCCTCCTCCAAAGCTACTTGCCTCTGGACTTAACCTTTTTTTCCAAGAAACAAAAGTAGTGCCAGATGCTATTTTTTATTCTGGGACGATTCCTTCACCTTAACAGGCGGGAACTGTCTAAGGCGCGGACCCTAAGTTGGGTTGGCCCGAGAGTCAAGCCTCTCTGCCATAACAGAGAGGCTTGACCCCAGAATTCCTCACTCAGCAGCGTCTTCCACCTCAGCTCTCCCCTTATCGAGACGAGCCGGGGCCTGGTCTGCTGCAAGATTACGCAGACGCCGCATGGCACCGCCCGTCCCTGCCGGGATGAGACGGCCCACGATCACATTCTCCTTCAGGCCACCAAGCGTATCGATTCTGCCAGATGTGGCAGCATCGGTAAGCACACGCGTGGTCTCCTGGAAGGAGGCCGCAGAGATGAAGGACTGCGTCTGTAGAGACGCCTTGGTAATACCCTGAAGGATCGGCATGGCCTTTGCCGGCTCACGCCCCTGCTCCAGAAGCATCCTGTTGTCCCGCTCGAACTCGATCCGGTCCACAGTCTCACCAATGAGATAGGTGGAATCACCCGGCTCCAGAACCTCAACCTTCTGCAACATCTGGCGGACGATCACTTCAATATGCTTGTCGTTGATCTTCACGCCCTGCAGGCGATAGACGTCCTGAATCTCATTGACCAGATAGTCGGACAGGGCTTCCATCCCCATGACCTTGAGGATGTCATGCGGCACACGGGGACCATCGACCAGCGGGTCACCCTTCTGGACAAAGTCACCTTCCTGCACGGAAATGTGCTTGCCTTTGGGTATCAGGTAATCCGTCCGCTCACCCGTCTCGTCATTATGTACGATGACACAACGCTTCGACTTGTAGTCCTTGCCGAACTCGATGCGGCCATCACCTTCGGCGATGATCGCATGGTCCTTCGGACGGCGGGCTTCGAACAGCTCGGCCACACGTGGCAGACCACCGGTAATGTCACGGGTCTTGGAACCCTCGCGCGGAATACGGGCCAGCACATCACCGGCATGGACCACGGCCCCATTCTCCACAGACAGAATACTGTCAGGAGACAGGAAGTAGCGGGCCTCGTTGCCATTGGCGAGACGGACCACATTGCCATCCGCATCCTTGAGCTGGAGGCGGGGACGCAGATCAACACCCTTGGCGGCCTGCTTATAGTCCACGACAACACGTGAGGTCAGACCGGTCACCTCGTCAACCCGCTCGACCAGCGTGATGCTGTCGATCAGGTCCTGATATTCGACCGTCCCAGCCTGCTCCGTGATGATCGGCAGCGTGTAGGGATCCCACTCTGCCATCTTGTCACCACGCTTGACCTCCTGCCCTTCGGACACCATCAGGCGGGCACCGTAAGGCACACGGTAGCGGGCCTTCTCCGCCCCGGTTTCGTCAATCAGCAGAATCTCACAGTTCCGGGACATGACCACAGGAACGTTCTGGGAATTCTGGACGACGTTGCGGTTACGGATGGTCACCTTGCCGTCACGGAAGGCCTCGACCATGGACTGCTCGGCACCACGGGTCGCCGCACCACCAATGTGGAAGGTACGCATCGTCAGCTGCGTTCCCGGCTCACCGATGGACTGGGCAGCGATCACGCCAACGGCTTCACCGATGTTGACCGGCGTACCACGGGCCAGATCACGGCCATAACAATGAGCGCAGATGCCCGCCTTGCTGTCACAGGTCAGGACGGAGCGAATTTCCACCGCTTCAATCCCGGCACCTTCGAGCATCTCGACATCAGCTTCTTCCAACAGACGGTTGCGCTCCAGCAGTTTCTCACCCGTCATCGGATGGAACACATCCTGGGACAGGGTCCGCCCGAGGGCACGCTCTGCCAGAGAAGCCACGACCTCACCGCTATCCGTCACCGCACGGACAACGAGGCCACGCTCGCTACCGCAATCAGTTTCGGTAATGATGCAGTCCTGCGCCACGTCGACAAGACGACGTGTCAGGTAACCAGAGTTGGCGGTCTTCAGCGCCGTATCAGCCAGCCCCTTACGGGCACCATGGCTGGACGTGAAGTAATCAAGAACTGACAGACCTTCTTTAAAGTTGGCCACAATCGGCTGCTCGATGATCTCACCAGACGGCTTCACCATCAGGCCGCGCATACCGGCAAGCTGCTTCATCTGGGCCGGTGACCCACGGGCCCCGGAATGGCTCATCATCCAGACAGAGTTTGTCGGCTTGCCCGGTACCTGCTTGGAAATCTCCTTGAGCATGGCCGCCTGCACTTCATCCGTACAGCGGGACCAGGCATCCACCACCTTGTTATAGCGCTCGCCAGCGGTGATCAGACCTTCCTGATACTGCTGCTCGAACTCCTTCACCTCTTCGGTGGTTTTGTTGACCAGAGTGGTCTTTTCGGCTGGAACGATCATGTCGTCCTTGCCGAAGGAGATGCCAGCCTTGGCAGCGTGGCGGAAACCAAGAGCCATGAGACGGTCACAGAAAATGACAGCCTCTTTCTGCCCGCAGTGACGATACACGGTATCAATCACGTCGGACACCAGCTTCTTCGTCAGCTGACGATTGATCAGGCTGAACGGAATGGCCGGATGCTTCGGCAGGATCTGGGCAATCAGGGCGCGACCCGGTGTCGTCAGGATCATCTGACGGACCGGCTTGCCTTCCTCATCCTGAGCATCCAGACGCAGACGGATCTTGTCATGAAGCTTCAGCGCACCGGAAAGCAGGGCCGCCTCAATCTCGGCCACAGCCGCATAGGCAGGCGGAGCCGCCTTGATGACCTTGCCATCCTTGATCTCGGCTTCATCCGGCGTCAGACGGTACTCGGGCACCTCGAGGCTCAGATAGTACAGGCCAAGCACGATGTCCTGGGAAGGCACAATGATCGGCTTGCCGTTGGCCGGGCTGAGGATGTTGTTGGTGGACATCATCAGCACACGGGCTTCCAGCTGGGCTTCCAGCGAAAGCGGTACGTGCACGGCCATCTGATCACCGTCAAAGTCCGCATTGAAGGCGGTGCAGACCAGCGGGTGCAGCTGGATGGCCTTGCCTTCCACGAGGCTCGGCTCAAACGCCTGGATGCCGAGACGGTGCAGGGTCGGCGCACGGTTCAGCATCACCGGATGTTCACGGATGACCTCTTCGAGGATATCCCAGACTTCCGGACGCTCTTTCTCGACCATCCGCTTTGCGGCCTTGATGGTCGTGGCGTGCCCGTACTTCTCCAGCTTGGAATAAATAAAGGGCTTGAACAGCTCCAGCGCCATCTTCTTGGGAAGACCACACTGATGCAGCTTCAGCTCCGGCCCCACCACGATCACGGATCGGCCGGAATAGTCAACACGCTTGCCGAGCAGGTTCTGACGGAAGCGGCCCTGTTTCCCCTTCAGCATGTCGGACAGGGACTTCAGCGGACGCTTGTTGGCCCCGGTGATGGCACGGCCACGGCGGCCATTGTCGAACAGCGCATCAACGGCTTCCTGCAGCATGCGCTTTTCATTGCGGACAATGATGTCCGGCGCACGCAGCTCGATCAGCCGCTTCAGACGGTTGTTACGGTTGATGACACGGCGATACAGGTCATTCAGGTCGGAGGTGGCGAAACGCCCACCATCCAGCGGCACGAGCGGACGCAGCTCCGGCGGAATCACGGGCACGATGTCCATGATCATCCATTCCGGACGGGCACCACTCTCGACGAAGGATTCGACCATCTTGAGGCGTTTGACCAGCTTCTTGCGGGCTGCCTCGGATGTCGCCTTGCGCAACTTCTTGCGCATGACCGTCTTTTCCGAATCGCCGTCCATCACCTCGGCGTCGTAATCGAACGGATCCGGCTCGCCACGCTCCCGGGCAGCACGGCTCAGCTCGGCCTCCTGAGCGTTCGGCAGACCCCAGTCATAGCTGGACAGCGCACGCTTGATGGCCTCGGCACCGATACCGACATCCAGACCGTCATCAGCGAATTCATCCATCAGCTCTTCGCAACGGATTTCATCCAGCAGATACTGGTCACGACGCTTGCCGTGCTTGTAGGACTCGACCTGATCGGACTCGCAGACGCCCTTGTCGAGCACTAGGAACTTCTCGAAATACAGGACCGGCTCAACATCCTTGAGCGGCAGGTCCAGCATCGTGGCAATGCGGCTCGGCAGGGACTTCAGGAACCAGATGTGAGCGACAGGTGAAGCAAGGTCGATATGGCCCATCCGCTCACGGCGGACCTTGGCCAGCGTCACCTCGACACCGCACTTCTCACAGACGATCCCACGGAACTTCATCCGCTTGTACTTGCCACAGAGGCACTCGTAATCCTTGGTCGGACCAAAAATCCGGGCACAGAACAACCCGTCACGCTCCGGCTTGAAGGTACGGTAGTTGATCGTCTCCGGTTTTTTGATCTCGCCATAGGACCATGAGCGGATCTGCTCACTGGAGGCGAGCTGGATGCGGATCTGGTCAAACGTGCCTGACTGACCAGACTGACCCAGAATCTTCATGAGTTCGTTCATTTGCCGAAACCCCACTGTGCCGGGCGGCGTCCCGCCGGCACGTTAAACATGAACAATGAAGAAGAAGCGGAAAGCACTGCCCTCACAGCCCTCCCTGCTCAAGTTCGACATTCAGACCAAGCGACTTCAGTTCCTTCACCAGAACGTTGAAGCTCTCTGGAATACCAGCTTCAAAGTCGTCCTGTTCACGAACGATCGCCTCATACACCTTCGTCCGGCCGGACACATCGTCCGATTTCACCGTCAGCATTTCCTGCAGCGTGTAGGCAGCACCGTAAGCCTCCAGTGCCCAGACCTCCATCTCACCGAAACGCTGACCACCGAACTGGGCCTTACCACCAAGCGGCTGCTGGGTGACCAGCGAGTAAGGACCGATCGAGCGGGCATGAATCTTGTCATCAACAAGGTGATGCAGCTTCAGCATGTAGATGTAGCCCACCGTGGACTGACGCTCGAACTTCTCGCCCGTACGCCCGTCGATCAGCTGGGACTGACCACTCTCGCTGACACCAGCCTTCTTCAGCATCTCCTCGATGTCAGGGATGGAGGCACCATCAAACACCGGAGTTGCGATCGGCACGCCCTTGCGCAGGTTGTTGGCCAGCTCGATCAGCTGATCGTTGTCCATCGTGGCGATATCTTCATTGAAGATCTTCTCACCATAGACATCTTTCAGACGGTCCAGCAGCTCCTGCCGACGCTCACCCGTGCGCTGATATTCATCAACCATCGCACCGATGCTCTGGCCGATATTGGCACAGGCCCAGCCCAGATGCGTCTCCAGAATCTGCCCCACATTCATGCGGGACGGCACGCCCAGAGGATTCAGCAGCAGATCAACCGGCTGACCATTCTCGAGGAACGGCATGTCCTCGACAGGAACGACACGGGACACCACACCCTTGTTACCGTGACGGCCAGCCATCTTGTCACCCGGCTGAAGCTTGCGCTTCACGGCAATGAAGACCTTGACCATCTTCATCACACCAGGCGGCAGCTCGTCACCACGCTGGAGCTTCTCGACCTTGTTGTCGAAGCGGTTGTTGATGCGCTTGATGGCACCATCAAACTCACGGCACAGCGTTTCCAGCTCGGCCATGACGGCCACGTCGGCAACAGGAATATTGCGCCACGTCACACGGGGATGCTCACCCAGCAGCTCGGCCGTGATCGGTGTGCCAGCCCGCACGCCCTTGAAGCCTGCAGCAGCTTCCTGCCCGACCAGACGCTCCTTGAGGCGGTTGTAGAAACTGCGCTCCTGGATGGCACGCTCGTCATCACGGTCCTTGGCCAGACGCTCGATCTCGGCCCGCTCGATGGCCATGGCACGCTCGTCCTTGTCCACACCACGGCGGGAGAAGACACGGACATCAACCACCGTCCCGCTCGTGCCCGGGGGCAGCTTGAGGGAGGTGTCACGTACATCAGAAGCCTTTTCACCGAAGATGGCACGCAGAAGCTTTTCTTCCGGTGTCATCGGGCTTTCACCCTTCGGCGTCACCTTGCCGATCAGGATGTCACCCGGATTGACCTCGGCACCGACATAGACAATGCCGGCCTCATCAAGGTTGCGCAGGGCTTCCTCACCGACATTCGGGATGTCACGGGTGATTTCTTCCTGACCCAGCTTGGTATCACGGGCCATGACCTCGAACTCTTCAATGTGAATTGAAGTGAAGATGTCATCCCGGGCGATACGCTCGGAGATCAGGATGGAGTCCTCGAAGTTGTACCCGTTCCACGGCACGAAGGCCACGAGCACATTACGGCCCAGAGCCAGCTCACCCAGTTCGGTGGACGGACCATCAGCGATGATGTCACCGGCAGCGACCAGATCGCCAACCTTCACCAGCGGACGCTGATTGAGGCAGGTAGACTGGTTGGAACGCATGTATTTGCGCAGACGGTAGATGTCCACGCCCTGGGTGGCCCCCTGCTCGTCCGTCGCACGGATCACGATACGGGCACCATCCAGCTGGTCCACCACACCGCCACGCTTGGCAATGATGGTCGCACCAGAGTCGTGCGCCACAGGGCCTTCCATGCCGGTACCGACCAGCGGGGCATCAGCCTTCACCAGCGGCACGGCCTGACGCTGCATGTTGGAACCCATCAGCGCACGGTTGGCGTCGTCGTTTTCCAGGAACGGAATAAGCGCAGCAGCCACGGAAACCAGCTGCTTCGGCGACACGTCACAGGCGGTAACCTGTTCCGGCGGCACAAGACGGAAGTCACCGGTCTGGCGGACAGCCACCAGCTCATCCGTCAGACGATTGTCGCTCTGCTTGGCATCGGCCTGCGCCACCAGCAGGCGTTCTTCCTCCATGGCGGAGAGATACTTCCAGCCGTCCTGGAAAACGCCATCCTTCACCAGACGATACGGCGTCTCGATGAAGCCGTACTTGTTCACCTTGGCATAAGTGGCCAGGGAGTTGATCAGACCGATGTTCGGCCCTTCCGGCGTCTCGATCGGGCAGATACGGCCATAATGGGTCGGATGAACGTCACGGACTTCAAAGCCTGCACGCTCACGGGTCAGACCGCCCGGACCAAGGGCCGACAGGCGACGTTTATGTGTCACCTCGGAGAGCGGATTGGTCTGATCCATGAACTGGCTGAGCTGGGAGGAACCGAAGAACTCACGTACGGCAGCAGCAGCAGGCTTGGCGTTGATCAGGTCATGCGGCATGACCGTGTCAATATCGACAGAGCCCATACGCTCACGGATGGCGCGCTCCATACGCAGCAGACCGATGCGATACTGGTTCTCCATCAGCTCGCCGACGGAACGGACACGACGGTTGCCGAGGTTGTCGATATCATCGACCTGACCACGACCATCCTTGAGGTCGCAGAGGATCTTGACCGTCCGCAGGATGTCTTCCTTGCGCAGCGTCCGCAGCGTATCGGGCGCATCCACATCCAGCCGCATGTTCATCTTTACACGGCCAACGGCAGACAGGTCATACCGGTCCTGCGAGAAGAACAGACCATGCAGCATGGCTTCTGCTGTCTCACGGGTCGGCGGCTCACCAGGGCGCATGATGCGATAAATATCGATCAGCGCCTCTTCCCGCGTGGTGTTCTTGTCCGCCATCAGGGTGTTGCGGATCCACGGGCCATGCGTCCCGTCAATTGCGAGAAGCGGAAGCTCCTTCAGGCCCAGCTCTTCCAGCTCGGCCAGTTTCTCTTCCGTCAGCTCCTCGCCAGCCTCGGCATAGATTTCACCGGTCTTTTCATTGACAAGGTCATGGGCAATGAAGCGACCCAGAATATCCAGACGCCCCACCTGCACAACACGGGTCTTCTCGGCGATCTTGCGAACGACACGGGCTGTCAGTTTGGTCTCGGCATCTGCCACAACCTCGCCGGTATCAGCATCCACCAGCGGGCTGAGCAGCTTCAGGCCACGGAAGGCATCCGGCTCAAACGGGCGGGCCCACTCGCCACCCATGCGGGTGAAGGGCACGACATCGTAGAAAGTGGAGAGAATCTCGTCCTCATCCATACCGGCAACTTCAAGTGTATCGACGTCACCACCCTCGGCCAGCTTGGCTTCACGAGCCTTGAGGTAATTGTCACCTTCCAGTGCATAGAGCAGCGTGGTAACCGGCAGCTTGCGCTTGCGGTCGATGCGGACATGGATGATATCCTTGGCATCGAACTCGAAATCGAGCCAGGAACCACGGTAAGGGATGATACGGGCAGCAAAAAGATACTTCCCGGAAGAGTGTGTCTTGCCCTTGTCGTGATCGAAGAACACGCCGGGACTACGATGCATCTGGGAAACGATGACACGTTCCGTCCCGTTGATGATGAAGGTCCCGTTGTCTGTCATGAGCGGCATGTCGCCCATATAGACCGGCTGCTCCTTCAGGTCGTGAATGGAGCGGGTCCCCGTATCCTCGTCAATATCCCACGTTGTCAGACGCAGAATGACCTTCAGCGGGGCCGCATAGGTCAGGCCACGCTGGATGCACTCTTCCACATCGTATTTCGGTTCTTCGAATTCATAATACTGGAAATCCAGCCGCCCACGGCCAGCAAAATCATGAATCGGAAAAACTGAACGGAACACCTCCTGAAGGCCAGCCGGCTCCCGGCTGTCGGGGCGCACATTCATCTGCAGGAAAGCTTCATAGGAAGCCCGCTGCACGTCAATCAAATTAGGCATCGGCGCAATTTCGGGAATGCGCCCGAAGCTCTTGCGGATCCTCTTACGCCCTGTGAACGATTTTGTGATCGCCATCTTATCCTGCCTCTGAACCAGACCTTCAAGTCGTCCGCTATGTGACCATCCCATTAACCCCATGGAATATCAGACGACTTGAACGGCTGGCTTAATCCTGTCTATGACGCGTGACGGAATGCCTTACTATAGACAACTTCCCTGTCAACGGCAAATGGGGCGGGCACCATAAAGCACCCGCCCACTCGCTCCAACGGCTCCCCCAAAGGGGACCGCATGGATACAGCTCTTACTTGATCTCGACGGTAGCGCCGTTCTCTTCCAGAACCTTCTTGATCTTCTCGGCCTCGTCCTTCGTGGCGCCTTCCTTGATGGTCTTCGGAGCGCCCTCGACCAGGTCCTTGGCTTCCTTCAGGCCCAGACCCGTGATGCCACGGATTTCCTTGATGACGTTGATCTTCTTGTCACCAGCCTTGGCCAGAACAACATCGAACTCTGTCTTCTCGGCAGCAGCTTCACCACCAGCAGCCGGAGCAGCAGCAACAGCAGCAACCGGAGCAGCAGCGGAAACGCCCCACTTCTCTTCGAGCAGCTTGGACAGCTCGGCAGCTTCCAGAACGGAGAGAGCGGACAGTTCGTCAACCAGTTTTGCCAGATCGGCCATGATAATATCCTCTAAGATGCGTAAATGTCAGGCGGCGTCGCTCATGCGGGCCACCCCGTTAATCAAGCGGCTTCCGTGTCGCCTGTTCTGGCATAGGCACCAAGAACGCGAGCAAGCTGCCCAGCCGGAGCCTGGGTGACGCCTGCGATGCGGGTTGCCGGGGTACTGATCATACCAACCAGCTGTGCACGCAGCTCGTCCAGAGATGGCAGGGAGGCCAGTGCCTTGACGCTATCAGCCGTAAGGGTCTGATTGCCAAGGGCACCACCAAGTACCACCAGCTTGTCATTCTTCTTGGCGAACTCGACCAGCACCTTCGCCACACCAACCGGCTCATCCGACCAAGAAATGGCCGTCGGGCCTTTAAGCAGCGGCGCAATGCCGTCGAACTGGGTCCCATCCAGAGCACGGCTGACCAGCCGGTTCTTCGCAACCCTGTATGTCGCACCTACAGCGCGGATGTTGCGGCGCAGTTCTGTCGCATCGGCAACCGTCAGACCCAGATTCTGGGTGACGACAACCATGGACGTGCTACCAAACACCTTGCTGAGGGACTCGACAAAGGCCCGTTTTTCCGTACGGTCCAAAACCTGTCTCCTCGTTAGTCCGATTGCTCGGACCAGGTTACCCATAGGCCCTGCCCTACCCAAAGGCACAACAGAGCCCGCTCGCCTGTCCATGATAAGGAAGACCGCATCGCACCCAGAGGGCCTGATACGCTCTGCCCGTCTCACGCCTGCGCCCGAAAAGGGCTTTAAGGGATGACACCCACATGCGTTCTAGGACAGGAAAGGAGCAGCCTAGGCTGCTCCAGAACACCACCCTGGAGGGTGGCGATTCCATAATCTCCCCTCAATCAGCCTTCAAAGCTGGAGAGATCGATACGCACACCTACCCCCATTGTGGAGGAAAGTGAAGCCTTTTTCAGATAAGTCCCCTTCGCACCGGACGGACGGGCCTTCTGGAGCGCATCCACCAGAGCCTTCACGTTCTCAGCCAGCTGGGACTCGGAGAAAGAAGCCTTGCCGACGCCAGCATGAACGATACCGGCACGCTCGGCACGATATTCCACCTGACCGGACTTGGCAGCCTCAATGGCACCCTTGACGTCCATCGTCACGGTACCGAGACGGGGGTTCGGCATCAGGCCGCGCGGACCAAGAATCTTACCCAGACGTCCAACCAGAGCCATCATGTCCGGGGTGGCAATGCAGCGATCGAACTCGATCTCACCAGCCTGCACCTTCTCGGCCAGGTCTTCCGCACCGACAACCTCGGCACCGGCGGCGGCAGCTTCCTCAGCCTTCGGGCCACGGGCGAACACACCGACACGCAGCGTCTTGCCCGTACCGTGCGGCAGGGAGATCAGACCACGGACCATCTGGTCAGCATGACGGGGATCAACACCGAGACCGATGGAGAATTCAACCGTCTCATCGAACTTGGCCGTTGCGTTGCTCTTCACCAGAGCGACAGCGTCGTTCAGGGAGTACAGCTTGTCACCATCAACCTTGGCGCGCAGGGCGGCAATACGTTTGTTCTTGGCCATGTTCTCAGCCCTCCACCACATCAAGACCGATGGAACGGGCAGACCCTGCCAGCATACGCACGGCACCATCGATGTCGTTTGCGTTCATGTCCTGGAACTTCTTCTCAGCAATCTCACGCAGCTGGGATGTCGTCACGGACCCGACGGAAGACGCACGGCCAACCGTCTGGGAACCCTTGGTGATCTTCGCTGCCTTCAGCAGGAAGTAGGTGTTCGGCGGCGTCTTCGTAATGAAGGTGAAGGTACGGTCCGCATAGGCGGTGATCACGACCGGGATCGGCATCCCCGGCTCAAGACCCTGCGTCTTTGCGTTGAATTCCTTACAGAACTGCATGATGTTCAGACCGCGCTGACCCAGCGCCGGACCGACCGGCGGAGACGGGTTAGCCTTGCCAGCCGGAATCTGCAGTTTGATGTAGCCAACTACTTTTTTGGCCATATCCGGGACTCCCTAATTTACAGTTCCCGAACCGTGGTTGAGACGGCAGGGATCATCCCCGCCTCCCACGTTCGACTGAGAGGGTGCCTAGACCATTCCCCCCATACCGTCAAGCAGGAATCAGGGGTGCGCTGGCACGGCAGCCGCCCCCGTCAGGTCACGTTCCGCAGCGGGTGGTTCGATCTCAGAACCCTTCTGCGGGGTTCCCACCGGCACCTCACCGGCGGGGCGGGCATGGTGCAGCCCCTCATACTGCAACGGCCCAATCGGATCGATGCTCTTTATGTCCGGCAGGAGCCTGTCCGACCAGCCGCCGCCAAGGGCACGGATGAGCCTGACCGTGGACTGGAGCTGCCGTGTCTGCGCCTGCACCTCCAGCAGGCGGGCCTTCAGCGCATCCTGCTGGGCCACCAGTGCATCCAGATAGTTCGTCAGCCCCCCCGTATAAAGAGCCATCGTCATGGCCTGTGTCCGCAGTGCAGCATCCACTGCCTGATGCTGCTGGAGCCGTTCCTGATGGTACAGGGCTGTCTGGCTCAGCCCATCCTCAACATCCTGAAAGGCCGCCAGAACCGTCGCCCGATAGGCGTCCACGCGTTCCCGATATTGCGACCAGGCCCGTTGCAGGGCCGCACGCCGCATCCCCCCCGTGAAAAGCGGCTCCACAGCCTGCACGGCCACCCGCCAGAACGCCTTGGAGATGCTGGCCAGATCAAACCCGGCATCCTCGAAGCCACCCGTCGCACTGATGGTGATATGGGGATAGAAAGCTGCCCGGGACACACCAATGGCCCGTGCAGCGGCAGCCATCTGCCGCTCGCTCATGGCCACGTCGGGCCGTCTCTCCAGCAGTGTGGATGGGATACCTTCCTTCACCCGGATGGTATCAAAATGCAGCCGGAAATCCTTGACCGGCTGGATGTGGAAACTGGCAGGCACCATGTTCACCATGACAGCAATGGCATGTTCCTGCACCTGCCGGGTCGCCTCCAGATAGCTCCTTGCCGCCTGTGCGGAGTACAGCTCATTCTCCGCACGGGAGACATCCAGCCCCGCACCAATGGCCCCACCCTGCCGCAACCTCGTGATCTCCACGGCCGTACGGAAATACCGTATGGAATCATCATAAACAGCCAGCTGGGCATCAATCCCACGCAGTGCCATGTAGTTTGATGCCAGCTCGGCCTGGAGACTCAGCCTCGTCAGTGCATATTCAGCAGCCCCGGCCTGCGCCAGATTTTTCTGCATGTGCGTCTGGTTGCGGATGGCATCCCAGAAATCCGGCTCCCACGTGGCGGCACCGCTATAGGCGACGTTGGATTCATAAATGGGCGTATTGTTGCTCCGCCGCAGGAAGAGCCGCCCATCAGACTGCTTGTTCCGGCTCATCTGCGCCCCACCGGCCAGCTGCGGATACAGACGACTTTCCGTCTCACGGGCGATGTCACGCTCCTGCGTGAAAACCTCCGCCGCTGCCTGAAGGTCCGGATTATAGACGTTCAGCCGCTCTTCCAGCTCATCAAGCTGGGGATCGTGGAACAGCTTCCACCATTCTCCCCGCACGACTGCATCGGCCGGCTTGGCATCCCCCATGATGCCTTTGCCTGCCCACCCCTCCGGGTAAATGAAATGTGGCCTGTGATAGTTCGGAGCCAGATCACATGATGTCAGAAAAAAAGAGAGCCCTCCTGCCAGAAGGGAGACCGTCTTCCACACCCCTGTTGCCATCAGTGCTGCCCCTGTTCCTGTCTGACAGGCGCAGAATCGGATGCCGTTGCCCCTCTTTCGCCCGGCTTTGCCTGATCATCAGGGCTGTTTTCCTCCGGTGGTGGCATCGCACCGACACGCCTCAGATCATTCGATGTCACATTCGGCACTGGCTTCTCAGTATCCTTGGGTTTGACATCATTATATCCACGGGTGGGTGTCACAACCCGGACCTCATCACCATCCAGCATGTCGGCTGTCGGATTGGCCACAATCTCATCATCCAGGGACATGCCGGAAAGAACCTGTGTCGTCATGCCAAAATTCGTACCGACCTGCACAGTCTCCAGCCGGACATGATGATTCACAACCTTGGCCACCTGCATCCCCTGGGCACGGAAGATGAGAGCACTGGTAGGCACAATCAGCACGTTCGGGTCGCCGGGAGCCTGAATATGCGCCGTGGCGTAAGAATTGGGCCAGAGCAGCCCATCAGGATTGTCCAGCACCAGCTCGGTCGTCACGGTCCGGGTTGCGGCATTGAAGGCATTGGCCGTGGCCAGAAAACGGGCCTTGAACACACGCCCCGGATATTGTGGCACGCTGAGCTCCGCACTGATGCGGGGCGAAATGACACTGGCAAAATCCTGCGGTACCGATACGAACACACGGATCCGATGCACATCCGCCACGGAAAACAGCTCGGCGATCGCCCCCCGTGAATTGAGATTGCCCCCGGCCGCGTTCACATAATCCCCGACATTGACCAGACGGGACGTCACGATCCCATCAAAAGGGGCTACGATACGTTTGAAATTCTCCAGCGCCTCCACCCGTTCAACTTCATGGGCGGCAGCGTCAAGCTCGGCCTTCTGGGCAGCGGCATTGGCAGCCTGCACATCCACCTCCTGCCGGGAGACGGCCTGTGTCCCCCGCAGAGCTGTCCAGCGCTGCGTGGTAATCAGCGCCAGTTTGTAACGGGCATTGATGACCTCATAATGCGCCTTGGCCGCTGCGTACTGGGCATCAATGCTCGGCGTGCTGACCTCCGCCAGAAGGTCGCCCCGCTTCACATGGGCCCCGTAATCCTTATACCACATCTTCACATAACCAGAGACCTGCGCATAGATCGGCGCCTCATACCAGGCTGCCAGATTGGCAGGCAGGTCCACGGTCCGGGTGGCAGGACCCGGCTGCGCCTTTATCAGCACGACACGGGCAATGGCACTGTCCTGCGCCTCCCGCACCAGCTCTCTCCTGTGCAAGGCACGCTGCACAAGCCCCAGTACAACCAGCCCTGCAAGCACCGCCAGAAGGATGAGAATCAGCAGGCGCCCCCTGCCACGAGCCGGAGATGGAGTCTGATGGGGGGACGGATTCATGAAGGTTCTCCTTCTGGAGTGGCCCGGTCACTCTTCGGGGCACCACCATGGATCAGGGCAAAAACGCAGGGGACAAACAGCAGCGTAGCCACCGTGGCCATCATCAGCCCGCCGATCACGGCCTTGCCCAGCGGCGCATTGGAGGAATTGCTGATGGACATGGGGATCATGCCGATCATCATGGCAAGGGCTGTCATCAGCACGGGCCGGATGCGTTCAAATCCGGCTTCCGAGGCGGCAAGAACGGCATTGCCGTGTTCCTCCAGCCGCTCCCGGGCAAAAGCCACAACCAGCACGGCATTGGCCGTGGCTGTCCCCATGCACATGATGGCCCCTGTCAGCGCCGGAACGGACAGGGTCGTATGGGTCAGGAACAGGCTCCACGCAATCCCGCCCAGAGCGGCAGGCAGAGCCATGACAATGACGAACGGATCCAGCCACGACTGAAAGTTCACGACAATGATCAGATAGACCAGCACGATGGAAAGCAGCAGCCCGCCAATCAGCTGGACATAAGCATTGTTCATCGTCACGACCTGCCCACGCACCACCATGCTGGACCCATGCGGCAGGTCAGGCCGGACGCTTTCCACCTCCCGGTTCACAGCACGGGACAGAGCCCCGAGGTCGATCCCCTCTGCCGCCACGTAGATGTCAAACACCGGCATGATGTTGTAATGGGAGACTTCCGCCGGTGTCCCTGTCTGTTCGATATGACTGACACCACCCAGTATCTGCATGGTCCCGTTCTGCGGGTTGCCATCCCCCTTGTCGAGCGGCATCTTCTCCAGGTCATTGAGGGTCTGGAGGTACATGGCCGGGGCCTGCACGTCGATCAGCTGTGAAGTGCCCTGCGGGTTGAGGTAATAAGTCTGCCCGACCTGCGAACTCCCCGAAAGGGTTGTCAGCACATTGAAGGCGATATCACGCTCCGTGATGCCGGTGCCCATGGCGAAACTGCGATGGGCATTGATGAGCATGGTCGGCTGGGTCATGGGTTGCTGGACACTGACATCCACCGCACCGGGAATTCTGCGCAGACGCTGGGCCAGACGGACGGCGAAGGCATAATTATGCTGGAGATCCCGCCCGACAATCTGGACATCAATGGGAGATGGCAGGCCAAAATTGAGAATCTTGGCTGTCAGATCGCCCGGCTGGAAGGTGAAGCCTATCCCCGGGAAAGCCGTGCTGAGGGCCGTACGCAGGCGCTTGCGGTATTCGGCGATCGGACTTTCATCATCCTCCAGCTGAATGGTGACATCACAGTCCTGTGTTCCTGTCGTGGGAGAGGGCACCATGGCCTGGTTCATCTGGCTCATCGGCAGGCCGCAGTTATTGACGATCAGCTTCACCTGACCCGGCAGGGCCTCACGGATTTTCTTTTCAATCAACCCGCTGAGTTTGGCACTTTCCTCAATACGGGTTCCGACCGGAGCCCGGAAATGCATCTGCATGGTCCCGGATTTGATCTCCGAGAAAAAATCCTGCCCGACAAAGAAAAGCAGAAGAAGAGACGCCAGCGCACCGGAGAGGAAAAGAATGATGAACCGGGCCCGTATCGCCAGTACGGCCAGAAGAACATCATGATAACTTTGGCGGAACCGCTCGAAATATGCCTCAAATCTCTCCTGGAACCTGCCAAAGAAACCCTTTTTCCGGCTGGCATGGTCAGGATGGCGCTGCTGCTCCACCTGTGCGGCCAGAAGCCAGTTCGCCATCGTCGGGACGAGCGTTCTGGAAAGAACGAAAGAGGCAATCATCGCAAAAATGATGGCCTCGGCCATCGGCATGAACAGCCATCCCGCCACACCTGTCAGCTCAAAGAGCGGGAACCAGACAATGCAGATGCAGGTGGTCGAAACGAATGTCGGGATGACGATCTGGTTGGCAGCATCGACAATGGCAGGCTCAAGCTCCTTGCCCATATGAAGGTGGGCATCAATATTCTCGATCATCACCGTGGCATCATCCACGAGAATACCGACAGCCAGAGCCAGACCGCCCAGCGTCATCACATTGATGGATTGCCCGGCCAGGCTGAGGCCAATCAGAGCCGAAAGCATGGCCAGCGGAATGGAAACCGCTACGATCACGGTCGAACGCCACGACCCCAGAAAGAGCAGAACCGTCAGGCTGGTCAGGATGGCAGCGGTGATCATTTCCCGCACCACATCGACCACGGATTCCTTCACGAAGCTGGATGCATCGGTGAGAATATCCATGCTTGTGCCGGGGGGAAGCGTCTTCTGGATATCCGGCAGAAGTTTCTTCACCCCGCTCACCACATCCAGCGTGGAAGCGTTCCCACTCTTCAGGATGACGATCATCACCGCCTGCTTGCCTCGCACCAGCACGGCGTTCGTCTGCGGCGGCCCACCCTTGTGGACCCAGGCCACATCCCGCAGATAGATGACGGAATTACCCACCTGCTTGATGGGCATCCGGTTGAAAGCGGCAATATCCATGGGGGCAGAATTGGTCCGCACCATGAAATCCATGGCACCGACCTTCTGATCCCCGGCCGGAAGCACGATATTCTGCCTGTTCAGGGCACTGGCCACATCCACGGCAGAGAGACGGTGCGCCAGAAGCTTCACCGGGTCGATATCCACCATGATGTCCGCTGCCACACCACCATAAGGATTGGGGATGGCCGTCCCCGCTACGGAAACCAGCTCCGGCCGTATGAGGTTGGAGGCCATGTTATAGACCTCCGAAGCGGACATGTTGGGATTGTTGACCTGCAGGGTCAGGACAGGGACGGATGATGCATCCAGTGCCAGAATGAGCGGCGGCGTGGCCCCGGTGGGCAGCTGCTTGATGACCGTCTGGGACACGGAAGTGATCTGCGTCTGGGCAACGCTGGTATCCGTACCGGGCTGGAAGAAGATTTTGACAATCCCACGCCCGTAATAGGAGTTGCTCTCAATGTGCTCGATATTGTTGACGGTCGCCGTCAGGGCACGCTCATAATAATAGACGATACGGCCTGAGACTTCCTCTGGCATCAGCCCTGTATAGGACCAGACAGCTGCCACCGTCGGAATCCTGATGTTGGGGAACACGTCCGTCGGCGTGCCCAGGATGGCCCTCACCCCGAAAATGAGGATCATGATGGACATGACCACAAACGTATAGGGCCGCCGCAGGGCGGTCAGGACAATGGCATTCATGACGGGCAGGACCCCATGTCGGACAGGGGCAGTCCCAGCATGAAGGCCCCCTCACCCATCCCTGCTTTCA
The DNA here is from genome assembly GCF_023167265.1 of Parasaccharibacter sp. TMW 2.1888. Taxonomy (NCBI): domain Bacteria; kingdom Pseudomonadati; phylum Pseudomonadota; class Alphaproteobacteria; order Acetobacterales; family Acetobacteraceae; genus Parasaccharibacter; species Parasaccharibacter sp. TMW 2.1888. The sequence goes on from NZ_CP030979.1 coordinate 450,992, forward strand.
TTCGATAGGCTGTCTTCTCTGTCTCGATACTGCTGGGCAATCTGTCTCTCCACCTGGACGGGCCACAGGTGCCCGAAGGCCCCAACCCTGCGTCCGGGGGATTATAACGACGCAACCCAAAGAAAAAATGCTTTTCATCTGAAAAGATTTTTAAGAACACGGTTCCGTTACCAGCCTTTTATCTGCCACGGCCCATCACACCTCACCCTGCGCACTGGGCCTGTTCAGGAACCGGGAAAACAAGACGGAACACGGTTCCGCTGCCAACATCCCCCTGACGGTTCTCATCAATCACGAGACGGGCCTCATGCAGCCGGACGATGGCCGCCACAAGGCTCAGCCCCAGCCCGCTGCCGGGCACGTGGCGGCTCTTGTCTGCCCGGTAGAAGCGGCCCATCACGGCATCACGCTCCTCCACCGCAATACCAACCCCGGTATCCCGCACCTCGAACCACGGTTCCCCCAGCTCGTTCCGCCCTGCCCGTAGAGTGACAGCTCCCCCCTCCCCCGTGAATTTCAGAGCATTGTCCAGAAGATTGGCCAGAACCTCGTTCAGCAGGTCGGCATCCCCCCAAAGCTCCACGGGGCCTTCATGAGGTATCACGGACAGGGTCAGCCCCTGCGTTTCTGCATTGGGCTCGTACAGATCAGCCATGTCGGCAATGAGAGGCATGATATCCATGCGCCTGAAACCAGCCCTGCGCTGACCATTTTCAATCTCCCCGATCCTCAGCAGGGCCGTAATGACAGAAAAACACTGCTCGAGATCCCTCTGGCACAAAGCCATTGCCTGCTCGAAGCGGAGCTCCTCCTCCGGGGTCGATGTCAACGCCTGTACAAAACCGTTCAGGCGATCCAGCCGGGCCTGGACACGGGCCAATGGTGTACGGAGATCATGGGCAATGTCGTTGCCAACATCCCGCATTTCACCCATCAGCTGCTCCAGACGGTCCAGCATTCTGTTGACCGACCCGGCAAGACGGTCAAGATCATCATGACCGCGTCCGACAGGCAGGCGCTCCCGAAGCTGCCCCTTGACGATCTGCTCGATGGAATGATGCATCTTGGTGATGCGCCCCAACGCACGGCGGCTGAGGATCATCCCCGCCATGAGAGCAAACAGTACGACCGGAACCATGGAGAACAGGGCGCATTGCCGGGCCACACGCCGCAGCTCATCCACCATGTGGCGGGAGCGCCCCAATACCAGAAGGCGGGTCTTCCCCGGCTGCATCCCCGGCACTTCCACCACAAGAAAGCGCATGACCGTCACGGAATGATCCGGCAGGACAAAGGAAAGGTTCTGGGTAGAGGGACTGGCCGTAAGCCCTGCGGGCCACGTTGTCATGTCCCCGGCTATGGGGTGATGGTCCCTGTCGAACAGGGCGGCAGCATTCAGGAAGATGCGCAGCTCGCTCGTGCTGCGTTCTTTCAGCCGGACCTCCAGATCACCCGGGGCCTCCTGCATCAGGACCGAAGCAGAACGGCGCAGCAGGTCATTGGTGCGCAGCTGCTCATAAGTACTGATCTGCCCATAAAGCAGGATCAGCTCCAGCAGCATCCCCAGCACGACGACACAGACAAGCCCCAGCGTCAGCCGGAACGCCGCCGTGCGAAACAGGTCACTCCGGGACACGCAGGCAGAACCCGGCACCACGGATGCTGTGGATCAACGGCTCCTCGCCATCCCGGTCCACCTTGCGACGCAGCTTGCCGATATGCACGTCCACCAGATTGGTGCGGGGGACGAACCGGTAATTCCAGACATCCTCCAGCAGCATGGTCCGGGTCAGCACCGTATTGGGGCGGCGGATCATGTATTCCAGCAGCCGGAACTCCCGTGGCAGAAGGTCGATCTCCCGCCCGTCCCGTCGCACCCGCCGTTCCAGAAGGTCCATCTCCAGCGGCCCCAGCTTCAGCATGGAGGTACGGCCATAGATGGGACGGCGCAGCAGGGCTTCCAGCCGGGCGGCCAGCTCTTCCATCACGAATGGTTTTGTCAGATAATCGTCCCCGCCCGCCTTCAGGCCACTGATGCGGTCATCCACGGCTGACAGGGCCGACAGGACCAGAACCGGCATGGTCATGCCCTGCTCCCTCAGGGTCTCCAACACGCTCAGCCCGTCCATGCCCGGCAGCATGCGGTCCATCACCAGCAGGGCATAATCATCCCGGCGGGCCATCTCCAGCCCCTCGGTCCCTGTTGCCGCACGTGAAACCTCATAGCCACGCCCGCACAGATCCCCCACGATCTCTTCCGCAAGACTGTCGTCATCCTCGACAAGAAGAAGCTTTACCGGGGCCTGTCCCTCACCCTCCAGCGGAGCATCGCTGGGCCATGGCTGCCGTTCCATCTTCTTCATCTTCTTTTCCGCCGCCATCGCATCGCCCCTCCTCTGGCCACCATCACACACCAGACCGCCCTGCCGCAGCCTGTCCGGCCGCCACGCCACTGGCCCAGGCCCACTGGAAATTGTACCCTCCCAACCAGCCTGTCACATCCACGGCCTCTCCGACAACATACAGCCCCGGTACCGTGCGGGCCTCCATGGTCTGGGAGGACAGGTCTCTCGTATCCACACCGCCCCGCATGACCTCTGCCTTGGCGTAACCCTCCGTACCCGCCGGGTGGAGAACCCAGTCACTCACCTGCGCTGCCAGGGCACGCACCGCCTTCGCTGGCTGTTCCGCCAGCGGGCGGTCATCCAGCATTCCAGCGACCAACACCTTCACCAACCGGGCGGGCAGGGCCTCCAGCAGGGCAGGCGCATGGGCCTTCGGGCGCTGCTGGCAAATCCCCCGCATATCCTCATGAACATCACGCCCCGGAGCCAGATTCAGGCGCAGGGCTTCATGCCCGTCCCACCATGACGATATCTGCAGGATGGCCGGGCCGGACACACCCCGATGGGTGAAGACCATCCCCCCCGTGAAGACCGGCTTCTTCCGCCCGGCCAGCGAAGCCGTGACCTGAAGGGACACACCGGCAAGATTCGGCTGGGCCGCTTCAAGACGAAAAGGCACGAGGGCCGGAGCGGGTGGCACAATCCGCAGGCCGAACTGCCGGGCCAGCTTCAGGGCAATGTCGGTGGCGCCCAGCTTGGGCAGGGCCAGCCCCCCCGTTGCCAGAATGATGGACCGTGCCCGCACCGGCCCCTGTGATGTCTCCAGTGTGAAACTGTGACCATCATGGCTCACATCACTCAGGGAACAGCCCAGCTGGAACGTAACCCCGCCAACCCGACATTCATCTTCCAGCATGGAAACAATCTGCCGGGCCGATTCATCGCAGAAAAGCTGTCCCTCTTCCTTCTCATGCCAGCGAATACGGTATTTCTCGACAAGGGACAGAAAATCCTGCGGGCGGTACCGGGCCAGAGCGGAGCGGCAGAAACGGGGATTTTCAGAGCGGTAATATGTCCAGTCCGCCTTCAGGTTAGTGAAATTGCACCGCCCACCACCAGAAATGAGAATTTTCCGCCCCGGCTGATCGGCATGGTCCAGAAGGACAGTCCGCGCGCCCCTCTGCCCTGCCGTGGCAGCCGCCATCATGCCAGCTGCCCCCGCCCCCATGACGGCCACATCCCACATCACCATGTCTGCCCCACGCCCTTCATGACCCGTCAGAAATCAAGATCGGCATAATGGGCAGGTGGTTTCACGCCGCTGACACGGTCACCCAGAAGATCACGGAAACAGGGGCGGGACTTTATGCGGGCGTACCAGTCCCGCACACACGGAGCCCGGCGCCAGTCGATATCACCCAGAAAATCCAGGGCGGAAATATGGGCCGCAGCCGTAAAATCTGCCGCTGTCAGAACAGAACCGCCCAGCCATGTCCGTGTTTCGGCCAGATAGCCAATGTAATCCAGATGGAAACGGAGATTCTTGTACCCTGCCTGAAGAATCTTCCCATCAGGATGCCCCTGCCCGAAAAGACGCTTCTCCACCTTTTCCCCCAGAAGGTTGACCATGACTTCCTGCTGGAAGAGCCGCTCAAACCAGTCCATGAGGCGGCGGACTTCCACCCGTTCAGCCAGATTGCGCCCCAGAAGAGAGGTCTCCGGGTAGGCATCCTCCAGATATTCGGCAATCACACGCCCGCCAGGCACGACCATGCCACTGTCCTCCACCAGAACGGGCACCTCGCCTGCCGGATTCAGTTCGTGAAACCGTTCGTTCTGCTCCCACGTCTTTTCCACGACGAGCTCAAACGGCAGCTTCTTCTCTGCCAGCATGAGCCGCACAAAACGCGATTGCGGAGACAGGGGTAAGTGATGCAGTATACGCATATGTTTTTCCTACGGCATTTTTGCATCAGGGAACAGAGACCATTCCAATCAGTCCAGACACAACCACGGTGATCCACAGTTCATGTCCAGCCCATCAGCATCTCCGTCGTTTCATCCGTCAGATGCGTCCGCAGTGCAAGCCCCAGGTACCAGCAGAATGACCATCCGTGCCCGGGGCCGGTCTTTCCTGGCACTCATTCTCTCCCCAGAAGCCCCGCTGAAGGACTGGCTGGCCGGACTGGATGAGCATATGAGGCGCGCCGCCGGGTTCTTCAACCGCCAGCCCGTCATTCTGGACCTCAGCCTGCTGGATGAAAATACGGAAGGACTGGCCGGTTTCCAGCAGGAACTGCGCCAGCGCCATATCCATCTGATCGGCATTGAGGGGGGAGATCGCCACTGGGCAGCCCTCCAGTCATGGGAGTGGCCCATCGAACTCCAGGGCGGGCGCCCGAGCGGGCCCGTGAACCTGCCCGATGGCGAAGAGCCGCAGGCGGCCGAGCCCGCCACTGCGAACCTGAGCGAACCGCTCATCATCAACCGGGTCGTACGCTCTGGCCAGTCCATCCAGAATCCCGATGGGGACGTCATCGTGCTGGGGGCCGTCTCCTCTGGTGCGGAGATCATTGCCGGTGGGTCCATCCATGTTTACGGGCCGTTGCGCGGGCGGGCCATTGCCGGGGTGGACGGCCATCCCCAGGCCCGCATCTACACCGCCAAGATGGAGGCCGAACTGCTCGCCATTGACGGTTTCTACATGGTGGCCGAAGAAATGCCGGAAGACTCCGTGGGGAAAGCCGCACAGGTCTATCTGGAACAGGAACGGCTGAATGTGACTCCCCTTCAGGCAGGGACTGTCAAAATATGACTTTTTCCTTTTTGAAAAAAGAAAACTGCCCACTTGTGACACAGAATGTCTTATCAATGCTTAATCATCACTGTAGAGTATGAAGCAACAAGGTAAGGTTCCCTTTTACTGAACCTTAATCATCTGCAATAATGTCCACAAATAAGGCTCATGAGCCGACTGCGGGAAAGCTAAAAATTTCATGGCAAAGATCGTTGTTGTTACATCCGGCAAAGGGGGCGTTGGCAAAACGACAACAACAGCCGCCCTTGGGGCCGCCTTGGCGCGAAGCGGACAGAATGTGGCTGTGGTCGACTTTGACGTCGGGCTCCGCAACCTGGACCTCATCATGGGGGTCGAACGGCGGGTCGTGTTCGACCTGATCAACGTCATCCAGGGGGAAGCCACACTCCATCAGGCCCTGATCCGTGACAAGCGCTGTGATACCCTGTCCATCCTGCCGGCCTCCCAGACCCGGGACAAGGACGCCCTGACAAGCGAGGGCATAGAACGGGTGATGAACGAGCTGCGGGAGCGCTTCGACTGGATCCTCTGTGACAGCCCAGCCGGCATTGAGCGCGGGGCCCAGCTGGCCATGCATCATGCCGACCACGCCGTGATCGTCACCAATCCGGAAGTCAGCTCCGTCCGTGACTCTGACCGCATCATCGGTATGCTCGACAGCCAGACAGCCCGGGCACAGAAAGGTGAGACGGTCGAGAAGCACCTGCTTCTGACACGCTACGACCCGAGCCGGGCCTCCCGTGGTGAGATGCTGAGTGTTGAAGATGTCGTGGGCATCCTCTCCCTGCCCCTGCTTGGCGTCATTCCCGAAAGCGAAGATGTCCTCAAGGCCTCCAACGTCGGGGCTCCGGTCACTTTTGCCTCCCCGGAGAGCGTCCCTGCCCTGGCCTATTTCGAAGCCGTGGCCCGCCTGGAAGGCAAGGACATCCCCGTCACCATCCCGACCGAAAAACGTGGTCTGTTCGACCGCATCTTCAAAAAGAGGGGATCATGAGTTTTCTGGACAGCTTCTTTTCCCGGAAACGCCCCGAGGCAAGCAGCAATGTAGCACGGGACCGGCTGCAGATCCTGCTGGCGCATGAGCGGCAGGCGCAGGAAGGTGGGGACTCAACCCTCCTCCGGACTCTCCATGCTGAAATCCTTGAAGTTCTGGCACGTCATGTCTCCATTGATGAAGACAATGTGCAGATCAAGATGGATCGGGGGCAGAAATGCTCCAAGCTGGAGATCGACATCCAGGTCCCGCAGAGTGGCCTGCGGGCGCAGGTTTCCACCATGACCCCCAATGAGGACCTGTAGTACTCCCTTTCCCTTGACCATACCTTGTGCGGGGCCTGCCCCGCCACTGTCTCCCTATGCCTGACAGGGATGCTGCCAGGCCGGTTTCTGCAGTCTTCGCTGCTCCGCTCCCCAGAGGAGCTTTTTCTGTCCCATAATGAACGATTCATCATGGTTCATTATGTGTCCAGGACAGCACAGTACGGCGCCTTTCATGCAACAGGTGCCCTGTCACACCCTCTATCCCATGGTCTTGAAGACGACTGTTCTATATCAGACAGGCGCATAGATGTTTCTATTTTTCACTATGAAGAATAGGAGTTTGCCCGGATGATCCCCCGTGTGCAAGGTCCTGCTTCACCTGCTGGAAAGTTGGTCTCTGATGCGTTCCCTGCCTCCTTCACGTCGCCTGACTACCCTCCCCTCCCTGCTTGGCATCGGGCTGGGCTGCATGACGGCTCTATCCTCCCAGGTCAAGGCGGCAACCAGAGACCAGACCGTGGCACCGGCACAGGAAAAAATATCTGCCACAGGAAAGCCCAAACCCATCACCAGGCGGCAGGCCACCACCCCGTTGCGTCAGAAACACGTCCAGCAGATGCCCGGCGGAACGGAAACACTCATCGTCACAGGGACACGGGAGATCGGGAAAAAGGCCCGTGATTCCATTGCACCCATTGATGTCGTCTCCAGCCGGCAGCTCACCAGTACCGGCCAGCCAACCCTGCGGGATGCCATGCAGCTCCTGCTGCCATCCCTCACCGTCCCCACAGGCGGCTTTGATACAGGCGCCCTGACGGATTCCATCAGCCTGAGGGGACTGAGCTCCAATGAGACGCTGATCCTCGTCAATGGGCACAGGCGGCACACCACGGCCAACATCTATGCCGATTCCGGGCCGCAGCAGGGCACGACCCCGACCGACATCGACATGATCCCCCTCTCTGCCATCGATCACATCGAAGTGCTGCGAGATGGTGCCTCGGCCCAGTACGGATCGGATGCCATTGCCGGAGTAGTAAACATCATCCTCAAGAAGCAGGATCACGGACTGACGATCCGGTCCAACAGCGGCATCACCAGCAAGGGCGACGGCTACCAGCAGGGCATCTTCATTGATGGCGGGGCCTCCTTCGGGGAGGACCGTGGCTTCATCCATGTCAGTGGCGACCTCGTGCATCAGGACCACAGCTTCCGCTCCGGACCGGACAGCCGGACCGGAACAACCATCAACAAGATCCTGAGCCAGCCGGAACAGACCCGGGAGTCCGTAGCCATCAATGCAGGCTATGACATCACCAACACGCTCCAGCTCTACAGCACGGCCACCTATGCCCACCGCCATGCGGAGGCCTTCCAGAATTACCGTCTGCCCTCATCCCTTGCCAGCACACCCGGTTACGCCGCCATCTACCCGGACGGCTATTCCCCCCTCCAGACGCTGGAAGAAAATGATTTTGAAATCACGGCAGGGCTGAAAGGCCGTCTGGCAGGCTGGCACTGGGACCTGTCCAGCACGTACGGGCGGGATTTCGACAATATCGGCCTGAAGAATGACGCCAACAAGGCCCTTCCCGCCTCCGCCCTGCAAACCACCTACAACAGGGTGCAGGGCTTCAATGACACGCAGTGGAACAACGAACTGAACCTGAACAGGAAGCTCAATCTGTCCTTCTGGCCCCACAGCATCAATCTCGCCGGAGGGGCCGGATACCGTTATGAAGCCTACTCCATTGCTGAAGGCTCCAGTGCCAGTACCTATGGCGGCGGCACCAGCCTGGCCCTCGCCGGAACAAGCCCCCGCAGTGCGGGCAACTCCAACCGTGACGTGGTCTCCGGTTATGTCGACATTTCCACCCATCTGACAAAGCACTGGCAGCTGGACATGGCCGGACGGTACGAACATTACACCGATGTCGGCAACACGCAGACCGGCAAGATTTCCACCCGTTATGACGTGTCAAGGAGGCTTGCCTTCCGGGGGACATTCAGCAACGGCTTCCACGCTCCCACACTGGCGCAGGAACATTATTCCGCCCTGACCCTCTCCCCGACCGTGGCCCGTGGGCTGGTGGCCGCCACCTCTCCCGGAGCCCTGGCCAGCGGGGCCCAGCGTCTGAAACCGGAGCAGAGCACGAATGTGGAAGGGGGCATCATTGCCGAACCCTTCAAAGGGCTGCATGTCACGACCGATTTCTACCAGATCGACCTGCGGGGCCGCATCCTGCCCGGGAACAACCTCTATGGTGTGGAAGCCGCCAACATTCTGGCAGCCAACGGCATCACCGACCTGCCCGCCAACATCACGAACAACAATCTGTCCACCCAGTGGTTTGCCAATGTGGCGAACACCCGCACGCAGGGCATGGACATGACCATCACCTACACCACGAAACTGCGCCACGCCGGGCGCATCAACTGGGATGCCGCCATCAACCTGAACCGCACCAGACTGCGCCATCAGGCGACCCGCAGCGACGGCACGCCGGTCCTCAACGCCCCCAGCCGGGCCTACATCACGACTGCGTATCCCCGCAGCAAGATCATCTTTGGTGGCACATGGGTATCCCCGGCGCATCGCTGGGCCGTTGCCCTACATGAAATCCGGTACGGGCAGACGACCTCCGCCCTGACCTATTACCGGAACAACAATACCTCAACGGCCTCGACCACCAACTACCTCCAGTTCCATAACAGACCGAAATGGACGACCAATCTTTCGGTGACGTACAACATCAACAAAATCTGGAGTACAACACTGGGCGGGAACAACATCTTCGCCGCCTTCCCCAGCAAGGTGCCTCATGGCAACCGTTATCTGGGAGCCGCCAAATACTACCTGAGCACATCCCAGCTCGGCATCAATGGCGGCTACTATTATCTGGATGTGTCAGCCCACTTCTGAAAAGTGGGCCAGACGGTCACATCTCGGCCCATGTCCGCAGCAGGTTGTGATACACGTTGGTCAGCCGCAGGACCTCCGCATCCTTGGGGCCGTGGCTCTGGGTCAGGGCCATGATGCTCTGGTCAAGGTCGAACAGGATGGACCGGTGCTCCTGCGAGCGGATGACGGACTGCGCCCAGAAAAAAGATCCCCAGCGGCTGCCCCGTGTCACCGGAGTGACCGTATGCAGGGCCGTGGTGGGATAGACAATCATGTCCCCCGCAGGCAGGCGCACCCGCTTTTCCTCTGACGGCCCATGAAGGACCAGCTCGCCCCCGTCATATTCATCAAGATCGGAAATGAAAAGCGTGCTGGACACGTCCGTACGGATGCGGTGCCCCGTACCGGGAATGGGCCGCAGGGCGTTATCGACATGCGCCCCGAAATTCATCCCCACATCATAACGGTTGAAGAGCGGCGGCACGAGACGCAGGGGCAGCACGGCACTGTTATAGAGCGGGTTCGTGCCCAGCTTGCGCAGGACAAACGTGGAGAGCTCCTTCCCCAGCGGGCTGTCTGGAGCGATCTGAAGATTGTTCTTCACACTGCCAGACTGTGACCCGGCTGTTCCCCGGCCATCCACCCATTCTCCCGCGGCCAGACGGGACCGCAGGTCAGCCAGCTCTTCTGCCGAGAGAACTCCCGGAATATGCAACATCATGAGATCATGCCTTTCAGGCAGGCCAGCAGCCCCGCCACCTACAGGAAAAGGAGCAGACAGACCTGCCTGCTCCATGTGAAACCTTCACACCATCATCCACCGGTTTCAAGACCGGACATGCAGAAGGCATGGCCGGCCCCGACACTCAGTAATCCATGGTCAGACGGCCAAGGAATGTCCGCCCCGGTGCGGGCGTGGCATAGCCGCTGAAGAGACTGTTGTAGTTCAGCCGATTGGCCAGATTGTACCCGTTGAGAGAGACCTGCCAGTGCCGCCCGAAATGATGGGAAATGACGGTGTCAAAATCCACATTGGCAGGCACTTTGGAGGTATTGTTGTTATCCAGATACACTTTCTGACGCCATGTCAGACCACCACCGATGGTGAAGTTCCACGGCGTACCGGGGAAGGCCTCATAGGCGGACCAGAGGGTCGCCTGATTGTGCGGCACGTACTGGATCTGGTTATGCATCCGCCCGCCACCATTGGAGGATGTCTTCGGGTCATACAGGGCGTAAGTGGCCGTGATGTTCCAGCCCGGCAGGATCATGCCACCAAGGGAGAGTTCCATGCCCTGGTTGCGCTGCTGGGCACCCGTGTTAATGGTGGAGTTGGAGACCGGGTCTGTCGTCAGGGCATTGCTCTTGTCCAGACGGAAAAGCGAGATGGTGGCCCCCAGGCGGTCATGCAGCAGACTGAACTTGCTGCCGACCTCATACAGGCGGGCACGCTGCGGGCGTGTATCCACGGTTCCCTTTGATCCCGGACGGACCGGCACGGCCCCGCTGGTCACATACATGCCCGTCGGTGTGGTGGAGCTGGCATAGGTGAAATAGACCGTCTGCCACTTCGTCGGTGTCAGCACAAGGCTGGCCGTCGGGTTGAAGGTGTTGGTCGTCTGCGGGAAGCTCCTGTCCGGGTTGTTCGGCAGTTCGGACAGGCCGGACGTCCGGTAGTTGCTCTGCCAGCGGTCCCAGCGGAACCCGCCCTTGATGGATGCCCAGTTTGTCAGCCAGATCTGGTCATACAGGAAAATGCCCGTGTCGAACCCATACCCGCGGCTGTTCGGCTTCTTGCCGATACCGGCAATATTGGGCATGGAATTGGCCTGTGCGGAGACACGGCGCACCATGGCATCCGGCACATTGTGCGGGTCTGGATACAGCATGTTGGCGGTCGGCACCGCCTTAGTGAGGGAAGCACCCTCATAGGTATCCTGATGACGGGAATCATGGACATATTCCATGTCAAACCCTGTCACGACCTGATGCCGCAGGAACCCTGTCTTGAAGTCGGCCTGCAAGGAGGCGACGTCCTGGAAGGACCAGCTGTTCTGCTTGTAGGGCAGCGGCACGCTCCCGTTGGTGTTGCGGGTGATCACACCGGCACCGTAATTGCCACTGTTCAGCGCATTGACGCACTTCGTGCCGCACTGCACCTTGGAGGCCTCAAAGTCACGGCTGTACTCACCGAAGCGCAGATCATTGTGGAATGTCAGATGATCGTTGAAGATGTGCTTCAGGCGCAGCGTCTCCATCGTGTCATCGGTATGATTATGGTCCTGCTGCTTGCCGTACCAGTTCTGCCGGGGCACGCCATATTCCGAGATCGGCCGCCCATAGGCGGACCCACGGGCCTTGACGACCGGCATCCCGTAATCCGGGATGCTGTTATCCGTCTCATGCATCACCTGAAGCACGACGGTCGTCTTCGTCCCCAGCCCGAAGGCCACGGATGGCGCAATGCCCCAGCGATGATCCCAGACATGGTCCCGCCCGACCACATTGTTGGACGCCCCCAGCCCTTCCAGACGGAAGGCCGTGGTGTCGTTGATCCGCTTGTTCACATCCACCGTGCCACGGAAATAATCCGCTGACCCGCCACTGAAATCCACGTTGTAATGGTCGTTGACCGTCGGCGTCTTCGTCACGACATTGATAGCACCACCGGTCGTTCCGTTACCGAAAACCTGTGAGGACGGCCCCTTGATGACATTGACGGAATCATAGTTGAAGCTGTCACGGGAATAGACACCGAAGTCCCGCAGGCCATCTTCGTAGATGTCATTCTGTGCCGGGAACCCACGGATGAGAAACTGGTCCCCGTTGAGACCACCGGCCCCTTCCCCGACGGAAGCCGTGATGCCGGGGACGTTGCGCAGGGCCTCATCCAGAGACTTCGCATTCTGCTGCTTGATCAGTTCCCGGGGAACGACATCAATGGTCTGCGGCGTGTGCATGACATCCTGCGGCATACGTCCCATGTCGTTGCCTGCATGCATCGTGTTGAACGGATGACCGATGACATGGATACGCTCCACCTGCGTTGCCTGCACACCATCCTGTGCCGCCCGGGATGCAGATGTTCCGGCTGTTGTCTGTTCCGCATGTGTTCCATCTGATGTGGCAACGCCATCCTGATGCAGGGCTGTTGTGTCAGCAGCATAGGCCCCCCCAGCGACACCACCCAGTGTCAGGACAGCCGAAGCCGGCTTGAGGCATTGATGGATAAAACGACTCATACAAAGGTGCTCCACATCAGGGTAATACGACCTCCACCAAGGAGAGACACCTTCCATAGATGATAATTATTCTCAGTTTCAAACCATAAAAATCATACCAAATCGTTTACAGATAAGATTGTGTCTTAATTGCCACAATATGACACACCATTACCATAATGGCTGTTTCCTGCTGTTTTTCAGCATGTTGCTACCTCCACTCCCATGTTGTGAACAGGTATTGCCGATTATTTCTTAGAAATGACAGGATAAACCGAACACAAAAACAGGAGCCCGTTCCCCAGCCCCAATGCGGAGCCATACCTTCAGGCCGGACAGTATGTCCGGCCTGAAAAAACAGCTCAGTAATCCATGGTCAGACGGCCAAGGAATGTCCGCCCCGGTGCAGGGGTAGAATAGCCACTGAAGAGCGTGTTGTAGTTCAGCCGGTTGGCCAGATTGTACCCGTTGAGAGAGACCTGCCAGTGCCGCCCGAAATGATGGGAAATAACGGTGTCAAAATCCACGTTGGCGGGCACCTTGGAGGTATTGTTGTTATCCAGATACACACCCTGCCGCCATGTCAGCCCCCCACCGATCGTGAAGTTCCATGGCAGGTTGGGGAAGGCCTCATAAGCGGACCAGAGAGTCGCCTGATTATGCGGCACGTACTGGATCTGATTATGCATGGGCCCGCCATTGTTGGAAGATGTTTTCGGATCATACAGCGCATAAGTGGCTGTGATGTTCCAACCCGTCAGGATCATCCCCCCGAGGGAGAGTTCCATGCCCTGGTTGCGCTGCTGGGCCCCCGTGTTGATGGTGGAGTTGGAGACCGGGTCTGTCGTCAGGGCATTGTCCTTGTCCAAACGGAAGAGCGAGATGGTGGCCCCCAGGCGGTCATGCAGCAGGCTGAACTTGCTGCCGACCTCATACAGGCGGGCATGCTGTGGCCGGTTATCCACCGTTCCTCCATTCTTGCCCGGCCGGACCGGCACGGCCCCGCTGGTCACATACATGCCCGTTGGTGTGGTGGAGCTGGCATAGGTGAAATAGATCGTCTGCCAGCTGGTCGGTGTCAGCACGAGGCTGGCCGTCGGGTTGAAGGTATTCTTCGTCTGCGGGAAACGCTTGTCCTCATTCGGGACGGGGCGGTTTTTCTCATTCAGGGTCGTCTCTGGCCCACCTGTTACGGTGTACCCACTCTGCCAGCGGTCCCAACGGAACCCGCCCTTGATGGACGCCCAGTTTGTCAGCCAGATCTGGTCATACAGGAAGATGCCCGTATCAAACCCATAACCATGATTGTCCGGCTTTCTGCCCAGCCCGGCAATGTACGGCATGCTCTTCGGATTCTCCCCTCCCGGCACACGACGGGCCTGTGCATCCGTTACCTCATGCGGATTGGGATAGAGCAGATTGGCCGCAGGAATGGTCCCGGCATAGACGTCCTGATGACGGGAATCATGGACATATTCCATGTCAAACCCTGTCACGACCTGATGCCGGAGAGACCATGTCTTGAAGTCGGCCTGCAGGGACGCAACGTCCTGGAAGGACCAGCTGTTCTGCTTGTAGGGCAGCGGCACACTGTTGCCCGGCGTCGTGCGATTGACCAGCCCCTTGCCAAAATCACCGCCATTGATCGCATCAATACAGCCAGCCCGGCACACGACCTTCGAAGCTTCAAAATTACGGCTGTATTCACCGAAGCGCAGATCATTGTGGAAGGTGAAATGCCGATTGAAAACATGCTTCAGCCGCAATGTTTCCATCGTGTCGTCGGTGTGATTATGGTCCTGCTGCTTGCCAAAGAAATTGTGCCGCGGCACGCCATATTCAGACAAAGGCCGCCCATAAGCCGACCACTTTGTCTTGATGACCGGCATCCCGAAATCTGGCACGCTGTTATCTGTCTGGTGCATCACCTGAAGAACAACGGTCGTCTTCGTCCCCAGCCCGAAGGCCACGGATGGCGCAATGCCCCAGCGATGATCCCAGACATGGTCCCGACCCACCACATTGTTGGACGCTCCCATGCCTTCCAGACGGAAGGCCGTCCTGTTATTGATGGTCTTGTTCACATCCACCGTGCCACGGAAATAATCCGCTGACCCGCCACTGAAATCCACGTTGTAATGGTCATTGGCCATCGGCGTCTTCGTCACGACATTGATGGCGCCGCCAGTCGTTCCGTTACCGAAAACCTGTGAAGACGGCCCCTTGATGACATTGACGGAATCATAATTGAAGCTGTCACGAGCGTAGACACCGAAGTCTCGCAGGCCATCTTCGTAGATGTCATTCTGTGCCGGGAACCCACGGATGAGAAACTGGTCCCCATTCAGGCCGCCAGCCCCTTCCCCGACGGAAGCCGTGATGCCGGGGACGTTGCGCAGGGCCTCATCCAGAGACTTCACGTTCTGCTGCTTGATCAGTTCCCGAGGGACGACATCAATGGTCTGCGGCGTGTGCATGACATCCTGCGGCAGACGCCCCATGTCGTTGCCTGCATGCATCGTGTTGAACGGATGACCGATGACATGGATGCGCTCCACCTGCGTTGCCTGCACGCCCTGCGTCTGGGCATCATTGACAGAAGGCGCTGGTGTCGTCGTTTCCTGCCCTGTAGGCGTGCTTTCTTCCTGATGGGAGGCAGAAGCAGCCAAAGCCCCCCCTGCCATGCTCCCTAAAGTCAGCACCGCTGAGACCGGTTTTAGACATTGATGGATAAAACGACTCATGGAAACAACCTTTGTCCTGAAAGGGTCACGCACATCCCCAGCGGGATAGCCGCTCATAAATGCGACTAATTCTTAATTTTAACTTTAAGAAATTGTTGTCCTTTGCAGAAATTTGATGAATGTGTCGTAAAAAACACATTTATTTTAATCTTTTGTTTGTTATCTATAAGACAGACACAGTCCCTCTCATTATTTTTGTTAATATTTAAACAATTAAATATTAACCATTGCGATCTCCCATAAAAAAAAACTGCGCCTTCCCAAACGGGAAAGGCGCAGAATCCAGCAGATGATCCGTGTCTGAAGGGTAGATCAGTAATCCATGCTCAACCGCCCAAGGAAGGCCCGCCCCGGAGCCGGTGTTACCCGGTTCGTGAAGAGTGAGTTGTAGTTGAGACGGTTGGACAGGTTGTAGGCATTCAACGACACGACCCAGTGCCGGTTGATGCGGTGCGAGATGTAGGAATCGAACTCCACGTTGGCGGGCACCTTCGCCGTGTTGGCAAGGTTCAGATACACGCCCTGCCGCCATGTCAGCCCCCCACCGATGGTGAAGTTCCAGAGCTTGCCGGGAAAGGCTTCATAAGCGGACCACAGCGTCGCCTGATTGTGCGGCACGTACTGGATGTTCCGGCCATGATTGGGACCGGACATCACCCGCGGGTCATACAGGGCATATGTGGCCGTCACGTTCCAGCCCGGCAGGATCATGCCTCCCAGGGACAGTTCCAGCCCCTGGTTGCGTTCCTTCACACCCGTGGCCAGTACCTGCCCGGCGACCGGGTCCGTCGTCAGGGCATTGCTCTTGTCCAGCCGGAAGAGCGAGATCGTGGCCCCGAGACGGTCATGCAGCAGGCTCATCTTGGACCCCACCTCATAGAGCTGGGAGCGTTCAGGCTGGGTGGCCACCTGCCCGTTCACGGGGCGGATCGGCAGGGCACCGTTGGTCACATACATGCCCATCGGCGTCGTGGAGCTTGCATAGGTGAAGTAGAAGGTCTGCCAGCTGTTGGGCGTGATCAGCAGGCTGGCCGTCGGATTGATGACGCCCTTCGTGTCATGATAATCCAACGCCGCAGACGGCGCCTTGCCCAACGGGCCACGGGCCGCCGCACTCTCCTGCCCGTCCGCTCCCCATGTCCTGTACATGGTCTGCCAGCGGTCCCAGCGCAGCCCACCCTTGGCGGACAGCCACTTGGTGAACCAGATCTGGTCATACAGGAAAAGACCCGTATCGAATCCATAGCCACGGGAATCCGGCCGCCCCAGACTGTAATTGGTGTTCTTCCAGCAGTTTCCGGAATCCGCCCGGCAGGTCGCATAACCATAAGCGTCACGCTGCGGATGGTAGGTGTTCTGCCACGGAATGGCCCGGTGGGCACCCACGGCATCATACGCATACTGGCGACGGGAATCCTGCACATATTCCATGTCGAATCCCGTCACGACCTGATGGCGCAGGAATCCCGTATTGAAGTCCGCCTGCAGGGAGGCCACGTCCTGAAAGGACCAGCTGGACTGCTTGTACGGCATCGGCCCGCCATTGAGGCCCACACCGGCAGCCGGATCGACCTTCTTGTACCCCGGATTGTATATCTGCATCTCGGAGCAGGACGCATTGGCACAGTGCGGCGTGGAGGCCGCAAAGTCCCGGCTGTATTCACCGAAGCGCAGGTCATTGTGGAACGTGAAATGACGGTTGAAGACATGCTTCAGCCGCAATGTCTCCATCGTGTCATCGCTGTTGTCATGGTCCTGCGTCTTGCCGTACCAGTTGCCCCGGCGCACACCGAGAGACGACTGCTCCGTGATGGGATGGCCCTTGACGACCGGCACGCCATAATCCGGCACGTTGCGGGAGGTCTGGTGCATCACCTGCAACACAACCGTCGTTTTCGTGCCGATACCAAAAGCGATGGACGGTGCAATACCCCAGCGGTGGGAATAGGCGTAATCACGTCCCACCACGTCATTGGAATTTCCCATGCCCTCCAGACGGAAGGCCGAAGTATCCCCGATGCGTTTGTTCACATCCACCGTGCCACGGTAGAAATTCCCCGACCCACCACTGAAATCGGCTCCGTAATGATCCTTCAGGGTCGGGGTTTTGGTGATGATATTGATGGCCCCACCTGTCGTTCCGTTACCGAACACCTCGGAGGACGGCCCCTTGATGACATTGACGGAATCCTGAAAGAAACTGTCACGGGTATAAACCCCAAAATCCCGCAAACCATCTTCATAAATGTCATTTTGCGCCGGGAAGCCACGGATGAGGAACTGGTCGCCACTCATTCCTCCAGCCCCTTCCCCCACGGAAGAGGTGATACCGGGAACATTCTTCAGGGCTTCCTCGAGCGATTTTGCATTCTGCTGCTTGATGAGCTCCCGGGGAACGACATCGATCGTCTGGGCCGTGTGCATGACATCCTGCGGCATCCGGCCCATGTCGTTGCTGGCATGCATCGTGTTGAACGGGTGGCCGATGACATGAATCTGCTCGACCCCCTTGGCCTGAATTCCTCTGGAATCATCTGTTCCATCTGCAGGAGACGTTACATCCTGGGCAACCCTGTTTGCCGCTCCCGGCTCTGCATGGGCACTCCCTACAACACCCCCCATTGTCAGAACTGCAGATAACGGCCTGAGACCACTACGGATGAAACGACTCATATATACCACCAGAAAAACAACATTATTCAGAAGCCGTTCTAGGTGATAATAATAATTATTATATAATAAAGTTTAATTTAAAGATCGGACACACACCCTTCCTCACCAACAGAAGAATGGCAGGAAACTCATGTTTTTTCTAAAAAAAAGCAGATGGGAACAGTCAATGAAACCAGTCACATAGGCACAGTGAAAGGTATATCCTATTATAGGAATTAATTTATTTTATTCCCGATCAAAAGAACGGGGATGACACAGCCTGACAAGGTGACGGCGACAGAGCAGATCATCCGGGGCCCCGCTCTGCTTGCAGGCCAGCTCCAGCTCCTGCGTTGCCTCCGCTGCTTGGGAGAGAGCAACCTGAGACCAGCGCCTCATGCCCGCCAGAAAAGCATCCTTGTGACGAAAAAAGACAGGTGGCTTCAGGGCAGCCATGGCCTCCTGCCGGGACTGTCCCTCCTGCACCAGAAAAAACGCCCGCTGGAAGCGCTCCAGCACGGACAGTGTCACACGGGCAAAAGCAACAGGGCTGGCCCCATCCCCCATGGCCCGCTCAAACGCCCGGTCAGCCTCCAGCCGGTTCCCCGCCAGGGCCGCATACACCGCATCATCAAGGGACGCCTGCCCCGAATCCCCCACGCAGGCCTGGACGTCATCAACGGTCAGGGTGCTACCCGGCTCACCGTAAAGACGCAGTTTTTCCACTTCACTACGGACCAGCGTCCGATCATGCCCCAGATGACCGAGCAGCCACGCCATGCCATCACGATCCAGCCGGATATCATCTTCCGCCAGAATATCGCTCACCGTCTGGGCAAGGTTGCGCCCTTCCTCCGGATAACACCCGATGGACGCCACCTGCCTGTGTTTTTCTGCAAACTGCCGCAGCTTGGAGCGACTTCCCAATCCTGGCCCTTCCAGAACGACCAATGTATCGCTCTGATGCTCCAGAAGGGATTTCAGCTGGCCAAGAGCGCCATCCTGCACACCACGCAACCAGACAGCACGCCGCCCCCCTGTCAGGGACAGGGCCAGAGCCTCTTCCTCCAGCCTGTCCTGCTCTTCCGCTTCCAGCCGGGCCAGACGAAACGGGTCATCCAGATCATCCAGTATGGTCTGGACAGCCTCCCTCGCCCGCTCACGGATCAACCCGCCATCATCTCCGTGGAGAAGAATCACACGCCAGCTGCCAGCCTCCTTCAGAGTCTGCCTGGCAGCCTGCGTCTTGATCTTCACAGACCGTTATCCTCTTCGTCCTCCAGATTCCGGCTGTCCTCACCCGTCCATGTGGAGGCGTTGTTGCTGCTGCGCCCCGTTGCATTGGCTGGGAAGCCATCAACACCAATATAGCGCATGTCCGTCCGCTGCGTGCCGGGCAGACGGTCCAGATAGGGATCACGCCCCGGACGGATGGACTTCTCCTCTCCCAGAGACTGATGCGCCCGGAACCAGACAGCCACCTGCATGGTGATGTCATGCGCCAGGCTTTCCCCGATCCGCTTGTAAAGCGTTTCGTTATTGAGCGTCTGGGCAAAATACTGCTCAATATTCATGTTGAAGCCGTCCAGAGTGCGGGCATAGCCCCGTGCCAGCACCTTGCTGGTATCCCCGACACGATAAAGCCGCCAGTCAGCCCAGCCAACACCACGGGTGCGACCCGAGGTATTGTCCTGATGGATATCGATCGACTCCAGAGAAGCCGTGGCATTCACACGCAGGATGTACCCCTCCGGCCGTTCGGGCCCATCCCCCGCCATTTCCTTTTGCAGGCCAAGGCGCAGCTCCTGCCCGAAACGGGTCGGAATGTTCGCTACATAAACATCCTTCAGCTGGGCATTGACGGCAGCATCCTTCTGCCCAGCCTGCCTGCCATAAAGTGGCTGGAAACCACACGCTCCCAGACTGGCAAGCCCGACCCCGGCCAGCAGGATGCCAAGGCCCCGGCGAGCCACTTTCTTCATCCGGGAGTTTCCGTTCATCCAGCCTCTCCCGCTCAGCCCGCTACCACAAAATTGACGATCCGGTTCGGCACATGGATCTCCTTGACGACCCGTCTGCCTTCCAGCGCTTTCGCCACATTCGGCTCGGCCCTGGCCTGTGCCAGCACAGTCTCCTTCGCCTCATCAGGGGCGCAGGTGATCGTACCACGCAGCTTGCCCAGCACCTGCACGGCAATGGTCACCTTCTTCACCGCCAGCAGGCTCCCATCCGCTTCCGGCCAGCTCCGCTCCACCACCATCGGGCCTTCCGGCTCCAGCAGCAGCATCAGCTCCTCGGCCAGATGCGGCATCATGGGAGAAACCAGCATGGCCAGAACATGGGCGGCCTCACGGCGGGCGGCAGGCAGGCCCTCACCATCCCGGCCCTCAGCCTCACCCAGCGCAGAGGACAGCTCATGCAAACGGGCCACGGCCACATTCGGCGTGAACCCTTCCAGAGCCTCCGTCACGGCGGCAATGGTGCGGTGCGTCACCTGCCGCAGCTCCTCCCCGGCAGCCCCGTGGGCGGCATCCGCTCCATCCCTTGCCGCAACGGTCTGAACCTGCCGGTAGAGACGCTGCATGAAGCGCCCGGACGCTGCCACACCAGCTGCTGTCCATTCCATGTCACGCTCCGGCGGGCTGTCGGACAGGACAAACCAGCGGGCCGTGTCGGCACCGTAACGTTCAATGATCTCCACTGGAGACACCGTGTTGCGCTTGGACTTGGACATCTTCTCCGAACGTCCGACCGTCACGGGATTGCCGTTGTCCTTGCGGACCACCTGATCCCCACGCTGCTCGACCTCATCCGGGTACAGCCACTGGGTACCATCCCGGTAGCTCTCATGCGTGACCATGCCCTGCGTGAACAGCCCGGCAAATGGCTCGCTGACATCCAGATGTCCCGTCTTCTTCATCGCCCGGGTGAAGAACCGGGCATAAAGCAGATGGAGGATGGCGTGCTCGATACCGCCGATATACTGGTCCACGGCCAACCAGCCATCAGCCGCCTTGCGATCAGTTGGCGTTGCGGCCTTTGGTGCCGTGAAACGGGCGAAATACCATGAGCTGTCCACGAACGTGTCGCAGGTATCGGTCTCACGCCGTGCAGCTGCACCGCATTTCGGGCAGGAGACGTGCTTCCATGTCGGATGGTGGTCGAGCGGATTGCCCGGCCTGTCAAACGTGACATCCTCCGGCAGCGTCACCGGCAACTGATCTTCCGGCACAGGGACAGCACCGCAGGACTCGCAATAAATGATGGGAATCGGGCAGCCCCAATACCGCTGACGGGAAATGCCCCAGTCCCGCAGGCGCCAGTTGGTCACGCCACGGCCAACACCCAACTCTTCCACCCGCTCGATGGCAGCCCGGATGGCCTCTTTCGTACTCTTCCCGCTCAGGAAGCCGGAATTGTAGAGCGTGGCCTCACCCGTAACGGCCTTCTTGCCGACGCTGAAGCTGGCTTCCTCTTCCCCTGCAGGCAGCAGGACGGAAGGAACGTCCAGTCCATATTTGCGGGCAAAGTCCAGATCACGCTGGTCGCCACAAGGGCAACCGAACACTGCACCCGTGCCATATTCCGTCAGCACGAAATTGGCGATCCAGACCGGAGCCGTCTGTTCCGGGTTCAGCGGATTCACCACACGCAGCCCGGTATCGAAACCACGCTTCTCCATCGTGCTCAGGGCTTCTTCAGACGTGCCAACACGCTGACATTCTTCAATGAAGCCCTGCGCTTCCGGGTTGTCCGCCGCAATCCTGCGGGCCAGCGGGTGATCCGCCGCAATACCGATGAAGCTCAGACCGAACAGCGTGTCAGGCCGTGTGGTGAAGACCTCGATGGAATCCTCATCCACGTCATAACCCTGCGGCGGGTTATGCAGGCTGAAACGGACCCGGGCCCCCTCGGAACGGCCAATCCAGCGCTCCTGCATGGTGCGGACACGCTCCGGCCACTTGTCCAGCTCCTTCAGCCCCTCCAGCAGAGGCTCGGCAAAATCAGTGATCTTGAGGAACCACTGGGAGAGCGTCTTCTTCTCCACCAGCGCACCGGACCGCCAGCCACGGCCATCAACCACCTGCTCGTTGGCCAGCACGGTCTGGTCCACCGGGTCCCAGTTGACGGACGAATCACGTCGTTCCACCAGCCCGGCAGCCAGCATGTCGAGGAACAGCTTCTGCTGCTGGCCGTAATAGTCTGGCAGACAGGTCGCAATCTCACGCTTCCAGTCCAGCGAGAAACCGAGCCGCTGGAGCGTCCCCCGCATGGTGGCGATGTTCTGGAGGGTCCATTTGCCCGGATGAACGCCCCGCTCCCGTGCGGCATTTTCTGCCGGCAGGCCGAAAGCATCCCAGCCCATGGGGTGCAGCACGGCATAGCCACGGGCACGCTTGTACCGGGCCACCACATCGCCCAGCGTGTAATTGCGCACATGCCCGACATGCAGCTGCCCAGACGGATAGGGGAACATCTCCAGCACGTAATATTTCGGTCTGTCGGCCGGGGGCACGTCCGGCACATGGAAGATGTCGGCCTCCGCCCACCGGGCCTGCCAGTGAGGCTCACGGGCGTGGAAGTCGAAACTGGAGGAGTCAGAAACGTTGCTGGCTGTCATGTCACTCATCGGATTATGTTATTTCCCACCGCCGTTTTCGGCACGCAGCTGCCGGGCCCTCTCCAGAATACGGGCCGTGATATCCGCCGCCGTATTGGGAGCAGCCGGGGTATCCTGCCACTCTCCCCCATTGATGCGTGTCTGGCGGAAGACGCTCAGCCGGATGGCATCCGACCGCAGGCGACGGTCCAGCACATAGGCCGCAATCTTGAAACGCTCATCCTGCGTCCCCGGGGGCTGGTACCAGTCTGTCAGGATGACACCCCCCTGGGCATCGGCAGAGGCCATGGGCATGAAAGAAAGCGTATCGATCGCCCCCCGCCAGAGATAGGCATTCACCCCACCACGGAGCTGGTCATCACCACCCTGTGCGCCACGGTCCACACCCAGCAGATGGTTGCGGGGCAGCGTCAGCGAGGACGGATCCCTTGGCTTGCCACCACAGCCCGCCAGCCCCCCGACAGCCATCACCGCCAGCAGCGACAGTACCATGGGGCGGCGCAGGCTGCACCGGAGAATGGAAGAACGGGATACTGGGCGGGATGATGAAAGGAACATGGGCAAACCTGCAAAGGCCGTGCCAGGGCCGGTCTTGAACAAGGCTTCCAGCATGGCAGGGGTGGAAGCATCAACTGTCAGAACAGGTCCTTCATATCGTGTTCACCCTCACAGGCCAAGGGACATGGTACGATGACAGGCTTGCGAAACCGTAAAAAAAGCGCTAGCTAAGCGTTGCGTGTCCGCGTAGCTCAGCAGGATAGAGCACAGGATTCCTAAGATAATTGGGCACCGGGATGGCAAACCGCCCGGTGAATTCGCTCAAATTCGGGGAACGCTAACGCCCTCATCAGGCCAGGCCAATCCCGAGCCAAGCCTGCCCATACGGGCAGGAAGGTGTAGAGACTGTACGGGCGACACCATGGCAGGCATAAGCCTGTGGTGAAGAGACAGTCCAGACCACGAACGGCCCTGGTACGGGTTCCGGCGGCGAAAGCCGAAGTGGCATGAATCCTGGGGTCGAGGGTTCGAATCCCCCCGCGGACACCACGCAGCACCGATAACAACCGTACTGCCGATGGAATGACAGCAGGGAAAACCCCATGACCCAGAGAGACCTCGAGGCCCTGCGGACTTTCCAGGAATGGTTTGTCTCTCTTGCCGGCCCGGGCCTGATGCGTGTTCCCCTTCATCAGCCCACCTGCCAGAGAGACGGAATGGTCGCCATTACCCTGTACCGGCGCAATGGCTATCAGGCTGAACTGGGCTACATTCCACAAGGCAGGCGATACGCCATCTCCTTCCCTGAGGGGCAATATGCCCTCCTGTCCTTTCTTGGTGGATCGTTTGACTGTGATCCCTCCACCGTACCGGGTTTCCCAGACCCGGCTGGCCGGGCCTACCTGCCAGACAGGTTTCTGGAGCAGACAGGGCCTGATACCCACGCCCCGCAGATGGAACAGGTACACCCATGCCTGTCACTATCCACAGACATACGCACCATTGCCCTGACCAACGGTGCGCCCAGCCGGGTCGTGTTTTCATCACCCGAGGGAGATGGTGTTGTCCTTCTCTTCAGTTTTTACAAAGAAGGAGAGACGGCCAGCACTATCCGGCAACTGCACATGATTACGGAAAAGAACCCTGATTCTTCTAGCATTCCATAAAGGAATGATTTATACTTAGTTAATACTACCCGCCGCCAACAGACGCTGAGGGGCACTATCCACCATGGCCACCTACTCCTACAACTCAAGCTACGACAATCTGAAAGCCATCGGAACCGACCAGGTTACTGGAAAAAGGAACTGGACCTTTATCCTGGGCGGCAACACGACCAGCACCACACAGGCACAGAGCAACCTCAACAATATTTACGTAGCCGGGACCAGTAGTCTTGGAAACAACATCTCAAACTCCCTCGCCTATGTCTATCAGAATACCCTGAAAAACGGTATCGCCGTAAACGGCGGCTCTCTGGCTGCCGTCGGAAAATTCGGTATCCTCTCGGGCGCCACAGCCCTTTCCGGAGCGTCCATCGAAGCTGTGGGGCAGGGAACCGTTCTGAATGGCATTGTCGGCTCGTCAGGGGGCATCTTCGCAGGGGCCGTCAGTCTCCGCCCCAACGACCCGAATGCGCCTTACGTCAACGGACCCGGCACGGCCATCAATCCCAGCGTCGGCTCTGGTGGATATGCGCTCGTAGGCGGTGGGGCCGCCGACTTCATCGTCAAAGGCTTCCAGGTCAACGGATCGGGTGGCCTCATGGTTGGCGGGACATTCAATCCTGGCAGCCTCTACGGAATTGGTAATGGGGGAACGGGAACCGGAGGCACCATCTTCGGCACTCAGTCTGTTTTCTCCAACGGGCTCTCACAAAACCAGATCTTTGTCGGTAACGATGCTTTGCAGACAGTTGTCAGCAATGGTCTTTCCTCCAAAGCGACCATCATGGGCGGGACGCTTCTCAATTCCGGTGGGACCACATCCGGTGCCACGATCAGCAGTGGCGGGCAGATACGCATCACGGGCGGAACCTACGTCACCTGGCTGAATGCAGGCTATCAGAGCGTGACTGGCGGTTACGGGCTGGGGACCTCCTATGACGACACCATCACCTCCGGTGGCACGGAGGTGGTCGGCAGTGACGGAACCGTGTACCGCTCCGTCCTTTCCTCCGGGGCGGTCGGGACCATCCTCGGTGGAGGAACCTCCCTCTCTGCCAACATCGCCGGGGGAACGGAAACTGTCAGTTCCGGTGGTATCCTCAGCACAGGAACTGTCAGCAATAACGGTTCCATTTTTGTTTCTTCAGGGGGCTATGCCTCCAACGTGGACATCAGCCAGGGTTATGTTGAGGTCACATCCGGGGGCATCGGCTCCGAATTCTCTGCCAGCAATGGCGGCACCATCCAGATTGATGGTGGCGCTTCAGTCAGCCATCCTGTCGTAAATAGCGGTGGTACCCTGACCATTGCCTCTGGTGCCGTCATTTCCAACGGGGCGACCATCAATGCCAGCCCCGATACCAGCGTCGTTGTCCCTTCCGGGGCAACAGCGGACTATGTCGTGACCAACAATGGCACGACCCTCATCACTCCCGGGGCCACAATCCTCAACGAGGTCGTGTACGCTACCGGTAGTGGTACAACCCTCCTTTCGGGCTCCGGTGCCACCATCGGGACGGCCCTTGCCGGGTTCAACCCCAACAGCAGCCTGGCCAGCCGCGGGACCATCGCTGTCAGCAACGGAGGGGTTCTCTCTGCTGCCACGGTCCAGCTGGGTGGGGCTGTCATTCTCGGCTCTGGCGGGACAGTTGGTGGTACTCTCAGCCTCCTCGGGGGGACGGGCTCGTTCCTCTCCGGCGGCAAGATGGATACCACCACGCCGTTGCAGGTTTCAGGCATCAGCACTTCCGTGCCCATGGGGACATGGGTTGGAGCACCGCTCGACACAGTAACATTTGGTGCCGCCCTTTATGTCGACTCCGGCTACAATTTCACGGAGATTGACGTTGGCAGCAAAGCCACAGCCACCATCAACGGAGGTACTGTCGGTACCTTCACGATCGGCAGCGGTGGGACCGACACCATTACAGGCGGGGCATCTGTCACGTCTCTTGCGGCTACAAGCGGGCTGAGCACCATCTCCGGCGGAACTGTCGACAGTTTCACGGCCACAGGAGGGACCAACAATCTCGCCGCCGGGGCCTCCATCAATACGTTCAACGTCACAGGCGGTGTCAACAGCATTGGTTCTGGCGTGCTGGTCAACACGCTCAGCGCTGGCCCGGGGGCATCCCTCGCCCTCGCCAGTGGGGCGTCCGTCTCCAATGTCACGCTCAATGGCGCCAATCTCACCGTCCCTCAGGGCGGAGCAGGGATCACGCTTCTTTCTGCCCTCAATGGGGCTACGAGCATCATCAGTTCCGGCGCCCGGATCGACAGCGTCTTCCTCTCATCCGGTAATGCAACTGTCACCTCCGGGGCCTTCATCAGCCGCCTGACCATCATGAGTGGCGCCTCTGGCGTTCTGAACTCGGGAGCTTCCGTCCAGCATGTCGAGGTAGCCAATGGCGGCTGGGTCAGCGGGGCCCGCATCGCCAACAACAGTGAACTGGCTGTTTCCTCCGGCGGGACAGCTCTTCAGACACTTGTCACCTTCGATGCCGGTACGGGGCAGCATTCTGGCGCCTCCTACACCATGGTCCAATCCGGCGGGACCCTCTCCGGGGCCTCCATTATCGGGGCTTCCGGGGCCATCAGCAGCAACAATCTGGGGGGACTACTGACTGTGGCCTCCGGGGCGGTGCTTCTCAACACGTCCATGGGCTATAACGCCCGCATCAAGGTCGATGGGCTGAAATACAGCAATTCCGGGAAGGTGACCATCAGGAATGGTACTCTGACAGTTACAGAAAATGGGCAGACCTGGGCGGTCGGTCTCCAAGGCAATTATGACGCCACCGGATTCGTTCTGAATGACGATGGACAGGGCAACACCATCATCGCCTATCAGAAATGCTTCCTGGCAGGCAGCATGATCCGCACCCCCAAAGGCGAAAAAGCCGTGGAGCGCCTGCGCAAGGGCGAACAGATCAATGTCTTTGTAGATGGCCGGGAAGAGACCCGTGACATCACGGCTGTCATCCAGCGTCGCGCCCGTGTCAACACATCCAGACCTGAAGACATGGCTGGCTGGTCTGTTCTCATCGCCAAGGATGCCTTTGGTGAGGGGCTGCCCAACAAGGACCTTTCCGTCACGCCAGAGCACTGCTTCTACTTTGAGGGCCGCTTTGTCCCTGCCCGTATGCTCGTCAACGGCACGTCCATCCGGTATGACCACAGTCAGGTTGAATACGATTATTACCACGTGCAGACGGAACCGCACTCTGTCATCTGGGCCAATGGTGTCCTGACGGAAAGCTGGCTGGATACGGATGAAGAAGATCTGTACAAACCGGAAGACGATTCCTCGGAAGATACCCTGAAGCTGGCAGAGCGTCATCAGCTCAACTGGGACGACCACGCCGCTGCGCCGCTGGATGTCTCCCAGACTTTCGTAAAGCCGCTGCATGACAGATTTGCCGCACGGGCCGTTGAACTCGGCATTGCCGAAGCCGGGACGTCGCACGGTGCGCCGCATGACGGCATGACAGCCGATCCTGCTCCCTATATCCGTCTGCCAGACGGGCGGACCATCCGGCCTCAGCGGCATGAAGCCGGGCGCTACCTCTTTGCCCTCCCGGCACATGCCCGCCAGGTCACGCTGGGCTCCCGGACATTCCGGCCCTCCGAAAGTATCGGCCCACACGTGGATGACCGACGTGAGCTCGGTATTCTGGTCGGACAGGTCTCCCTCTGGGTTGGCGAGAAGGAGCACATCATCACCCGCCATCTGACAGAAAAGAACCTGAAAGGCTGGGATGTCATTGAAGCCGGTCCCCATCGCTGGACGCAGGGTGAAGCAGAACTTCTCCTGCATGATGCCCCCGCTGCCAGTGTTGGCCAGAACATGCTCAGCATTGAAGTACAGGCTGGCGGCCCCTACCGGCAGGTCTGACCACACCCCGGGGAAGCAGGATGGTTTCCCCGGGCTCCAAAACGTCATAGGCTGTTTCATCGCTTTCCAACGCAGGACTGATGGCAGCCCATGACAACAGGCCTTTTCCTGACAATCATAGAAGCCATCCTGCCCATACTGGTCACGCTCGGGCTGGGGTATCTGGCAGCATGGCGGCGGGATTTTGATTCCCATCAGGCGGGTGTCCTCATCCGCCTTGTCATGCTTTATGCCCTGCCGCTGGCCCTCTTGGCCTCCATTCTCAGCACTCCACGGGAGCGGATCCTCTCTGCGGGCCCGCTGGCTGGACTGATCCTTGTTGCCATGCTGGGCGTGTATATCGTCCTCTTTGCCATCCTGCGCTGGGGGCTGGGACGCCGACAGGGAGAAGCAGCCCTGATCACCATGACCGTGACAGGCCCTTCTGTTCCCTTCATCGGGATTCCTGTTCTTGGGCAGCTCTTTGGCCCAACCAGCGCCGTTCCCATTTCCGTCGCTTCGCTCATCATGAATCTCTGCCAGATTCCGCTGACACTGATCCTGATGAATCACGACCAGCAGCGCCAACAGCGGCAGCAACAGGATGACGAAACAAACCCCACATGGCAGACCACGCTACGAGAGCTGGGGGGCCATCTGCTCCATTCCTGCCGGGAACCCGTCGTCTGGGCGCCGATGCTGGCCTTCCTGATGGTTCTGGCCAATATTCACCTGCCCCTCCCCCTCAAAAGTTCACTCCAGCTGCTGGGACACGCCACGGGCGGCACGGCGCTGTTTGCCTCCGGGGTTGTCCTCTGCGCCCGGCAGGTCCGCTTCAGCCTGCCTGTAGGACTCATGGTGCTGGGCCGAAATGTCCTTATCCCTCTTGGTGTCTGCATGCTGGCTTTTGTCTGGCACCTTCCCTCTCTGACCTTGCAGGAAGGTGTCCTCGCCATGGCCATGCCCAGCGCTGCCATGAATGTCATTCTCGCCATGCGCTATCACATGATGGAGCGTGAAATCGCCTCGGTCCTTTTTTTCGGTACGATCAACTCCATATTGACTCTGGCATTCTTCATATGGCTGACAGACGCATGACAGATTCATCCTCCTTTCCTTCATTTCTTTTTGTCTGCACCGGCAATATCTGCCGTTCTCCTCTGGCAGAGCTGGCCATGCGCCGGGAGGCGGAACAGCGCGGCCTGATGGTCGACATTGATTCCGCTGGCACGGGAAACTGGCATGAAGGCGACCGGCCTGACCCCCGTGCCCGTGCCACGGCACGGCGCCATGGTCTGGATGGCAACCAGCTCCGGGCCCGCCAGGTCAGGACCGTGGATTTTGACCGCTTCGACCATATCATCGCACTGGACCGGTCCCACCTTGCTGCCCTGAAAAAGCTTCAGCCTGCTGGTAGCAAGGCCCATGTCAGCCTTCTGCTGGACCATGTTTCCGGTCGGCAGGGGGATGATGTGGTCGACCCCTATTACGGTCCTGAAGAAGGCTTTGAAACTACGTGGCGGGATGTTGAAGCGGGCTGCAAGGCTCTGGCTGCCCGCTTTCTGGACAGACCTTCCACCTGCTAGGCAGCGGTCGGGTTGGACCTGATCCCCGCCTGCTCCCCACCTCTTGAAAGTGCGCATCATGACGGCAACACCAAAGACACAGCAGCATCTTCTCCTGCTGGAACCGCTCCCGGAACCCACACTGGCAACACTGGGGGAACATTTCGTCATCCATCATTTCAGCACCATGGATGAGCTAAAAAAAATCGCACCGGAAATCCGGGCCATTGCCACGGGCGGGTCCTATGGTGTGGCACCGGAGGTCATGGCCGCCCTCCCACATCTGGAGATCATCGCCGTCAACGGCGTCGGGCTGGACAGGATTGACCTTGCAGAAGCCAAGAGGCGGCATATCCGGGTTACCGTCACCACGGACATTTCCACCAATGACGTGGCCGACATGGCCATGCTCCTCCTGCTGGCCCTGAAGCGGAATCTCAGAAGCAATGAGCAGTTCCTGCTGAATGGCAGCTGGGCGGCTGGGAAACTGCCCCCTCTGGCTCATTCTCTCAATGGTCGGAAACTGGGAATCGCCGGTTTCGGTCGCATCGGTCAGGCCGTAGCCCGGCGGGCACAGGCCAGCAACATGGAGGTCGCCTACTTCAACCCCCACCCCCGTGAAGGCAGCCCTCTGACTTTTGAACCCAGCCTTGAAAAACTGGCCGCATGGGCGGATGTGCTCGTCATTACCCTTCCTGCCACTACTGCCACAAAACATATCGTCAATGCCGACATACTGGCAGCACTTGGCAAGGATGGTGTGTTGATCAACACAGCCCGGGGCAGCGTGATTGACGAAGAAGCCCTGCTGGCCGCCCTGAAGGACAGGACGATCGCCGGGGCGGGGCTGGATGTCTTCCAGAATGAACCGACCATCAATCCGGCTTTTTCCACGCTGGACAATGTCGTGCTCCAGCCCCATCAGGCCTCCGCCACCATCGAGACACGGCTGGCCATGGGGCAGAACATCATCGACAACCTGCTGGCTCACTTCAGCGGGAAACCCCTGCTTACACCAGCCTGCTGACCCCTACGAAACATTACAGCCCGGGCCCCGTCAGACGGGTACCCGGGCTGTAAAATTCACCCTGCTGGAGCAGGCAGGCTCAGAACCATTCCTTACGGTTCTGTACATAGATCCGATAAAAATCTTCATCAGATTTTGTCAGGTAAATCACTCCCTCGATGAAGGCGATCAACCCGATGATGACGGGAGGGAGCACCAGAATACACCCCAGAACCGACACCAGCAGCATGATCAGACCTGCCCGGGTGTATCCCAGATAAAATTTGTGGATGCCCAGCCCACCCAGAAAGAGGGCCAGAATCCCGGCAGCCGTTTTGGACTTGCCACCCACCTCTTCAAAGAGATTTCCTGCTGGCGTCTGGCCAGACCCGGGCACGATGAAAATGGACAGGGCCTCATCACCCTGCACATCAAAATCGACAACTGCACCATTCTTCAGGAAGGCACCTTCAGAGCCGAAGCTGGCCCCCTTGAAAGAGTAACGTTTTTCATCGTTCCCGCTAATGATGCCCTCACCATTGCGTATATCGTAGTTCAGGATCGTCCCGCGCATCTCATGTCTCCATCTTTACTGATTGGCCAAAACATTAAAATGAATTCGATCAGACATAAAGGAACATTTCTGTCAGAATTCCTCCCCAGACAGAAAATTGCTCCACTGGCATTTAAAAAGTAATGATTTATTCAGCAAACTGTTCCGCAATGATCCGTTCGGACAGGCTGTGATCAGGATCGAAAAGAAGCGTCACCTTCTTTTCATCGTCCAGCCTGACGATGACCTCACTCACGTCACGGATCTCCTCAGGCCCGGCCACAGCCGAAGCGGGACGCTTGTCCGTGTCATAAAGCGTAAAACGGACTGTCACGCCTGCAGGCAGGAGAGCCCCCCGCCAGTGCCGGGGCTGGAACGGAGAAATGGGCGTGAGAGACAGCAGCTCCGCCCCCAGGGGAATGATGGGCCCATGGGCCGACCGGTTATACGCTGTTGAACCAGCCGGCGTAGCCAGAATGATGCCATCACAGATCAGACGGGGCATCCGCACCCGGCCATCAATCTCAATGCCTATATGAACCGTCTGACGGGTCTCCCGATACAGAAACACGTCATTGAAACCAACACCCTCATGCAGCTCGCCAGACTTTGTCCGGGCCCACATGTGCAGGGGAGCAATCTCCGTATGCTGGGCATAAGCCAGCCGCTGGGGCAGGTGATCCTCCGCCGGGCTGTTCATGAGGAAACCGATTGTCCCATAATTCATGCCAAAGACAGGAATATCACTGCCACAGATATGCAGCAGCGTCTCCAGCATGAAGCCATCCCCCCCCAGACACACCAGAACCTCGGCCTGGTCCAGCGGGACATTGCCATAACGCTCAGTAAAACGCTCCAAGGCTTCCTGTGCAGCCTCGGTGGAAGCAGCAACAAAGGCAATGTTCATGGAACGACTCAGGGAGACCCGCCACCCTGATGCTCGATCACATCATAGGCAGCTGAACCGGGGTAGGCCCCTTTGCGGACATCCAGGACCGAAGGACAGACCAGCCTGTCCTTGTCGTACAGGGCCAGTACCCAGATTTTCCGCCCATCGAGGCTGACCAGCCCGTGCACCTTCACCTCATTGGCCAGACGCACGAACGGCAGCAGGGATTCCGGCATGACAACATCCCGCCCATCAGCGAACAGGACCCCATCACCCGTAATGCGACTGACCGTACCGGTGAAGACCGGAACGGGCTTCACGTCATACTGGCAGTCGGCTGCCTGAGCCACCACAGGAAGCCCGCCCAGCAGGCTCCCCATCAGGACGAAAAGAGCAGAAAATCGGGTGATCATCATGGAACCTCAATGTCTGAAGTGGCGCATCCCCGTGAAGACCATGGCAATCCCGGCAGCATCGGCTGCGTCAATCACTTCCTGGTCCCGGATGGACCCGCCGGGCTGGATGACAGCCGTGGCCCCTGCGGCAACCACACTCTCCAGCCCGTCCGCAAAGGGGAAGAACGCATCGGAAGCAGCAACGGACCCTTTTGTCAGAGCCTCGGACTCCCCGGCTGCATGCGCGGCATCCTCACTCTTGCGGGCGGCGATCCGGGCACTGTCCACACGGGACATCTGCCCGGCACCGATACCCACCGTAGCCTGATTCTTCACATAGATCACGGCGTTGGATTTCACATGTTTGGCAACACGGAAGGAGAAGAGAAGATCCGCCATTTCCTGCGCTGTCGGCTTGCGTTTGGTCACGACCTTCAGCATGTCCTCCGTGACATGCCCGTTATCCCGGCCCTGGGCAAGGAACCCGCCAGAAACGGACCGGAAGGACAGGCCCGGAGCCTGTGCATCCGGCACGCCACCGGTCAGCAGCAGGCGCAGGTTCTTCTTCTTCGCCAGAATGGTTTTCGCCCCCTCATCAGCATCAGGAGCCACGATCACCTCGGTAAAGATCGCACTGATCTGCTCCGCCGTAGCCTCATCCAGCGTGCGGTTCAGGGCCACGATTCCACCAAAGGCTGAAACCGGATCGCAGCGCAGCGCAGCCTTCCATGCCTCAACCAGCGTGGCGGCAGAAGCCACACCACACGGATTGGCATGTTTGACGATCACCACCGTCGGCTCGTCAAACTCGGCCACAGCCTCGAAGGCAGCATCCGTGTCATTCAGGTTGTTGTAGCTCAGAGCCTTGCCCTGAATCTGCCTTGCCGTGGCCAGACCGGGCCGGGCACTGCCATCCCGATAGAAGGCCGCTGCCTGATGGGGATTCTCACCATAGCGCAGCAGCTCGTCACGCTGGCCGGAGAGTGTCAGGACCGGCGGCAGGGCGACCTTGCCCTCTTCATTACCCTGGCGGGTAAACCAAGCGGAGATCATGCCATCATAGGCTGCCGTATGGGTGTAGGCCGCAGCGGCCCAGTCCCGGCGTTCGGCCAGCGTCGTGCCGCCCTGCTCCAGAGCCGCCAGAAAGCCCGCATACTGGGCCGGGCTTGTCAGGATGGCCACGGAGGCAAAATTCTTGGCGGCAGCCCGCACCATGGCCGGACCACCAATATCGATATTCTCCACGCACTGCTCTGCATCCGCACCGGATGCCACCGTGGCCGCAAAAGGATACAGATTGACGCAGACCAGATCGATCGGCGCAATGCCATGTTCCTGCATCTGCGCCTTATGCTCTTCCTTGTCCCGCCGCCCAAGGATACCGCCATGAATCCACGGTACCAGCGTCTTGACCCGGCCATCCAGAATCTCGGGGAAGCCCGTATGCTCGGAGACTTCCTTTACCGGCAGGCCAGCCTCACGCAGCGTGCGGGCCGATCCACCCGTGGAGAGGATTTCAACATTCCGGGCCACGAGGGCACGGGCCAGATCAACCAGCCCTGTCTTGTCGGAAACGGACAGAAGGGCACGACGGGGAGAAAAGCGTGTATCAGTCATGCTTGTGGCATATCCCTCACCTTCCGGCTGTGCAAGACAGATTCACATCACGACCTCGCAAAAAAGCCACGTTTCTGTCTCCCCAGCCCTACCGGACCGATCTTTCCCCGCTCCTTCCTCCAGCCTCTGCCGTCATGCGCTGCTCGGTGGCAGCCAGCACGGGCTGCCAGCCCCCACCCAGTGCCCGATAAAGACTGACAGCGGCCAGTGTCGTCTCCATCCGCAGATCCGCCAACGTCACCTGACTGGAGAGCAACATGGACTCCGCCCGGTCCACTTCCAGAAAAGGTACGGCCCCATCCTCATATTGCAGGCGGGCAGCCCGGTAAGCCTTCCGGTTCTGCGCCACAAGTTCCGTGACATGCTGATAGCGGAGCTGAATCTGGGCCAGCCTCGTGATGGCATCATCCACATCCCGCCACGCATTCAGGACCGTCTGCCGATACGCCAGAGCAGCTTCCTGCTGCTCGGCCTTCTTCAGGGACAGCGTGCCCCGCAGGCGCCCCCCCTCAAAGATCGGCACGTTCACGGTCGGGCCAAGCGTAAAATACTTGGCCGCAGGCATGAAGAAGTCCCCGGCCGAAAGGCTCTGCGTCCCCAGATTGCCCGCCAGATTGATATCCGGATAGAAGGCCGCCTTCGCCGCCCCGACCTCCGCCGTGGCCGCATGGAGGCGGGCATCCGCCACCATGATGTCCGGCCTGCGCTGCGCCAGACTGGAGGGCACATCCACCCCGACAGAAACGGGCACATCCAGCTGGGGCTGGAACGGCAGAAGGTCCTCCTCCAGCGCACGGGGCGGAAGGTCCAGCATGACCCCCATCGTGTTGATCAGGGCGGCCTGCATGTCCCGCAGGGGCGGCAGGGCACTGTCCGTCTGCTCCACCTGCCCACGGGCCTGCGCCACTTCCAGATCATTGGCCGCCCCCTCCTTCTGGCGGGCCAGCACGAGGGCCAGATCATGCCGCACGAGGGCCTGATGCCGTTCTGTCAGGCCTATCTGGGCCTGAACCGCCCGCAGGCGCAGATAGGCCTCCACGAAATCGGCCAGACGGGCCAGCGCAATGCCACGGGCATAGGCCTGCTGCTCGTCCACACGGGCCTTTCCGGCTTCCACAAGGCGACGGATGCGGCCAAACACATCCATGTCCCACGAGGCCGAGCCGATATTGGCATACTGCTCATATTGCAGGTTGGAGCCCGGAGCTGGCTGGGCGAGCGTCAGGAAGCCCTTCCGGCTCTGCTGTGTCCATGTATAGGACCCGGCCCAGTTCAGGCTGGGAACACCTTCCGCCGCCACGACCTTCAGCTGCCCCCGGGCCTGAAGCACACGGGTGGCGGCCTGCCGGATATCCAGATTCTCCCGGGAGAGCCGCTCCACAAGCCGGTTCAGGACCGGGTCATGCCATTGCTGCCACCAGCTGACATCCACCGTGGCCGGACTGGTGAAACCACGGCTCCGCCTCTCCCGCACATCCGCCGCCTTCTGCCAGGCGGCAGGCTGATCGTTCTCCTTCGGAGTATGATAGTCCGGCCCCATCCGCACACATCCACCCAGAGAGACCAGCCCCAGCATGGCCCATCTGGCCACTTTCCCCCGACCGCAGACAGACAGACCCTTCATGCTCATTTGTCCGTCACCGCCCGGTCCGTCCGGGTCTGCGCCCTGACCACGGAACTCAGCCCCGTATCCACGGTCGTCTCGACAGAGAAACCCATCCGCAGCAGGCGGGCCAGAGGCTGCCCCGGCACCAGCGTGATCTTGACGGGCAGACGCTGGACGATCTTGGTGAAGTTGCCGGTCGCATTCTCCGGGGCCAGAGGCGCAAAGGCCGCACCGGAGGCCGGAGGCACGCTGTCCACAACACCATCAAGGTCGATGTCGTACGCATCCACATGGATGTGGGCCTTCTGGCCGGGGCGCATGTGCTGGAGGGCCAGCTCCCGATAGTTCGCCTCGATCCAGAGCTGGTCCATCGGCACGACCACCATCAGGGCTGCGCCATCAGGCACATAGTTGCCGCTCTGCACCGTGCGCTCCCCGACCATGCCATCAGAGGGCGCACGGATGGCCGTATAGGACAGGTTCAGCTCGGCCTGATGCACCCGTGCCCGGTCCACGTCCACCTGACGGCGGCTGGAATCCTGCCGGGCCTCCAGCACACGGAGCTGCGCCTCGGCGGCATCCCTCTGGGCCTCCGCTGCCTGAAGGGACGCCGTCAGATCATCCAGACTGGCCCGGGTCCGCTCACCCTCTTCCCGGCTGCCTGCACCATTGAGGGCCAGATGGGCATAGCGGCTGGCATTCTGCCGTGCGAACAGGAGCTGGGCGGAAAGCTGGGCCACCCGTGCCTTTGCCTCGGCAATGATGGCGGGCTGGCGGGCCACGCTGGCAGCGGCATCCATCACGAGGGCACGGTCATGGGCTTCCACCGCCCGGGCCTGGTCCAGGGCCGTCTGATAGTCCCGTGGGTCCAGCTGCACCAGAATGTCCCCGGCATGGACGGTCTGGTTGTCATCCACCGGGACGGACACGACCTGCCCCGGCACACGGGGAGCAATGACGCTGTAATGGGCCGTCACGTAGGCATCATTCGTCCAGACATGCGCTGCGGGCACAAAAACAATGACCAGCACGCTGATGATGAAGGCAAGGATGATCCCCCCGGCCAGCAGGAACGGCCAGCGTCGCCGTCTTTCCCGTGCCAGAGCAGCCCCGTCACTCGGAACCGTTCTGGTGACACTGGCCTGCGGGCGGGCATCTCCGGCCTGTTTGTCTGATTTCTGCGTCATCCCCATCTCCCCCGCCTTGTCATGCCCATCATCCCGTGTCTCTGCTCTTCCCTCATGCCCTGATTGTCTCCTTGTGATGAGCTGCCGGATGGTCAGGGGATTTCCTTGCTCCACGGGGAGCGAACACGACCCATGGCGGATAGGTCCGCACGGGGACAAGCAGGATGAAAACCATCAATACCCCCAGCAGGGCGGCCAGAACGCAGAACAGGTCCGACAGGGTCAGAACGGCTGTCTGATGATGGAACTGCTCCTTGAGGTACCCCATGCTTCCCCGATAGCGGGGCCGTCCATCCGGCAGGAGCGGTGTCGGACTCTGGATGAGCGGGCTGCTGCCCTGCACCAGCGCATAACGATACTGCCCCAGATGATCCGCCAACCTGTCCGAATGAAGCCCGCCCCGCCAGCGGCCCACAAGCTCCATCAGCCATGTACCACCAACCATCATGAAGGCCCGTG
The DNA here is from genome assembly GCF_023167265.1 of Parasaccharibacter sp. TMW 2.1888. Lineage (NCBI taxonomy): Bacteria > Pseudomonadati > Pseudomonadota > Alphaproteobacteria > Acetobacterales > Acetobacteraceae > Parasaccharibacter > Parasaccharibacter sp. TMW 2.1888. The sequence goes on from NZ_CP030979.1 coordinate 488,370, forward strand.
GCATGTTCACCAGAGCCACGGCAAAGGGCGATTCTTCCGCCACCACAGCATTGGTAGACATCAGCAGAAGGGAGGACAGCACCATCACACCGCCAATCCCCTGAAGAAACTGCCAGAGATAGAATTCCGGCCTCTGCCACACGGAAGTGACCAGTGAATCTCCACAACAGGCGATGAACATGCAGACCATGCCGAAGAAGCCGACAATCCGGCAATCCACATCCCGCCGGTTGAGCAGGTAACCCACCAGCGGGGCTATGGCGATCTCCACGGCGGCGACTTCCAGCGTCACGAGATAGCTCTGCTCGGGCCGGTACCCCACAACCTTCGTCAGGAACTGCAAGGGCACGGCGGAGGCCGAAAGGGACACCACCACGAACAGGCTGATCCCCCCGACCCCGTAAATGTAATTGTTCCGGCTGAGCAGCTGAAAACGGAAAAACGGCAAAGGATGCTTCCATTCATTCCAGATCAGCAGTGGCACAGCTGCCAGCCCGATGGCGCCCAGCACACAGACCAGCGGTGAATTGAACCAGTCCAGCCAGTCCCCAAGGGAGAGGACGGTCGTCAGGCACCAGGCCGCCACGGCAAAGAACAGAAGGCCATACCCGTTGAAAATCTGGAGCCGGTGATGCTGTGGCTCCATGACGGGCATCCCGTACCAGATGAGCAGCCCTGCCAATGCTCCCAGCGGAATGGCCTGAAGGAAGATCCACTGCCAGCTGAGCAGGTCCGTCCATAATCCGGCAAGCATTGTCCCAAGATAGGGGAAACAGGTGGAAACCAGCGTGTAGGCCACCAGGCCATAGGCCCGGAGGTTGAAGGGCAGTATCTTGAGAATGGAAAACATGAGCAGCGGGATGGCGAAACCACCGGCCAGCCCCTGCACACTCCGCAGGATGTAAAGCAGGAGCGGCGTCTGGCAGAACGCCGTGGGCACGATGCTGCACACCGCCAGTCCCAGCACGAAAAAGGCCCACCGCCGCAGGCTGAAAGTAATGGCCATCCACGGCGAAAGTCCGGCCCCGATGACCTGTGCTGACGTATAGAGACTGACAAACCAGCGGGACGGATCATGGCTCAGCCCCATCCCGCCCATGATGTCATTGAGACCCTGCGCCGAGACCTGTTCGTTCAGTGTCGTCATGATGGCCGTCAGCAGCACACCGGACAGGCCGATGATTGACGTCATATGAGCACGAACAGCCTGCAACAATCCCTCCTGACTGACTGGTCAGAGTTGTATCAGGGAACGGGATACATTTTAACTGAAAGATCACTTTTTCATGATTATCCGACCAGTCTGTTACCTGAATACAACAGGCACCCCGTCCACACTCTTTCCTGTAGCGAGATACAAAAATGGCGGGGTACAGCCATGCCGTACAGCCCGCCATCTTTCAGACCGGGGGAACTCCCCCGGTTCATGCAGCGCCAGTCTTAGCGCAGGCCCAGAGCCTTGGTCCGCTTGGCGACTTCCTCAGGAGACGCATCGCCAGCTGTCAGCCAGGAACCACCGACACAGCCAACGGTCGGCAGGGCCAGCCAGTCCTTGTAGGTAGCCTCAGTGATGCCGCCTGTCGGGCAGAAACGCACGCCAAGGTTACCAAACACGGCGGACAGACCCTTGAGGGCCGGGATGCCACCGTTGGTCATGGCCGGGAAGAACTTGAAGCGGCGCAGCCCCAGGTCCAGACCCATCATGATGTCGCTAGCATTGGCCGTGCCGGGCAGGAACGGAATGTCACGCTCCAGCGCACCCTTGGCCAGAGCCGGCGTGATGCCGGGACTGACGATGAACTTCGCACCGGCCTTGATGGCCTTGTCCATCTGCTCGGTATTCAGCACCGTACCGGCACCGACCAGAGCTCCCTCAACCTTGGACATCTCAGAGATGACATCCAGAGCAGCCGGTGTACGCAGTGTCACTTCCAGAGTGGAGATGCCACCAGCGACCAGAGCCTCGGCGATCGGACGGGCCTTGGCCACATCCTCAACCACCAGAACAGGCATAATCGGGCTGCGGTCCATCACCGCATCCAGTCTCTCGATGTAGCTCATACCTCGGTTCCTTTCTCAACATCGTCACCGATTTCTTCAAGTTCACGATCCATCATGAACAGCATCGGTGAAGCACCCTCTTCGGCGGACGGAGCCACCTCACGCATGAGGGCGAACAGTTCACGCCCCGTACCGGCTGTCGCACGGTGCGGCTTGGTCGGCGTGCGGGCGGCCCATTCCTTCTCATCCACCAGAGCTTCCAGCTTGCCGGTGCGGGCACAGACACGGATGACATCGCCATCACGCACCTTGGCGAGCGGTCCGCCCACCTGGGCTTCTGGACCAACATGCACCACGGCCGGAACCTTGCCGCTGGCACCGGAGAGACGGCCATCCGTCACCAGAGCCACCTTGAAACCCTGGTCCAGCTCGACGCCGAGGGACGGGATCAGGTTGTGCAGCTCGGGCATCCCGTTGCCACGGGGCCCCTGGCCGATGACGACCACAACGACATCACGATGCAGCTCGCCAGCCTTCTGGGCTTCCTTCACGGCGGTCTGGGACTGGAAAACACGGGCCGGAGCCTCGATGGTCAGCAGGTTGTCTGCCACGGCGCTGGACTTGTACACGCCACGGCCCAGATTGCCCTGAAGCAGCTGGATGCCCCCCACCGGGTGGAACGGCTCCTTCGCACCACGCAGGATTTCCGGATCGCTGGAAGGCTTGGCCGGCGTGTAGACGACGTTCTTGTCATTCCCCATCAGGGCACGCTTGGCGTAGTCCTCAAGGCCGTTTTCGGAGATGGTCGGAGCATCACGGTGCAGCAGACCTGCATCGGACAGCTCGGCGATGACCGTCGGCAGGCCACCAACCTCGTTGAACTTGTTCACATCGGACGGACCGCTCGGATAGACCTTGCAGAGTGTCGGCACGACGGCGGAGAGATCGGAGAAATCTTCCCAGTTCACGATGATGCCAGCAGCACGGGCCACGGCCGGGATATGGATGGTATGGTTCGTGGAACCACCTGTTGCCATCAGGCCGACAATCGCATTGACGATGGCCTTCTCATTGACAACTTCCGCCATCGGGCGGGGATCCTTGCCCTTGTTGCTGATCTCGACCAGACGATGCACACTGGCACGTGTCATGGCCTGACGCAGTGGCGTATCAACCGGAATGAAGGAGGAATCCGGCATCATCAGCCCAAGGAACTCCGCCATCATCTGGTTGGTATTGGCCGTACCATAGAAAGTACAGGTCCCTTCGCTGTGATAGGAAGCCATTTCGGCTTTCATCAGCTCATCCTTGCCGATCTTGCCCTGCACATAGAGCTGACGGACACGGACCTTTTCCTTGTTCGGCAGGCCGGAGGTCATCGGGCCGGAGGGGATCAGCATACCCGGCAGGTGGCCGAAGCGCAGCGCACCCATCAGCAGGCCCGGCACGATCTTGTCGCAGATGCCAAGCAGAGCAACACCATCATACATGGCATGGCTGAGACCGACAGCCGTGGACTGGGCGATCACATCACGGGAGAACAGGGAGAGGTCCATCCCCTCCTGCCCCTGCGTAACGCCGTCACACATGGCCGGAGCCCCACCAGCAACCTGAGCCGTAGCACCAACCTCACGCGCAAAAACCTTCATCTGCTCTGGATAACGGCCATAGGGCTCGTGTGCGGAGAGCATGTCATTATAGGTCGTAATGATCCCCAGATTGGGACGCTGCTCAAACACCAGCTCCTGCTTGTCAGCAGCGCTGGAGGCAGCGACGGCGTGAGCCAGGTTGCCACAGGTCAGCCGGGACCTGTCTGCACCTTTTTCACGATTACGCTCCATAAGAGTGAGGTAACGACGGCGGGACGTCTTGGACCGCTCAATAATTCTGGACGTTACACTCTCAACAACGGAATTCAGAGACATTGAAGCACTCGCTGTTCGGCTGGACACCCCACAGACAGACGGATAATTCCCCCTGAGAGACACGGCATCATATTATCATCGCTCGCTTTCCACTCTCATCGAGGAAAGCATGCATCGCCTTTTTTAGGGAAAGACGTCTCACCGGGCAAGCGGGCCACCCATGCACATCTCAGTCATCATCATCTCGCCTACGGCAAGTCCATTTTACGAAAAAGGGCAGTTTCCGGTGGGTTTTTAAAGAAAAACCCAGCTGGAGCCTCATGCTGCCATGCATGAAACTCCAGTCTGGGCTTTGTGAAACGAACCCCTCGGCATGCCGGATCAGAGCTCAGCTGGGCGAGTCACGCCCCTGCTCCTCCTCACGGAAGCTCGGCCACTGGCCATCAGCCAGAGAAACGAGAGACGGCGTGGCCACATGGAGACGGCGGCCATATACCCAGTCATTGGTCAGAACATTGCGTACATACTGGCGCGTTTCCGGGCTGGGCAGGCACTCTATGAACATCAGCGGGTCCTGAAGACCCTTCTGGCCGCTTTCCCATCGGAGAATGGCCTGCGGTCCCGCATTGTAGGAGGCCAGAACTTTCAGCAGCGACGCCCCATCACTCTGTTCCCCCTGGGCAAGGCTGTGGGCCAGATAAAGCATATAGAGCTGCCCGACCTCCAGATTATAGCCCGGCTCCCGCAGGCGGCGCTGCATTTCCTGATTGAAATCATCACTGGAGGCCGCTGCAACCGTCTGAGGCAGGTGGTACTGCTCACTTACGAAGCTGGCCGTCGTCGGCCTCACCTGCATCATCCCGTACGCCCCGGCAGCCGATGATGCCGTGGCGTCAAAATTGGATTCCATCCGGGCCACCGCATAAACGAGCGCCGACGACAGACGGAAACCATGATGGGGCCGCAGGTCGGGCAATGGCCCCAGAGCATCCTTGAACTCTTCTTTATGATCCAGTTTTGCCAGCGCCTGCTCCATCTGGTCAGCCAGAGCACGCATCCCGGCCTTTCTGACGACGAGCTGGAGCGAATGTGCCCGAACAGGGTCAGCCAGCGCATCCTGCCACATCTGGCGGGCCAGCATCTCGGCACGCCCCTGCTCACCGAGCTGGATCAGGGCGAAAAGATGCTCCCCCTCTCCCATGGAGGCCACGACATTAATGTCCACCTCACTCAGGGATGCCTGCTTCGCACCAGCCCGCCCGATCGTGGAAAGGGCGCCGGAAACGGCAGCGGCCTGTGATTTCTCGGAATGCAGCAGGCGCCCGGCCAGCAGGCCATAGAAACTCTCACTCTGCACGGATGTCCGGCGCAGCCATGTACGATACAGGGCTGTCTTGCCGTGCCGCTCCGCCACACGTCCGGCCCAGAAAGACGCCGCAGCCTGCACGTCACCATCTGTCTGCTCGGCATTGGCCGCCGTTTCGAACAGGCTGTAGGCCGCATCAAGCTGGCCCTCCCGCCAGGCAGCCAGACCAGCTGCAAAAGCAGGAAGCCCAACCCGGTACTGCCCTTTCTCCAGTCCGGCAGAACCAACACGCAGCGCTGTCCGTGTATCACCCTGGCTCAGAGCCTGCATGGCAATCTCGCCATACAGCTGGGCAGCATAAGCCGGAGACATCCCCGGTGTGACACGCAGCTGGGCCAGTGCCCTGCGGACACCTTCCTCCCCGGAGGAGGCCTTGTCCATGAGGTCCCGCTCCAGAAAACCATTGCGGACCAGTGTCTGGGAAAAGGGCGTCGCCCGGTCGGACTGCTGGATATCCGCAACATTCCGGTACCCGGCAGACGGGGCAGCAGCAGACACCCCCCGACGCAGCTCTTCCTGCTTCTGCCTGAGCAGCGGGGCATCAGGAAGAGCCGGATAACGACGGAGCCAGCTGTCCAGCTCGGACTCGGAAGGAGTGAAATATATACTCAGGTACCGCTCGGCCAGATAATCCGGCAGCAGGAGCTGTCCCGCCGTGCCATCCGTCCCCGGGCCATGGGTCAATTCCCCGAGACGGGCCGCATCACCTGAGCGGACTGCCGCAAAAAGCGCCCTGTAGTGTCCGGCCACCGTGGCCGGCAAAGGATGAGGCAGGGAAACCCCCACCATGGAAGAAGGTGGTGCATCGTGGCCCTCACCGTCTGAATACTCCGGCACGTGGGACGGAAAAGAAAGAGCCTGCCCCTGCGCCGGAAAAACAGTGTTTCCCGCCAGAATGGCAGCACCGAGAACGGCACCACGCCACACTGCGGGAGACCCACATGGCAATATCCATCGCATAATGCCGAGGGACGTAACCCGCTTTTATTTTTCTGGCAACCCTTGACGTCAAGCCAGACAATTCCAGTGTGCCTTTCATAGTAACGGCTCCCTAGCCAGGAATCCAGAATATTCTTCTGATTTTACACGCTGTTAGCTTTTTTTCTGTATCTGGTCAGCGATAGAATTAAGAAATTATGAAATTCACTCCCATTGCGGCCCTCAGCCTCCTGCATCAACACCTGTTCCCGACTACGAATCGGCAGCCTGCGCTGCTTCCTGTGAGAGAGTCGCATCCAGCAGGAGCATGTCAGCCCACAGCGCCTTCCGTCGTCCCGCCGTTTCCCCCAGCTGGGCCGGGTGCCAGAGAGGTAACAGAGGCACACCCCCCTCCAGCCCCGGCACATGAGCCTCATGCCAGCGCCCCCGCAACTGACTCAGCCGGGAGGTATTCTGTAAGAGCATGGCAGCGGGCGTACTGCCCATCGTCACAATCCGGCGAGGTCGTGCCAGTGCCACTGCCCTGTGCAGAATGGGCAGGCAGGCTTCCACATCACGCTGTGAGGCACGCTGCCCTCCCGGCGGGCGCCAGGGGATGGCCGGCGCCATGGAAAGCTGGGACCGCTTCAACCCTATGGAGGCCAATATCCTGTCCAACAGGGCCCCCATGGGACCAGCGAAAAGAGTTCCATGCCGGTCCTCATCCTCATTTGGCACATCCCCCACCAGCAGAAATGGGGCTCCCTCCACGATGACAGGTGCCAGATGATGCTTGGCCGTCCGCATCAGGCCAACGCCCGGCAGCTGCTGGCTGGCCTTCAGCAGGGCGGCAACATCCCGGGCCGCAGCGATATCAGCCAACACCTCGTCCCGCCCCCTGACAACACGACGGGACGCGGAAGGTTTCTCCACTGGAGCAGCAGCCTTCTGGCGGGCCCGCACACGATCCGGCAGAACAGGGCTCTCACCCCAGACATCCCACGGCATGTCCTCCATGACAGCATCCACACCCCATTCCTGATGCAGACGGAGGGCAGCAAGAGCATCCTGAGCAGAGCAGGCCGGGAAAGATGCCATGATGAGCGAGATCTCTTCTCTACAGTTCCACGGGATGAAGGGGCGGCTGCACCCCCTCATGGTCTTTGAGCTTTCAATTTGTTACATAGCCTCATCGGAAATGAACACCCCTCCCCCGGACATGGTGCCAGAGCAGATCAGTCTCCCGCCTTGCCCGGCCTCTTCTGCAAGGATGCCCTGCCATGGCGCTGCATCAGGATATGGCTCACGCCAAGATCAATCTGTTCCTCCACGTCACCGGGCGCCGTGAAGACGGATACCACCTGCTGGACAGTCTGGCTGTCTTTGCTGGAGCGGGTGACCATCTCCACCTCTCCACCGGACCACAGGGTCAGGCAGACAGCCTCACGCTACAGGGTCCTTTCGCAAAAGGGCTGGAAGCGGATGAAAACAACCTTGTCCTGAAGGCCGCCCGGGCCCTGCGCCAGACCCGGGGGGAGGAAGCAGCCAGACAGCCCGCCGCTGCCCTCACGCTGGAAAAACGGCTACCGGTGGCATCCGGCATTGGCGGGGGCTCTGCCGATGCCGCCTGCGCCCTGCGCCTGCTGACCCGTTACTGGAGCCTCCCAATGGAAGCGGCCGCCCATGTCGCCCCAACACTGGGGGCGGATGTCCCAGTCTGTCTGGCACAAAAAGCCACACGCATGGAAGGGATTGGTGACATCCTGACAGCAGCCCCACCCCTGCCAGAGATGGGGATGCTTCTGGTCAATCCGGGGGTCGGTGTCTCCACCCCGAGCATTTTCCGACGTCTGGCAGAAACAGGCGGCATCACCCCCCGCCCGCCACTTGCCTTCCCGGAAGCAGGCTGGCCCACGCTGGACGCTCTCATCGCCTTTCTGGCGCAGACGGAAAACGACCTCCAACCCCATGCCATCGCTCAGGCGCCCGTCATTGCGACCGTACTGGAAACTCTAGCAACCCTACCGCAGGTGCGGTTCCATCGCATGAGTGGGTCAGGAGCGACCTGTTTCGCCCTGTTCGAGACAGCTGACCAAGCCATCAGGGCCGCAGACCATCTGATGGACAGGGACATAGCCCAGGCATGGTGGCACTGGGCAGGACCGGTCCTGCCCTGAACCCACCGGCATTCAGAATGCCCTGCAACAGAAAAGGCCCGCTGCGGAAGAGCGGGCCTTTTTCCATATCAGGAACAACCAGAACCAGCTTACTGTGCTGCACTCTTCAGCCGGGTGTTGCATTCGGAGTAATAACCGCCACCCTTCTGGATCCATTTCAGGCTGCCATTACGCCCGCTGCTTTTATTGGCATTATACTGTGCCAGGCAGGTCTTCATACGCGCCTTGCCCGGTGAGAGAGACGCAAACTCCGGCGAAACACGAGCCGGGAACAGGACATTCCCACTGGCAACCGGAGCAGCTGCGGCTGGCGCAGCCGGCTTGCCTGTCTCAGCCGGGGCAGAAGCGACCGGCGTGGAGGCAGCAGGAGACTGGGACTGAGCTGCCGCAGCGCTGCCCGTGCAATGGTCCAGCTTGAAATCGGCATACTTCTGACCATTCAGCGTACCGGCCTTCTTCGCATCGCTGAAAGCCTGACGACAGGCCGCCGCAGACATCTTGCCCGCTGGAGACGGAGCAGCCAGAGCGCCCTGAACACCCAGTACGGAACAGGCCACCATGGGCAGGCACAGACGCAACAGTTTCATAGTCTCACCCCTTTTTCATCGTTCGTGATAGCGCAGCCACAGGGGCAGAACGCCACAGTCAGCCGGGCGGATAGCCCGGCCTCACCGTACTGCCTACCAGCCTTATAGGGCTGCCCTGCCTCCGGCAAGAGACAAAACAGCCCTGCCAGTGCCTCAGTTCAGTCGCTCGCCATGCTGGGTCAGGTCCAGACCCATCTGCTCTTCCTCGGCAGAGACACGCATACCGATCAGCCTGTCCACAACCCAGAAAATGAGGGCCGTCAGCACGACAGACCAGACAATCGTGACACCGACAGCCTCAGCCTGCCGGAGAAGCTGGCTCCATCCGCCGCTCACACCGGCAGGACTGGCTGCCGTCGCTGAAAGCGGCCCATAAGCAAACACACCTGTCAAAAGGGCTCCGACAATGCCACCAACACCATGCACACCAAAGGCATCCAGACTGTCATCATAGCCTAGCCTGTTCTTCAGCACGGCAGCGCTGTAGAAGCAGACGCCACCGGCTATCAGCCCGATGGCCAGAGCCCCACCGGGCAGCACATAGCCAGCAGCCGGGGTCACAGCCACAAGGCCCGCCACCGCACCGGAGATGATGCCCAGCGCCGTCGGCTTGCCATGCCGCCACCATTCCACCACCATCCAGCCAACACCACCACCAGCAGCGGCGATCTGCGTTGTCAGCATGGCCATGCCGGCACGGCCATTCGCACCGAGTGCCGACCCGGCATTGAAGCCGAACCAGCCCACCCAGAGCAGGGAAGCCCCGATGATGGCATAGGCCAGATTGTGCGGGGACATATCATCCCGCTTCAGCCCATACCGACGGCCGATCATGATGGCACAGACAAGACCAGCCACCCCGGAATTGATATGCACGACCGTTCCACCCGCAAAATCCACGGCACCAAGACCAGCCACCCAGCCCAGCGGACTCCAGACCCAATGGGCAATGGGAGAATAGACCAGCAGGGACCAGAGGATCGTGAACACGCAAAGTGCCGCAAAGCGGATTCGCCCGGCAAAAGCGCCTGTCAGCAGGGCTGGCGTGATGATGGCGAAGGTCATCTGATACATCAGATAGACACTTTCCGGGATGGTCATGGGGGTTTCAGCCGAAGTCCCGGCGCCCAGCGTGAAGGCTCCGTCCGCACCCTGATGGATATGCTCTGCCACACCCCCCAAGAAGAAACGGGACAGATCACCAATCCAGGGTGTGCCCGTCGTGAAGGCCAGACTGTAGCCCAGCACCATCCAGACAATGCTGACAATACAGCATATGCCAAAAGACTGGATCATGGTGGACAACACGTTTTTGCGCCGCACCATCCCGGCATAGAAAAGAGCCAGACCAGGAATGGTCATCAACAGGACCAGCACCGTGCTGACCAGCATCCAGGCGGTATCACCCGTATCAATCGCACGCATCACAGAGCTCCCTCGCCGGTTTCCCCAGTACGGATGCGCACCATCTGTTCCACATTGGTAACCATGATCTTCCCATCGCCGATGCGGCCTGTCCGGGCCGTCTCCGTGATGGCCTGGATGATGTCTGGCACGCGCTCATCCGCCACGACTGTCTCCACCCTGATCTTGGCAATGAAGCTGACCGTATATTCCGCCCCACGGTAAATTTCCGTCTGGCCTTTCTGGCGCCCAAAGCCCCGCACCTCCGTCACTGTCAGGCCATGCACGCCAAGCTCGGCAAGAGCTTCCCGCACATCGTCCAGTTTGAACGGTTTGATGATCGCCGTTACAAGTTTCATCCCTTGCGGCCCTCTCCCATGGCTCTTCTGCTGCATGAAGACAAAATCGTGCCACCTTCATAACGATTTCTGCAAGACTTTCTTTTCCGCAAGGATAGGGCTAGACACGATAGACCTGCTCCTTTGACGGAAAGTACCGCCATGACGGGAGCATCCTGCCATTCACCGGGCCGGAAGGAACATCTGCCATGGGCACGGATTACGACCTCTGCATAAATGGTGGTGGCCCCATCGGGGCGACACTGGCCTGCCTGCTTGCGCAGAAAGGGCTGCGCATCCTCCTTCTGGAGCGGGCTCCCCTCTCTCCCACCCCAGCGCAGAATCCCGATGGCCGGGCGTATGCCCTTGCTGAAGGCGTCCGCCCCCTGCTGGAAGAAGCGGGAATCTGGCAGGCCCTGCCCCTGTCTCCCCAACCCATCACCACCATCCATGTCACCGATAGTCAGGGGCGCATTCCCTCGGCATCCCGCAGCAGCATTGCAGACGGGCTGAGCTTTACCGGTGATGATGCCCCAGAAGGCCGCCCCTTCGGCTGGATGGTGGAAGCCCACAACCTTCTGGCAGCCATCGCCCGTACCCTGATGGCCCAGCCGGGGCTGGATGTCCGGGCACCAGCAACGGGCCGCTTCACCTTCTCGCCCGACAGCGCCCGGATCACCCTGGATACGGGGGACACCGTTACGGCCTCCCTTGTCATTGCCGCAGACGGGCGACGCTCCCTCCTCCGCGAGCAGGCCGGCATCGGGCTGACCCGCATTCCCTATCACAAGGTTGCCCTGGTCAGCGTTCTGGCCCATGAGAAACCCCATCACGGCAGTGCTCTGGAAAACTTCCTGCCGCAGGGGCCTTTCGCCCGGCTCCCTCTTCCTGCCACCGAAGCCCACCCTCACCGCTCCGCCATCGTCTGGACAGACCGGCCCGAGCGCATCGACCATTTCACCCGGCTTGATGCCCGCAGCTTTGCCCGGCTGGTTCAGGACCGTCTCTGTGGGGAAGACCTTGGTGCGCTGGAGCAGGCGGGCACCCACTGGACGTACCCTCTGGCATCGCAATATGCCCATCGCTATTGCGCCACACGGCTGCTTCTGGCCGGGGATGCAGCGCACGGGCTGCACCCCGTGGCGGGTCAGGGCATGAATCTCGGCTTCCGTGATGTCCGCACCCTGAATGACCTTCTGGGAGACGCCCATGCGCAGGGACAGGATCTAGGAGACCCTGCACTGCTGCGACGCTATCAGCATCTCAGCCGTCCGGGCAATCTCGCCATGCTGGCAGGCTGCGACATGATGGAGCGGCTCTTCAGCACCGACATGCCCCTCATCCGTCATGCTCGCCATGCGGGACTCATGGCCCTGAAGCGCCTGCCATCCCTGCGTCATGGTTTTGTCCAACGTGCCATGGGGCTATAAGAAAACAGCTATGGCCACTTTTCTCGACAGGTTTCCACACTCCTCATCAGAGCCCGGATTTCTGGAAGAATTCTGGACCACCATGCGGGCACAGGCCTGCGGCTGTTCCGATGCTCTGATCCAGGGGCTTTTTGCAGTGAATATCTGCAACCATGCGGATTTTGCCTCTGCCCTGACATCACTGATCAGCGCCAAGCTGACAGACCGGGCCATGTCGGAAGCCGCCCTGATGCACCTTGTCGCCTCCACGCTGGAGGCCAGTCCCGACATCGTCCGGGCTGCAGCATCAGATATCGTGGCGACCTTCCAGCGGGACCCCGCCTGCCCGGACCTTGCTACGCCGTTCCTGTTCTTCAAGGGGTTTCATGCCCTGCAATCCTACCGTATTGCCCATCATCTCTGGCTGGCTGGCCGCAGACCACTGGCCTATCACTTCCAGAGCCGTGTGAACGAGAAATTCGGTATCGACATCCACCCTGCCGCCCGCATCGGCCAGCGCATCACAATCGATCACGGCACAGGTATCGTCATCGGGGAAACCACCATCATTGAGGATGACGTCTCCCTCTTTCAGGGGGTCACGCTCGGGGGAACCGGCAAAAACAGCGGGCAGCGCCATCCTGTCATCCGGCAGGGCTGCATGATTGGCGCTGGTGCCAAAATACTGGGCCATCTGGAAATCGGTGCCCATGCCCGTGTCGGAGCCGCTTCTGTCGTGCTGGGCAATGTCCCGCCCCGTTCCACCGCCGTGGGCAACCCCGCCCGTATCGTCCGTTTTGGCGACATGGACCAGGACTTCACGAATTATCAGATATGACCGGCACGCCCCGACTTATCCCCAGTTCAGGGGACAGGTTGGGGCATCATCCTGTGTGCCGGGACGGGAAGAATGTGGATGGAATCAGGCGACTCCTGAGAAAACCGCCCTCCTCTACTGTTGATGATCTGTTCCGGCCCTCTTTTCAGCTCACCACAAAGCCGGAATACCCACCAATGAAAAAGCCGGACCGATGCATGACTGCACCGGCCCGGCTCCTTTCCCAGGATTCAGCTCCTGAAAGCCTCAGCCCTTACTGGCGGGAAAAATGGAAGCTCATCCCGTAATCATAGGTCTGACCCGGCTTCAGCTCGATGCTCGGGAAGTTCGGCATGTTCGGGCTGTTCGGGAAGAATTCAGGCTCGAAAGCCAGAGCTTCCCATTTGCCATAGGGGCGGCCAGACGGCCCCTGATAATTGCCATACAGATGGTTGCCGGAATAGAACTGCATCCCCGGCATGTTGGTGGCAACTTCCATCACACGGCCGGAACGGGGATCCGTCACACGGGCCACGACACGCTCCGTATTGCCCGGCTGGGATGGGCCGATGAGAACCATGCACTTGTCATAGCCACCCTGCGGAGCCATCTGCGGGTCTGCACTGCCCAGACCTTCACCCACCGTGCGGGGCTGACGGAAATCGAACGGTGTCCCCTCAACAGAGGCCAGCTCACCCGTCGGAATGGAGTGCTCGTCTGTCCTCAGGAAACGGTCGGCATAAATCTGCACCACTTCCGGAGCAATGCTCCCGGAACCCTCGCCATTGAGGTTCCAGTAGTTGTGCGTGGACAGGTTCACGACCGTCGGGGCCTTGGTCGTCGCATTGAACTTCAGGCTCAGCGTGTCGTTGCCGCTCAGACGATAGGTAACCTGCGTCTTCAGCTCACCCGGGAAGCCCTGATCACCATCGGGGCTGACCATCTTCAGCACAACATAGGCCCCCTGGGAGTCCACGCCCTTGCGAACGATCTTCCAGAGTTTGCGGTCAAAGCTCTCAGCACCGCCATGGAGGGTGTTCGGCCCCTCATTGACGCTCGTATGATACTTCTCACCTTCCAGAGTGAAGACACCACCGGAAATACGGTTGGCCACACGCCCCAGCACGGCACCGAAGTGCGGGTCGGAGTTATGGTTTTCGTATCCGGCAATGTTCGGAAAGCCCAGAACAACGTTCCCCAGGCGGCCATTGCGGTCCGGCACGTCCATCTCATGGATGATGGCGCCATAGGTCAGCACGACAACCTTCACCCCATGATCATTGGTCAGGGTGATTGCCTGCACCTTCTTGCCAGTGGAAAGACGACCCCAGTCCTTTGTCTGGACCGTTGGCGCTGCGGCAGCCATGCCAGACAGGGCCACACTGGCAACCAAAGCGCTGGCAGACAGAAGCCAGCTGCGACTCTTCAGAAAAGACATAAAATCTCTCGCACTCCACGAAATACAGGACCCGCCAAGACGACGGGCTGCGCTCCTCCCGGGAGGGGCCGGAACACGTCCCCTTCAGGGCTGGTGTCCATCAGAAAACCTAACGATGCAAAAATGCAATACTTCTTTTTCTTAACATGCCTGATATTCGAAAGGGGTAGGCAGCATGGAGCAAGTACCATATGCTTGAGTTCACTGGTCTTCATGACTTGCGCATGTGGAATCAGACGTATGTTACGGCCCGTTCCCGTTACAGGTACGCCGCTGCCATCTCCTGGTGGATGACGTGGCAAGCCGCATAGCCGGGCCTTGAAGAAAGAAAAAACAGGAGCGGCAGCAGCATGGCGTGCACAGGCAGCACAGAACAGCATCATCGAGGCAGACTCACTGCACTTTCCGCACTGGTCGGCTGCCTGGCCCTGCTGTCGCTCGGCGGGTGTGGTTCCTTCCACGCTAAAACGCCGACCGACCCGGACGATCTGGCGGATTACAAGGCGGTCAACGACCCTTACGAGCCTTTCAACCGCAAGATGTTCAGCCTCAACATGTGGGTCTATCACAAGGCCCTGCGGCCGGTAGGGCGGTTCTGGAAGAACAACATTCCCCAGCCCATCCGCACCTCTGTCGCCACGCTGAACGAGACATGGCGCCAACCCGCCGTCTTCTTCTCCGATGTGGGGGCAGGGCGTCCGCGGCGTGCGGGGGATTCCTTCATGCGTTTCCTGCTAAACATGACGACGGCTGGCTTCTATGACGTTGCCCAGCATCTTGGCTACAAGCAGCATGAGACAGACCCTGGCATGGTCATGGCGCTGTGGGGGGTCAAATCCGGGCCTTACATTTTCCTGCCCGGGCTTGGTCCTACCAATTTCCGTGATGCCGCAGGCTATGCCATCGGCCAGGGGCTGACACCCATCAACTACGTGCCCAGAGGGTATGGCCTCATCAGCTTCAACTGGGGCTACAACATTCTCGGCACCTTCAATACCTTTGCAGACAGTACAGACCAGCTGGACCAGCTGGAACACCAAAGTCTCGACCCTTATGCTTTCATGCGAAGTGCATGGCAGCAGCAGCGTCAGAGCCAGATCGATGCCCTCAAGGCTGATCACCGCGCCACCACCCCCGACTGGTACTGACCATTCCGTCCCCATGAGGACAGCCTTTATTGGAAGGATCCCTAAACATGATGCTCCGTCAGCTTACACGCCGCACCATTCTGGGAGCTGCCAGCCTGTTCGCTCTCATTCCCACGCTGGCCTTCGCCACTCCCTCCAGTGATGAAGCAAAGGCGTTTGTCAATGATTTTGGCGGGAAACTGGTGGCCGTCCTGAACAGCGACACTTCGCTGGACAAAAAGCGCGAAACCCTTCTGCCCCTCCTGCGGGCCAATGTGGACGTACCAGGAATCGGCCGCTACTGCCTGGGCCGCTACTGGCGGATCGCCACGCCGGAACAGCAGAAGCTTTATCTTGAGCTGTTTCAGGACGTACTGCTGAATGCTGTCACGGCCCGCGTGGGGGAATATCAGAACATTTCCGTCCGCCTGGTGGACAGTGTGCCCTCCCCGGCAGGCCAGAAGGTGACCCTTCAGATTTCCCGTCCGCATCAGCCCCCCATCCTGATGACGGCCGTCATTGATGGCGAACCGCCCAAGGTGGTGGACCTGTATGGTGAGGGTGCCAGCATGCGCCTGACACAGCGCAGCGACTACACGACCTACCTCACCCGCCATGGCGGGCAGGTGCAGACATTGATCGACGCCCTCAAGCATCAGCTGGGTCGTCACTGATCTCTCCATTCACAACGGATCAGCAACGTGGAGGGGGCCATAAGCCCCCTTTTCGCTGACTGGCCTGTTTCTCCAACCATGTCCCCGGAATGACTGACGACCTCTCCCTCTTCGATTTCACGCTCCCTCGTGACCATATCGCCACGGAACCTGCCCGCCCCCGTGACATGGCACAGCTCCTGCATGTCGTCCCACCGGCCCTTGCAGGAACTGATGATGCAACCCTCTCCCTCCATCGCATCCGCAATCTTCCCGAACTGCTGAAGGAAGGCGACCTGCTCGTCGCCAATGATACGGAAGTCATCCGGGCAAAAATGGAGGCCCGACGGGGTGACGCAAAAATCGGCATCACGCTGGACCGCATCCTGCCGGAAGGGCAGTGGCATGCCCTCGCCCGCAATGCCCGCAAGCTCCGCCCCGGTGACCGGCTCCACTTCGAGGATGATCCCGTCACGGCGGACGTCCTGACCAATGAGGGCGATGGGGCCGTGACCCTCCGCTTCTCGGTCGAAGGCGATGAGTTCGATGACTTTCTGGAACGCCGGGCCGCCCTGGCCCTGCCGCCTTACATTGCCCGCCCCAATGGTCCGACTGAAGCCGACAACAGCGACTACCGCACCATTTTCTCCCGCTTTCGTGGGGCCGTGGCAGCACCGACAGCGGGACTGCATTTCACGAAAGAACTGCTGGAGGCCCTTGCGGCCAAAGGCATACAAAAACAGACCCTCACCCTGCATGTCGGAGCCGGGACGTTCCTGCCCGTCCGCAGCACCATTGCCGAACATAAAATGCATGCGGAATGGGGCCATATTGATGAGGAAACGGCCCGTCTCATCAACGGGACCCGTGCCAATGGCGGCCGTGTCGTCGCCGTAGGCACCACCAGCCTGCGCCTGCTGGAAAGTGCGGCGGATGAACAGGGTATCGTTCATCCATGGACAGGCGAAACCTCCATCTTCATCCGGCCGGGTTACCGCTTCCGGGCGGTGGACGCCCTGCTGACCAACTTCCACCTGCCCCGCTCCACCCTTTTCATGCTGGTCTGTGCCTTTGCCGGTACGGAGACCATGCGCCATGCCTATCATCACGCCATTGCCGAAGGGCTGCGCTTCTATTCCTACGGTGATGCCTGCCTTCTGGAACGTGCCCCATGACGACCGACTCCACCCGCCCCAACCTTACCCCATCCGACCGCATGCACTGGCAGAAAGACGCCCAGTGTGGGCGGGCCCGGGCAGGCTGGCTGCATACCCGTCATGGCAGCGTACCGACACCGACCTTCATGCCGGTCGGAACCGTCGGGACCGTCAAGGGCATCACGATGGACAATGTGCGGGCCACCGGGGCGGGCATCGTGCTGGGCAACACCTATCACCTCATGCTGCGCCCCACGGCAGAGCGGGTCCAGCGTCTCGGCGGGCTGCACCGCATGATGGACTGGCCCGGCCCCATCCTGACAGATTCCGGCGGATTCCAGGTCATGTCTCTGGGGCCGCTGCGGAAGATGGATGAGGATGGCGTCACCTTCCGTTCCCACATTGATGGCAGCTCCCACCGTCTGACGCCTGAAAACTCGACGGACATCCAGTACAAACTGGATGCCACCATCACCATGGCCTTTGATGAATGTCCGGCCCTGCCCGCCACGAAGGACGTGCTGGAAGCCTCCATGGAGCGGTCCATGCGATGGGCCGCCCGCTCCCGTGAAGCCTTCATCGCCCGCCCCGGCTATGGGCAGTTCGGCATCGTGCAGGGCGGCACGGAACAGGACCTGCGGGAACGCTCCGCCCTTGCCCTGCGGGAGATCGGCTTCGAGGGCTACGCCATCGGGGGGCTTGCCGTAGGCGAAGGGCAGGAGCTGATGTTCTCCACGCTGGATTACACGACTCCCATGCTGCCCGAGGACCAGCCCCGCTATCTGATGGGCGTCGGCACGCCAGATGACCTGCTGGGTGCCGTCATGCGGGGCTGCGACATGTTCGACTGCGTCATGCCGTCCCGTGCAGGCCGTACTGCCCGGGCCTATACGGAGCGGGGCACGCTGAATCTCCGCAATGCCCGCTTCGCCGAGGACACCCGCCCCATCTCCCCCGAAGATGACAGCCCGATGGCAGGCCGGTACAGCCGGGCCTATCTGCACCACCTCTTCCGGGCCAACGAGATGCTCGGGCCGATGCTCCTGACCCTCCACAATCTCGCCTATTATCAGCGGCTCATGCGCCAGATACGGGCCGCCATCGTGGCAGGAACGCTGGAACAGACCGCCACCCAGCTCCGCCAGAACTGGGCCAGGGGCGACTGGAGCGAGGATGAATGGCCCATGCCCCGCTACCAGCAGGGCTAGGTCGTTCCTTCAGGGCACCTGTCCTTCATAGCTCCCCCAATGGGTGGCCAGCTCCCGCACGATTGGGCTGGCCACCTGATAGGCCGCACTGGTGGAGGCATAAAGGCCCGGCAGGCTTTCCTCATGCGCTGCATTGGCCAGCATGGTGGCCGGTGCCACGCCGTTGGGCGGCATGTCGAAATTGCTGGTCGTCCGCAGGATGAGGAGGCGCCGGTCATCCACACGTCCTGCTCTGGCCTGCAACGCCAGTGCCTGACAGAGGCCAATGTCCTCCTCTGCCGTCGTGACCATCTCGCCCTGATGGTCCGTCCAGTAAGCGACCCAGCGTTCCGCCCACCGGTTCATGAGTGCTCCAAGCCAGTATGTCTCACCGGAGATCGTATCACCCATCATCACATGCGGCGGCTTCAGTGCCTCGGGGAAACCCTGATAGGCCCGGCGATGGGCCTGAAGTTTTTCATTGTCCGGCAGAGCGATATGGCGTGTCCTTTCATAAGCCCAGCGCACAAGGGAAGGTCGCAACGTATAGGCCATGTCCCCAGCGATGGAATGGAGCGGTGGCCGTGGCTGCTCATCCGGTACATGGCCCTGCAACGGCGTAAAACCATCCGGCCAATCGGACGGAATTTCACGTGAATCAATCAGATGGGCTGCCCCGCCATTCACGACATGCAGCGCCCAGGCGGCAGACCCGATGCTGCCCTTATTGGGATTCACACCGGCAATCCCTGCCAGAACGAAATAGGCATGGCGGAGGTCAAACCGGGGGTCCAGCGCCAGAGCGGTAATGGCCGCTGCCATATGGCCCGGTCCCTCACCACTGACCAGCCCAAGCACATGGTCTTTCGCATTATAGCGAAGGACACCGTGCTCCGTCCCCGGTGCAGGCAGTGTTTGTTCCAGCGGGTACTGTTCTACCCAGTGCTGGAACTCTCCCGGCATGTCGCCACTATCCTGCCCCAGCTCGAAGGTTGTCACCACCACGACGTGTACCTCCAGCGGGACAGCCTGTGCCGGACGGGCAGACCCCGCCCCCGCTGCCACCAGCCCGACCAGAAGACCAAGACCATACATCCAGCCCGCCTTCACTGCCTGTCTCATCACATGCCTTTCCTTCCCATCGTTCTCTCCGGCCTGTCTCAGGGCACGGACCGCAGCAGGGGATTCTTCATCACATCCTGCCCGAAAGCCTGAAAACGGGCCTCCAGCTGCCATTGCAGCCGTGCCTTCATATTGTCCTTCAGAAACCGTTCACAGGCTGGAGCGGCGCTTCCACCCGGCACCATGCCCGAACAGGCCGACACAGCCTGCCCCAGATGATGCCCGGCCCAGAGGCTCTGCCCCGGCATGAACCCATATTCCAGCCCCGTACGGGACAGCTGGACAAGTGTCGGATAATCCAAATGGTAGGCCAATACGGCCCGCATGTATTCCTGCGTCAGATCGCTACGGGACACACCTTCATCATCTGTCGAGAGCGCCACGGGCACACCGGCCTGCCTGTAAAGCGAAAAAGGATGCCGCCCATCCCGGATACCCAGAATCTCATCATTGCTGGTCAGATTGATCTCCACCAGAATGGAGCGCCGTGCCATCTCTTCCAGCAGAGAAGCCGGGTCATGCTCCCACAGAACATCCACACCATGGCCGATCCGCTTGGCCCCCGCCACGTCAATCGCCGCCCGGATATGATGGTCCAGATCGCCCAGCGGCACGAGAGACGGTGTCACCTCCCCCGCATGAAGGCTCAGATTCGTCCCCGGATACAGCCGGTTCAGAGTACGGAACATCTGCATGTGCAGGTCATAGTCCCGCAGGGCCACCGGATCATCTTCCGGCGCCACGATGTTGACGCCGACCAGCCGGGTATCCTGGCGGGCACTCTCATACGCCGCCACGAGCTGTACCCAGACAAACGGTGCCGGAAATGTCCGCAGGGCGGAATACTGATAGCGCACCGTCACCCCACACCCTGCGGAAGCCTGCGCTGTGCCGCACTTCATGATGGTTCGGGCACGGGCCTCCATCTCATCAATGGCCACATGGGACAGGGCTGCCATCCGCCCCAGGGCGGGCTTCAGAGCCTCATAAGCCCGACTGAAATCAGCTTCCGTCCTCAAGGGAGGCAGGGCAGCAGCCTTCATCATCTCCCCCAATGCATCAAAGGTAATGGGAGCGATCTGCAATTCCAGATACTGCACATTGTCACGGGCAGCCCGCTCGGCAGCCTCGGCCAGCATGTCCCCCTGATGCCTTGGCTCCACCACCATGAACCGCAGAAAGGTCGCAAAGAAATGATCATGGCCGGAGCGGTCATGTTCCGTAGGAATGAAATTGCGCATGGACAACGCATTGACCATCTCATTCCAGCCGGTTTCATTCCCTAGCAGACCATCTGCCGGAACCTGCCCCTCCCCCGGCTTTGGGCAATGACTGGCCAGAATGGTCCGCTCCTTCAGCGAAACGCAGAGGCCATCCCCCGCTGCCCATTTGAGGAAACTCTCGGCATAGACCGCCCCGGAAAGATGGTTATGCAGGTCCGCTCCCTTGGGGAAGGCCCTAAGGAACAGCTCCAGCCGGACAGGGTCGGTCTTCACCCTTTCGAACAGGGTCGCCACGGAAGGCGGGGCCGCCACCGGGTCAGCAGACACCCGACCTGTCTGGCCAGCAAGAAAGACAAAAAGGGCAAAAACAGCAGGACAAAAGAATCTCATGCCTCATGATGGCGGCCTGCGCCGGAGCTGACAAGAAAATCCCTTTCCACACACAATGCCAGCTGCCACACTTCCCCCATGCACGCTCCTCCTCCACCCCCACCACAGTTGCAGAAGCGCAGCCTCAGCCTGTACGGGCACAGAACCTCCATCGCTCTGGAAGCCGAATTCTGGCAGGTTCTGGAGACCATGGCCCGTGCCGAACAGCTTGCCCTGGCAGCCTTCATCGCCCGGCTGGACAGGCATCGCCCCCCGGAACAGACGCTGGCCTCCCTGCTTCGCCTCACGGCACTACGCTTTGCCCTGAACCAGGCCCCGTCAGCCCCCGTGTGACCCGTCTTGGAAAGACCGCATATTCCTGTTCCGCCCTCCCCTGTCCCCGTGATAGAGTTTACAACCATGTGAACAGGGAGGGCATCGATGGCTTTCTGGGGGAAAATGTTTGGTGGTATTGCCGGTTTTGCCGCCGGGGGGCCGGTCGGCGGTCTTCTCGGGGCCATTCTGGGCCATATGAGCGATACGGACAGACTGTTGACCCCGCTCTCCGGCACATGGGGCGACCGTTTCCCCGCACGGGGGCAGCCCGACCCGCATAATGCTGCCTTCTTCACCGCCGCAAAACTCTCTGCCCTGCTGGGAAAGACGGATCAGCTCTACGGCCTTGGTGTCGTCACGCTCTCCGCCAAGCTGGCCAAAATCGATGGCCCCGTGAACCGGGCCGAGATTGAAGCCTTCAAGACGGCCTTCCGGTTCCCTGAAGACAACCAGAAAGAGGTTGGCCTGCTTTTTGATCGGGCCCGGAACCGGACGGACGATTTCGAACTTTATGCCCGTGAGCTGGGGCGTGCCTTTGCCGACAAGCCGGAGCCGCTGGAAACACTGCTCAGCGTCCTCTTCCGCATTGCCAGGGCAGACCTGCCTGCCGGGGCCCCGCTGCATCCGGCAGAAATGGACTATCTCCGCCGGACGCACAAAGCCTTCCGCCTTTCAGAACGGGCCTGGGAGCGGGCCGAGGACGGCCAGCCCCGGGCTGCCTCCACATCATCAACGGCAGAGTGCTATCGTGTGCTGGGCATCAGTGCAACGGCAACGGATGGCGAAGTCCGGACACGCTGGCGTGTGCTGATCCGTGAACATCACCCGGACCGTCTTGCCCAGCGCCCCATGAGCGATGCTCAACGGAAAGCAGCACAGGAGCGTGTGGCCCGCATCAATGCCGCATGGGACCAAATAAAGCGGGACCGCGGCCTGTAAGGCGGGTCTGCCCCATCACGGCTGTAGTTGCTGTCCCCCCAATGGCACAGCCACCCAGCGCAGCCCCTCACCATCCTGCACCAACAGAAGAATATCCGTCCGCTTCAGCTCACGGGCACGGTCCAGCGCAGCCTGCAGGGCCTCCGGTGTATTGACCTCCTGCTGCCCGACCTGAAGCACCAGATTCCCTTCCGTCAACCCACGGCTGGCAGCGGGGCTACCCTCATAGACACGCATCACCAGCACACCCCTCTGGCTGTCAGTCAGGCCATACTGCGTCCGGGCCGCTTCATCGACCACGCCCAGCTTCACCCCCAGTTCTTTCAGGGTCTTTACCGGATGTTCCGGCGGGTGCGTGTCGGAAGGAAGGGGATCCTTCTCATCGGGGTTGCGCCCCAGGGTCAGATCCAGCGTCTGATAGCTGCCACGCCGCCAAAAGGTGAAATGCACCGTCTCTCCCGGTTGATACCCCGCCACGAGCCGGGGCAGGGTCTGGCCTGTCACCGGCTGACCATTCAGGGCTGTCAGAATGTCCCCAACCTGCAAACCTGCCTTCCGGGCCGGCCCATCCTTGCTGACCTCGGCAACGATGGCCCCCGTTCCCCGTTCTTTTCCGGGCACATCCGCTTTCCAGAAATCAAGGTCTTCTGCCATGTTGCGGGTGACATCCTGATAGCGCACACCCAACCAGCCACGCCGGACATGGCCTGTCTGCCGCAACTGGTTGATGATGCCTCGGGCATCATCCGAAGGAATGGCAAAGCCGATGCCGATGGAATCCCCACCAGACCCGCCATAAATCAACGTATTGATCCCGATGACCTCACCCTTCAGATTGAAGAGCGGGCCACCTGAATTACCGTGATTGATGGCTGCGTCCGTCTGGATGAAGTCGTCATACAAACCGTGATCGACATTCCGCTTGCGGGACGAAATGATGCCAGCTGTCACCGTGCCACTCAGACCGAACGGATTACCGATGGCCAGCACCCAGTCTCCGATGCGGGCATCGTCACTATGCCCCAGCGGGACGGACGGCAGGGGCCGGTCTGCCTTCACCTGAAGGACGGCAAGGTCCTCCTTGCTGTCCCGCCCGACAATCCGTGCCGGATATTCCGTCCCATCCGACAGGGTCACGCTCACCTGCTGGGCATTGTCAATGACGTGATTGTTCGTCACCACCACGCCAGAAGGATCGATGATGAAGCCGGACCCCAGCGCCTGTACCTGACGGGCAGGGTGCCCATCGGCATGACGGCGGTGGAGATAATCATGGAAAAACTTCTCGAGCGGTGACCCTGGCGGGAAAGGTGATGATTGCGGCCCGGACGGTGTACTGCCATCCGGCCCATCCGGCTGCTGTTCATCAGGGTGGATCACGCTGGAGACGGAAATATTCACCACAGCAGGCAGGAGCCGCTCCACCAGTGCCGCAAAACCGGGCATCATGGCCGCCTCATGCGCAGCACGGGTTGTCACGCTCCCCCCCTGCGGCAGCTCTTCCCCCGGCAGGGTCGGCATCGGCACATCATCCTGCGCCCAGGCTCCACCGGACTGGCCAAGAATACCAGAAAGCACGAAACAGGACAGCCAGCGGGCCACCCTCATGCGGGAGGAAGACAGAAGAGAAGAAGACATGAATCGGCTCATGCTGTAGAATCTACTCCACGGCGGACCGGACGTCATCCTTCCAGCCTGCAAGTTTGTGTTTTTTTGCCTCATGAGGGGCGTTGCATGAGAGGTCCTGCCCCATGACAGCCACCGACATCTCTTCCCTGAAAGACCTCATCTCCGACTTTCTCACAGCAGAAGAGCCTGCACATCAGACCAGCATAGAAGCCCTGACACTGGAAGATGGCCATCTCCACCTCATTCTGCGGACAACAGCTAAAGGGGCGGCGTTCCTCCAGGACGCTCAGACGACACTGGAGGACAGGCTCAGGCAGCACCCCGCTGTCAGCAGTCTGACCCTGTCCCTCACAGCTCATCGCCCGGCAGGCCCCGCCCCCCGCAAGGCCGGTGCAGAAAGCGGGCACCGGCCTCTGGCCCTCGGAAAGCGACCCACAGGCCGCTCCGCCCCCCCGGAAGCCTGCTTGCCCGATGTGCGGGCCGTCATTGCCGTGGCGTCCGGCAAGGGAGGCGTGGGGAAGTCCACCACAGCCGTCAATCTGGCATGCAGCCTGGCCCGGCTGGACCTTCGGACCGGCCTGCTGGATGCTGACATTTACGGCCCCTCTCTTCCCCACATGCTGGGTGAAACCCAGAAACCTGTTGTCGAGAATGGCAGGCTGCGCCCACTGGAACGCTGGGGCATGGAGACGATGTCCATCGGCTATCTGGTTGACAAGGAACAGGCCATGATCTGGCGTGGTCCCATGGTCATGGGCGCCCTGACCCAGCTCATGAGTGATGTGTCCTGGGGGGCGCTGGATGTACTGGTGGTCGATCTGCCACCCGGCACCGGAGATGCCCAGCTGACCCTGACCCGCAAGCTTTCGGACAAGCTGAAGGCCGGTGGGGCCGTCATCGTCTCCACCCCGCAGGACATTGCCCTGCTTGATGCCCGCCGGGGTGTCACGCTGTTTGAGAAGACCGAAACGCCCGTGCTGGGGCTGATCGAGAACATGTCCTATTTCTGCTGCCCGCACTGTCAGGAACGGACTGACCTCTTCGGCCATGGTGGGGCCCGCAAGGAAGCAGAGGCCCTCAACATTCCTTTCCTTGGGGAAATTCCCCTGCTGCGGGATATAAGATGCAGTGCTGATGAAGGGACCCCTCTTGTCCTGCGTGACCCGGATCATCCTGCATCACAGGCTTACAGAGCCATTGCCCGCACCCTGAAGGATAGACTGTTTCCCTCTTCGTGCTGACCGGCGATCCTGCCCACCTCTTTGACCAACCCACGGAAGCCCATGCCGACTTTCTGCCATCCCCGTTTCTTCCTCCTGACAGGCCTTGTGCTCTCCCTGCTCAGCATGGGGGGCTGTAACAGACCCAACCAGGCCATCGGCCATCGTGGCCTTTCTTCTGATGGCTATGGCTTTGTACAGGATGGCCCTGTCCTTGCGCCCCCAACCCATCTCATGCAGCACCAGAAGCCCGCCACCACGGGCCGCTGACCTGCCCGGCTGTTTCCTGGCCGGGATTTTTTCCCCACTCCCCTGATTTTCCACTTGATTTCTGGAGGGAAAAATGAGATGTACGGCCCCGTTGCCGGATTAGCACAGTGGTAGTGCAGCGGTTTTGTAAACCGAAGGCCGGGAGTTCGAATCTCTCATCCGGCACCACGATTTTCCCTGAAAATAGGCCGTTCCCCAGTGCTTCATGCCTGACGCATGTAGTATGTAAGACGCTGCTTTCCGTCCCCTACCCGACACGAAACCGGGCCCCCCGCGACGCACAGGCAGACGCCCCGTCGGCATAATCATGCCAGAGGAGGCGGAAGCGTCCTGCTGCACCTACCTTTCTCCCTCCCATCAGAATGAAGTAAAAGCAGCACAACATTATCCATCCCCACATCAAAGGCATCCCCTACTCCATGAAAAGCACCCTGCCCGGCTTCGTCACACTGTCCCGCCTGTTCGACATGTTTGAAGGAGCGGCCATGCTGGTCCTGTCCATCTGCATCACGCTGGTGGCCTGCCTGGGGCTGCTGCATGTCGTGGTGGCAGTGGCAAAGCTCATCATCCATGCCGGCCTCAGCCCCACGGAGCCTGCCATATTGCAGGAAGTCTTCGGGCTGTTCTTCACCGTCCTGATCGCCTTGGAATTCCGTCACTCCATCCTCGTTCTTCCCGGTTCGGAATCACAGGGAATGATCCGCATGAGGTCCGTCCTGCTCATCGGCATGATGGCAGCCGTACGCAAGTTCATCGTGCTGGACCTGAATGGCGTGAATGTCCGTGAACTTCTGGCGCTTTCAGCCGCTGTTCTGTCACTCTCCGCCGCTTACTGGCTCGTCCGTGGCAAAGCCATGACCCGCACGGACCCTACGCCTCAGCCTTCTCCATCCAACCAGTAAGCCCATAAAAAAACCCCTTTCCGGCCTGTGGCTGGAAAGGGGCCCGAGCCTCCTGCTTCCCCTTTGCATCGGGAAGCAGGAAGCGTCATCAGAAGAGCTGGATGTGGGACTTGAAGCCCAGCATGGCGGCATCCTTCAGGACACGCTGCATCCCCGGATGGAAGTAATACTGGAAATCCGGCGCAAAGGTCACACCCCGCATGACATGGATGCGGTAGGTGGCCTCCAGCGTGCTGCCCCAGCGCTGCACACCATAAGACCCCCACAGGAGCGGCGCCCCGCCACTCGCATAATAGGCGGTCGCCCCCTCCGGAGCCATCCCATGATCCACCTGGAACCGCTGCGCAGCACGGGTATAGCTGCTGGAACCGGTATAGGAGAAGGAAACACCCACCGTATCCAGCGGGCGGGCTGGCCAGAAGCCCGTATCCACAAGACCGAATGCATACATCTTGCCACGCATGGCTGTGGCTGGCTTGTTCCAGTATGCATCAAAGAAGGCCACCAGTCCCCCTTCTGGCGTGTCCTGTGTCTTGTTCTTCATGATCATCTGGTCCGCGAGGAACCACATGCTCCAGTTGAAATTGCGACGGATACCCGTACCGGGAACCTCATCGCCCACCCCCTGACAGGTCGGGCAGTTGGGAATGGTCATCCGGGTCCGCCATGCATTGCGCCGATTGGGAGGACTATACACACCAAGATAATGGTCGGACGTATCCGGGGAGAACCCAAATTTGTAGTGACCCGGCAGCTGCTGTTTACCAAACTCAGGCTCCCAGCCAACCTCGATCGGGGTCACGACCCCGCTGATGGTCCCGCCATTGAACTTGAACCCGCTGCGATTCTGCTGCACGCCATAAATACCGCGCTCGGGGAAATAGACACCGACCTGGATGTAGGTACTGTCTGTAGGACGGCCACGAATACGGGCCCCCCAGCTTGACCCCGGATAGGATGACCGTGTGTACGTATCCGTAACGGCCTTGGGGTTTCCGCAGAAAGCGTTGTTCATGAAGTTACAGTAGATCGGGCTGATGGCGAAGTCCGAATCCATGGACATGCGGCCTGCTGCGATGTTCAGCCGTCCACCCCAGAGAGTCTCTTCCCCGTAGAAATAGACGAGATGGAACGCCACGTTACCACCACCACCATAGATTTCCTGGCTGGGGTTCACATTGTCGCCAAACATCCTGCTGGCTGGAATACCGTAACGGCCTACGCCAATGACATGGGTCTGGAACCCGGGGATCCCGGCCAGCTTGTACCAGTCAATGTCATTCTCGAAACCATACTGCCCCGTATTGGAGGACCCCTGCCTCAACCCCAGCCCTTTCCTCGGAGAGGTGATGGCACCAGAAAATTCGTTGGTGTTGTCCAGCAGGACGACCACACCACGGTCCCGCAGCCACTCATTCCAACGCATTTTCTGGAAGAGTGCTTCTGGCCGGGGCAGCGGCGGCCCATCATTATTGGTCGGATCCCCTTCATGCAAAGGAATGTTCACGCGCTCGAGCAGCTCACGCCCGTTCTCACCGAACACACCGAATTCTTCCGTCGGATAATTGGAATATGGCCGACGCCGCAACCCCATGTCATGGATATAATGGGCCGCCGTCTTCTCGGCATCCACTACCTTCGGTTTCTGCACCACGGATACCTGCTGGACAGGTTTTCCGTCCCGTGTAAGGATGACCTGTCGCTCTGGTGCTTTCTCTGTCTGCTTTACGACGGCAGGCGTCTGCATGGCATGAGACAGGGCACCCTGGGCCGAATAGAGCAGAGGCTGACCTACCCGGCTGCCATCAGCGGCCATCGAAGGCGAAGCCCCAAAAGACATTGCCGCCACGGATGGCAGCAGAACAGAGCAGGCCCCCACACGGGACCTGTTTAAAAAAATACGCAGAATAGTCAGCATGGAAAACGCTGCCATATTCCCACTTCTCCCCAACAACTGGCCCGATTGCACAAAACACACCGCAAAAGTGGCCCCGTCACTTCTTATAGGGAAAATCTGACGAAAAAAAGTAGCTCATACAGCCTGCTTGCTCTGAAAGAAATCAAGTGACCTGCTGAGCACATCACGGCACACCCGCTCGGGACAGCCGGCTGTCTTGAGGATATGTTCCTCCGGACAGAAGGCAAGCATGCGCGCCACCCTGCCCATCATGCCAGGGTACAGCCCCATATAGGCCTCCACCAGACATTTCTTTGGCAGAACCGCCGTACTGCTACAGGCCGGGGCTGAAGGGCCAAGCTTCAGCAGTGCCAGATTTTCCATGACGATGCCACAGATGGCCAGACGCATCTTCTGCAACGCCCGGGCTGACAGGACGTCCATTCCGTACAGCCACGTCACCAGAACATTGACCCAGACACCCAGGGAAAGCGCTTTGACATCCAGCTTCGTCAGCTCATAAAAGCCGCTGCTGGTCTGACCGGGCAAGGTATCCACAAACCATGAAGCAAGGTCAAAACAGGCTGCCAGCCGCCCGATGTTCAACGCTTCTCCTATGGAACAACGCTGGAACATGCTGGCAGGGATGAAAGAAATGACAATCTCATCCACCTCCCGCACCAAGGGAGGGTGATGACGCAGGATCGAATCATAGACACTGTCATTGCCGCTGCCATCTCCCTGGCCGACAAGACACCGTTTCTCCTGCCCCAGTCCGCCCGTGCCGGGAAATGGCCATTGCCCCTCGAGAAGGACAGGGAGCATCTGTACACCCATCCCTACAAGCCCTGCGGATTCATGATACCCGGCCAGAAAACGTCTGGCCGGCCCCGCAACGTGGCCATGCGGCTGAAAAACGGCACCCCGGGCGGTTTCGGCAATGACGCCAATAAGATTCGCCCCCTGTTCCCTCCCTGCCATCAGCTCTCTCCAGATGCTCCGATGCGGCCAGCCACAGCTTGCGGTACCACACCGGATAACCTTGCCCTACTTGGCACATAGAACATAGGTCAGGGTCAGAACAAGGTAAAATTGCCCCTGTCTTCTTTCAGGTCCGCCGTCTGGCCATACCGCAGCATATCCCTTATCTGCGAAAGCTTTACACCCGCCAGAACGGTACCCATCCCATAACGGGGATTGCCGATCTCCGGAGCCGCCTGTTCCACCTGCTCCAGCACGGTACGGACGGCTTCAACCTCCTGTGTCAGGGCATCAAGACTCTGGAGCCGTTCCATCTGCCCGGCATCCAGCTCTCCCGTGCCGACATAATCTGAAACGACATCCTGAACATCCGAGAGCCGACCACAGACATCATCCAGAATGGCCCCCAGCCTCTTCATCAGCACCGAGGCCCTTATGCTGTCTGCCTCCCCGACAGGCTGGGTTCCTGTATCTTTGGGCATCATCTTTCTCTCTCCATACCGGCCTCTCCCATCATCACGACCGGTCGCCGGTCAGCACAGGTTCTGAAGAACTTTTCCTGTCGTTGGCCAGAAACGGATACGCCGCACCTGGTTGCCACCAAAACTGTAAGACACACAGCGGATCTCCTCCCGCCGGAAATAATCCAGAAGAAAACCGACATTCTCCTGACCAATGTCACTGGCAATGGACAGCACGGCCGCTCCACCAAACGCCTTGCACTGGAAACGCTCCCGCACGCCCCCTGCCTTCATGAGCCCGGTTTCCAGCCCTTTCATGGCGTTTACCCCGTACAGATAGGCAGCTGCATCCATGCTCCCCATGCAGTCCTCTCCGGGCAGAAGGAAATGGTTCATACCCCCTACCCCTGCCTGAAGATCATACATGCAGACTGAAATGCACGACCCCAGCAACGTGCCGAACACCACGCCGGGGTCATCCGAAATGGCGATTTCGCCCTGGATAACAGTCGTGATCTTCAGCAGGTCCGTCACCTGATAGGCCCGAAAACTTTCTCCAGGGTTTCCTTCAGCTTGGCGACCGTATAGGGCTTGGCCAGAAAATTGTTGACCCCCGCCGCAACGGCCTTCTGCACCAGCCCGGCATTTGCCTCACCTGTCAGAATGATGAACGCCAGTTTGGCTGTCTTCGGGTTGGAGCGCACGGCCTCCAGCAGGGCCAGCCCATCCATGCCCGGCATGTTGAAATCTGAAATCACGAGATGGATGGGGTTGGCCTCCAGATATTCCAGAGCCTCCTTCCCATCCTTACGCTGCACGACCCCTTTGAAGCCGAGCGCCGCCATGTGGCTGGCCAGAACCTGCCGGATGGAGGCCTGATCATCTACAATTAAAGCGCGAATCTGAGATGCGGACGGCATTTATGAACCTTTCTGCCTTCTGATAATCACTCTTTGTCAGGATGGCCTGACATCAGGAACGCCACGCCAGGCGTTCATCTTTCCTAGTGCAGGCCCATGGCCAGGCCGGGAATGTCCATCAGGGAGCCAACCTTTTCCACAGCTCCCAGCTCGGCAGCGACACGAGGCATACCATAGACGACCGAGGAGGCCCTGTCCTGCCCTATGGTCCGTGCCCCGGCCCGCCGCATGGCCAGCAACCCTTCTGCACCATCCTGCCCCATGCCTGTCAGGATGATCCCCAGTGAGGTCCTGCCTGCCGTCTGGGCAATGGAATGGAAGAGCCTGTCCACCGATGGCCGATGACCACCAACAGGCTCCCCAGACCGCAACCTTGTGAAAAGCCGTGGGGCATGTCCCTCCAGCACGAGATGGGCCTCCCCACCGGGAGCAATACGGACCATGCCGGGAGCCAGCATCTCCCCATCCTGCGCCTCGGCAACGGAAAGCTGCGGGATCAGGCTATCCAGACGGGCAGCAAAACTGGACGTATAAAGCGAAGGCATATGCTGGCATATGACGATGGGCGGACTCTTGGCCGGGAAGTCTTTTATCACCTCTTCAACAGCTTCCACCCCACCGGTGGAAGAGCCAATCCCCACCACATCGAACGGTGTCCGCCACGACGCCGTACCGCTGCCTGCGACAGGCTCTGTCCGTACAGGCCGGGGGCCCGGGGTCGCCTGCCGGTGGCCGGGCTGATAGCGGGCGGCTTCCAGCACGATCTGCCCCAACCCGGCAAAGGCTTCCCCGGCCCCGCCCTGCTTGGGAAAACATTCAAAAGCTCCCATCTGGAGAGCCGTGATGGCCGTATTGGCCCCCCGTGTGGTCATGCTGGACACCATCACCACCGGGATCGGCCGCAGCCGCATGATCTTTTCCAGAAACTGGAGCCCGTTCATGCCCGGCATCTCGATATCCAGCGTGATGACATCAGGCTGGTCGGCGATGATGAGGTCCCGTGCCTCGATGGGGTTCGATGCCATGCCAATGACATCAATCTCGGGATATTTGAGAAAAGAGCGCCTTATCAGCTCTCTGGCGGTTCTTGAATCATCCACTACAAGAACCTTGACCCGTTCTTTCATGGCCTCAACCCTTTTTCATGTAGATTGTCGGCGCCACAGCCTCGAGATGGCACTCCCTGATGCAGTCCACCCGCTCGGAATGACCCACATAGAGAAATCCGCCCGGCACCAGCCGTTCGGCAAGCCGCTTCCACAAGGCATTGCGGGTTTCGTCATCGAAATAGATCACGACATTCCGGCAGAAAATGACATCAAACTGACCTTTGAAAGGCCAGTCCCGATTCAGGTTGAGCTGCCGGAACGTGACAAGGCGCCGTATCTCCCGTGCCATGCTGAACTGCGCCATCTCCACGGGTTCCATGTAAGCATCCCGCCAGCGCTGCGGCACACTCTGCACCTCCTCACCGGGGTACTGACCAATGCGCCCTGTCTCCACCACTGCGTGGTTGATGTCCGTTGCCAGAATCTTGAGATCCATCCGCAAGGCATCCGGCAGCTCCGCCATGATGGACATGGCCATGCTCCATGGCTCCTGCCCTGTCGAACAGGCTGCCGACCAGAAACGCCCCCGCCCTCCGGCACGCAGTTTCTGCCCCAGCTGGGGCAGGACATGCGTCTCCAGATGTTCAAAATGACTTTTCTCCCGGAAGAACTGCGTCACATTGGTTGTCAGAACACAGATGAGCTCCTTCAGCTCCTCCTGCCCCTCCCTCATGCTGACGTAATCCAGATAATCACGGAAGGACGCCCGCCCGGTAGCACGGATGCGCCGGGACACACGGGAAAACACGAGACTGCGCTTGGAGATGGGCAGACTGATTCCTGCTTCCTGCCGGGCGATCTCCTGCACACGCCGGAAATCAGCCTCCGAGTAGGAGAAACCGCCCTGTGGCTCCATGTTTATCATCGGCCTGCCCTCATCCTGCGGCCGTACCGACGGCCCCATCTCCCAGCAGGCGGGTCAGAACAGTATCCAGCCGCAGGATGCGGATGACACGCTCCCCAATGCTGACAAGACCACTCAGCTCAGCTGCACCACCATCAACGGAAATGGGCTGTATCTCATCCAGGGCAATCTCCGTAATGCCGATCACACTGTCCACAAGCAGCCCGCATGTAGCACGGTTCTGGCCATCCTCAATGATGATGACCACACGCCGCTCATTGTCGGCCTCCGGCACGGCCCCCAGATAGTTGGCAAGATTGACGACCGTTACGATATTGCCGCGGATATTGATGGCCCCTTCCACATAGGCAGGGCAATGCGGCAGGTAGGTCGGGTCTTCGAACTCCCTGATTTCCTTGATGCTCAGGATGGGAATGCAGTATCGCTGGTCCCCCACGGTGAAGATGATCATCTGCTCCCGTCCCCCGGAGGGAAGGGCCGAAGCCCCGTTCACCTGTCCGTCTGTCTGTTTCTTTTCTTCCAGAGACATAAGATCCATGACTTTCTTTCCTGACCTGCCTGTTATGCTGCCCGCTCTGCGATGGCTTCCAGCGCGCGGGTATCAACACGTTTCGTTGCGGAAACAATCAGTGTTGAAACATCAAGAATGAGAGACACGCTGCCATCCCCAAGAATGGTTGCAGCCGAAACACCCTTGATCTGGCGGTAATTCTTCTCGATGCTTTTGATGACAACCTGAGCCTGGTCGCGGACACCATCCACCACCAGCGCTGCCCGGGCACCAGCCTCGTTCTCCACGACAAGGACAATCAGCTGCCCCTCTTCCCCGGCGCGACCCATGTGATGGGTCTCTTCCTGCACACTCTCAACCTCCGGGAGGGTCAGCTCGTCTCCCAGATAGATCAGCGGGATGCAGCGCCCCCGCACGGAAACGACATGACTGCCATCCGGAATGGTGTACACATCATCCTTCAGCTGCACCGTGACAAGTTCCACAACGGATGATACCGGCACAACCATGGTGGACCCACGGCACTCGATGAGCATCCCATCCAGCACGGCGAGGGTCAGCGGCAGGCTGAGGGTGAAGAGTGTCCCCTTGCCCTGCGTGCTCTTGATGTTCACACGCCCACCAAGATTCTGGATGGCCTGCTTGACCACATCCATCCCGACACCCCGCCCCGAAAGGTCGGATACGGTTTCAGCGGTGGAAAAGCCCGGAGCGAAGATCAGCTCGTTGATCTCATTTTCCCCGAGCGATGCCCCGGAGGGGACAATCCCCCGTTTGATGGCTGTCTGAAGGACACGCTGGGTATTGATCCCACCGCCATCATCCCTGATCTCGATGAGAATGCGCCCGGAACGGTGACGGGCGGAGAGCCATATCGTACCCTGAGCCGGTTTCCCTGCCGCAAGACGGGCCTGCGGGGTCTCAATCCCGTGGTCCACCGCATTGCGCAGCATATGGGTCAGCGGATCCGTCAGGTTTTCGATAAGGGTCCGGTCAACCTCTGTCTCCTCCCCTTCCAGCACGAGCGCCACATCCTTGTCCGCCAGGCTGCTGGCCTCCCGCACTACACGCTGCATCCGCTGGAACACGTTGCGGACAGGCTGTGCACGGATCGCCATGACGGCTTCCTGAATATCCCGTGTCAGTGTCTTGATGACAGCCAGCCGCTTGAGCAGTTCCGGGTCATACAAGGCTCCCTCCCGTGTCAGGGCTGATTCAAGAGAGGCCTGGCCAATGACCATCTCCCCGACCATGTCCATCAACATGCCGATCCGCCCGATATCAACACGGATGGAAGCGTTCTGCTCCCGCTTGCGCCCCGATTTTGCCGGAGCAGCAGGAGCGGCGGCCTGTGCCTCACTTTCCACGGTCTCGGCAGGCACGGGAACCGCCGGAGCCATCTCCTGGACAGCCGGACTTTCCACAGCATCCGCCTCGACCGTATCGTCAGTCTGCTCCTCACGGGCAATCTGAAAATCGCAGACATCACCAACCCAGTCGAAGACGGCCTGGATATCATCCTCGGCCGTGCCGCCCGGGGGTTCCGGCAGACGGACCGTCCAGCCCAGGCAAGCCTCCTCAGGCACCAGCTCTGACAGCACGGGCAGGTCCTGCGTGTTGCAGGTTACATCCATGGCCCCGGCATCTTCGGCCGGCAGCAGCTCCTTCAGGCCCAGCAGAAGATTCCGGGCGTCATCGCCACGGCTGTACAGTTCAGCCTGTGGCCGGAAGGTCACGACCAGCTTCGGCCGGGAAGATTCACCGCCCTCTTCGGCTGGCTCATCAAAATCGAAGCCACCCAGATCTACCGTCACGGGGGTAAAATCTTCCGGAACAGGGGTTTCCCCCACGTCAGAAGCAGCGGGGGCATCCCCCCTTGACCGATGATCGCCTCCAGCTTGCGGACAGTCTCGTCTATCCGCCCGCCATCAACCTCATCCCCGGCCTGTTTCGCCTCGGCCACCAGATCACTGAGAAGGTCCATCGCCAGAAAGAACGTCTTGATGATGGCCGGGTCCGGCTCCACCTGACCGGACCGCAGACCATCCAACGCACTTTCATAGACATGGGCAAAGCGGACGAGACGGTCCAGACCGAAGGACGCCGCTCCACCCTTGATGGAATGTACCGCCCGGAAAATGGCATTGATGGTTTCCTGACTGGACTCCTCCGCAGAAAGTTCACCCAGCCCGCTTTCCAGCTCGGGGAGCAGCTCATCACATTCCTCAAAGAATATCTTGAGAATATCATCCATGACGTCGCCCATATCCACGCTCCCTTACGCTGTAACTCGCCGGATGGCCCATACGAGCTTCTCGGCATTGAAGGGCTTGGCTATCCACCCCGTAGCCCCGAGGGATCTGGCCCGGTTCTTCTTCTCCTCATCCGTTTCGGTCGTCAGGCAGATGATGGGAATACTGGAGAAAGCCTCCAGTTTCCGCACCGCCTCGATGAACTGGAAACCGTCCATCCGGGGCATGTTGATGTCCGTGATGATGGCCTGCGGCATGGGGTCCGCCTGCTGCAGCACCTCCAGCCCTTCAACACCATCACCCCCCTGGATGACATCATAACCGGCCTCACTGAGGGCCTTGCGCAGGACACCCTGCATGGTGCGGGAGTCATCAACCGTCAGGACTCTCACCTTCGGTTCATCCGTCATGGCGGCTCTCCTTCTCATCCATCGATTCCAGAAGCTGCTGCTGGACACCAAACAGCGTGAAGGCTTCCGCTGCCTTGTCAGAACACGGGCCAACTTTCAGCCCGCTGGCCAGAAGGAGCTGAAGGCACAGCCCCCCGACATAATCGACCCCGGAAGCATCCAGCAGTGGCGTCGTCCCGTCTGCCGCTCCGATCTCCTCCAGCAGAAGAGCCTTCAGCCCTGCCGCCGCACCGGTATCCAGACGCTGCGGCAGAGAAATGAGGGGGATTCCCTCCTGTACTGCCGCCGCCATCAGAAATGATCCCAGCCTGCTTCATCATCAGAGTGGGTCGGCAATATCTTGCCATCCTGCTGGATCTCACCACGCTGGCTGCTCAGCATTGGCGTGCTGCTCTTCGGCTGTGTCTGGGCAGCTGTCTCATTGGGAAGGGCCGGACGCTCATGAGAAAGCTTCAGGCTCTGGCTGGAACCAATGGTGAAAGTTGCCAGTGTCTGACGCAGCTTGACGGTCTGAGTGGTCAGGTTATGGCTGGCTGCCGTGGATTCTTCGACCATCGCCGCATTCTGCTGGGTCATGCCATCCATGCTGCTCACAGCATCGGAGACTTCTGCCAGGCTGCGGGCCTGTTCCTCAGTCGCCTTGGAGACAACCTCCACCCGATCCGCCAGGGCTTCCGTCCCTTCTTCCACATCCTTGAGCAGACCGCTGGTCCGGGCCACAAGGCGGACACCCTCCTGCACATGGGCTGTGGCGGTTTCCAGCACGTCACGGATCATGTCAGCCGCCTTGGCGGACTGCTCTGCCAGGGACTGGACCTCCTTGGCGACCACGGCAAAACCACGTCCGGCTTCACCGGCACGGGCCGCCTCCACACTGGCATTGAGTGCCAGCACGTTGGTCTTGAACGCAATGTCACTGACAGAGCGTGTGATCTGCACGATATCATCAGACGAGGTCTTGATGGAGTTCATCGCCACGCTGGTCTGTTCCATCCCGTTAGAGGCCGTCTTGACCTTTTCCAGCGTTGCCTTGGTCTCGCTGCTGGCATGGGAACAGTTGCTGGCCGTGACCTTGAAGCCGGAAGCGATCGATTTGACAGAAGCCGTTACCTGGCCAAGGCTTGCGGCCTGACGCTCCGTACGCTTTGCCAGATCATCTGATGCCGTGGAGATTTCACTGGCCCCGTTGGCGATCATGTTGGAGCTTTCCGCCACGACGGACAAAGCGCCGCCAAGGCCTGTCAGGGATTCATTGAAAGCCTCCCGCACGGGACCGAATTCACCATCAAACAGGGCACTGGTAATGCGGATGGACAGATTGCCCTGTGCCAGAAGCTGCATGACACGGTTCAGCTCTTCCACGACGGCATGTGTGCGGGCCTCACGCTCCTTGAGCTTTTCCGTCGTTTCCAGCGCCTTGTTCACAGCCTCGCTGTGCGCCTTTTCTGCTGCCTTCTGCTCCTGGAGGCTCAGGGCGAAAGAGGCCAGCATCCGGCCAACGCGTCCAACACAGTTTGTCCTGTTCTCATACAGGCTGAGATCAGGACTTTCACCACGGCTCAGGCCCATACCCATTGCCGTCAGCTTTTCAATGGGTTCGGTCAGGGCCTTGGTAAGGAAAAACCATACGGTCCAGACAAGCACCATCCCAAAGAGAAGTGTTGCCATATTGATGATGGAAACACGGCTGAAGATGCCACTCTGAACATAACCGACACCCTCCACGAGAAGCTGCACGGCGAGATAGAGCTCGATGGCCAGCATTGCCACCCGTACCTGCACGCGGAACGGGGCTGACTTATACAACCAGTTGAACATGAAAACGTCCCATCCCTCTAGAAATTTCATTCCTTCCGTCAACATGACCAAAGGCTTGGCTGATGACAGAGACTCAAGACATGAATTCTAAAAAAGACCATACAAATGCATGGTTTAGACTTGATTATGCCCAAAACATGATGAAATTTTTAACGGAATAAAAGACATTTTTTTGAAAACAATGAATAAACTATCAAAACTTAACCTGTTTTAAGGATAAATATGTATTTTATTTACTATCGACAGCTGTAAGATCACATGACTCCGGTCATGATCCCACAGCTTCAGATTGCTGAATTGGCACACCTCCCCGAGGAACTGTAAAATCGTGCGGACGTATTTTCTGCAGAACACCATCACAACTGCTTTATGACCTGATGTTGTCCAGAATTTTACGATATGGGATCAGCCTTTCACCAATCCATCTTTTGAGACCAGCATGAAAAAACAGAAAAAGTGCCTCCCCAAACCCCTCTGCACCATTCTGGCCCTTGCGCTGCTGCTCCAGCCCGGCGCAGGCCGTGCAGGGTCCACAATTCAGGATGTCCGTGATACGGTCCGGGTCATTCCCATCAAGCTGGACACGGAAGCGCAGGTTCCCATCCAGAAAGGGGAAGTCCTGAAACTTCTCAAGCTCTATCACGACAATGCCAATGCGTGGTCATGGAACGAATATCTCGCCTTTGAACCCTGTCCCCGCGAAGCAGCCCTTCTCTGTGCCGTGCCTTTCCGGGACACGCAGGGAAAGGAGTACAGCCTGAGAGATGCACCACATGACGGTGAAGATGCCCTGACCACCGTTGGTTTCTACACAGTGCAGAGCGCCCAGGGACGATGGAACCTGTTCATGATCCGTATGGAACGGCCTCTGGGGGATTCAACCTACGCAAAAACGGAAACAACAGCCCATGTCAGCCTCTTCAGGCTGGCTCCCCATGACACAGACGGGGCCACGCCGGGAAATAACTACTTCGAGGAAATCGCTACCCTGCCCATGGGCGGATACTGCAACAGCACGGTAGCTCTGGCCTCCTTCCTCAAACAGCCTCTCCCCCCCGGCACAGCACCCGATGGCTGCATGCAGGGCCAGTAAGACACATCACAGCTCCCTCCCAATGATCACGGAGGGAGCGAACCTCACGGTGCGATGTTGGAATCGATCGGACTGTTCATACGGTTGATCGTATCGGGACTGAGCTTGCGGATGCCCGCCAGATACTGGGAAAGAATGTTGGCACGGTCGGGCTGCATGTTGCCAATAACATCCGAAATCCGGCGGGGAATCATGTGCTGGGCCACAGGGACCAGCACCCGCATATCCAGAATATTGAACATGGCCGCCGCATCACGTGGAGGCATCTGCTCATAGATATGGGCCAGCCGAGCAATGCTCTGCTCGACATCCTGCCGGCGCTGCTCCTGCTGGGCAGAAAGTTCGGAAGCATTCCGGCCCAGTGCCTGTAATTTTTCGTCCAGCTCCTTCTGCTCCTGCTCGAGAGCCTT
This sequence comes from Parasaccharibacter sp. TMW 2.1888, assembly GCF_023167265.1. Classification (NCBI taxonomy): domain Bacteria; kingdom Pseudomonadati; phylum Pseudomonadota; class Alphaproteobacteria; order Acetobacterales; family Acetobacteraceae; genus Parasaccharibacter; species Parasaccharibacter sp. TMW 2.1888. The sequence continues at coordinate 527,551 of NZ_CP030979.1, forward strand.
CTGCTGGTGCTGGAAACGTTCCGCCTCTCCCTGCATGGCCTGCCGATGCGAGGCAAGGTCGTCATTCAGCCCCCGTTCAGCCAGACGGACACGGGAATCAGGCTGTTCCTCATCAACCTGCCCGGTGGCAGGATCATCATCCGCAAGACCATTGGCTGGCGTCCAGCCCTGGAGGTGGTTCAGAAACAGGCGCTGCCTGCTGGGCCGCACTGTCTCTGGCGCTTTCACACCCGCAGGCGGCGGTGCAGGCACCGCCTTTGCGGCCTTGCCCTGCGGGGCGGCCTCCCCCGACTTTCCATGAGCTGTCTCGGTCTGGGCAGAAGAACTGCTGATCTGTGCCGCAAGGGAATGAAGATTCAACGCCAGCAGCACCGTCATCAGGCAGGAGGCAAGATTGGTGATCCTGCTCAGGGAGAATCCCTTTTTTCTCATGGATCTGACATTCCCTCTCATGGCGTTCTTCCTCAATCCTTCATCAGATTGATGGCCCGTGCCAGCATGGACCGGGTCACCTGCATCGTATTGAGATTGGCCTCGTAAGAGTGCTGGGCATCGTGACTGTCCATGATCTCCACGATGGAGCTGACATTTGGCATCTTCACATAGCCCTGTTCATTGGCCGCCGGATGGGCCGGGTCATACCGCATCTGGAAGTCGGACTGATCCTCCCCGACAGAACGGATCGACACACTGGAAACACCACTCGCACGGTCCAGTGCTTCCCGGAATGTCACTGTCTTGCGGCGATACGGGTCAGCCCCGGGCGATGCGCCCGTCGTCTCCGCATTGGCAAGATTCTCGGCAGCAACCCGCAGGCGGGCTGTCTGTGCTCTCATCCCGGCCGCTGAAACACCAATCGTGTCGGAAAAATCCATCCTCTCCTCCTCTCTCCTTTACCGCACCACGACTTACTGGCCACTACCGCCAAGGGCCATGCCGTAAAGCCCCATGTACCGGCCATATACGGTAGTGGCGAAACGCTGCTGATCACTCGTCTGGGCGATTTTCCCCAGCTCGTCCTCCAGCACCACACGGTTGCCATCCAGCGAGGCCCGACCGCCCTGCCTGCGGGCATGTGTTTCCCCCGCAGGCCCCAGCATGTGCCCCGGCTGTGTACGCGTCAGCGCCACGGCATGGGCAGTCTCCAGAACACCCTGAAACGGCGAAACATCCTTCGGGCTGTAATGAGGCGTGTTGGCATTGGCGACGTTGCCCGCCAGCACGGATTCACGATTCTGGAGCCAGCTCATCCGCCGCTCGGCCAGGTTCAGAAGGTCCGTCCCGCCCGTATGTGTCACACTCATCCCACGTCACTCCTTCCTCATGCGCTCACTGTGCCTGCTGGGCCGATACAAGAAGACGGAACATCCGTCCGGCATCACCCTCAAAAGGCCGATCCCCCACACGATTGCGTATCCACTCCAGCGCACCTGCATCTCCGGCCCGGGAAGCATCCGATGCCAGCCGCAAGGCAAGAAGCTGCTGGGACACCGTCATGTCTCCCTGCGGTGGCAGAAGCTGCATCACCATGCTGCGCAGATCCGCCACGGCAGGAGACCATTCTTCCCGATTCTCATGGATATGGGCCCGTATGTCCGCTGCCTGCGGGTCCTGATCCGCTCCCAGAAGATACAGGGCGACCTCCGGCTTGCCCGAGGCAGCCGCCATGCTGGCCATGAGACGGGTCCGGCGTGCCGTTTCCTGTGGGGGCAGGGACGCCCCACCCGTATCCGCCAATGTGGCCGAGGCCTTGTCCAGCTGCCCCCGTCTGATCTCATTCTCGGCCAAGGCATCCCCGGCAGCAGCCCGGTCCTGCGGGTCTGTCATCATGGGAATGGCCGTGTTCATGGCATTCCCGGCCTGTTCCTCCAGCCCCAGTCGGCCAAGCAGCCGCCCATAGGCCAACAGCAGGTTGCCCTTCTTTGCGCTGGCCGGGAGATCCTGCATGTGCGCCTTCAGCAGGGCGGCTTCATGCAGCAGGGTGGCCTCATTCTGCGACCCACCACCATCAGGCCCGGGCAGCCCCTGAACAACGCCCGACAGCGCTGCGGACAGCAGGGCCTGCATCCTTGCTTCATCATGAGGCGGTGCTGCCTGACGGGCCTGATCCAGCGCCTGAAGAGCAGCTTCCCACTGATGGGCCCGTATATCGGCCCCAGCCCGCAGCATGTTGACAATCCCATCACGACCAGACAGCCGGGCATCTGGCAAAAGCGACGCATATTGCCGGGCCGCTTTTTCTGCCGGGAGGTGCCCGTCCCGCAGGCTCAGGGCCACACCCTCTTCCATCGCCTTCTCGGCAATGACAGGGTCATGATCCACAGAGAGGGCCTCCAGCAGGCTGGTGGCCTTCTTCTCATCCCCATCCCGCAGAGCACGCACGGCCTGAATGAAACGGAATTCACTGCCCTCTGGCAGGGAATCCAGCGCCTTGCGGTCCGCTGGCGTGCCACGACGGGCAATGAGTTCCGCCGCCATGGGCAGCAGAGACGCCCGCAACGGCTCCGGATAATTCAGCAGACGTGGCATGTCCCGGGCCAGCAGCCGGGCCGCCTCGGCGTCATTCCCCCCGGCGGCGGCCTCATACAGGCCCTGCCACAGTTTTGTGGCCCGCATGGCCTGCTCCGGCCATTCCTGCATCAGCTGGGCCGCACCTTTCATCCGGCCTGCAAGCAGGTCAGTCGCCGCCAGAAAAAATCTTACATCCGGCCGGAAAGCTTCTTCCGGGTCATCTTCCAGAGCGACATCCATGATGGCCCGTGCATCGGGGAAGGCACCAACACCCAGAGCAGCCCGGGCTGCGTCCAGCCGTTTACCAAAACGTTCACCAGGAGATGAATCCGCTGCCGCCACAAGAGCCTGACGATAACGCTCCTGCGCCTGTGGAGCGGCAAGATGTTTCAGGCCAAGCCAGTTCAGGTCCACATCACTGGCGTAAACGGCCCGGTCCATATCAGCCAGAGGGCGGTCATCAGCCCGCTGGAGCAGGTCTCCCTGCATGATGGCCCGCATGACCACCTGCGGCGGCTCATGCTGGGCAATCACCACGCCTTCCATGGAAGGCCAGACATCATAATCCCTGCCCTTGCGCAGGGAGAGCAGGCCGCCATCATCCAGTGTCGTGGTCCCCACGACCAGAGACGTGCCTGATGCCGGGTCCTTGATGGAAAAGACACGTCCCGGCCGCCGCATGGGGAACAGGAGGCCATCCCCCCGTAACCGGGGCGTGATCTCCGGCCTGTCCGTATAATCCATGCCCGGCGGTGGCTGATCCCCTAGCACCCATCCATCACTCTGCTGGGAAAGGTAAAGCTGGCGCGTATCAGGCACTGGCAGGCTGATCATTGTCAGGTCAGGCAGGGTTGTCACACCCAGGCGGCTGAACATGCCATCCCCACGCAGGGCAGAGACATCCATGGGCTGACGGGCATCCACCAGAATGATGAAGCGGTCTCCACTCTGATAAGCCGCAATGCCCATCTGCCCGGGCACGGGAATCAGAATCCTGTTGCGGGACGGCGCAGATACAGCCGGTTCGTTTCCCGCTGGCTGGAAAGGCACAGCCAGCCCCGGTTTTGCAGCATCTGCCTCACGCCCCTCCGCCTGTAAAAATTGATGAAGGGACTGATCCCTGTGCTCCGCCCTGTGATCAGCTGAAGGCGCCTCTGGAGGTGTTTTCTGCGGGGGCGCCCCACCCTGGGCAGCACCAACACCAAGCACATGCGCCCCCCACCCCGCAGGAACCCCCTGCAAAAGCGGATCGCCTGCTTTCACATGGTCCTGCACCTGCAGGGGCGGCGGCACGGCAGGGCGCCCCCGCACCTGATGATGCGGAGAAACGGGACGGGGATGGCCATGATGGGGATTCGCCTGGGACTGCCTGTGCTCCGATGCTGGCTGAGAGTGTGACGGACCAGCTCCAGCCGAGGCCTCATCCATGAAGGGTGAAGACGTCCTGGCGGGCCCCTGCGCAGCCAGCGCCGTACCCGACAGCCACATCTGGCTGCCCACCACAGGCCCACCCAGCATGATGAGACCGGCAACACCACAGCCGGCCCTGCGCCAGATTCCATCGCCTGCCATGGCTTTAGAGACAGCCTTATGAACAGCGCATAGCATGGTGCTGCACCCCTTCATGCTCCTTGATCCGTTCCCGCATCCCCTATTTTCACGCAGAGCGGAGACCGCCCCGCATGACATGACCGGCCATCAGGCCAGAAGATTGACGAAGCTGGCCGTGGCAGAGTTTTTACGGACTCCTTTGGCACTGGGCACGACCTGACCCGTAGCATCGAACTGCATGGAGGCCTCCGCCCCATTGCTGCGCTGGGAAGAAACCTGCACACGGCCTGCCTTCTCCGACATGGCAGCTTTACGCATCTCATTGGCCTGCTGGGCTGTCTTGACCCGCATGGCTGAAGCGATTTCGGAAGCCACTGATGCGTCTGACATGATTCTTTTCTCCCTGATATTTCATTCTGCAACACTCAGATGGCCCTTCTGATACCGAATACAGAAGGAAAAACAAAGCCATTTGCAGACGTATATATGAAAATAACCTTACATAAACCTTCTGTTAAAAGAAAAAACATGGCGTTATGCCGAAATGGCTATTACAAACAGGCCACCATCATACCCATGACGGAAAGGAGGCCATAACCAGCCCATGTCCCTATCCAGCATTGCCAGTTCCGCAGCACAGAGCTTCGATGCCGGGCAGGCCTATGGCCGGGCACAGCAGCTCAGCCAGACCAGCAGCCCCGCCAGCGCAGGCCCTGCCGACGAAACAGAAAGCACCGATGCCGTTTCCAGCTTCAGCCACGTGCTGGACAACGCCATCCGGGGTGCCATCAACACAGGCAAGGTCGCCGAGAGCCAGACCGCCCAGGCACTTTCCGGCAAAGGCAACATGTCCGATGTCGTCGCCTCTGTCGAAGAAGCCAAACTGACACTCCAGACGGTCACCACCCTGCGGGACCGCTTTGTCAGCGCCTATCAGGATGTCATGCGGATGTCCGTCTGACCGGCACGGCAGGAAACAGGAGGACACCCATGGGTCACGCTGTTGATGTTCAGGAGATCCTGCGTCAGACACTGCTGGTTGCTGTCAAGCTGGGAGCTCCTTCTCTTCTGGCGTCCCTCCTGGCCGGGCTCTGTGTTTCACTGTTCCAGGCCATGACACAGGTCAGTGAGGCCACGCTGTCCTTCGTGCCGAAATTCATCGCCGCCATGGCCACGCTGATCCTGACAGCTTCCTTCATGCATGCCACCATCCATGCCTATGCGGAAATGATCTTCGACCAGCTCATCAAGGCCGGGGGAGTGTGAATGCTGTCCCTCTCCGACTTTTTCGGCTCGCCTGACCTCGCTACCCCTCACGGATCGCTGGCCGTACTGACGGGCATATTTGCCATCATTCTCTGCCGTGTCAGTGCGGTTGTCATGCTGGCACCAGGGCTGGGTGAAAGCGGAGCACCAGCACGGGTACGGGCCGGCCTCTGCCTGGTAATCACGCTGGCGCTTCTGCCCGTCCTCCAGCAGCGCCTGGTAGCCGTGTCAGGGGAGGCCCTGCGGATGCCCGCCATGGCTCTCCGACTGATTGCCGGGGAGCTCCTCTGTGGCTTCTTCCTCGGGATGCTGGCCCGGCTGCTGACCATGTCGCTGGCCATCGCCGGGCAGATCATTGCCGTCTTCACTGGCATGGCCAGTGTCATCCAGACAGACAGCCAGCTTGGGGCCTCCAGCACAGCCGTCAGCCACATGACAAGCGCTCTGGCGCCCATCATTCTCTTTTCCACCGGTCTGTACGCCCTGCCCCTGCTGGCGCTGTCCGGTTCCTACACGCTTTTCCCGGCGGGGCATGTCACAGCCATGATCGTCGGAGACATGGCCACCGACATGACACGGGCTGTCAGCACCAGCTTTCTCATTGCCATGCAGCTGGCAGCCCCCTATCTGCTGTTGGGCACCCTCTGGCCAGCCATGCTGGGCGTGCTGAACCGCCTCATGCCCTCCATACAGGTCTATTCCCTGGCCATTCCGGCCCAGATTCTGGGAGGCATCCTGCTCCTGGCCCTGCTGATCCAGATTCTGACAGGCACATGGGCCGAAAAGATGCAGCTCCACCTCTCCACCCTGCCAGGTCTCATCGCTCCCGCCAGTCCTCCGGTCTGACCTCCCATGGCGGAAGAGAATGGCAGTGGCGGTGGTGAAAAGTCACAAGCCCCAACAGAAAAGCGCCTCCAGAAAGCCCGTGAGGAAGGCAATGTTGCCCAGTCCAAGGAACTGCTGATCCTTGTGGCCCTGGGGACGTTTCTCCTCGTATTCGCCCTGAGCATTCCGGCCTCGGCACGCCAGTTCATGCATGAGATGAACGGCCTTCTTCTCAATTTCGGCCTTGTCCCCAACGACCCGGCTGCCCTGTATGGTTTCACCCTCCACGCCATCATGGCGGGCCTGCACCTCATCGCCCCGCTCATGGGCACAGGGGCCTGCGCCATCCTGATGGGCGGCGTGCTCCAGACAGGGTTCCTCTTCCGCCCCGCCGCCCTGAAGCCGGATATCAGCCGTCTTTCTCCCCTGAAAGGCATCAAGCGGATTGTCGGCCTCAATAATCTGATCGAGCTGCTCAAGACCATTGCCAAGATCACCGTATTCAGCCTGATTCTCTACAAGGTTGCCCTTCAGACCGTGTCTCTGGCCCCACAGACAGAACGATGGACAACCTGGCAGCTCGTCAACGCCATGAAGTCATGGTTCATCTACGCAGGTTTCATGGTGCTGGCCATACAGTGCATCATCACCGGGCTGGATGAGGTCTGGTCCCGCTATCACCGCTTTTCCAAACTGCGGATGAGCCTTCAGGACATCAAGGATGAGATGAAGCAGAGCGAGGGTGACCCGCAGATGAAAGCCCGCCTCCGGCAGCTCCGGCTGAGCCGCTCCCGCCGCCACATGAAAAAAGCCGTGCAGGAAGCCACGGTCATCGTGGTCAACCCGACCCATTATGCAGTTGCCATACGCTATGACCAGCATGACGGGACGGCTCCGCAGATCGTTGCCAAGGGAACGGACGAACTGGCATTCCGCATCCGTGACATCGCCCGGGAGGCGAAGATTCCTGTCATGTCCAACCCGCCACTGGCACGGGCCCTGCATGCCTTGCCGCTGGACAGTGAAATCCCCGAAGAATTCTGGAAACCTGTCGCCACCATCATTGCCTACGTCGTACGGCTCAAAACCCCTGGTGCCCGTGCAGCACGTCCTGCAGAAGCAGGTCCTTCCTGACTTTAACAGCCTGTTCATGAAATAAGCAGGTTATATTTGCTTTTATAAAAAGCGTTTTCTAGGGTTTGCCTACAAATAGCCTTAATCATCAGGTCACAGACAAGGATAGAATCATGTCCGGTGTGTTCAATGCACTTACGACGGCTGTCAGCGGCATCAATGCCCAGTCAGACGCCTTTACCAACCTGAGCAACAACATCGCCAACAGCCAGACCGTCGGCTACAAGGCCGACACGACATCCTTTGCCGACTTCGTGGCCGGCAACATCACCGGCAATTCCGCCTCGCAGGCGGAATCCAACACTGTCCAGGCCATTACTGTCCAGCATGTCGACAATTCCGGCACGGCCACCAGCAGCACCAATGGTCTGGCCATGGACATTTCCGGCAGTGGGATGTTCGTCACCTCCAAGCCGACAGGCGCCGGGACGGCCAATGCCGGTGTCACCAACTTCTCCGAACAGAAATTCTACACGAGGAATGGCGACTTCCAGCAGGACAAGAAAGGCTATCTGGTCAACACATCAGGCTATTACCTTGATGGCTACATGGCAGATTCCACCGGTACGCTGAACAATACCCTCACACCCATCAATGTCAGCAACATCGGCTTCAAGCCCACGGCCACAACAACCATGACACTGAATGCGGCCGTCGGGAAGCTGCCGGCCGATTCCACAAACTACACGCCGCAGAGCTATACCACCGCTCCCACCACGACATACGACTCCAGCTCCAATCCACACAAGATCGCCGTGCAGTGGCAGGAGAGCGACACCAATCCGCTCATCTGGACCGTCTCTGCCTATGATGCTGATGGCAACGGGACCGTCTCTCCGAACAGCTACCAGGTCGCTTTCGACCATTCCGGCTCCCTGGCCTCCATCACCGACATGCAGACAGGCAAGGCCGTTGGCTCCACCACGGCGGGATCCGCTGCGGAAATCCCCGTCACCGCCCATTACGCCAACAATGAAGAGCAGACCATGACGCTCTCTCTCGGCACGATTGGCGGAACCAGCGGTACGACCATGGTGACATCCAACAATTCGGCTGCAACCAACCAGGCCAACCCCCTCACCCTTTCCGGCACGAAACTCACCATGCCGGCCACCACGCTCGGCACCACCACCGACAGCCGACAGAGCTACATGAGCTCCCCCCTGACGGTAAGCAGCACGGACAAGAACGGCACGGCCACCAACACGCCTGTTGCCGTGAAATGGACACAGACAGCCGCCTCCCCGCCCACATGGTCCGTGCAGGCTGTAAATCCCTATGACGGCTCCGCCTCCTCTGCCGTGCAGATGGACAAAGCCCATTCCGTCATCTTCAACAAGGATGGCACGATGCAGAGCTTTGATGGCCAGCCTGTCAGCAAGGGCAGCCCGGTCACGGCAAATCTGACCATCAATGGCAGCAGCTACAGCCTGGACCTTTCCAACGCTTCTCTGACAACCGGCACTTCCACCGGAGCCGATACCAGTGCCCTGAGCAACGACAGCATCACCTCCGGGACCTACAAGGGTGCGGAGATTGAAAGCGATGGTTCTGTCATGGCGCAGTTCGACAACGGTTACAGCCAGCTGATCGGCAAGGTGGCTCTGACGAATTTCAACAACGTCAACGGGCTTCAGGCCGTCGATGGTCAGGCCTATCTGGCCACGGCACGGTCTGGCACACCCAAGACCGGTTTTGTTGGCGAAAATGGAACGGGCTCACTCGCCGTCGGGTATGTGGAATCCTCCACAACAAACCTGACAGGCGATCTTTCTGCCCTCATCGTGGCGCAGGAAGCCTACAGTGCCAATACAAAAACCGTCACGACGGCAGACAATCTGCTCCAGCAGACCATCGCCATGAAGCAGTAACATCTGCAAGACTTCACACAGGAAAAGGGCGCAGAAGGGTCATCCCCCTGCGCCCTTTCTGCATGGCCCTGGCGTGGCATCCTCATGCCTTGATGCGGGAGCGGCCTTTCTTCTTGCGGTCATAATGGCCAAGACCGGTCCTGGAGGCCTCCAGCTTCTTCATGGCCGAATAGCTCTCACAGGCCATGGGATAATCCGGGGACAGCCCCCAATAGACACGATAGCCATCCGGACTCTGGCGATGCTGCCGCTCGATATGGCGCTTCAGCATGCTGAAGGCCCCACCACAATGCAGACAGATGATCTCGTCACTGAAAATGGATTCTTCCGGGGCACAGTAAGGTTCATCACGGCTTGCGATCCACTGGCCGGGCTTTTCTTTCACTTCCGGGGACATGCCCTGCACGAAATGACCGCCAAACCCGTTCACACCGTGGCCTTCATGCTGTGCAGCCAGAGCGGAAAAACCGGCAAAAGAATGGCTGCCTTCCCGCTTCTCCGACGCCAGCCCTGCCTCCATCTTGCGGGCAATGATGGCAATCTCATCTGCGGCACTGGCCATGTCATGGATGATACCGACATCTGCAAGGCCAGAAAGGACATGCAGCACGGCACCCGCCCGGTCCGGATAATGGTGGGACAGTTCCAGCAAGGTTTCTGTCATCCCACGCAGACGCTCTGCCTGCCCAACAATATCGCTTAATGTCTGGGAAGGAGAAAACTCCTGCTGAAACCGTGACAGCAGGCGCCCAATCCCTTTTTCAATAAACGTACTGGCTGGTTGTGATGTCATATCCCACTCCCTTCTCCGGCCTATTCCTTAACGCCACATTAAATGATTGTTGCAGCCTTGCCTACAAGACCTTTCATAAGGCCATCACATTAATAAGATCAATACGATCCTATTTCAAACAGACAATGCCCATCAATCGGACAGTCATGACCATACTGCCGGAAAAAGCCAAAAAAATGGCCATATGAACATTTTCCGAAAATGGCCTTTAAAAAAATAAGACCTGCCGGAACAATCCCCCGGCAGGTCTCCCCGTAACAGATTGAAAAAAGTAGCCTCCCATGACCATTCACCCCCAAACAGGGATGATGCCACTCACAAAGGCAAATACAAGGTCATCCCCCCATGCCATCCACACTGAAGGCCACCATGCCTGCCAGCCCCAGCCCAGCATCCAGAGCCCGCTCATAAAGGCCCCTGTCCTGCTCATACCCTGCAACACACATGGCCGGAGGGCCGCAGCGTCTCAGCCTTCTGCCCTGCCGGTCAGCTGAATCCACCATGCTCCCTTCAGCAAGCGCACGTATATCGGCAAGAAAATCCTTCATACGTCCCTCGGTTTCCGCAGGACAGGAAGAACCAGCTATACGAGGCATCAGGTAATCCTTCTCCAAAGTTTTGTCATGGCAGACCTTGTCCTCATATCACGTTGCCAAGAACACGGTACATAGGTCGATCATATCACAGAAATCAGCAAAACCAGCCAGAAGTCTTTGCGTGCAAAGATAACCGGAGCGCCCATATACATTACTATCGTTAAATATATATTAAACAGCACTCACAGTAAGCATCACATAACCATCACAAAAGGCCAGAACAAAAATAACACCATGATTTCCCAGCATTTAATACTTTCTAAGCTATCATGACATGAGAAGGTCATAGACTGGCTGCCAGCAAAGTGGCCACATGATGCAGGAACCGTGAGATGACCCGTTTGCACTGTCCATCCATTGCCATCATTCTTCTTGCCCTGGCCGGCGGGGGCATCCTGCCTGCCAGAGCCCAGGGATTCTACGGCGGCAGTGAATACCTGCTCAGCCCGCCCCCTCCTCCACCGCCGCCCACCGGGGAATTCACCCATCTGCCACCGCCCCCACCGCCGCCGCCATCCTTTTCCGGCACATGGCAGCAGGACCAGTACCGCCAGCAGGGCATACCGGCACCGTGGGCAGCGCCGCTCTGGGGAACGTACCAGACACCCCGTTACTCCCGCCAGAATGGCTGGGACGAACCCGGCTTCATGCCATGGAACACCTACATCCAGACCCAGGCCCCCTATCCCGGCCTGCCCTATCCGCCAGCCCCACCAAGCCGGAGCTGCATAGACCAGAACTGTACTGGCCCCTGAGACCAGCCTGCCATGCATTTCTGTATCGTCGGTGCCGGATTCAGCGGGGCGGTCACGGCCCGTCATCTGGCTGAGCGAGGCCACCGCATCACTGTCATTGATGAACGCCCACACAATGGTGGCAACTGCCATACAGCCCGGGACCCGCAGACGGGCATCATGCTTCACCATTATGGGCCCCATATCTTCCATACCGCACAGGAAACGGTCTGGCAGTATGTGCAGCGCTTCGGACGGTTTGCCCCCTACATCAATCGGGTCAAGGCCATCAGCCAGGGGCGGGTTTACACCCTTCCCATCACCCTGCTGACCATCAACCAGTTTTTCGGCAAGACCATGCAGCCCGCAGAAGCCCGGGAATTCATCCGGCAGCAGGCCGTGCAGGACATGGCTTCCCCCCGCAATTTCGAGGAGCAGGCCCTGCACATGATCGGCCCTGCCCTCTATGAGGCCTTCTTCAAAGGTTACACGACCAAACAGTGGGGCCTGCCCCCGGCGAACCTTCCCGCCGCCATCCTGAAGAGACTGCCGGTACGCTTCAATTACGATGACAACTATTTCAGTCATCCCTATCAGGGCATTCCGGTGGAAGGCTATACCACCCTGATCGAAACGATTCTCACCCATCCCCGCATCACCGTACGGCTGAACACGTCTTTCGAAACATTCCAGTCCTGCAACAGCATGGACCATACACTCTATACTGGCCCGCTGGACCGCTATTTCAGCTTCTGCCATGGCCGTCTTGGCTATCGCACGCTGAATTTTGAACGAATCGATGCGAAAGGTGACTATCAGGGGACGGCGGTCATCAATTACTGCGACGAATCCATCCCCTATACCCGCATCAGCGAGCACAAGCACTTCGCCCCCTGGGAGGCCGCACGCTTCAGCAGGACAGTCTGCTTCCGTGAATATAGCCGCCTGGCCGGGCCGGAAGATGCCCCCTATTACCCCATAAGGCTGGCAGGCGAGACAGCCATGCTGGACCGCTATGTCCGCACGGCCATGACTGCCCGAAACGTCTCTTTCCTCGGGCGGCTGGGGACCTACCGTTATCTGGACATGGATGTCACCATTGGTGAGGCTCTTGCGGCCTGCCAGATCATGGACGACCATCTCGCCGAGGGCAGGCCACTGCCAGTCTTTTTCACCAATCCGCTCTGAAGGGCGGGAAGGTGTTTCAGCCCTCCTGAATGGCCATTTCCAGCCCGTCCAGCACGTTGCGGGCTGTCTCTATGAGGGGAGCAAGGCTGAGCGTGGGGTCCAGCATGGCCCGTATGCCATACTTCTGGGCCTGATCGGCCATCCGGGCAAAAAGAAGCCTGTCTTCCGTCTCAACCATGCCAGCTTCCACCGCATTGGCACGCTGGATGAGCGACCAGAGACGCTGATTCTTCGCGATGACCTGATTCCGCGTGATGACATCCGTCTCATGGGCCACGCTTTCCAGCATGGCAATCAGCCTGCGGAAACATTCCGCATCCGCTTCCCTGTCCGACAGAGACGAACTGGCCGCCATACGATAAGCATTCATGGCGTTGTTCTGATACATGCTCCCTCACAACCTCCCGTTCCATCCGGCAGGCAGCCAATACGTCGTGGCTGCCTGCCCTGTTCATGCATCATCAGGCGTGGTTCAGCTTGTGGCCTGCACGCTGGAGAGCGGAACCTCAGCCCCACCCATCATGACATTCATGCCCGTGCTGGTCTTCTTCATCCCCGTGACCGTGCCACGCACGGTAAAGGGCACGTCAGCCGTATTGCCCCGGCTGTCCACACTCTTCACCGCCACGCTATAGGCCCCATCACTGAGGGTCGTGCCATTGTCGTCCTTGCCATCCCAGTTCCAGGATGTCTGGCCGCCATCCGCCCGCACCACGTCGTGATAGACCACCTGCCCGGCACTGTTGGCCACGGAAATGCCAACCATCTGGCCCGCTCCTGCCTGGAAGGACAGACCAGCCGAACCGGACTGCAGGGGCAGCGTGGACCCGGAAGCACTGACCTGCCGCCCGACCAGCCCCTTGTCCTGCGTCAACTGGGCTGTCTCATTCAGAGAAATGAGGGTGTTGAGGTTGCTGTTTGTCTGGACCTGCTGCTCCACACTGGAGAACTGCGCCAACTGGGCTGCCATGTTCTCCGTATTCATCGGGCTGCTGGGGTCCTGATGCTTCAGCTGGGCTGTCAGAAGGGTCAGGAAGTTGTTTTCATTCTTTGCCATCGAGGCAAAGGCACCTTCCGTGGTCCCTGCGGATGACCCGCTCTGCCCGGCGCCGGAGAGGGACGCTGCCCCACTGCGGGCGGCGCTGTCTGTCGCCTGCTGCAAGGCCAGAAGATTGTTGGAAGACAGTGAATTCACCATGTGGTTCTCCTTCCGAGATGATGCATGTCAGACTGAAATATTGAGATGGCCCATCCGTGCGGGCCTGACCGTGGCGGGGGTGACGGCGCTCTCCTCTGCCTGAAGAGACGGTTCCTGCCGGGCTGGAGCAGGCACATCATCTCCCGAGCGGGAGCGCTGTTCCTGGGAGCTGCCGCCTTCCCCTCCAGAGAAAAAGGCACCGGCCTGCTGCCCTGAAGACTGATGCCCCCCCTGCCACTGATGCTGCGGCATGTTCTGCTCCTGGCCTCCGGCCATATGGCCGGCATCGGCAGGCAGGACATCAATCTTCATCAGGCTGGCATGAAGGCCTGCCTCATCCAGCTCTCTGGCCAGAACATGATGTGTTTTCTGAAGGGCCTCGGTCGTGCCATCATCCTGCCCCTGCAAGGAAAGGGCCGACAGACCTGCTGCGGAGCGGTCCAGCTGCACATGAACCGGCGTTGAATCCGCTGTCATGACGGTCATGGTCAGCGTCCCAGCCTGCCCGGCAGTCGCCCGCCCTGCCAGCACACCAGCTGCGGAACCACCTGTCTGAAGGGCAGAAAGACCTGTTTCTGCAGCGGCCTGCCGTGCTTCATGCGATGTCACGCCCGCTGTCACGCCACGGGTTTCCGGCTGGATGATGTGCCCCTCGGAGGATGTCACAAGGCCAGCGAAGGACGACAGGCTGCCCTGCACCTCCTGCCCGCCATCCCCACCAGAGCCTCCCGTCACCCCGGCACTCTCATGCCCGGGCATGTCCTGCCCCTCACCGGAAGCGCCCTGGTCGCCATGACCAGCAGAAAACGCCTCCGATTCTCCAGACGAAGCCTTCACCATAAGGCTGAACAGACTGTCTGTTGTCTGGCCCTCAGGCCCGCTGCGCAAATCCCCCTGCCGGGAGGCAGTCACCGTGTTTCCTGCCATGGAAGACGGACCGGACAGGACACCCGCCATGCCGGACTGGAAATTCATCGCCTGCACAGCCGACAGTGCCCTGTCTTTCGGGCCCTGTGTGGCGGCATTCACCATTGTGGGAACCTGTGTGGACTGCCGGGCCAGCAGGGCTGCATCCATCATCCGTCCGGCGGCAGCATGACGGGACGACACGTCATCACGCACCCCGGTATCCTGCCCATGAGAAGACGCCGTATCACCGGACCTGCTGACGAGGCGCATCAGATCCGATGTCGAAACCATGGCAGAACTTCCAGCAGTACCCGCCGCAGCAGAAGCCAGGGAAAGATGCTCCATGGATGAGAAAGAGGAAATGGCTGTGGCACTGGCCGTAGCATGAGCTGACGCCATGGAAGCCTCACCACCAGCCGGAACCGTACCCAGCCCCGCAAGCGCTGCCACTCCGGCATCACTCCGCCCGCCGGTCATCTGCCCAAGGCTGGAAGACGGCATGGCCGTGGCCGTCCCACCACCCGCCGGGCCAGACTGGGGCTGTCCCGCTTCCATCGTGACCATAGACACCTGAGGGGACGCCATGAACGCTACCAGAGACAGACTCTGCGTGGCCAGCCCCTCTGGCGCTACCCCATCATGGGACGACTGATCCCCTGTCATCTGCCGGTCAGCATGAGGCGCTGCCTTTGCGGATGTATCGGCCTTCTGCGACCCGTCCGCTCCGTCCCCCCTGTCGGCGGGAGAAGAAGCCGTCTGATCATCGTGAGCCCCGGCGGCCGGAGCAGATGACCTGCCCTGCGACCTGTCTCCACGATCTGTCCCATCCGTCCCGCCTGTATGAGGGGCGGCCGCCTTGGGCTGGTCCTGATCAGAAGGCGGCACATCCGCCCCGTCATGATCGGACGGTGTCTGCCCTGCCAGAACTCCGGCAAAGCCTTTCCCGCCCGATGAAGAGCGCACGGCGCCCCTCCCAGCGGACATGGCCGCCGAAGACCGGCTGCCACCAGCAGAAGGCAGGGGAAGGCTGGAGAGTGAAGGACGGGGCATTACCATGGCGTTCTCACATTCATTCAGGCAGCATCATGTCTGTCAGGTCAGCTCACTCAACATGCTGTCGACTTCTGCAAAGCCGGGCATGAATTCTTCCGGGATGTCCTTGCGGCCAATCTCGATGCACACCTGCGGCGGCTGCCCCTGCAGGTACGCCACCAGCACGGTGCGGATCGTTTCATAATAACGATTGTCCATCTTCACGATGGCCTGCATCCGCGAGGCCAGCGGCCCGACCACACCATAGGCCAGCAGCACCCCGAGAAAGGTTCCCACAAGGGCACCGGCAATCATTTCCCCCAGCACGGCAGGCGGCTTGCTGATGGCAGCCATGGTCTTCACCACACCCAGCACGGCCGCCACAATGCCAAGAGCAGGCAGGGCATCGGAAATGCCGGAAAGTGATTCGGCAACGTGAAGATCCTCATGCAGGTTCTTCTTCAGCTCCCTGCCCATGATCTCGTCCAGCTGGTGGCTTTCATCCAGATTCATGCTGATGAGCCGCAGGTAGTCGCAGATCATGTCACGGGTCTTCTCATCCTGCTTGATGCGTGGAGACGTGGCAAAAATGCTGCTTTCCTGCGGCTCTTCAAAATCGTTTTCCAGAGAGGCGATGCCTTTCATGTTGGCCTGCCGCAGCAGGCGGTACATGAGGGCCAGAAGGTCCATGTAGCTCTGCTGACTGTGCCGGGGGCCTTTCACGACCAGCATCAGGTAGCCGAAAACCGACTTCAGCGCTGCCATGCTGTTGCTCATGACAAACACGCCCACGGCAGCCCCCAGGATGGTCAGCAGCTCAAACGGCATGGATGCCAGAAGCGGAGCCAGTGCCCCGCCCGAAGCCGCAAAGGAACCAAACACGCAGAGCAACGCAAAAATCAGCCCACCGATATACAGCATCCTATTGTTCCCCTCTCAAAACGGCTCTGACATCATGATCCATCATCTCTTCCTGCCTGTTCATCGTGCTGCCCCCTGCGGCGGGGCCTGCTGTGTACCGGCCTGAAAGGATGCCGGCAGCGGATGCAGACGATGGATGAGCAGAACAATCCGCCGGTTCTCCGGTGCCTCCGGGTGGGCGGGGTTGGCCAGACTGCGGTCCGCACGCCCTTCCACGCTCCTGATCCGCCGGTCTGGATAACCCGCCCGGACCAGAAGCTCCCTCACACGGTCGGCCCGCATCTCGGAGAGTGTCCAGTTGGACAGGCCATGTGGATTGACCTGCCGCAGATGGTACGGAACACCATCCGTCTCCCCGATGATGGAGATATCTTCCGGCAGGCTGCCAAGCCAGGAACCGATCTGCCCGAGCAGGGCCATGCCTTCCCTGTTGGGCATGGTCTCGCCATTGTCGAACATCGGCCTGTGGGCCGTATCCTGCACCTCGATGCGGATTTCATCCGCCCCCATCCTGAAGCCGAGATTATCCTTCAGCTCATTCAGTCCGGCCTGATGGGCCAGGCTGGCCTTCAGCCCTTCCACGGTCTGACGGAGATGGGCATCCTCCTGGGCGGCCTGATGCAGACCTGCCGCCATGCCTTCCGTACCAGCTTCATGGCTGCTCTCATGGTCGGCAGAAGCCCCGGTGGACTGAGCAGCAGAGGCTGGTCCCCCGGCACTGCCATCAGCAGCGGCATTGCCCTGGCCAACCTGGCCAACATTCTCTGCCGCCCCACTCTTCGGCCCTCCGAGAGGAATGATCTCGGGACGGCCGACACTGGCTTCATCCTCATCCGGACGGTCCGCCAT
Source organism: Parasaccharibacter sp. TMW 2.1888 (assembly GCF_023167265.1). NCBI lineage: Bacteria > Pseudomonadati > Pseudomonadota > Alphaproteobacteria > Acetobacterales > Acetobacteraceae > Parasaccharibacter > Parasaccharibacter sp. TMW 2.1888. The sequence goes on from NZ_CP030979.1 coordinate 544,929, forward strand.
ACCGGGCGGAAGGATGCTGACGCCACTGGCGGTCAGGATACCCTCACTTGCCCGGCCGCCTCTTGAGCCCTGATCCTCTGGATGAGTCTCCGAGGAATCCGGCTTCGGCGGCGGCTCATGATCGGAATTGTGCACCGTACGCAGGGAGGAAGGTGCCGAAAGGGGCGAGGTTTCCAGCAGCGCCTGGTCTGATGTCGCCTTGCCCGTCCTGTCCGCCATCGGATTGAAGAACAGGGCAATGCCACGCTTCTGCTCATCCGTGGTGATGTTCAGCAGCCACATGAGCAGGAAGAATGCCATCATGGCTGTCATGAAGTCGGCATAAGCGACCTTCCAAGCACCGCCATGATGCCCTGCCTCCACAACCTCTTCCCGCTTGATGATGATGGGTCGGGCATTCTTCCGGTCAGCCATGGCAGCACCACCACGCCCCCGGGCCACCCATCACCGGCAGGCCACCAACGGTCCTGGCCATCATCAACGGCCCCTGTTATGGGCGATGCCCACACGTACGGACGGCATGCCGGAGAAAGACGCCGTGCCGGTGTGGGTCAACTCAATGGACGTATCCAGCCAGACCTCTCCACCAATCTCCCGCCAGCGTTTGCAGAACGTGTAATCTTCACTGAGATAGGTACCGCTCTCGGTATCCACGCTGCCCTCGAACAGGGCAAACCGTCGGCCATCCTCACCCTCGGGGGCATCAATGCGCCTGTATTCCAGCTCGGGATAGGCCTTGATCATGCGGCTGACCGCATGACGGCTGATCATCATGAATCCCGTCCCGGCATAGGCGGTCTGCAACAACGGGCCACGTTCATAGGTCTCATGCATGGCCGCCGTCTCGCCCACATAACGCAAAGAGGCTGTCTGCTGGCGTTCCCCGGCAAGAATGTTGTGTTTTGTTTCTTCGTCCCAGAACCGCTCACGCAGTGGGTACATCCCGGCCACCACATCTTTCCCTGTTTCAAACAGACGTGTCGGGGCATTGGCGGGGAAGCTGATGTCAGCATCGACAAAAAGGATGTGCGAACAGTCTGACCGGAAATAGAAATTGGAAAGCAGTGTATTACGTGCCCGTGTCACGAGGGCATCATCACCGACATGCATGACCGTCATGGGGATGCTCTGACCGCTGGAGGCATAACCGATGACGGACAGCATGTAGCCTGTCGTCACCATCCCGCCAAAGCAGGGCGTCGCCAGCATGATCTTGCCTGAAGGCGTGGTCCCCATCTGCATCGTTGCGATTCCCTCCATGAAGTATGCCCATGCGAAAAGGACATGAAAAAATAAGTTTAATCATGGCAATACCGCAGCGAATTGTTGAGTCTCAAGGCTTTTATAAGGAATAATATTAAATGATTGCCAAAACCACGCCCATGTAATCCTGATGGAACCAGATGGAAGCCTTTTCGTCATGGGAAGGAAATGTTCTGTTTACAGTTCCAGCTCTTCCAACATCTTCTGATGCTGCGCCCGTTCATCAAGAGCCACCTGTTCCTGCTGTCGCAGCCTGTCTGCCTGCTCCAGCCTGTCCTGCCGCAGCAGGCCATCCGTCGCCTCCTGAGCACGCACGCAGTCCATCACCCGGCCACGGGCTGCAGTACTTACCGCCCTAGCATTGTCCAGCGCCTGTTCCAGACGGTCCATCTCTTCCTGTGCGATGGGCAGCCAATACCGGTATCCGTTCCACAGGGTCAGGTCCTGCGCTTCTTCCTCCCGGGCCTGACTGACAAGAATCCGGTTCTCCTGCATCTGGGCCTTCAGCTCGCTTATGCTGTTCTCAAGGCGTTTTTCCTCGGCCAGACAGTGGGCCAGCTCTGTACGGGCCAAAGTCGTGTTACGCTTCTGGAGAGTAAGCAGAGATGTCAAGGCCTTGAGCCGTGCCGGTTTCATGACGTTCCCTCCTCACACGTCAGGCGGGGTGCGCTTCTACACGCTCACCCTGTGAGAGAAGCTCCCGCAGACCGGCAAAAGAGTCCTCAAGGGAGACACGCTCCGTCTTTTTCTGGATGAGGAATTCTTCCAGCTGCGGGCCAAGCTGTACGGCCAGATCGGCTTCCGGATCATTCCCAGCCTTGTAGGCGCCCAGCCGGACAAGGTCCCGCACCTCATCCCACTGGGACAGAAGACGCCGTGCCCGGACTGTCAGCTCATTTTCACTCTCGCTGTTGCAACCCGGTACGGAACGGGACAATGACCGCAGAACGTTGATGGCCGGATACCGGCCCGATTCAGCAATGGAGCGTTCCAGCACCACATGACCATCAAGAATCCCCCGTACCGTGTCCGTCACCGGTTCGTTCTGGTCATCCCCTTCCACGAGAACGGAGAAGAAAGCCGTCATCTGGCCTGCCTGGCCCTGTTCATCCAATGCACCGGGGCCAGCACGCTCCAGCAGGCGAGGCAGAGTTGCAAACACGCTGGGCGGATAACCACGGGTAGCAGGCACCTCTCCGGCTGAAAGACCTATCTCCCGCAGGGCCTGACAGAAGCGGGTCACACTGTCCATCAACAGCAGGACGGACTTGCCCTGATTGCGGAAATGCTCCGCCACGGCCATGGCGCTATAGGCAGCCTCCCGCCGCATGAGGGCGGAACTGTCCGAAGTAGCGACAACAAGCACGGACTTGGCCAACCCCTCCGGCCCCAGGTCATCCTCCATGAATTCCCGGACTTCCCGGCCCCGTTCCCCCACGAGAGAAATGACCGTGACATCGCAGGCCGTCTCCCGGGCCAGCATCCCCATGAGCGTGGATTTGCCCACACCGGAGCCCGCAAAAAGCCCCAGGCGCTGCCCCTGCCGACAGGTCGTGAAGAGGTTCAGGGCCTTGATTCCCAGATCAATCCTTGCCCCCAGCCGGGCCCGTCCGGCGGCTTCCGGCGGGCGGGCATGACGCTGCTGCCGGGCTGCCGATGGCAGAAGAGGCCCTCTACCGTCCAGCGGCTGCCCCATCGGGTCCACAACACGGCCAATCCATGATTCATTGACCGCCAGCCCGCCAGACAGACCCTGCCGCCCCTGGCCGTGAAGTTCATGAAAGACCGGACAGCCGGCCCCGATTCCTTCTATGGATTCGTAGGTCATCGCCAGTGCCTGACCATGGCGGAAGGCAATGATTTCCGCCAGAATGTCCCGGCCATCCAGCGTCCTGATGCGTATCTGGTCCCCTACGGCCGTAAAGGATGCCAGACCATCCACCGTCACGCACAAGCCAGAGACATCCACCACATGCCCGGTCAGCTCCCCTATGGGGGCATCCTCCGCAGCGGGGCGGATGGTCCCTGTCAGGGTCTCCATGAGATCCTTCTGCCGGGCAAGCTGGACGGAGAGCATCACATGGCGTTCCCGCACGGCCCGGCACTGGGTTTCAATATCCGGCAGGGTGAGGGCTCCGGGCATCAGAAGAGACCGGAGGACGAAGTCCCGCCATCACCGCTACCCCCAAACAGGGCGAGGATGCCGTCTCCACCATCATCCCCACCAAAAAGATCGATCATGCTGGCCGGCTTGTCATCACTGTTATAGCTGGGGTGAATCTGCAACTGCGTCAGGTACCGTTCGGCATAGCGCTGGACATTCTCCGGCTGCGAGAAGGTCTTCATGTCAACCTTGTTGCTGATGATGCGCTTCTGCTGGTCGAAATCCAGAGCCCCGAACTGGTCCGGATCATACCCGCTGACAACCTCTGCCACACGCAGCAGGGTCGGGTCCGCCATGAGGTCATCCACCGTCTTGATCTTGCCGGACTGCATCCTCCGGGTGAAATAGAGCGCATCCCCCACGCCATTCTTCTGCTGGGCATCGCTTGTCTCGTACTGGCGCTGCTCGTAGGCACTCACCGTCGATGCCATCATGTCTGAAGTAAAAGGCGTTGCACTGGCCGTGCCATGCCCCGCCCCCATGCTGGCGAAGGCATCAGCAAAGGCCAGCCAGCTGGCATTCCGGGAGGTCTGGGCCAGAGAAGAGGAGGAGGTGGGGTCCTGCGTCAGCAGGGCCTTTTCCACAGCCTGCTGCCCGCTGAGGGAACTGAGATTGTAGGCCTTCAGCACCACCTGATTGGCAGAGTAGTTGCTCATGAGCTGCTTGGCCGTGGTGATGGATGGTGCCTTGTCCTGGAAGTCCGACACCATGCGTTTGGCCGTATTGTCGCCCTTCACGCTGTCAGCTGCTGTCTGGACCTCATTTTTCTGGGCCATAAGAAACTGTGCCACGGGTGAAATGCCACCAAGCCCCATAAGCCGCCTCCTCCATAAAACCATAAGGCTGGCACGACATCTGCCAGCATCTGGCCTCACATTAAAACACGAATGATTAATGCAAGGATAAAATGATCATGTTTTAACCATAACAGATATGGCATGACCTGGAAACATGCCATATCTTCGCAACACGACATGAAACAGGCCTGTCATGACAAGAAGGATATTCATGAAACATTACGTCATCAGCCTCGCCCGAACACCAGACCGGCTTGAGAGGTTCCGGCGGGTCAACCGGCATGGCCCTGACATCACTCATGCGCCCGGCATTGATGGCAAAACGCTGGACAAACAGGATGCCATACAGGCCGGCCTTCTGGCACAGGACTGCCACTTCACGGCCGGAGCCATTGGCTCGGGGCTGACCCATGTTGCCCTGTGGGGAACAGTCGCCCAGAGCGGAGAGCCTGCCAACATCTTTGAAGATGACGCTTTTCTCTGCCAGAATTTTGAACAGAAGAGCCAGCAGATCATCCAGCAGCTGCCGGAAGACTGGGAGATCATCCTGTGGGGACAGAATTCGGATGCCCCTCTCCATTATGAGGTTCTGCCGGGGCAGACAGACTGTTTCGCCTATTTCAACCAGGATGATGTTCGCTGCGGCATTGAGGAATTCCGGCACCAGACGGTCGAGACACTTCCTTTCCGCCTGAAGCAGGCCTTTGGCATCTGTGGTTACGCCCTGTCTCCCCGTGGGGCCGTCTCCCTCATGAAACGCTGCCTGCCCATGACCACACTGCCCATCAATTACCCTTCACTGGGCAACAGGACCCTGATGAGCACCAGTGTCGACCATCTCATGAACCGCCATTATGCCGACATGAAGGCCTATTGCTGTGTGCCGCCCCTGGTTCTGACGGACAATCAGACAGCCAAAAGCCTGAACCGGGAGTGACAACCATGGCCCTGACCATCCCCTCACCCTCTGCCATGGCGAGACATGCCTGCACGGCCCTGCTCGGCCTGGCTCTGGCTGGCTGCGTACGACCGGCCGCCCCCTATCTGGAGAAAGGCAGCCTGCTCAGCCATGCCGGATTTGTCGCCCACCCGGCCAACACGACCGCCCGTTTTGCCCTCATGAACAGCCTGCCACCCGGTAGCCTGACCTACCGCATGGCCCCGAGCGGGCAGCGCATCTACCTCTATGCTGACCCACTGGCCTGTGGCTGTGTGTATATGGGGGATGAAACCGCCTATGGCACCCTTCAGGCCCACATGCAGGCCATCATGCAGCGCAAACACGCCCATCATCCACCGCAGGACCCGCCCCTGCCCGCCATGACGGCTGAAAATTACCGGGATACAACCTCATGGGACTGGACCGTCTGGAGCCCAGCCGCAGACCCGGACAACAACCAGCCACGCCACATGATCGGCGGATACTGGTAAAAGAGACGCAACGGGCCTTTGGCCCGTTGCTCAGGCCCGGTCATTCAGTGAAAGTGACCCGCAGGACGTATCAGATCCCACCTCGCCCGTCCGGCCATAGCCATGACGGTTGGCCTCCACCGCACTTTCAATGAGCAGCTTCATCACGGCCTCCTGCGTGACAAGAGCCCGCTGCAACAGCTCCCCATTCTGGGCAGCAATTTCAGTAAAACGCCTCTGCACCTGCCGGAAGGCAGAAGAAAGATTCTCCACCCGTACATCATGCTTCCGTGCCCTGGCCACAAGGGCTGTCAGCTCTTCCATGGTCGCTGTCTTTTCAGGCAGAAGTGCTGCAGCAGCTGACACGTCATTATCCTGAAGAAAGCGGTTTTCCTGCGCCATGATGTCCGCGGCCCGGGCAAAACTGCCCATCAGATGGGGCAGGAAAGAGCCGTCCAGTTCATCCTCGTCCCGTCTGGAAAAATGCCCGGCAAGCCGACGTGCGGCTTTGCCAAGCCTCTGCAATGTCACGGTCTGTATCCTCCTGTCCTGTTGCTGGGATGTATGCTGCTGGCCTGGGCGGCCTGCTCCTGCATGGCCTTCATCCGGCCATAAACCTGATGGGCAATCCCTATCCCCCCGCTACGGGCAACCTCCTTGCCCAGTTCCAGCACCTGCATGGAGCGGAACTGCTTCTCGGCATTGCCTCCCCCAAAGGGCGCTGCGGAATTGTCCACCGTATCGAACATGGGCTGAAGCATTTCTCCCAGCGCCATGGCCTCAAAATCCCGGGCCGTTTTACGGACCCTGTTTTCATCCTGCGGAGACATGGGATGGCTCCGGTCTGCCTGCTTTCCGGCAGACGGGGCCGCCACATGCGCAGACGCCGCATGTGAGACTGACGAAATACTCATGAACCGGTATTTTCTCCTGTAAAAGACAGACAGTCAGACTGGATTCATCCCTGCGATCAGCGCACTTCCAGCTCAGCCTGCAAGGCACCGTCCGCCTTGATGGCCTGGAGAATACTGATCATGTCTCTGGGGCCAACCCCAAGGGCATTCAGGCCCGTTACAAGATTGGCCAGGGAGGGGCCATCAGAGAGAATGCCCATCCTGTGTTCACGATCGGTCGTGGCATTGATCTGCGTCCTGGGCACGACAGCAGTCTGCCCTGCACCAAAGGCGTTGGGCTGGACAACTTCAGGGCTGTTGGTCACCTGCACGGTCAGGTTCCCCTGGGCAATGGCCACCGTGGTGATACGGACATTATCCCCGATGACGATGGTCCCAGCGGCTTCATCCACGATGACCTTGGCCATCGTGTCCGGCGTGACGGTCAGATCCCCGATCTCATACAGGGCCTCGGAGACGTTGCGCCCGGCCAGGTTGACGGCCACCGTCCTGGGATCATCCACCCGGGCTGTCCCCCGGCCCATGTGCCGGTTGATGACATCGGCAATGCGAACCGCCGTCGTGTAATTCGAATTCTTGAGAGACAGATGGATCACCCCACCAGCCCCCAGCAGAACGGGCACTTCCCGCTCCACCACGGCACCATTGGCGATGTGCCCACTGGTTGGCACATTACGGGTGGCGACGGCCCCCGGCCCTCTGGCCGTGAAGGCGTTCGTCACCAGCGACCCCTGCGCCACGGCATAAACCTCACCATCTGCAGCCTGAAGAGGCGTCACGATCAGCGTACCGCCTGTCAGGCTCTGGGCATCACCCACGGCAGAAACCGTTACGTCAATCCGGCTGCCACCATGCGAGAACGGCGGCAGACTGGCTGTCACCATGACAGCGGCCGTGTTGTGTGTCTGCAGCTGGATGGCCTTGTCCCGGATATTGACACCAAGACGGTTGAGCATGCCGACCAGGGTTTCACGGGTAAAAAGCGTATTGGTCAGCCGGTCCCCGGTGCCGTTCAGACCGACAACAAGCCCATAACCGACGAGCTGGTTGTCCCGGATTCCTTCATAATCCACAATATCCTTGATACGGACCGCAGAGGCATGGGCTGAGCCACCCGAAAACATGCCAGACAGCACGCATCCGAAGATCGCCAGCATCATACAGCGACAGGCAGGCCGAATCCCATCCAGACTTCGGGACAGCCAGGCGCAACAGCTCTTCAAAAACATCAAGCATAGTCTCCCACGCCCCAACTTAACCTTATATATGGATTATACAAGGAAAATTATTTAATGGTATTCCTTGGTTACCCTGAAAGTCCGTCAAAAGAAAGCCTTGAGAGACCCATGACCTCCATCTTTCAGCATGACAAACCCGGGCGCTGGCTCCACCTCGCCCTCTGGCGGGTCCCGGGGCTTCTTCTGGGCATGTTCCTGACCCCGCCTGCCATGGCCCAGATTTCACTCCCCCCCATGGACCCCACCCAGTCCCGCCTCTGCCGCACTGCCACGGAGCAGGTAGAACGGGCCCTGCGACTGCCGGATGGTTTCCTTTCGGCCATCAGCCGGGTGGAAACAGGCCGCCCGGATGGCAATGGCACCCTCACCCCATGGCCATGGAGCATCAATGTTGCCGGGACAGGTCACTATTATGCCTCACGCCAGGAAGCGGTAGAGGCTGTAAAAGCCTTCCAGCAGCAGGGCATACAGTCCATTGATGTCGGCTGCCTTCAGGTCAATCTCCTCCACCATCCAACAGCCTTCCCCTCTCTGGATACAGCCTTCGACCCCTACAGCAATGCCCGCTATGCTGGCCTGTTTCTCCAGAAAATGAAGGACCAGACCGGCAGCTGGCCACGGGCCGCTGCTGCTTATCATTCACAGACAGGCACCCTGGGCACGACCTACCTGCAACAGGTTCTCCAGCAATGGGCCACACCGCTGGACACGCCTCTGCCACACCCCCCTCTTTCCACATCGCCACATCCCGCTGTGGCGGCTGTCATAACTGGCGATCATTCTGGCGCTGGTCAGAACCACCCGGTGCAGACGACCAGGCCGTACCGGCCCTTCGTCATCAGGCCGGCATCAGCCCCCCCATCAGGGACCGGCATAACCCACGCCACTACAGGGCCCGCCAGTTTTCTGGCCGCTCTCCGCCATCAGGAAACAACACGCCCCCTGCCCCCTGTGGCGCAGCCTGCTGCTGCGGCCACACCGGGACAGGCTCCCTCACAGGGGCATCGTCCTTTCCGTCCCTTCCGGGGTTATTTCCGCCCTGCCATGCCCCCACCACCGCACCAGCGAATGAAAAGCTCACAGAATGGCCGGAGTCTTGCCGCCTACCGGGCCATGCCCGTCCACGCTGCCAGCAATGTCCCTTACGCCACGGCCTACTGACCATTCCGACAGAAGTGGCCCTCAGCGTCTGATATGACCAAGCAGCTCCACCATCACCTGTGACAGGCTGGCAAAGCCCTCCTGAAGCTGTGCCACCTGCCGGGACAGCTGCCCAAGCTGGGAACGCCCCAGATGATTCCCCTGGATGAAACCGGCCTGCATCTGTCTCAGGCGGTCTCCCCCCTGCATGGCCTTCCGGATGATGCCGTTCTTGTAGGCCAGCTCGTAATCATGGGTCACCTCATGCTGGCTGGCATCATTGGCGTCACCAGTCGCAAGACGGTGATGGTATGAACAAAGGCACTCTTCCAGAATCCCGACCTCACCCGCCATCATGACACGCAGGAAGAGATCGTGGTCCTCGACGTAATCCAGCCGCGTTTCCACTCCACCCGCCACCGCCAGGGCCGCCCGGCGGAACAGGAAGGTGATCGGCATGATGACATACATGTGGGAGAGATACAGGCCGTAATCCACCAGCGAGCCACTCTTGCGGCCAAACTGGTCCGTCTTCCTGTCCGTGATGATCCGTCCATCCTCGATACGTTCATACACGTCATAATTGCTGGTCGTGACACCAGCATAGAAACCCGTCCCGTCCCGCTCCAGAAAGGCGACCGTCTCGGCCAGGAAAGAAGGCTCCAGCGTGTCATCATCATCATGGATGAGAATATAAGGCTCGCCGGACACGGCCAAGGCAAGGGCCAGTGCCTTGCTGCGTCCGACAGACCGGGGCAGGTCCACGCAGGAAAGGCGCTCCCCCCATGATGGGCCACACTCTGCAACGCAGGCCCGCAGGGCGGCCATGTCTCCCCCGTCATTGATGATATGGATACGGAAGTCCTGAAAGCTCTGCGCCCTCAGTGTTTCCAGAGCCCGACGCAGAAAAACGGGACGGTTTTTCGTGCGCAGCAGGATGGCTACCTTATAAGATGACATGGCTCAGCCCTCCGCAATCCGCCGTCTCAGGGAGACGGCCACGTCCTTCAGAACAGGGGCAAGAGACAGCTCCTGCGCCCGGAAAATATGCATGGTCGGGTACCACGGGGTGCGGTCACCTTCATCACCCCACCGCCAGCAGGCATCCCATCGACTGACCAGCCAGACTTCCCGGCCCAGTGCCCCCGCCAGATGCAGCGGGGCCGTATCAACGGAAATGACAAGGTCCAGACTTTCCATCAGGGCAGCCGTATCCGCCATGTCCTTCACGTGTCCCATCAGATCATGCACGACCGCTCCCTGCCCCTCCACTGGCTCCAGCTCTCCCCGCCGGTCGCCATACTGAAGGCTGAACAGATCAGCCTCCACCGGCCCGAGGGCCTCCATCATCTCCGCAAAACTGCTGGAACGCCGCCTGTCTGCAGCCACATCCTGTGCGCTGGACCGAGAATCCCCTGCCCAGACGAGCCCTACACGCAGGCGCCGCCCGGCGGGGCTGTGCCCCCCTGCCCGGCCACCCTGTGCCACGGCCTGCTCCACAAGTCGGGCAAAATGCTCCCGCCGCCGCACCGGAACTTCCAGATAGGGACTGAAAGCCGGAATATCAGCCACGTGCCTGAGATGACAGAGATAGGGAAGGTCCGGTATCGGGCAGGAAAAATCATACTCTGCCATACGCTCCGGATGGTCCAGAAGCTCCGTGATAAGGCAGACCTGCACCATGGGGTAGCTTTCCCTCAGCAGCCGGGCCAACGATGGCAGAACGGCCAGCGTGACCCGCCCTGCCCGGCGGACGATCTCCGGCAGGAAGCGGATGAACTGGATCGTATCGCCAAGCCCCTGCTCCTGATAGAAAAGAAGGTGGCGCCCTTCCAGCGGAACATCGTTCGTCAGTCTGGGCAGGTCCTGATAGAACCAGCAGTTCAGGCTCGGAATACGGGGCACACGCCTTACATAGCGGGCAAAGCCCTCCTCATACTCACCGGCTTTCAACAGGGCGATGGCATAGCCGAAGGAAACAGCCTCATGCCGGGAGGACAGCTCCATTCCCCGGCGATAATAGGCCAGGGCATCCCGGGAGCGGTTCAGCCGTCCCAGAGCGCAACCCATGTTGTTGTACAGCGAGACGGAGGGCGGTCCATCCGCAAGCCAGGCCAACAGCACCTGCTCAGCCTGATCCGCCAGCCCCGCCTCCAGCAGGGCCATTGAGAGATGCTCCCCGACAAGCACCCGATGTTCTGGCAGAGTCCGGGCAACATCCATGAAGAGGGCCATGGCCTCTTCCCGTTCGCCCGCCACCATGAGCGCCCCTGCCAGAAAAATCTTCACCTCGCCCCGCATGGAGGCCATGGCGGGTTCCGCCTCCGGCATCAAAAGCAGAGCCTTGCGGAAGACGGCAATCACCACCTCATGCCGGGGGGTGAAACGGACAAGAAAAAGGCCCGCCGCAAGAATGAGCGCCACATCCTGCGTCCCCTGGGCAATCTGTATGGCCAGACTGACAGCCTGGTCTCCCTCACCACGGGCAACAAGCTGCTGGCAGCAGGCTGTCACTTCCTGCGGGGTCAGTGCACTCTGACCAGCCTCATGACTGCCATCTTCCACCCTGCCATGCTGCTCTGCTCCTGCCATCATGCTGCCTTTCTTCATGCCTTGAACCATCAATGACCTGACAGGTCATGTTCATGGCAAAATAACATGTCCCCATAAACCTTGATGGGCAAGACTTTAATGGCTAAATTGCAAACCCATAGATAACAGGCCTTAATAAACCTTGTTGCCACCTTCCCTGCCCGTCACCCAAGCCGGGGAAGGCAGCACATCATCAGTCAGGATGACAATGCCCGCTCCTTCTTCTTCCCCGCAACGGTCAGGTTCTCCCGCCCCCAAGGCGGCTCCCGGTGCAGGGGGAGCTGGCGGACTGGGCGGAAGGCTGGGCACGCTGATACGGAACCCGGCAGACCTCTTCACACCCAACGGAGCGGCCTCCCGTCTTGCCGCCCGCCTGCCCGGCACCGACATCCTGCTGGCGCTGGGCGTGATCCTGCTCATCTCCATCCTCATCGTACCGCTCCCCACGCTGATCCTGGATGTCGGGCTGTCACTCTCCATCACCTCATCCGTGCTGATCCTCATGGTGGCGCTGTTTCTGGAACGGCCTCTGGACTTCACGTCTTTCCCCACATTGCTGCTGCTGACGACCATGTTCCGTCTCTCGCTGGAAGTGGCGACAACACGGCTCATCCTCAGCCATGGCAATGAAGGTGCCTATGCAGCCGGGCATGTTGTCGCCTCCTTTGGCGGCTTTCTCATGGGCAATGATGTGGTGATCGGCGGGATCGTCTTCTGCATCCTGCTGGTGGTGAACTTCATGGTCATCACCAAGGGGTCGGGCCGCATTGCGGAGGTCTCGGCCCGCTTCTTCCTCGATGCCATGCCCGGCAAACAGATGGCCATTGATGCCGACCTCGCCTCAGGGGCCATCAATGAGCGTGGTGCCCGCTCCAAACGCAAGGAACTGGAAGAGGAAAGCTCCTTCTACGGAGCCATGGATGGTGCTGCCAAATTTGTCCGCAATGATGCCATTGCCGGAATCCTCATCACCGCCATCAACATTCTGGGCGGTCTGACCATCGGCGTGCTGCGCCATGGCATGCCCATCAGTGAGGCGGCACAGACCTTCACCACCCTGACCATCGGTGATGGTCTCGTCTCCCAGATTCCCGCCCTGCTGGTCTCGCTGGCCGCCGGTATCGTCGTCACGAAGGGCGGTACGGATGGCTCGGCGGACGTAACACTTTTCCGCCAGCTGGCGGGCAATGCCAAGCCGCTGGCCATTGCGGCCACCCTGTCAGCCCTGTTTGCCGTCATGCCCGGCCTGCCGGCTTTCCCCTTCCTCATGATTGCCGCCGTGGCCGGGATCGGGGCGTGGATCCGCTACAGGACTCCCCGGCAGGATGAAGGTGAGGAAGCCCTCACCCAGCCCGCCGCTCCCACCACGCAACCCATTTCCGACCTTCTGAAAATCGACCTCCTGCGGCTGGAAATCGGTTATGGCCTGCTCCCGCTGGCCAGCGGGGACAATGCCCAGATCACCAAACAGATCAAGGCCCTGCGCCGCAAGATGGCAGCGGACATGGGCTTCATTACGCCATCCGTGCGGATTCAGGACAACATCCAGCTGCCGACGGACCGTTACGTCATCAAGCTCAAGGAAATCGACATTGCCTCGGGTGAGGTCAGGCCCAACCACCTGCTGGCCATATGCCCGTCCCACAAGAATGGGCAGGCCCCCCTGCCGGGTGAGAAGACAACCGAACCCTCCTTCAACCTGCCTGCCATATGGATTGATCCCGACCTGAAGAAACAGGCCACAGACCAGGGATACACAGTGGTGGACCCGGTCACTGTCATCATCACCCACCTGACGGAATCCATCAGCCAGAATCTGGGCGATCTGCTGACCTATGCCGCCACGCAGTCCCTGCTGGATGATCTGCCGCAGGAAGAGCAGAAGCTCGTCAACGACCTCATCCCCTCACAGGTGTCCCTCAGCACGGTCCAGCGTGTTCTCCAGTCCCTGTTGCAGGAGCGCATCTCCATCCGTGACCTGCCCACCATTCTTGAAAGCATACAGGAAGGCCACGCCCTGGCCGCCAAGGGCATCAAGGCCCTGACAGCCCATGTCCGCATCCGCCTCGCCCGACAGATATGCAACAGCTATGTCGGGCCCTCTGGCTGCATTTCCATGATCACCCTCTCTGCAGACTGGGAGAGCAACATCCTCAACAACACGGTCGGACAGGGGGATGACCGCACGCTGGCCATGCCCCCAGCCATGCTGGACCGCTTCGTCACGGCCCTGCGCCGTGCCTTCGACCAGACAGCCACGCTGGGGGAAATGCCCGTCATTGTCACGACCTCCGCCACACGGGATTCCGTGCGTATGATCGTGGACCGAATCCGCCCTTCGGTTGCCGTCATGGCACAGGCGGAAATCTACCCCCGGACCCGCATCCGTACCGTCGCCACAGTGAACTGACTGGCCCCGACAGACTGAAACCCCTCCAACACCGGACCTGACCCATGACCAGCTTTTCCTCCACCCAGACATCTCCCCAGCATCACACCGCCACAGGTGCTTCCGGCATGGCTGGCGGAGATGTCGCCCTGCCCGCCAATGCCCTGAGCATACCGGAGATTCTGGCGTGGCATTCCATCCCGCAGGAACTGATCAATGCCATGGCAGGCAGCAGCCTGGCGGCAGGGCTGGAACGTGTGATCAACTTTTCCCCTTTCCCGCTACGGCTGGGCGTGCCCATGGCACTGGGCGGGGCCTCTGGCTCTGGCAAGTCCCTGACACTGGCCAAACTGGCCGCCCGCTATGCCCGACAGGCCCGGCAGTCCGGCGGGAGGATCAGACGGCCGCTCGTCCTGGCCTGCGACAGCACGCCGGGCAGCTACATCAAGCTGGCCTCCATCCTGCGAGGCTGCGACATTGATCTGATGAAAGCCTATGGCGGCATCAACCCCCGCTTCATCGACAGCTACAACCGCATCATTCTGGTAGATCTGCCGGGGCTCTGCGTCTATTCCCCCAAGGCCATGAGCGAAATGAAGGATGTCGTGGCCCGTACGGAGGCCAGCCTGTCTCTCGTCATCCCCGCAGGGATGGACCCGGAGGAAAGCACGGATATTGCCGCCGCCTTCCTGCAATGTGGTGCAAAATCAATGATCGCCAGCCGCATGGAACAGTCCGGACGGATCGGCAGCATCATCACCGCCGCCGCCTGCGGCCTGCCACTGACCTATGGCAGCTATTCCGGCAGCATCAATGAAGGCTTCACCCAGCTGACACCGACCATTCTGGCCCGCAGGCTTCTGGTCCTGCCGGGGTGAAAGGTGGCGGGGCTACCCCCCGCCAAAGCTACGGACCAGCCCGCCCGACACCATCTGGAACCCATCCACCAGTACAAAGAAAATCAGCTTGAAAGGCAGGGAAATGGTCGGGGGTGGCAGCATCATCATCCCCAGGCTCATCAGGACGCTGGAGGTGACAAGATCGATCACCAGAAACGGCAGGTAGAGCAGGAAGCCCATCTCGAACCCACGGCTCAGCTCACCGACCATGAAGGCCGGAACAATGACCCGCCATGGTGGAGCCGGAGCAGCTGCTCCATTGGCTGGTGCAGGCTGGGGCTTCAGCCCTGCCAGATGGTAAAAGATGGCCACGTCATTCGGACGGGCATTATGGACCATGAAATCACGGAACGGCTCAGCCGCCGCCTGGAGACCTGCCATCTCCTCCACCCGACCGTCCATCAGGGGTTCAATACCCTGCTGCCATGAGCGCTCCAGCGTCGGCTGCATGACAAACAGGGTCAGGATCAGCGCAAGGGCCACCAGAACCATGTTGGGCGGTGTCCCCTGCGCCCCAATGGCGCTCCGCAACAATGAGAGCGTGATGATGATACGGGTGAAGGCCGTCATCATCACCAGCAGGCTTGGTGCCAGGGACAGAAACGCCACAAGGGCCGTCAGCTGGATCAGACGGCTTGTTGTTCCGGCCTCACCAATTCCACCCCCCTTGCCCATATCCAGCGTGATGGACTGGGCTGTGGCCGGATGGGAAAGTACACACAGCAGCGTTATGCCAGCAGCCAGACAGCACAGCCCCACCGCTCCCAGAACCATGGCGCGCCGCAGGCGTTTCCAGCAGGCTGACATGTCTGCCACCATTCCGGTACCCGAACGGCCTTTCATGATACGATCTGCCCTCATGTCATTTCCTGCCTCTCTTCCGCCACCTGTCCGCACTGTTTCGCCAGCATGGAGGCAGCACCGGCCCCCAGCCAGCCCACGCACAGGTCGGACGGCCCACCTGTCAGAATGATGGCTGTTGCCTGCCGCCCCTCTGCATCCCTGACAGCCACAGAAAAAAGGGTCCGCTTGCCACCGAGCGGTATGGCGTCCTGCACCTTCAGGGCACGATCTTTCAGGCCCTCATCCCGCAACAGGGCTGGCATCCGGTGTTTCAGCCGCCGCAGGCACCAGGGCGTGACAAAGATCAGCCCCACGACCAGCAGAAGAGCCAGAAGCGGATTCATGTGCAGGCCCGTGACAGCCTGCATCATGGCATCCGAGCCGTGCCTCTCTCCCACAGAAGGTGCCATCATGTACTGGCAGAGGAGGACATGATCTCCGTCATCGTCACGGCAATGTTGTCATCCTCAATGATGGTGATCTCGCCACGGGCGATCAGCCTGTCATTGGCGTAAATATCGATGGAAGACCCAAGCTTGCGGTTCAGCGGCACAACGGCACCACGGCCAAGACGGACCAGGTCCCGCACGGGCATCTTCACATCTCCCACCACAGCGGTGATCTTGACCGGGACATCCAGAATCGCTTCCCGCTCCCGTTCCCTGTCCTGCCGACCATCATGCTGGGTGGCGCCCTCCCCCGGCACCTCCGAGGAGAAATCGGCCAGATCGACCTCCGGCGTACTGGTCTGCTGTGTTTCTGGTGCTGTCTCCGGCGTGTTCATATCCTCTGCCATCGTCACTCTCCTTCATGCTGTGCTGTCTGTTCACCCTGGGGCTGGTCGGTAGCGGGATCAGCCTCCGGGGCCGGTGGACGGGTCAGGGCCACCATGGCATCGGCCACCCGCTGGCGGACCGTTTCCGCCCATTTTCCCTGGTCCAGAACAATCCGTGTCCTGTCTGCGGCAATCGTGAGATGCCCGGCCTGCTGCGCCGCCTCCACATGCAGGGAGACGGCCGCCATCCCGGACAGGGCGTGGCGCAGAGAGGCCTCATCCGCCGCAGCGCAGGTCAGACTGACCGGACCACTACAGTGCCGGACCAAGGCCGCCGCATCCTCTGCCAGGTCCCGCCCCAGTGTTGTCCGGGACAGATCGCCCGCCACCAGCTCTTCCACCGTCTGGCACACACCCTGCACGAAGAGATCGGCCATCCGGCTCACGATGTCATGGCGCCGGTTTTCCTCCTCCTCCATGAAAGCAAGCACCTGCTTCACAGAAGCGACCATCTGGCTGGAAAGCTGCTGCCCGGCTGACATTTCCCCCTGCTCATGGCCCTGCTGCCAGGCCTCCTGCTTCAGTCTTTCCAGCTCATCAGGATGCAGCGTGACAACTGGCTCTGGAGCGGGGCTTTCATCCGCCACATCCTCGTCAGCCACCGGCTCCGCTCCAGCGGCCAGAGACGGGTCATGAGCGGCAAAATCTTCCAGGCTTTCACTGAAGGCCTGACTTCCAGACCGGGAAGACGCCTGCGCTGCCCTATGCTGCACATCCTGTCCCATTGGCGTCACTCAATGATCTCATCGTCAGAAGAAGAAGGTGAAATATCGATCTCGCCATCATTGGCC
This sequence comes from Parasaccharibacter sp. TMW 2.1888, assembly GCF_023167265.1. NCBI lineage: Bacteria > Pseudomonadati > Pseudomonadota > Alphaproteobacteria > Acetobacterales > Acetobacteraceae > Parasaccharibacter > Parasaccharibacter sp. TMW 2.1888. The sequence goes on from NZ_CP030979.1 coordinate 562,204, forward strand.
ATGGTCTTGATGAGCGTGATCAGCTCCATCTGGGCTGCTTCGGCGTCCCGCAGACGCACGGCACCCAGCCCCCGGATTTCATCCTCCAGCAAACCCGCCGCACGTTTGGAAACACAACCGAAGAAGAGCTGCCGGATGCTCTCGTTGCTGCCCTTGAGAGCCAGGGGCAGCCTGCTCTTGGCCTCACCATCACGATTGATGGCTGCCATGACACGCATCATGTCATCCGGTGTCAGACGCTTGATGTCATCGAAGGTGAATTTCAGCTTGTTCACCTTCTCCATGTCTTCCTCGCTCCGGCGGCCAAGATGCTCTGTCAGCATGGCTTCGGTCTTGCGGTCGAAATTGTTGTAGACCTCCGCCACGAAAGCATAGCTGTCCCGCTTCGTGGAGCGGCCAAAGGCGGTGATGAACTCCTTGCGCAGGGTTGTCTCCAGGCTCTCAAGCACATCCTTGCTCACCGGGCTCATATGCAGGATGCGCATGATGACATCCGTAGCAAAATCTTCCGGGAAGAGGGACAGGACACGGGCGACATGCGCCGGTGAGATGTAACTGAGAATGACGGCCACTGTCTGTGGCTGCTCGTTGCGCAGATAGTTTGCCAGAGCGGTCTCCGGCATGTTGCCCATTTTTGCCCAGACGCTGCGCCCGGAGGGGCCCCTGATATCCTCCATGATCTTCTCGACCATTTCGGCAGGGAGGGCCTTCTTCAGATAATCTTCCGTTGTTTCGTAACTGCCGACGAAACCCTCTGCACTGGCGAATTTCTGCGAAAATTCATTGCAGACAGCCTCCACCACGGAAGCCTTGACCAACCCCAGGGAAGACATTGCCCGTGAAATGTCACGCACCTCATCCTCCTGGAGTGACCGGAAAATGCGGGCGGAATGTTCCTGCCCTATGGCGAGCATCAGGATGGCGGCCTTCCGGCTGCCACTCATCCCGGCCGTCAGGCCGGACGGAACCATGCCGGATGATGACGCTTCATTGCCTGCTGTCTCAGCGGAGATGTCCTGTTCTGCCATGATTGCGTCTCCTCAGCCTTCTGCTGTCTGCTTGGGGGGCTCCGGTTCTGCCAGCCAGTTGCGGACGACAGCGATGGCATCATCAGGATTTTCTTCAACACGCTGCGTCACACGGGCCAGAGCCTCACGGCGCATTTCCCCTTCCACACCATCCACACTGATGCGATCACTCCGGCCTGCCTCACCACCTTCAGCAGAGCTGCCATCAGCTGCAGCTTCGGCCCCGGCAACAGCCCCTTCTGTCCCGGCCCCTTTGCGGGCACGCCGCAGGATGGGCCCAAGCAGCATGGCCGCCGCCCCCAGAAGAAGAAGAATGGGAACAATCCATTCCGCCAGATAAATGATCATCTCCCGGGTGAAGAAAGGCGTATCCTGATGAGGCATATCTGCCCCACCATCCACACGGAACGGCATGGACACCACATTGACCTCATCCCCGCGGGTCTTGTCATACCCGATGGCCGTCTGCACGAGCTGGGTCAGACGTTTGACCTCAGCTTCATCCAGCGGTTTCCACGAAGGTTTGCCAGCCTGGTCTGTCGTGACGGTCCCATCGACCATGACAGCGAGACTGATGCGAGAGACACGGGGCCGGGTCTGGTTGATGACACGGGTCCGTTTGCCGATCTCATAATTGTTTGTTTCGTCCGTCCGCTCTTCGCTGGAGCCAGTACGATTGTTCTGCCCTGCATTGGCATTGGGCAGATTGTTGCCAACGCTGGTGTTCTGGTTCGCCTCGCTGTTGGCGCTCTTGTCCGTGCTTGTGCTCTGGGAACGCAGGACCTGCTGGTTGGGATCGTAGGATTCATCCGTTTCATGGATGATGTCCGTATTCATTGTCACGGCAGCACGGGCCCGCACATGACCCAGGCCCAGCGTGGGGGTCAGGATATCTTCCACCGCCTGGGCAAGGCGCTGCTCTTCGGAATGACGCTGCTTCTCCAGCGAGGATTCCTGCCCTGCCAGACTGTCTGGGTCCCCCGGACGGGCCAGAACATCGCCCCGTGTGTCGACAATGGAAATCCCATGCGTGCGCAGCCCCGGTACGGCAGCTGATACCAGATTCTGGATGGCCGCAATGGCATCCTCGGACACGGCACCAGAGCGGCCAACATCCAGAATGACACTGGCCTGCGAAGGATTCGTCTCCGTAGAAAACAGGTCCCTATGTGGCAGGACAAGGTGGACCCGCACATTCCGCACACCATGGATCAGACGGATGGAACGCTCCAGCTCACCTTCCAGCGCTCTGGTCTCATCAATGCCCTGTTCAAACTGGGTACTGGTCAGCGTGCCGCTCTTGTCGAACAGTTCATAGCCAACGGCCCCTCCCCCGGGCAGACCAGCCTTGGCCAGCAGAAGACGGGCCTGGGCCACATCATTCCCCGGAACATAAAGGCTGCGACCATCCGGCCCTGTTGTCGTGGGGATGTGAGCCTTGGCCAGATCATCCACCATCTCCGCCGCTTCATTCAGCTCCAGGTCCCCATAGAGCAGCGCCATGGGTTCTGACCGGTTGTGAAAGGCGATCACGCCGAGAGAGAGCAGCAGCAGCACGCCGACAACCCCGAGAGCCACAAGCCGCATGCGGCCCAGACTCTTCAGCCCTTCCATGATATTTGGCAAACGGAGCTTATCAAACTGCATATGAAGGGTATCTACCTGCTGCTTTCACCCCGGACGTCAGACATGCTGGTTCCGGTCATTCACCATACTCTGCCCTGCTCGGAAGAGGACAACCGACCGGCCATCAATTAACCTTGAGAAGAGCATGTGTAAAGCCAATAACAAGGTTAATAATGGCCCTATTTCATAACAATTTCATCATGGTGCATAATACTGGCTGGAGGGAGGAACTTTAGCTTCCGGCATCATGAGGCGGTTGGCATTCTGCTGGGTCGTCAGGCCACGGGGACCTTCATAGACTTCATGGGCCATGTTCGGGGTCAACTCAGGACGGGCCCAGCAATCCACGCCATTCCAGCTCTGGGTGCAGTAAGGCTGTGGAGGCAGAACACGTTCCGGTGGATTGCACCAGTCTTCCCCCTCCTCCAGATAACCGGCCTGGCAGTCCCGCCCTGTCAGCTTGCTGGCAATATAATCCGGGGCACAGGCTGACAGTCCCGCAAGAACAGGCAACAGAACCAGCATGTGCCGCCACGGGACCTGAACGGGAAAAGACCGCCTCATCATTCGTTTCTCTTTCATGCCAGCCCCATTACTGCCGCGAGGGCAACAGGGGCCCGTGCTGGGACATGGTCTCGTAGTGCAGATGTTCCACTGAAGTATCAGTCGGCACATCATCCTGCCCGGTCGGAAGAACCACACCAGAGCCCCCCAGTGCCACGGGAACGGACAGAACAGCATGATGGAAATGCCGCACTCCCCCCAGATATTGCGACACCAGATTGACCCGGTCCGGCGACATGTGAGCCATGATGCCAGAGAGCTTGCGGATATTCATGGAAGCTGCGATGGCGATCAGCACGTGCGGGTCCATCACGTTGAAAACCGCTGCGGCCTCACGGGGGCGCATGGCCTCATAAATGCCCACCAGCCGTGCTGCTGCCTCCTGCGGGACAAGCTTGTGATTGTCCACATGGTCCGACAGTACAGCCATGGACTGGTTCAGCAGATGGAAGCGCATTTCCAGCGCCTTGCGGGCAGACCCCAGAATGCGCTGCTGCTCCTGCATCTGCTGGGCCATACCCTCATCAGGCATGGCCACGTCCTCCGCCACAGCCGCAGGACAGCCAACCTGCACCCCGCAAAACAGGGCAAGCGACAGAAAGACGGCGAACCAGCCGTCATGCTGATGGAAGCATCTCCTGAGCATCAGCCCCCCAGCGGAATGTCGGCATCCTGATCAGCCTCGCTGATGTCCGGCGTCTGGGCCGGCCAATGCAGGTCTGGCTCATCATCTCCAGCCGGGATATTGGCCTGTGGCGTGGCAGAACTGGTGCTGTTCGTTCTGCTGGAACCACTGCCGGAAGCAGAGCCCCCAGCCCCGCCCTTGCGGGACACGGAAATGCGTACATCCCCTTCAAAACAAGCATCTTCGTGAATGGCGCAGCCAGTCGGGCTGCCCATCTCGATCACACAGTCCGAAATACGGGCCCCGGCACCGGCAGAAAGCCGTGGCGTCGTGAAGGTCACCCCGGACACGCTGCCATCAATGACGATGGAGTCCGCCTCCACCTGACCATCTTTCATCACGCCTGTCTCCGTGACACAGAGATGCCCGGCCTGAAGCTCGACATTTTCCACCTCACCGGCGATGGTCAGCGCACCCTCCAGCGTACCGCAGAGATGGTCGATGACCAGGCCGCCAGGAATGAAGCCTTCCGGCTGTTTTGAATCAGACATTCACTACCCCCTCACTTTTACACCGCCACAATGGCCATCGTAGCACAGGCACCACAAGGCTATTTTCAAGATAAAATCTTCATAACCTGAAAACATTCAATGTTCAAACCATGCTTCCATGACAACTCAGAATGGAAGAACACTGTCCAGCACTTTCTGCCCATAACGGGGCTGCTGATACTGCGAGAGCTGCCCCCGTCCGCCATAGGAAATCCGGGCCTCCGCAATGCGGTCATGTGTGACGATGTTGTCTTCCGAAATATCCTGCGGCCGCACAACACCACTGACCATGATCTGCCTCAGCTCGCCATTCACCCTGACCTCCTGCCGTGCGACGACGACAAAATTGCCATTGGGCAGAACCTGCGTGATGACACCTGCCAGCGTCAGCGTGACCGTATCGATACGCCTGATGGTCCCGGCCCCGTTATTGGAGCTGGAACTGTTGGTCTGAAGGGCATCAGCACTGGTCAGATGGGAGATGAAGCGGCCCTTGAAGCCGAAAAAACTTGGAATCCCGAAAGCCTCGGCACCACTGCCGGAGGCTGTCGTGTTATTGGTCACGTTGGCCGTATCTGCCACCTGGATTTTCACTGTCAGAAGGTCACCCGCCTGCGCAGCCCGCTGGTCCTTGAAGAACGCCCGACTACCCGGCCGCCAGAGGCTGCCCACTTCAGTCGGCGGAGCCTGAAGGGGCGGGGTTGGCATCGTCACGGGGCGGTAATCCGGGGCCAGGGTGGGGTCGGCCGTCCGTGTCATGCGGGGTGGATGTCCCAGCTCACTGAGCGTACCAGCGCCCATGCAGCCTGCCAGCCCGGTCAGGACCACAACGAGCCCCGCCATGCAGACACTCCTGTGAAGAAGATGGATCATGGATGGCTCCCGTCACCAAGCATCAGGCTGTTGATCCCCAGACGTTTCACTTCCTCCGAATCCGGCGGAATGGCTGTGGAAGAGGCATCAACCCGCACCTCGCCCGAAGCCGTGACCTTGCCGATGAGGACCATCCGGCTTCCCAGATTCAAGGCATGGACGAACTGCCCGCTTCCACCATCCTCCAGCGCCCGGCCTGTGGCTGTCAGCCGGATGCCGGTGCTGTTGTAGCTGAGCAGGACAGGGTCCCCCCGATGCACGAGCACGGCCCGCCGCAGGTCCGTACCCTGCACGGGCTGTCCGGCCCCGACAGTGCGGACAAGTGCCATGCCGATCATCCGCTCCGGCTCTGGCAGAGAACGGGCAAGCGGTGGCACCGTACCTGAAAAAGCGGGGTCGATATGCATGTCGTCCGGCTGGATGATGTGACCGGACGGCAGGGCATGGTCATACACCATCACCGGCTGCACGGGACGGATGCTGCCCCGCAGCGGGAACCTGTCCGCCCCGGCGTCTCCTGCTGCATGAGCAGGCTGTACAGTTGCCGAGAAAAGACCGGTCTTATGATCCCAGTTCAGATTCAGGAGGGTTGCCGGATCCTGTTCATTCTCACCGGCAACGAGAGGAGTAAAGCTGGTGACATCCACCACGACACTACCCGTCTCACCATCCTGCGAAATGGCCTTGCGGACAAGAGCGGCATATTCGTCCCGGCCCAGCACATGCCCGGCCCGGGTCAGCGACAGACTGGTGGATGATGACTGGTCATCCCAGTCCACACCGTACTGGTCCGCCAGTGCAATGAGCTGACTGCCCCCGATGGTGATGGTCTTGCCCGGCGCAGGAGCCGGGCCAAGCAGCCGGTCCTGTCCGGCATCCAGCCCATCAAAAACATCGGACAGATAGACCGATGCACCATGCACCACACCGGAAGGTCGCAGAGTCGCCGCCATGGCCGTACTGGCAGCGGGCTCTCCAGCCAGCACAAACCCGACCGCCAGCCAGAAGCAGGCTGGCAGGAAGCTACGCCCGGTACCCCGGTATCCAATGCCAAGAAGTGCCATGCCGCCCGCCTTCAGCGCAGGTTGGTCAGGGTCTGGAGCATCTCATCAGAGGCGGTGATGCTTTTGCTGTTCATCTCATAGGCACGCTGCGCCGTGATGAGATCCGTGATTTCCGTCACCGCATTGACGGCTGATTCCTCGACAAACCCCTGACGGATGGTCCCGAAACCTGTTGTCTCCGGGTTGCCGATGATCGGGTCACCCGAGGACGTGGTCTCCGTAAACAGGTTCTGCCCCATGGCTGCCAGACCATTCTCGTTCTGGAAGGTCGTCAGCTGGATCTGCCCGGCCACCTGGGAGTTGGGCTGACCGGAGAGCGTGTACTGCACCTGCCCGGTCTGATCGATGGTAATGTTTTCGGCATTGTTCGGGATGGAGATGTTCGGTGTCAGCGGATACCCGTCTGCCGTCACGATCGTACCATCCTGCGAGAGGGAGAATGTCCCGTCGCGGGTATAGGCATATTCCCCGTTGGGCAGCAGGATGCGAAAATAACCGCGGCCTTCCACGGCGAGGTCCAGCGCATTGCCGGTCTGGGACAGGGTTCCCTGCTCGTTGATGCGGTAAATGGCCGCCGTACGCACACCAAGCCCCACCTGAGCCCCGGCAGGCACACGGTACCCCGTGTCGGAACTCATCGTCCCGACACGACGCAGGTCCTGATAGATGAGGTCCTGGAATTCAGCCCGGCGGCGCTTGTACCCGGTTGTCGTCATGTTGGCGATGTTGTGGGAGATGGTCTCCACATTGGTGGACTGGGCCTGCATGCCCGTTGATGCAACATCCAATGATCTCAGCATAAATGAACATCCTCACGACTTGCCACAACCCACGCTCCCAGAAACGCAAGGCCACCCTGATGATGGCAGGCACCGAAACATTTTGACTGTGCCCTCCCATAAACCGACACGAAAAACATTATCAAGGTTAATTATCAGAATATGATATGAATTGAGCCGTTTGTTAATGTTCAAGCCCTACATTCTCTTCCAATAACCATTAACAAATGACATTGTAACAAAACCTACCATGATATAGCCTTGAGGACAGTCTCCCATGGATGTGACCGGTTATCTCGCCCTTTCACGCATTGATGCGCTGACACGGGGGCTTGAGGTTACGGCCAACAATCTGGCCAACAGCAGCACGGATGGCTTCAAGGAACAGCGGGTTCTTTTCTCCGACTATCTGTCCCGCCAGAAGGGCGATCAGCTGGCCAATGGCGAGAAGACGCTCTCCTACAACCAGGACAGATCCACCTATCTGGACACGCTACAGGGTGAGCTGCGCCAGACGGGAAATCCGCTGGACCTCGCCATAAACGGGCCGGGCTATTTCATGGTCCGCAGCCAGCAGGGAATCCGGCTGACCCGCAACGGCCAGTTCCACCGCAGTGAAGATGGCACTCTTGTCGATTCCCTGGGCAATGCCCTGCTGGACGACCAGCGCCAGCCCATTACCCTGACCCCTGATGATCAGGTGCTGCCCCTTGGCATCGGCTCTGATGGCATCATCTCGACAGAAAAAGGTGACATCACCCGCCTCGGCCTCTCGACAGTCGATAACCCCAATACACTCCATGCTGAGGGGAACCATCTTTTCAGGCCAGCCAACGAGAATGACCTCCGGGCCGTTCCTGCCCAGGAAATCCGGCAGGGAATGCTGGAATCCAGCAATGTGAACCCCGTGGAGGAAACCACGGCGATGATAAAAACCCAGCGGGAATATGATCTCAACTTCCAGCTGCTCCAGACCGAATTCACCCGCCGTCTGAACGCCATCGACAAGATTGCGACGGAAGTCACAGCCTAGCTGTTTTTGATCCAGATCAAGGCCAAATCATCAAATACAGGCTTTCCATTTAACTTCCTGTAAACTCATGACCTTAGGATGGCCTTAGGGTGAGGTCGCCGGACCGTCATCCAGACCTGTCTGGCCTCGGCCAGTCCCTCATTCCGGAGAAAGACTGAAACCATGGATCTTGGCCTGTCCCTCAATATCGCCACGTCCGGCCTCAAGACGATTGAGAACGAACTCTCAACAGCCTCCAACAATGTCACGAACGCATCCACCCCGGGCTATGTGTCAGAGACTGCCAACACATCCTCGACGGTCGTCTCCGGCACTGGAGTCGGTGCGACTTCAGCGGCCAACCAGCTGAACATTTCCCAGCCTCTTCAGGATGCGCTCTACCAGCAGAATGCCCGTGTCTCCGGCCTGACGGCCACCAGCAACTCCCTTGCGGCCGTCTCTGCCGTACAGGGAACGACGACAGGCTCTGATGGAGCCAATACCATCGGCACGCTGACCAACAACCTCCAGAATGTCAGTACGGCCTTCATCAGCCTCTCCAACACACCGCAGAACAGTGCTTCGCAGCAGGGCGTGGTCTCGGCTGCGCAGACCCTTGTCAGCAACATCCATACCCTCTCTTCGGTCTATCAGGCCCAGCGCCAGGGCGCACAGGATGCCATCACCAGCACGGTCTCCGGCATCAATACGGACCTGACAACCATTGGCCAGATCTCACAGCAGATCATGCTGGCACGCAGCTCCCACGCTGACACGGCAGACCTCGCCAACAAGCGCCTGGAAGCCATGCAGAGCCTTTCCAGCAAGCTGGGTGTTACCTTTACCGAAAAACCGAATGGCGACATGCTGGTCAGCACGCAGGACGGCACACGCCTGCCAACCCGCCCGGATCAGGCCGGATTGCCCAACGGACAGTTCCAGGCGCCCACGGCAACATGGCCCCTCTCCACGAAGTCCCCTGCCACACTGACACCAAGCATGTATCACGCCACCGATGGCAGCGATCAGGGTGTTGCCGGTATCATGTTGGCCGGAAAAGACATCACCTCCCACCTGACCGCTGGCACGCTGGGTGCCAACCTGACCCTGCGGGACCAGACCTATCCACAGATGCAGGCGCAGCTCGATTCCTTCTCATACACGCTGATAAACCGCTTCAAGGCGGCCGGAGTGCCCCTCTTCACCAATGGCGGGACGCAGCCCCTCTCCAGCGATCCAACCAAAACAGCACCAGCAGGGCTGGTCGGGCTCTCCTCCAAGATTGCCGTCTCCACGGACTATCAGCAGACTCCGTCCCTGCTGACAGCCAACAGCGATGGTGGACAGACCAGCGCCCTCGCCAATGCCGTGCTGAACAAAGCCATGGGCAGCGCCAGCGCCAGCACATCCGGCTCCCTGGCGGCACCCTCCACCTCTCTCGGGCCAGATGGCACACAGGCCACGGGCTATGACGGCACGCAAGGGCTTACACAGCTGGCAACCTCCCTCACCAGCAGCCAGGCCGGGGTGATCAGCCAGAACAGCAGTGACCTCTCCACGGCAACATCCATCAAGACATCCCTCACGACAAAGGTTGCCGATGTCTCTGGTGTGGATGTTAACAGCCAGATGTCCGCCATCGTGTCCCTGAAAAACTCTTACGCAGCCAATGCCAAGGTCGTCTCCATGGTGCAGTCCATGTTCAGCACGCTGCTGGATGCCGTCCACTGACGGACTGCCCCCACATGGCAGCCTGCCCGGCAATGAAACCGGGCAGGCCCTACCCTGACCTGCCCCCCTCACCCTACAGACCATCACAGGAGTGCCACCCATGAGCATGAATGTCAGCCAATATGGCGCCGCCGGTGCAAACCTGATCCTCAACACAGGCATCAGACAGATTGAATCCGAGCAGACAGACATTGCGTGGCAGACCTCACAGGGGACGACATCGTCCAGCATTTCCGGGTTGGGCAGTGACCGGCAGACCATCCTGTCCCTCAGCCCGAAACTGGCCGAGCTGACGGGCTATCAGAGCAACCTGTCTTCGGTACAGAACCGCCTCTCTCTCAGCTCCACAGCCCTCAAGCAGGTCACTGATCTGGCACAGTCCCTCAACTCCCAACTGCTGAGCATGCTCTCCTCTGAGGGCGGAGAAAAAGCATCCACCACAACCGCAGCTGACAGCGCCCGGACAGGGCTGGGCAGCTTGGGAACGATCCTCAACACATCCGATGGCAGCAGCTTCATCTTTGCTGGACAGAACACATCCACAGCGCCCGTCACCTCCCCCTCAACACTGAATGACAGCACGCTGGCCCATACCATCTCCCAGATCGTTTCCGGCCTGAAGGACGGCAACAGCGGGACAGTCTTCAGCCAGGCCACCGCCGCCAGTGCGGACAACAGTGCCAGCATGAGCGTCTTCTCTCAGGCTCTGTCACAACCTGCCGAACAGGCAGGGGCTCTTCAGGCTTCCGCCATCATCGGGCCGGACGGCTCCACCGTCCAGACCGGCCCGGTCGCCACACAGGGCGGGCAGGCCAGCAGCACGTCCACCGGCTCCCCCATCCGGGACCTCATGCGGGACATGATGATCATGACGTCCATGAAGGGAATGGACACGACCACACCCGGCTTCACCAATCTCGTCCGCCAGCTGCATACCTCACTGGGAACAACAGCCAACCAGCTCATCGACATGAACACCAGCGTCGGCGTGACGCAGAACACCCTGACACGCCAGCAGGGCATCTATTCCAGCCTTCAGCTGATGGTGAAAGAACAGCTCTCCAACGGCCTGAACGTCAATCTGGCCGAGGTGGCCACACGCTCCTCGGACCTCAGCCTCCAGCTGAAGGCCTCCTTCTCGCTCATCGCCGACATGAAGAACATGTCTCTGGCGGACTATCTCTGACCGTACCTTCCAGCACGATACCAGCCTGATAACGGGCCGTCTTCCACCGGGAGGCGGCCCGTTCTTTATCCCAGCCTGTACGGAACGCCCCTCCATTTATGGAAAATAAGGCAAGCTTTGCGCAGGATCCTTCTACCGCTGCGCCATGATGAAACCCTAGAAAAAGACTGTAACGCCAGACCAGACGAGGCGTTGAACCGCATCAAGGTCACTATGGAGACAGTCATGCAACATACTGGAAAAACAGACATATCCCATGACATCCTTCTGTCCGCCTACCGGCGCATGAAGACGATCCGTACGTTCGAGAACCGTCTGCATGAGGACTTCAAGGCTGGCATCGTCCCGGGCTTCACCCATCTCTATGCGGGACAGGAATCGGTGGCCGTCGGCATTTGCAGCCATCTGACCGATCAGGACCAGATCGCCAGCACCCATCGTGGCCACGGCCACTGCATCGCCAAAGGTGTCGATGTCATGGCCATGATGAAGGAAATTCACGGGCGGCAGGGCGGCATCTGCAAGGGCAAGGGCGGCTCCATGCACATTGCCGACCTGAGCAAGGGCATGCTGGGGGCCAATGGCATCCTTGGGGCCGGAGCTCCGCTGGCCTGTGGTGCCGCCCTCGCCGACAGGCTGGAGGGCAAGGGCCATGTTGCCGTCGTCTTCGGTGGTGATGGCGGCGTGAATGAAGGCGCCGTGCTGGAGAGCATGAATCTGGCCAGCGTCTGGAAGCTGCCCCTGATGTTCGTCGTGGAGAACAACGGTTATGCCCAGTCCACACCACAGCACAGGACAACCTCCGTCAGCAGCTATGAGGACCGGGCCAGAGGCTTCGGCATGCCTGCCGTCACGGTGGACGGGCTGGATTTCTTCGCCGTCTACCGTGCTGCCGGGGAGCTTATCGCCAGAATGCGGGCCGGAGGCGGACCTGTTCTTCTGGAATGCCGAACCGTCCGTTTTTACGGCCATTTTGAGGGAGACACCCAGCGTTACCGCCCTGCCGGAGACGTGAAGAACGCCTGGGAGGAACGGGACTGCCTGCGCCGCTTCGCCCAGACATCAGGCCTCAGCCCGGCAGAACTGGAAGCAGTGGACCGGGACGTGGAGCAGCTGGTCGATGCTTCCGTTCAGGAAGCCCTCAAGGCCCCGCACCCTGCCCTGAATGAACTCCATGACGGCGTGTACGTCTCCTACTGAACCCATCATCTGAAGGAAAATCTGTCATGACCAGACATGTCTCGCTGAAATCAGCCATCAACGAAGCTCTGGATCAGGAAATGGCCAGAGACCCGAAACTGCTCATCTTCGGGCAGGACACCGCCGGTGGTGTCGATGCTGGGGGAGAAACGGATACATGGGGTGGCGTGCTTGGTGTCACCAGGGGGCTCTATACCCGCTATGGTGACCGGGTGATTGATGCGCCCCCCACCGAGATGGCCTATGTCGGGGCTGCCGTCGGGGCCGCCCTCTCCGGCTTCCCCGTCGTGGCGGAAGTCCCGTTCATCGACTTCATGGGCGTCTGCTTCGACCAGCTGCTGAACCAGGCTGCCAAGATGCGCTACATGTTCGGCGGCACGGCCGAAATCCCGCTTGTCGTCCGCACGATGGTCGGGGCAGGCATCAATGGTGCAGCACAGCACTCCCAGATGCTGACGGCCATGTTCACCCACATTCCGGGCCTGAAGGTCGTCTGCCCCAGCACGCCGCATGATGCCAAGGGGCTGATGATCGAGGCCATCCGGGACCGGGGCCCCGTGATCTTCTGCGAGCCGAAATATCTCTATGAGACGACCGGCCCCGTTGCCGAGGCTCCTTACGCCATTCCCTTCGGGCAGGCCCATCTCGCCAGGGAAGGACATGACGTCTCCATCGTCACCTACGGGCCCATGGTCCCCCGGGCACTGGAGGCCGCCACCCGGCTGGCGGAAACGGGAATCGAAGCCGATGTCATCGACCTGCGGACTCTCTCCCCGCTGGACATTGCCACGGTCCTGAAGTCCGTACAGAAAACAGGTCGGCTTGTAGCGGCTGATGAGGCCCATCCCCGCTGCAACATGGCCACCGACATCGTGGCGCAGGTCACCGGGCAGTGCTTCACCAGCCTGAAAGCCGCCCCGCAGATGGTCAGTGCCCCACACACGCCCGTGCCCTTCTCGCCCGTGCTGGAGAAAGCCTACATCCCCGGTGCGGAGCAGATCATGGCCGCCGTGACCCGGATCATGGCATGAACAGGCATGGGAACAGTCAAAAGCAAGGAGTCCTCAGAAATGACTACCAGACACCATGTCTCACAGGCCACCATCACCTGTGAGGCCGCCAACAGCCTCGTGCAGGCTGTCCTCAAAGAAGGAGCTGCACAGAAGATTCCCGTTTCTGTCGCCATCATGGATGCAGGCGGGCATCTCCAGGCCTTTGCCCGCCATGATGGAACAGCCTTCCTGACGGTCGAGATCGCCATCGACAAAGCATGGACGGCCTGCTCCTTCGGTCAGCCGACCCATGTCTGGAACCAGCTCGTGCAGAACCCCCACATGGCCCCCCTCGCCAGCAGACCCCACCTTGTGGCCGTAGGCGGTGGATGCCCCATTTTTGCCGGGGGGCAGCTGATCGGCGGCATTGGCGTCTCCGGCGGTACCTACGAGCAGGACCGGGACCTGGCTGAAAAGGCCCTGAACAGTCTGGGATTCGAGGTCGCCTGAAAACCACTTCCGTCCCTGCCAGACAGGCCATCTCTCCAACCGGAGGGATGGCCTGTCTGCCTGTTGCACGGCCAGGACAGCCCAAACCATCACAACGGCCTCTTTTCTCCCTCATGCATATTGGTTAATAAATAACTTACAAACTTTCTTTAAGAAAGTCAGAATGTTCATGGACGTACAATCACTTTCAGCGGATCGGACGGCCCTTTCATGAAGGCCCACCTCACTGTTGCGACGGGCCTGGATGAAAACAACCTCATTCCTGCTCTGGTCACCATACAGTCCACCATCAGCAATGCGCAGGACAAGTCCCGCCTGTCTTTTGCCCTCTTCCATACGGGACTCGATGACCATGTGAAACAGCTGGTAAAAGGGCTGCTCAACTCGTATGGCGTCGCTTTCTCCCTCATCAACATGCCCGGCATCCTTTCCGGCTTCACCTACAAAGACACCATCTGCACCCACCGTCTTTATCCCCTGCTCATTCCCCAATATTTCACATCACGAAATTTCGTACTCAGCATCGGGGCAGGTTCACTCATCCGGGGGGACATTCTGTCCCTTCTGTCCGATTTCCCTACCGGAGCAAAGATCGGGGCTGTCCGCTGCATGTATCATGCCCTCATGGACCAGCCCGACTCCGGGCCTGTCAGGTCAGAGCGCCATTTCAGCCGCAACCTGCTTCTCTTCAACCGGCAGGCCATCTCCCCGGAGGAGGGGCAGGCCTGCATCCAGCTGCTGGACGAAGAATGGCCGGGACGGGACGAAACCATCCTTAACTACCTCTTCCGCCACGCACTGCACCTGTTCCCGCAGTCATGGAATCTCCAGATGCCGCTCTTCCAGCAGCCGGATGAGGCCTTCATCCCTTCCATACGGACAGCCATTACCTCCGCCCGCAACAACATGAACCTCGGCCAGTTCGCCAGCCATCTCGACCCTGATGACATGACAGCAGCCCTGGAGCAGACCAACATCCACGCCCGGGATTACAGAAAGATCGCAGCCTCCCTCATGCGTCAGATACAGGACAGGATGCCACCTCTCCTCTTCGACCCCATATGGACCGCCTTGCAGAACATTACATGATCCCTGCCACTGTCCGACCCATCCCCTGACGCACGCAAGTTGTCCCACATCATGCAGACCATTCCCATCGTCATGTCGCTGAATCAGGCGTATGTCGTCCCCGCCATCGCCACGATACGGTCCGTTCTCAACTCGATATCCGACAGGAACCGCATAGAATTCGTCATCTTCCACAAGGAGCTCTCACCAGCTGCCATCAGGATCATGACCACTCTGGTGAACGATTCGGGGGGACGGATCACCTTCATCAACGTGCAGGAGCATTTTGCAGGCCATAACCTGAAAAAAGAAGAAATGTACCATGCACTGCTCATACCGGGACTGATGGCAGGGCATGATTTTGTCTTTTTCCTTGATGCCGACATGATCGTGACGGGCGATCTGCTGTCTCTCATCCACGCCATGCCCGCAGACAAGAAAATAGGGGCTGTCCGCTGCTTCTTCCGCAACACCATCCTGCCTCCCAACGTACCCCGCCCCCTGCATGATCAGACACTCAGGACTGGCCTGAAGGACACAAGCCGGTATTTCAATGCCGGTCTCATGCTCTTCAACATGAAAGCCATAAGACCAGAGGATGGCAGACGCTGCCTCCAGCTCATCTCCCGCAGGTGGAAGGGCCATGCCGAAAGCATCCTCAATGTCGTTTTCCATGATTCCGTGCAGTTTTTTTCAGTCCGCTGGAATTACGCCATGACGCACATCGCCAAGGATGTTGTCCCCTTCCAGCCGGAGATACGGAAAGATGTCGAAGAGAGCAGACTGGACATCCAGGTCCAGCATTTCCTTTTCCTCTCCAAGCCGTGGCTACCCAAGGCCGAGCACGCCCTCTTCCTGAAGGAAGGAGACTGCCCGGAATTCAGATACCATGTGCAGAATTACAAAAACGCTCTGGCTGCCGTCATGAAGGATATTTCTCATGTGGCACCCCGCCTTCTGTGCGGGGCCTCATGGGAGATGACGGAACGCCATCTGGACCCCGAGGAGAAAGCCCTTCTGGCATAAAAAAAACGCCACCGTAAAAATACGGTGGCGTCTGGCACATGGTCGCCCGAAGGCTCCGGCCCAACAACAGGGCCGGATACTTCCCCTTACTGGAACAGGGACAGAATGTTCTGGGACTGACCGTTGGCGATGGAGAGGGACTTGATGCCCAGGGACTGCTTGGTCTGCAGGGATGTCAGCTTGGCAGACTCGGCAGACATGTCAGCATCCGTCAGAGCGCCGGAAGCAGCTGTCAGGGAGTCGGAAGACTTCTGACCATAGGAGCTCATGGAGTCGATGGTCTGCTGGTTGGAACCGAGATCAGACGTGACGTTCGTCATGGCAACGATGGCCTTCTGAACACGCCCGATCATGTCGGCAACAGCCTTCTTCGGATCGCTGGAGCTGTCAGCCAGGGAAGCACCCGTGGCGCTGGCGTTCAGGAAGACGTTGGAGGTCGGGTCAGAACCGGCCACACCATTCGTTGTCAGGCCCAGAACGTCGGTCAGGGTCGCACCCTTGGCACCTGTCGTGGCGGAAACGAGGGAGCCATAGCCGGTCAGTGTCTGTGTATCACCCTGGAGACCCGTAACGAAGGTCAGGCTGCTGGCCGTGATGCCCAGACCATCGGCTGTACCACCTGTCGTACCACCGGCCAGCAGGTTGATCCCCTTGGTCGTGGCGTTACGGGCGATGGTGTCAATGCTCTTCATGTAACCTGTCAGCTCCTTGTCGAGCTGGCCGAGGGAAGAAGAGTTGCCCAGGTTGTTACCGACAGTGGTCACAGCGTTCTGGACGTTCTGAAGGATGTTGATGATGCTGTTGGCAGCAGAGTTTGTGGAGCTGACAATCTGGGAAGCGTAGCTCAGGCCATCATTGACAGCGCTCTGGCCGGCAATGTCACCACCGATCTGGGAGGAAATGCCAAAAGCAGCCGGATTGTCGGAAGCATTGGCGACCTTCTTGCCGGTGGAGACGGCATTTTCCGTCTTGGCCAGATCGCCCTGTGTGGTGTTCAGTGTTTCCAGAGCAACCATGGAAGACTGGTTGGTATTGATGGAAAGACTCATGGTCTTCTCTCCTTGCACATCTGTATAGAAACCAACGAACTCATCGTTGACAGATGGATAGAAACACAGAACCCTTACATGTTTCTTACAGAGGACATTTCAAAATGACAGGCATGGGAAAATGCCTGCCTTAACCATCGGCCTCATTCTGCCTCATATAAGGCCTTGGGCTACGCAGGCGGCCCGGAACCGGCATGACAATCTCATCGGAGAAATGCGGGGCAGAATCGCCTTCAGCCGGGGCAGGCCCGGCGGCGGCCCTGCTCTGTTCCAGCGCCTTTTTCTGCATTTCCAGCTGTTCTTCCAGCTGTTGCAGCATGGCCTGTGCCGACTCCACGGCCTGGTTCAACCCGGCTTCCTGCTTTTCCGACCGCTCCAGAACACCAGAAAGCGAATCGGCAGTCTCCTGCGTCATCTTCTGCTGGTCCATCAGGTCCTCTTCAGCATTGCGGGCACGCTCCAGCAGGACAGACAGGCGCCTGTCCCCCTGGGTGACCTCATGCCGGACCCGCTCGAACATATGGTTCATCTGTTCTGTCGAAGCATCAAGCGTGGCCACCATCTCATTCAGTGCCGTATAGGAATCCCGGATGACCCCAAGCCGCCGGACAATGAGACGGGAGCTGACAATCCCGGCTATCAGGACGACCATCAGAAGAATCTCGATGATGAGCTGGCTATTTTTCAGAAGCATGATGTCCCCTCTGCTCTGCTGACTGCTGATCCACCGAAGCAGAACCAAGAGACGCCAGCAGTTCCGGCGTCAGATCTTCCTCCAGCGGGATGAGGCGCTGGTCTATCCGAACAGCCTGCATCCGATGCAGCCGCCCCAGCGTGCCCTCAAAAATTGGCGTTCCGTCACATTCCATCCGCACACGATGCGGCGCTTCGCCCTTGCTGGGCAGATGGAGGACACTACCTTCCTTCAGCTCCAGAATCTGGGAAAGCGGGAAAGACGCCGTCTCAAACACGGTGGAAACGGTCACGCTCGTTTCCATGATTTCGGAAATGAGATGATTCTCCCATATGGAGTCATTGCCGAAATTGTCCCCCATGAACTGCTGAGAGAGTTTCTCTCTTACCGGTTCCAGCGTGGCATAGGGAATGACGATATCCATGTCCCCGCTCCTGTCGCCCATATCAATATGGAAGCGGGCCGCAATGGCCGCATTGGAGGGCCGGGCAATCACCGCCAGGCTGGAGCTGATCTCCAGCCGCTCGAAAGAGAGATCCACCTTGCCCACTGGCGCAAAAGCCTCGGAGAGATCCGCCAGCGTAATGACAATCAACTTCTCTATGAGGGCTCTCTCCAGAGCAGTGTGGGGCCGATTCTCTATGATCTTGGGTCCACCACCGCGCTCTCCGCCCATCAGAATGTCCACGATGGAATAGGACAGCGACGAATCCACAACAACCAGACCATAATTGCGCCACTGCTCTGCCCGGAAGACGGAAAACAGGGAGGAAGACGGCACTTCTCCCATATAGTCCCCAAAACGCAGGGACCGCATGTTCTCCATGGTGATGTCGACATTGTCGTTGGTAAAACCACGCAGGGTTGAAGAAAGGAAACGCACCAGCCGGTCAAACACGTTCTCCAGCATGGGCATACGCTCATAGGCCACAAAACCGGCCTTGATGATGCGCTCCATCCCGCTCTCTTCCCGCATGGCAGAACCGGAAAATGCATTGCCGAGCATGGCATCAATGGCAGACTGGTCCAGCGCATGGCCATCATCCCCCCCATGCGCAGCGACCCCGGAGGAGGATGTTCCTTCCTCTTCCGGGGCTTCAGTCCGTGCAGCATTGTCTTCTGTATCCGGGCCGGGCTGTTCCGCTCCCTGCCCTTCTGTCAGGTCAGGCTGGTCAGCCTGTGCCTGCTCCTCTTCATCCGCCATTGGGTCCAAATCCACCTTACTGGGTTAGAAGTTCCGTAATGTAAATGTTCGTGACATTCAGCGGGGCAAACGCCACACGCAGGCGCCTCAGCAGGGCCTCACGCAGGCGATAGAAGCCACTGCCATGCAGGTCCTGCGGGCGGCTTTCGTGCAGATAGGTCTGGAAAATGTCCTGCACCTCGGGAATACGCCCCTGAAGAGCTGCCAGTGTTTCAGCTCCCTCCACCTCGACACTGGCTGTCATCTTTACATAGACCGTCCGCCCGGCCCCGTTATCCAGATTGGCCGTGGCAGAGGGAACCGACAGAAGGAGGCGATGTGAGCCCGCCTCCCCGCCTTCCGCTGCGGCAACCTTGGGGGCAGGCTTCCCGCCACCGCCGAATGGTGGAAGATGGGCCTGCCAGGCACCCACGCCCCCACCTATCAGCAGCAGAGGCACGGCAGCCATGATGGCCATTTTCTTCCTGGACATGCCCTTCCTGCCATCAGCCGAAGCGGCTGCACCATCACCTCCGGCGTCTGGACTGGTCTCATCACTCATGACGCTGCGCTCCGTTATCAGTCCTGATGAACCGGCTGTCTGGCGGCTTTCTCCACAGTGCGACGGCTTTCCGCCTCGCCTGCCATGGCTGTCACACCCAGACCCGCCGATACGGGCATGCTGGCCTCACGGATGGCCTGCTGGACAGGGTTGCACTCATCCTCGGCACGGGCACCCAGCGGCAGGAAGGCTTCCTCATTCAGCCGATACCCCATGCCCCAGCTCGTGATGAAGGGCTTCTGGATACCTCTTGCCCGCAGCTTCTGACGGATGCGGCAGACCATGACATCGATGGTCTTGCTGATGGGCTTCTCCCGCCCGGCATACAGGGTGGACAGGATGGCGGCCTTGTTCAGCAGGCTACCCCGACGACGCACCATGAGGGACATGATGTCATATTCACCCTGTGTCAGCGGCAGGAGGTCATCATCCACCAGCACCTCACGGGTGTCTTCCTTCACCGTCAGACGGCCGACCGTGATGATCTGGCTGGTCACGCCATGATCCATGACACGCCGGACAATCGCCTTCAGCCGGGCCAGCAGTTCTACCGGCCCTACCGTGATGGGCACGCAGTCATCAGCACCAGCGGCAAGGGCCTCGGCCACGTTGTGGGCTGTCAGATTCCGGGCAATGACCAGAATCGGCAGGCTGAAGCGGTTGTTGCGAATCGTTCTGATCAGAAGCGGATCCGGGTTGGTCTGCTGGATGACGGCCACATCGGACTGATCATTGCGCAGGGCACTCAGCACGCCTTCCCTGCCAGAAATGCGCAGAAAGATTCCTCCTTCAGAAACCGCTTCAGAAAGAGTGGAGCAAGGCCGTCCGTCCATATTCTTTGGACTATCACCAACGCAGATCAACCTCATGGAAGTTTTCCTTTTCTTCATCGTTTCGTACTCCTTATTATCAAGACATAATGCTAACGCGACATTAAAATATCCTTCCATCTTTTAAATGCAATCAAAATATTCCTTTAAATTCGTTAAAATGCTGCCACAAAGCCCATGAGATTATGGCAATTCAATGGCCTTTTACAAAGCACTAAAGGCCATTTTCCCCCCTTGACACCAGCGGTTCCGATTAATGAACTGGACATCTTCACAACCCTCATGAAAGTCCCCCAATGACCCACATCCACCTCATCAACGGGGCGAAACCTTTTGCCCACTCTGCCGGAAAACTGAACCAGACCCTCCAGAATCTTGCCGCAACCTGCCTTCAGGAACACGGTTTGTCCGTCAGCCAGACCGTCATTGATGAAGGCTATGATGTCGAAAGCGAGATCCGGGCGATCCAGAAAGCGGACATCGTCATCTACCAGTTTCCGGGATGGTGGATGGGCACGCCGTGGCCTCTGAAAAAATATATGGATGAGGTTTTCACACAGGCACATGGCCTTTTTTACAGCAATGATGGCCGCAGCCGGCACGATCCCTCAAAGCGTTATGGCTCTGGTGGCCTGCTACAGGGCAAACGCTTCATGGTATCCACCACGTGGAATGCCCCACTTGAAGCCTTCGAAGACAGGGACCAGTTCTTCGGCGGCGGTGGCATTGATGCCGTGCTTTTCCCGTTCTATCGGGCCCATGCCTTTCTCGGCATGGACCGCCTGCCCACCTTTCTGGCAACGGATGTCATGAAGAACCCGGATGTCCCAGCCATGGAGGCTGCCTACCGGCGGCATATCGAGCAGGTCATCATCATGGCCTGACCGGCTCCACGGGTCAGGAACAACCGGCACAGAGAAAGACTGCACCATGCCACAGGACCGACTCGCCGCCCTCCAGGCGGCTGTCAGCCGCCACTGCCCGGAAAAAGTCACCCATACGGCTTTCGACTTCCTGACCCTCTATCGCACCGGGACCGTGACCGATCCCGTTCTGGTCGTTTACGAACCCCGCATCTACATCGTCGTGCAGGGGCAGAAAATCCTTCACCTCCATGACCAGCCCCTGCCCTATGGAGAAGGCGAGTATCTGATCTCCACACTGGACCTGCCCGTTTCCGGCCAGATCACCAGGGCCTCGGCGGAAAGACCCTATCTGGCCCTGTGCATCAGCTTCTCCTCCACGGAGATGGAGCAGCTCCTCCGGGAGAGCCAGTCCGCCCTCAGCCGTCAGGCCCGGAAACTGGCCCTCCGAAAGGAGAACAGCTCCCCCATATCCGCCATGGGAATGAGCCGGATCACCGACGACCTGCTGGATGCCCTGCTGCGCCTGGTCGGGCTGCTCGCCCGGAATAGCGACCAGAAATTTCTGGCGCAGCTCTACAAGAAGGAGCTCCTCTATCTCTTTCTTCATGGCCAACAAGGCCATGTCCTTCAGGAAACGGCCCACCTCCAGAGTGACCTCTCCCGCATCAACAAGGCCATCATCCATCTGCGCCACCATTTTCAGGAACGGTTCGAGATCGGCACGCTGGTGAAGATCGCCGGGATGGGCCAGTCCAGCTTCTACAAACGCTTCGGAGAGCTGACAGGCATGACGCCCGTCCAGTACCGCACGAAGCTGCGCCTGCAGGAAGCACGCCGCCTCATGGTGCATGAAGAGATGAGCGCTGCCAGCGCAGGCTTTCAGGTAGGATATGACAGTCCCTCCCAGTTCAGCCGTGAGTACAGGAAAACCTTCGGCCGCCCGCCCCAGGCCGACCTCCAGCACATCCGCCGCATGGGCGTGGATGCCTATACGGCCCAGCATGAAGATGTGTGGTTCTGAAGCAGACCTGCCATCCCTCCTGAAAGATTTAACATAAGGTTAACGTTCCATAGGCTCGCAGCTGGCCCGTTCAATCGCCGCTCTTCAGGGAAGGATGATCCCATGCGCACCATTGGCTTTGCCTGCACCTCTGCCGAGGCCCCTCTCGCCCCCCTCCATTTTGACCGCCGCAATCCCCGCCCCAATGACGTGGTGATGGAGGTCCTCTATTGCGGGGTCTGTCACTCCGACCTGCACTGGGTGCGCAATGACTGGGGCCATACGCCCTATCCGGCCATTCCCGGCCACGAGATCATCGGCCGCGTGCTGGAGGTCGGCCCGGAGGTGACCCGCCACAAGGCCGGGGACATCGTTGCCGTCGGCTGCATGGTGGACAGCTGCATGACATGTGACCAGTGCCGCAAAGGTGAGGAACAGTATTGCCGGGAGGGCAGGAAATATCCCATCGGCATGAATGGGGTCTATGGTGGCATTGATGCCGTGGACGGAACTCCCAACATGGGCGGCTATTCCAGGCACCTCGTCGCCCGGCAGGAATTCGTCCTGAAAGTGCCAGCAGGGCTGGATGCCTCCAGGGCGGCACCGCTGCTCTGTGCTGGCATCACCACATGGTCCCCCCTGCGGACATGGCATGCCGGGCCCGGATCACGGGTTGCCGTCATCGGCCTTGGCGGGCTGGGCCAGATGGCCGTGAAGCTGGCTTCCGCACTCGGGGCGGAAGTCACCGTCCTTTCACGCAGCGGGAAGAAAAAACAGGAAGCCCTCGCCCTGGGGGCAGACAGCTTCCTCGCCTCTGGCGATGAAAAGGCCATGCAGGAAGCGGCCAGCCGTTTTGACCTCATCATCGACACCATACCGGTGGAGCATGACATCAACCCCTACCTGTCCCTGCTGGATGTGGACGGCACGATCTCCCTTGTCGGGCAGGTCGGCCCCATACCGGCACTCTCAACCCTGCCGCTGGTCTATGGCCGCCGCAACATCACCAGCTCGCTCGCCGGGGGCATCCGTGAAACGCAGGAGCTTCTGGACTTCTGTGCCCGCAAAAACATCCTGCCCGACACGAAGACCATCGCCATGCAGGACATCAACGAGGCCTTCCGCCAGCTGGAACAGGGCGACACGCACTACCGCTTCGTGATCGACATGACCACACTGAAGACCGACTGACCGACCAGCCCCGTCACTCCCCGGCCAACACCTCCCGCAGATATGGCCCTGTCCGGCTTTCAGGGTTCCTGGCCACCTCCTCCGGCGGGCCGGAGGCAATGATCCTGCCGCCCTTTTCCCCGCTGCCGGGGCCAATGTCGATCACCCAGTCACTCGCCGCCGCCACACGCATGTTATGTTCGGTCACAACCACGCTATGCCCCTGCTCCACCAATGTCTGGAGCTGGCCCAGCAGCCTGTCCGTATCAGAAGGATGCAGGCCGGTCGTGGGTTCATCCAGAACATACAGCATGAGGGCGGGCCGCCGCTTCTGCAGTTCCGTTGCCAGCTTGAGCCGCTGCGCCTCACCGCCGGACAGTTCCGGTGCAGGCTGGCCAAGACGGAGATAGCCAAGGCCGGACTGCTCCAGCGTTTCCAGCCCACGGGCCAGTGCCCCTTCTCCAGCAAAGAAGGTACAGGCCTCCTCCACGGTCATGGCCAGAACGTCGGCGATGTTCTTCTCCCGCAGCGTGATGGCCAGCACCTCATCCCTGTAGCGTGCCCCGTGACAGACCGGACAGGGAGCCTCCACACCGGGCATGAAGAGCAGACCGACCGAGACCGTCCCCAACCCCTCGCAATGCGGGCACCGCCCCTTGGCCACATTGAAGCTGAAGCAGCTTTCATCCAGCTTCGCCCTGCGGGCGGCTTCCGTTACGGCGAAGAGCCTGCGTATCTGGTCAAAAATGCCCGTATAGGTCGCCAGATTGGAGCGTGACGTCCGCCCGATGGGCTTCTGCGTGATGATGGCCAGACGCCGGACATGCTCCAGCCCTGCCACGATACGCCCTTCCGGCTGGGCCTCCACGGCCTCGTCCGCCAGTGGCGTGGTGTCGTCACCATCCTGCGGTTCGTCCGCTTCCTCGACCTTCTGGCCCAGCGCACGCCCCAGAAGGCTCACCAGAGCCTGACTGACCAGACTGGACTTGCCAGAACCGGAAACACCCGTCACGCTCACCAGAACACCCAGTGGCAGCTTCAGGGACAGGTCCTTCATGTTCCGCCATGTGATGCCCTCAAGCTGGAGCCACCGCTCCACCTGTCGGCCGGGACCACGCTCCAGAGGCGGCGGGGCAAAGAGATAAGGCCTTGTGCGGGAGGCCTCCACCTGCCGCAGGCCATCCGGCGGGCCACTGTAAAGAACCTGCCCGCCATGGCTGCCCGCACCGGGGCCGATATCCACCAGCCAGTCCGCCCGCCGCATGACGACAGGATCATGCTCCACGACCAGCAGGGAGTTTCCGGCCCGAGGCAAACGGGCCAGCACGTTCAGCAGGGCCTCGATATCCGCCGGATGCAGTCCGGCGGCGGGTTCATCCAGCACGTAGGCCACGCCGAACAGGGCGGAATGGACCTGTGTCCCCAGCCGCAGACGCTGATATTCGCCGGGGGAAAGACTGTCCACGGTCCGGTCCGTCTGAAGATAGCCCAGCCCCAGCTCCAGCAGTATCTCCAGCCGCCGGAGCAGGGCCGTGCCGATTTCCTCAATCACACGCCCCTGCGCATCATCCCGCCGCTCTCCTGCCAGCTGGTCTTTCAGCACGGCATGAAGCCGTTCCAGCGGCAGGTGGAACAGGGCCGCAATATCCTGCCCCGCAAACGTCACGGCCAATGCTTCAGGCTTCAGACGGGCACCGTGACAGACCGGGCAGCGTGTCGCCTGCATGAAGGTCGCCGCACGGGCACGCATCTTCGCACTCTTGGAACCATGAAAACTCTGCATCACATGGCGGCGTGCGCTGGCAAAGGTGCCCTGATAGGTCGCCGGCTCCCCCCGCTTCATGGCCGCCTGACTCTCGGCATAGTTCAGACCCCGGTAGATCGGTTCTGTCGGGGTTTCATCCGTGTACAGAATCCAGTCCCGTGTTTCCCTGGGCAGGTCCTGCCACGGCGTGTCCAGATCGACCCCACGCATCATGAGGATGTCCCGCAGGTTCTGCCCCTGCCACGCACCGGGCCATGCGGCCACGGCCTTTTCCCGCAGGGTCAGCGTCGGGTCGGGCACCATCTTTTCTTCCACGACGTCATAGAGCCATCCCGTACCCTGACAGCGTGGACAGGCCCCCTGCGGCGTATTGGCGGAGAAATCGTCACTCTCCAGCATGGGCGCACCGGCTGGATACGTCCCTGCCCGGGAATAGAGCATACGCAGCAGATTGGAGAGGGTCGTCACGCTGCCCACGGATGACCGGCTGCTCGTGCCCGCCTGCTGCTGAAGGGCGATGACAGGCGGCAGCCCTGCGATGCTGCGGATTTTCGGTGGAGGCAGCTGATGGAACAGCCGCCGTGCATAGGGAGCGACCGTCTCCAGATACCGCCGCTGCGCCTCGGCATAGAGCGTCCCGAACGCCAGGGACGACTTGCCCGACCCGGACACACCGGTAAACACCACCAGACAGCCCCGTGGAACCTCCAGCGAGACATCCTTCAGGTTATGCTCCTGTGCACCTTCCACACGGATCATGTCCGCTGATTTCCAGTCGTGAGAAGGCTGATTATCCGATGACACCATGGCCGTGCGCTCCTTCTGACCAGCTCCAGACATAACAATCGGAGCTGGTCGCTATCATGAAAAAAATACTAACATGACCATACGCAGCAAAATAGTTGGGGCCAACACACCCCTCTACCGGACTTTTTGAAACAGGCAGCAGCATAACAGATCATGAACCAGATAACAGATAAAGCTGAATTACCCGATGATAAATGCCTTGTTCTTGGAGGAGATCTGACAGAAGCTGTCTGGACAAGCAATGGCCAGCCCATTCTTCTGGAAGACCTGCCCATAACGGACCAGCTCCGCACCAGACTAGACAAATGGATACGCCTTACCGATGATTTTGAATATTACCTGCCCAAAAAAGACCGCACCCCTTTTGACCTGAAAGGTTTTGCAGCTACCGGTCTAACCATTGCCAAAGACCTGAAAGGTGAACTCCCAGACTGGACCATACTCTATTGCGATGAATGGCTCTGGCAGAACCGGGATGATCTTTTTCTGGCGGACGATGACTGCCGCTATGAAGTAACAAAAGATACCCCAGCACAACCCCGCACACCACGCAAAGCCCCCGGCAGAAAGGGGTCGATCCATAGCTCTGAGCACCAAATAAACCGAGAGTTGCAAACTCCCAGAAGGGAATAATTTTTTGGGGCCTCGAAAAAGAAAAGCCGCCCTGTTTCTGGGGCGGCACTGCGCTTTTTCTGATTACCTGTGGTGGAGGGGGTTGGATTCGAACCAACGTAGGCGTACGCCAGCGGATTTACAGTCCGCCCCCTTTAGCCACTCGGGCACCCCTCCGAACTCAGGATGTGCGTGTGATAATATGCATTTACTGCTATGTCAATGCGAGCCAGAAAGATTATACAAAGACTTATGGCTAGAAAATCATCCTCCCGCCGTGTGGCCCTGCCCGAGGCGCAGAATCTCTCCCGCAACCGCTCCCGCCGCAGCACGACCCGGCACGGTGCCCCCGCCACGGGCAAGGGCTACTGGATCTACGGCCAGCACGCCGTGGAGGCCGCCCTGCTCAACCCTGCACGGGTCATCTACAACCTTCTGGCGACAAAGGAAGCCGCCGACTCCCTGCCCGAGACGGCCCATCAGCCCCGCATCGTCAGCCGGGAAGAGCTGGATGCCCTCTGCGGGAAAGACGCCGTGCATCAGGGCGTCTGCCTGAATGTCGAACCACTGGAAAATCCCGCCATCGTGGATGTCATCGACCGCCCCGGCCCCATTCTGGTGCTGGACCAGGTCACGGACCCCCGCAACATCGGGGCCATCCTGCGCTCGGCCGCCGCCTTCGGGGCCGCTGCCCTTCTGGTGCAGGACCGCCATACACCTGATGAAACCGGCACCATGGCCAAAGCGGCCTCCGGCGGGCTGGATGTCGTGCCCATCATCCGGGAGACCAACATTTCCCGTGCCCTACAGGGCCTTCAAAAAGCCGGGTTCTGGGTCGTGGGGCTGGATGCAGGCGGCACAAGGCTGGACCGCAACCAGCTCGGCGACCGTCGTGTGGCTCTGGTTCTGGGGGCCGAAGGGGCCGGTCTGCGCCGCCTGACACGGGAAACCTGCGATGAGATCGCCTCCATCCACATGTCCGGCCCGATGGAGAGCCTGAACGTCTCCAACGCCTCCGCCGTTGCCCTGTACGAGCTGACCCGCCCGCTGGACTGATCCCAGACACAAAAACGGGGTGGGACCGGATAACCCGGTCACCACCCCGCTCTCAAGCGATACTATCGGCCATCACTTGGCGAACGGATAGTCCGTATAGCCCTTGGCTCCAATCGGGCCATACCATGTCGCCATGTCATCATCCTGAAGTGGCAGATCGTCCTTCAGGCGGCGCACGAGGTCCGGGTTGGCAATGTAGGCACGACCAAAGCTGATGGCGTCAGCCCTGCCATCCGCCACGGCCTTCAGGGCCTCATCCCGTGTATATTCCTGATTCAGCACCAGTGGACGGGTAAAGACCTTGCGGATTTCCGGTGACAGTTTCGGCTGCTCCGTGGCCCCGCCGAACGTGAAGGTGCTGGACGGGTTGGCCTCACGGAGTTCCAGCCAGGCCACGCCCAGATCATTCAGCATCTTTGCCGCCGGGATGAAGACGGCCTCCGGGTTGCTGTCAATCGTGCCCTGCACTTCCCCGTTCGGGGAGAGGCGAACGCCGACATGCTCGGCCCCAACTTCCTTGATGACGGCTTCCGTCACCTCACGCAGCAGACGCAGACGGTTCTCAACAGACCCGCCATAGGCGTCCGTCCGGTGATTGGTGCCATCCCTCAGGAACTCGTCCAGCAGATAGCCATTGGCAGAATGAATCTGCACGCCATCGAACCCGGCCTTCATCGCATTGCGGGCAGCCCTGGCGTAATCCTCGATGATGCCCGGAATCTCGTCCAGACGCAGCGCACGGGCTTCCTCATAAGGGGCCTTGCCCTCATAAGTATGGATGTGTCCGGGTGCCGTGGAAGGAGACGGTGCCACCGGCTGCTCCCCGGTCGTGGAGGAATGGGCCATCCGCCCCATGTGCCAGAGCTGGCAGACAATCCTGCCACCCTTCTCATGCACGGCATCGGTGACAGTCTTCCAGCCCTTCACCTGCTCCTCATTCCAGATGCCCGTGGCATAGGCCCAGCCAAGCCCCTGACGGGAAATGCCCACCGCCTCGGAGATGATCAAACCGGCACTGGCCCGCTGGCCATAATATTCCGCCATGATGGGGGTCGGGACGGCATCCTTGCCTGCCCTTGCCCGTGTGAGCGGTGCCATGACGACACGGTTGGCCGCCTTGATGGCTCCGAAGGAAATGGGATCGAAAAGTGTTGGCATGGTGTTTTCTCCTGAAAAACATGACCAGACAGATGACGGGGACACATGGTGTCACCGCCCGTTCTTCTCAAACGCTAACACTTCCCTTTTGTTCTATCAACATAGAACAATGAAACCTTGACAAACAGCCCCCCGACTCCCGATACACGATCTCATGGCTGCGCTGTATCATCACCCCGCCCCGGAAGACATCACCCTCCTGCCCCTTCTGCGGGCCGTGGCGGACCCTGTCCGTCTGGGCATCATCTGCCACCTGCACGGCCTGAAGGAAGCCAACTGCACGACCCTTCTGCGTGGCAGGCCAAAATCAAGCATGTCGCACCATTTTCAGGTCCTGCGGGAGGCCGGCATCCTGCATACCCGTGTGGAAGGGGTCCAGCACCGCAACACGCTTCGTCTTGACGTGCTGGAGGACCGCTTCCCCGGCCTGATGGCCTCCATCCTGCGGGAATGTCCGACAGAGTTTCCAGAAAAAGACTGACCCTCCAACGAGGGCCGTCCCCATCAATGAGCGGCAGGCCCCGTCAGGTCCAATTCCGCCACAAGGCGGGCCTGCTCCGGCTGCCAGAGCAGGATGCGGGCATCGCCCTGCCCTGTCTTGAGCGTGACGGCCAGAAGGCCATCAGGGCGGGCCGTGACGGCCATGACCTGCTCATCCGGCTGCCTGGGCAGTTTCAGCAGGGCAGGCCCTGCCGCTGCCCGTGAAAGCTCGGAAGCCGCCGGAGCGGGTGAAGCCGAAGAGTGGTTCATCATCCGATGAATGATGATTCCCACCAGCAGGACCGTCCCCAGAATGATCATCACCCCCATGATGATGACAGCCGCCACCAGAGCCCTGGGCGTGCGTGGCGGGTTCGACTCGCTGTTTTGTCCCGGCTCGACTAGATTGGGGGCCATGTCCGACTCACTCATCTCCGATTCTCTCCCTGCGGATGCGCCCGCTCTCTTCTCATTCACCATCACGCCCGAGCAGACAGGGCAGCGGGCCGACCGTATGCTGGCAGACGCCATCGGTACCCTCTCCCGCTCCCGTGTCAAAGCCCTGATTGAGACGGGCCACCTTACCTGCAACGGCACGCCCCGGCGAGACCCCGCCTTCGCCCTGCGAGAGGGAATGACGCTGGAGCTGCGCCTGCCCCCGCCAGAACCGGCCCGCCCGCAGGCCGAAAGCATCCCGCTGGACATCCTCTTTGAGGACAGGGACCTCATCGTACTGGACAAACCAGCCGGGCTGGTCGTCCACCCCGCCCCCGGCAATGAAACAGGCACACTCGTCAATGCCCTTCTTGGCCATTGCGGGCCGGACTTTGAAGGGATTGGCGGGGAAAAACGCCCCGGCATCGTCCATCGGCTGGACAAGGACACATCCGGCGTGATGGTCGTTGCAAAAACCCCCCTCGCCCATGAAGCCCTGTCCGAAGCCTTTGCGACCCGTACGATGGAACGGGCCTATCTCGCCCTGGCGTGGGGTCTCCTTCCGCCTTCAGGCGAGTTTGAAGGGGCGATCGGACGGGATAAGCGGGACCGCAAGCGCATGGCCGTCGTCCCTAATGGCGGCAAACACGCCCTGACACGCTTCACGACGAAAGAAACTTTTCATGCGGGGGTATCGCTCGTGGAGTGCCGACTGGCCACGGGACGGACGCATCAGATCCGTGTCCACCTGTCCCATAATGGCCACCCCCTGCTGGGCGACCCGGTCTATCTGCGTCGTGTCCCGGCAGCGGCCCGCAAACTGCCCGTGAACGTGCGCCATCAGGCTCTCGACTTCCCCCGTCAGGCCCTTCATGCCGCCACTCTGGGTTTTACCCACCCACGAACAAAGGAAGAACTGCTTTTTTCCGCCCCTCTCCCTGATGATCTCCAGACCCTGATTGAAGCTCTCTCGGAAGGGTGAACCACCTGACTTTTTATTAAGTTTGACTCTCGGCAGGAATCAATTAAAGAATAATAGGACGAAAAAAGTCCTATAAAGAATGGACATGTCTCTATTGCCTTATTTGCGATGGAGATACGGCCTGACCGGCGTTAAGATGCAGGCGCTGGTCTCATCGTTCCTGTAAGGGATAGGCTGGTATGATCTGCCCGCCTCTTCCCCAGTCGGGTGCAAGGAGTCGAAGTCGCATGAAGTCTCCCTCAACTCTTCCCGCCATCGGCCCGGAGACCAACCTGTCCCGTTATCTTCAGGAAATCCGGCGGTTCCCCCTTCTCACCTCCGAGCAGGAACTCGCTCTTGCCCGCCGCTGGCGTGACAAACACGACAGCACGGCGGCTCATGAACTGGTAACATCCCACCTGCGCCTTGTTGCCAAGATTGCCATGAGTTACCGGGGCTATGGTCTGCCTGTCAGCGAACTGATCAGCGAGGGCAATATCGGCATGATGCAGGCTGTCCGCCGTTTTGACCCGGAGCGAGGCTTCCGGCTGGCGACCTATGCCATGTGGTGGATCAGGGCAGCCATTCAGGAGTACATCCTGCACAGTTGGTCTCTGGTGAAAATGGGCACGACCGCTGCCCAGAAGAAGCTCTTCTTCAACCTCCGCCGCCTGAAAGGGCAGATGCAGGCTTATGAGGAAGGCGACCTGCAGCCAGAGCAGATTGATCATATTGCCAAAACACTGGGCGTGCCGGAGCAGGATGTCATCTCCATGAACCGCCGCCTTACGGCACCTGACCACAGCCTGAACGCCCCGCTCCGTGCAGATGGCGAGCAGGAATGGCAGGACTGGCTTGTGGACCAGAACGAGAATCAGGAAGATACACTGGCCGAAAGCGAGGACATGAGCGGGCGCAAGGCTCTGCTTGCCGAAGCCATGCAGACGCTCAATGACCGTGAGCGCCACATTCTGACAGAACGCCGCCTGAAGGAAGACCCCTCCACGCTGGAAGAACTCTCCCATCATTACGGTGTCTCCCGTGAGCGCATCCGTCAGATTGAAGCCCGTGCCATGGAAAAATTGCAGAAAGCCATGGCCTCCGCCGTCAAGGAACGCCGCAGGGAACAGGGCTTCTCCGAAGAAGAGGTGGCCGAAAAAGTCAAAGCCTGATCCCCACCTCCTCCTTCAGAACTGCACTGAACAGAACGCAGCGGGGCCATACCCTGGCTGCGTTTTTTCATGCAACAGGAAGAAACAGTAGACACAAAAAAGGCGGCGTCCCGAAGGACACCGCCTCTTCCGTAAAACCAGCGAAACCGATCTTACTTGGCGCGCAGCACCTCAACACCCGGAAGGGTCTTACCCTCCAGCCATTCGAGGAAGGCACCGCCAGCCGTGGAGACATAGCTCATACGGTCAGCCACGCCAGCGTGACGCAGGGCAGAAACGGTGTCACCACCGCCAGCCACTGTCAGCAGCTTGCCTTCTTCGGTCAGCTTGGCAGCGGCACGGGCCACTTCCACGGTTGCCTTGTCGAAAGGCTCGATCTCGAAAGCACCCAGCGGACCGTTCCAGACAAGAGTCTTCAGGTCAGCAAGATGTTTGGAGATCAGCTCGGCTGTCTTCGGGCCAGCATCAAGGATCATGGTGTCTTCCGGCACCTTGTCCACCGGCACAACCTCGGAGGCTGCACCTGCCTTGAACTCACGGGCCACGACGGCATCCACCGGCAGGACCAGCTTGCAGCCTTTTTCCTTGGCGCGGGCGGCAATCTTGCGAGCCGTCTCATGCATGTCGGATTCCTGGAGGGACTTGCCAACCTTCACGCCTTCAGCAGCGAGGAAGGTGTTGGCCATGGCCCCACCAATGAACAGAACATCCACCTTGTCCAGCACGTTGCCGATCAGGTCCAGCTTCGTGGAAATCTTGGACCCGCCAATCACGGCGCCGACAGGGCGCTTCGGACTTTCCAGCGCAGCGGAAAGAGCCTTCAGCTCAGCTTCCATCAGGCGACCAGCATAGGCCGGCAGCAGATGGGCCACGCCCTCTGTGGAAGCATGAGCACGATGGGCAGCAGAGAAAGCATCATCCACATAGATGTCCCCGTTGGCAGCCAGTGCCTTGGAGAATTCGGGATCGTTCTTCTCTTCCTCAGCGTGGAAACGTGTATTCTCCAGCAGGAGAACCCCGCCATCCTTCAGCGCATCCACAGCCTCTTTGGCCTTGGGGCCCACGCAGTCCGCAGCGAAGGCGACCGGGCGGCCAAGCAGCTCACCCAGACGTTTGCCAACCGGTGCCAGCGACATCTCGGGAACGACCTTGCCCTTGGGCCGGTCGAAGTGGCTGAGAAGGATGACCTTGGCCCCCTTCTCAGTCAGCTCACGGATGGTCGGCAGCACACGCTCGATACGGGTCGTATCGGTAATGGCACCCTCATGCATGGGGACATTCAGGTCAGCGCGGAGAAGTACGCGTTTGCCACGTACCTCCGCCTTATCAAGCGTGCGAAAAGCCATGATCAGAGTTTCCCGAACAGAGATGCCGTGTCGGACATACGGTTGGAGAAGCCCCACTCATTGTCGTACCAGGCACAGATACGGACCAGCTCACCACCATCAACCAGCGCTGTCTGCGTGGCATCAAAGGTGGAGGAGAACGGAACGTGGTTGAAGTCGTGGCTCACCAGCGGCTCCGTGTTGTAGCCGAGGATGCCCTTCAGGCGGCCTTCGGAAGCCTCACGGATGGCCTCGTTGACTTCCTCGACGGAGGACGGCTTGCGCTTCGGCACGAAGTCCAGGGAGACGAGGGAGACGTTCGGCGTCGGCACGCGGATGGCCGTGCCGTCCAGCTTGCCCTTGAGGTGCGGCAGAACCAGACCAACGGCACGGGCAGCACCCGTGGATGTCGGAATGATGTTGACCGCAGCGGCACGGGCACGACGGGGATCCTTGTGCAGCGTGTCGATGGTGCGCTGGTCACCTGTGTAGGAGTGGACGGTCACCATGTAACCACGCTCGATGCCGAACTTTTCATCCAGCACGGAAGCAACCGGGGAGAGACAGTTCGTCGTGCAGGAAGCGTTGGAGACAATCTGCATGCCCGGCTTCAGGGCGTCGTTGTTCACGCCGTACACGATCGTGGCGTCGGCATCCTTGCCCGGAGCAGAAACCAGCACATGCTTGGCACCGGCCTTCAGCAGGGCAGAAGCCTTGTCACGGGCCGTGAAGAGGCCTGTGCATTCCATGGCCACATCAACACCCTGGAGCGGAATCTCTTCCGGGTTGCGCTGGGCTGTCACCTTGATCGGACCGATGGTGCGGCCCTGGTGGGTCTTGATGAGCAGATCACCATTGACGACCTCGACCTCAGCCGGCAGACGACCATGAACGGTATCGTACTTCAGAAGGTGAGCGTTGGCCTCCACGGAGCCGAGATCGTTGATCAGAACCGGCTCGACGTCAGTGCGCCCGCTTTCGATGATGCCACGAAGAACCAGACGCCCGATACGTCCGAACCCGTTGATTGCAATTTTAACGGCCATTGGTCGCTTCCTCCGTAATTGGTAGCTAAAGGACTCCTTATCCATAGCACCACTGCCAGAGAGCAACAGAGGGAAAATGAAGTTTTTGAAGCAGCCCTGCTTCCCTCTTGCGTCATGCCCGGCTTCCTGTAACCTGTTGTTTTATGATGGCTCTCTCTGTCCCCCGCTCTCTTCTGCGATTCCGCTCCACTGCCCTGCTTCTGCTGACGGCGTCCCTCTGCGGCTGCAATCCCATCGATCAACGCACGTTCGATGCGCAGGCTGGCAGGCCTCCCAGAACGGCCACCCCGGCCCTGCCTGCTCCCGCCCCGGAAAAACCGGCCTTTCTCCAGATTGCTGGCGGCACACCAGAACGGGATTACGGGCCAGCGGTGGAGAAAGCCACCAAACTTGCACTGGGCCGCAAGAGCAACATCCTGTTCATCATCCAGGGCATGGCTCCCATGCAGCAGACGCCTGAGGCCGAGAGGCAGTCCCTCCAGCAGCTGACAGAGACGCTCGTCAACCCGGTCGCCAGCCATGTTCTGGCAGCCGGTGCCCGCCCCATCCAGCTGGAGATGAAAGTCGGCTCCAGCCCGACCGTCCAGAACAACATGGTCCGTATTTATGTCCGATAGGCACCCCCGTCTCACATGTGCCGTCCTTCTCAAGCAGGCAGACCATACCCTGCCGGGGTGGCTGGCATGGCACCTGGCCCTCGGGATTGAGCATATCGCCATCATTGATGCTGGCGCTTTTGATAATGTGCGGCAGATTGTCCAGAGTCTCCAGCAGGACTGGCCCCTCTCATGGCACCCGGTGGAGCTCCGGGAAGAGCTGAGCCCGGAAGGACGGCGCCTTGAGCTGACCCGGCAGGCCATCACCCACCTCCGGCAGATCACCCAGAACATGCCTCGGGACGTCCAGGAGGAAGCGGAGGGCGACACCATTCCCGTAGAGGACTGGATCATCATTCTGGATGCGGATGAATATCTGTCTCCTACCCGCGAACTGGCACGCCTGTTCCCCCCATCCACGGATGAAATCGCTGCCATGGCCATACATTGGCGGATTTATGGCAGCGCCGGGCATGTTCAGCCTCCTCCGGGGCATGTGGTGGCCAACCATCTCTGGCACGCCATGCCCTCTTTTGCCGATCACCGGTTCGTCCGGCTCATGGCCCGGCTGGACCAGCTGCCCACCCCAGCCAGACTGACCGATGCGCATATGCTGGGCCTGCTGCCAGAGCAGATCATCCGGGCAGATGGAGAGCCCTACCAGCCCGACAGGGAAACCCTTCCAGAAAAACCCTGGGCCGGTGGCTGCATCCAGCATTACATCTGCGCACTGGCCCATGGTGAGGACGAACTGCCTCCACCCATGCGGGCCCACTACAACCGCAACGAGCAGGTCACCCCTCCACAGGAACGTGACCTCCGGGCCATGCGCGTGCTCTCCAACCGGATGCGGGAAAGCGCACTGAAGGCGGGGCTCTCCCGTTTGCAGAAGCTCGTGGAGCCGCAGCTTGAAGAAGCACGTCTGCATTATCAGGAAGATGCCACAGCACTGGGCATCCGGGACCTTGTGCAGCACGGAACCTTCCAGTACGAGCGGATACGCCCCTCCACCCAGAGTGGCCTGCTGCTGAACAACCAATTTTCAGCCCGCTATGAAGCCGGACAGACCGTCCTTCTCCGCTTCCCTGAGGGCAGACTCCTGACGGGGGACCAGTCGGACCACCACGAACCACTCATCGGATTCTGGCTGAAAAGCACTCCGCATCTTCTCACTCTCCATGAGCAGGACAGGTCATCCTTCACACTTGGAGATGCACCCTGCCCGTTTGGCATGGCCAGCCTGCGCATCACCTTCAACACACAGAGGCAGGCCATCCACCTGCCACACGAAACAGGCCATGCCAACATGCCGCTGGAGCTGATACCGACCAGCACAGCGCCTGCCTGCCTCTTCACACCGCTACCCCCCGTTGATGAGCCGGAGGGCCTGAGCGTGCACGGGCTGCTCACATGGCTTGCCGGGCACCCCGGCCTTCCACCACATGACCTGGCACGGGCACTGCTTCTGCTATCTCCGGATTCTGCCCAACATTTGCACAATCTGGCTCCCATGCTGGGGGAATTTCTTCCATTACGGCCCCGGCCTGAATTCCTGCCCTGAGGCCCCACAGGAAAGGGGGGCTCAGCCCCCCTGAAAAAGATGGTGCAGGCCCCACAGGCTGGCTGCAACCAGCCCCCCGCCGAGACACAGCCCTGCCAGAAACAGAAAAAGTGGTGATAGGGAACTGGTCTCCCCGGGACGCTCTGCCAGGGCAGCAAGACTGGCCCGCAAGGCTGCCAGCTCTTCCTGATGTGCCCGCTCTTCATCCTGATGCTGCCGCACCACGCTGCTCTGCTGCCTTATGAAGGTCGCCGCCTCCACAGTCGTCCGGAAAAAACAGTCGACCATATGCGGCAGAATGGCAGAAGGCAGCCCATCATCTGCTGCGGCGTCATAGACCAGAACACGATAGGCCGGACAGTGCAGCAGCGCCTTCATGAACATGGCGGACTCCGTCTCCACCGCCTGTGCACCGGCAATGACCAGAAAAACGATATCCTCTTCCACCCCATGCAGAGACTGGCCTGCTGCCCCATCACCCTGCACGGCACGGAATGTCACGTTCCGTTCTGTCCAGAAACCACCAAGGGCCTGCTCCATGCTCTTCAGCCGGTCCACCCCGACACCAATACCCAGCAGCAGCATCCGCGCCCCTTCACGGGTTGGAAAGCTGCGCCGCTGGGGCGGCGTCCCTCGCAGAAACTGCAACAGCTCTTCCCGCTGCCTGTCGGCCTTCTCTTCTGCATCCCGCCCGACGGCCAGAACCTCAAAACGGGACATGACCTGTCCCTGATGCAGATGCGCCCTCAACAGGCCGCAGACACGCACACGTTCTCCCGCATGAAGCCCGTCTCCCTCCAGCAGGGAAGGGGAGATGTCCAGCAGAATGGCCGTGCCCGTCTTTTCATCCAGCAGGGGCGTGCTTTCCCGACGGCGCCAATGGTCCGGCCGCACCTCCCCAATCACCCCTCTGACAGTAACGGGCATCTGCCAGTCTTCAAAACGGGCGCATATCTCCGAAAGGCGGCGTCGGAACAGGAGCTGTACCTGCTCGGGCGCCATGACAGGAAAACCCTTTTCCGGCCTCACCGAAGGAGCCACAGAGGACCGCCGTGAAAACACCTCCATAACTGCACCTCCTTCTCAAAAATAAAGGCCCCGAAACTGGAGCCTTCTCTATCATCTCATGAACGGAACGGCGAAGAGCCTTCCCTGCATGCCTGAAAAACCATGGTCAGGCTGTCGGAGCGAACAGCCCTTCATAAAGCTCGGGCCGGAACCCCACCGTAACGGTCTTTCCGCTCTCAAGCACGGGGCGACGCACCAGGGTTGGATGCTCCAGCATCAGCGCCACGGCACGGGCTTGTGTCAGGTCCTGCTTCTGTGCCTCATCAAGACGGCGAAATGTCAGGCTGGAACGATTGAGCAGCTTCTCCCACCCTACAGCTTCAACCCAACCTTCCAGCAGGGCAGCTGTTAGCCCGTCCTTGCGAACATCATGATAGCGGACGGGAATCCCCCGGTCCTCGAGCCACTTCATGGCCTTCTTCACCGTAGAACAGGTCTTGATCCCGTACAGGACAACCGTATCAACCATAATGACCGTGCCTCTCCAGCAAGGAAACAGAAGACATCATATTATCAGGAAAAAACAGGAGACAGATAAGAGGCTTCATCAAAAACTGAAGAATGGTGCTGCTGGCGAGGATTGAACTCGCGACCTCTCCCTTACCAAGGGAGTGCTCTACCACTGAGCTACAGCAGCACTGCTGTCCCATGGCGGGTTAACTAACCTGTTCGCCCCCGCCATGCAACCCCTAATCAGTCGTCCCGATAAATCTTTTCGTGCCGCTCGTGCCGTTCCTGCGCCTCCAGCGACAGGGTGGCAATCGGACGGGCCTCCAGACGCTGGAGCCCTATCGGCTCACCCGTTTCCTCACAGTAACCGTAAGAACCATCCTCAATCCGGGCCAGAGCCATGTCGATCTTGATGATGAGTTTGCGGGCACGGTCCCGGGTCCGCAGCTCGAAAGCCCGGTCCGTCTCCACGGTGGCACGGTCTGTCAGATCAGCCTCACGTATCCCACCCTCGGAAAGGCTGGCCAGAGTTTCCCCCGCCTCCTTGAGAAGGTCCATCCGCCAATGCAGCAGCTTCTGCCGGAAATAGGCAAGCTGCCGTTCATTCATGAACTCTTCATCATCGGAAGGGCGATAGTCAGGTGAAAGCGTGATCATGCAGAACTCCCTCTCGCAGAGCTTCCCTCACCTCACCGCTCCAAAGCGAGACGGGCAGAGAAGTCGGATGCCCGGGTTATATCGACCCCACCAGATAACGCCAAGACAGAGAACCGCTTTTTTTTAAATGGATACTCCCTGTCATCCCCAGAATATTGGCAGATTCCTCCTTCCCCTATTTTATGAAATATAATTCACAAGAGATATTCATTGTGAATTTACAGAAATTATACTTGTAATTTAATCCATATTAACTGATTTTCCCCAGCATATAAGGGGGATTTTTCAGTTCTTCGCCAAGGCCCAACGGCTGGCCCGGACCCGCAGAACACGCCGCCGCTCCATTTCCAGCACCTCAAAAAGCCAGCCAGAGAAAACCACCTTGTCCCCCTTGGCAGGCACCCGACGCAACAGGGCCATGAGAGCCCCTCCCAGAGTATGATAACGGCCATCATCCGGTGGTACGGCGATATCCAGACGGACACAGACATCATCAATCGGCATGGTGCCATCAAGGATATATTCCTCCTTGCCACCGGATTCAGGATTTTTCTGTGCGGCCACGTCCAGCGCCTCATCACCAATAATGGCCTCGAACACATCAGAGGGGGTCACAATCCCTTCGAAAGAGCCATACTCATCAAAGACAAACACGATCCCGAGGGAAATCCCCTTGAGGCGCTCGATCATCCCCTGTGCGGTCAGACTGTCCGGAATGGCAGGCGGGGTCCGCAATACAGCGTCCACGGACAGGGGCAGACCCAGCAGAAGCCTGTCCATCACATCCTTGGCCAGCATGACGCCGACAGGATGGTCCACATCACCATCACAGACCACAATGCGCCCGTAAGATGACTGGCGCAGTTTCCTGGCCAGTGTTTCCTCATCAGCATTGCGATCGACCCAGAACAGCTCGTTGCGAGGAGTCATGATGGCCCGGACGGGGCGATCCGCCAGACGGAGCAGACGCTCGATGATGGCCCGCTCCTCCGTTTCCAGTATTCCGGCCTGCATCCCCTCCTGGAGGACAGCCTTCAGCTCTTCCTCCGTCACCGTCACACGGGGCATGGAGCCAAGGCCGATCAGCCGCAGGACCATGTCCGTCGTTTTGCTCAGCAGCCAGACGACCGGCCTCGTACACCAGGCCAGCACCACCAGGGTGGATGAAAGATGGATGGCAATGGTTTCCGGGCGCCGCAGGGCTATCTGCTTCGGCACAAGCTCACCAAAGACGAGCATGGCAAAAGTGATCGCCGCCACGACACTGATGATGGCCAGCTCCCCCG
Organism: Parasaccharibacter sp. TMW 2.1888; assembly: GCF_023167265.1. Classification (NCBI taxonomy): domain Bacteria; kingdom Pseudomonadati; phylum Pseudomonadota; class Alphaproteobacteria; order Acetobacterales; family Acetobacteraceae; genus Parasaccharibacter; species Parasaccharibacter sp. TMW 2.1888. The sequence continues at coordinate 601,828 of NZ_CP030979.1, forward strand.
CAAAAGGCTGTGGAATGGCCAGATGTTCAAAAAAATGCTGAACTCCCTCCTCCAGCTGGCTGCCCCCGAAGGCACCTTCCAGAATGGAGACAAGGGTCATGCCGATCTGCACTGTCGGCAGGAAATTCTGAGGGTTTTCAGCCAGCTTCAACGCCCGCTCCGCACCGGCAACCTTTTTCTGTGCCAGATTGGAGAGCCGGGCCCGCTTGGCCGAAATAAGCGCAAGCTCCCCCGTGGCGAAAACGCCATTAAGGAAAATCAGAAGAACAATTGTCAGGACAGGAATCATCATGAGGCCATCCTGCCCTGATCTGCCCCATGCCACAAGGACAGACGGGACAGTCAGGGCAGGAAGACAGGGGTGCCTTACTTGGCAGCCGGAGCCGCCGGGCCTTCCATACGGCCATTGATGCGGACACGCGGCCCACGAGCCGGCTTCTTGCCGCTTTTGGCTTCTTCGCCTTCGATACGCTCAAGCTGGCGGGCCACTTCATCATCGTAGCCATAAGAGGCCGGACGCTGGTTGGCCAGAGAGATTTCCGGAGCCATCGGCTTTTCCGTCTCCGGCCCCTGAAGAGCCACCTTGATGAAGTGCAGCGGGCGGCGGACCGCGTCCATCACGGCCGTGGACTCGTACCCGGAATGGACCATGCAGTCGGCGCATTTTTCATAAGCACCTGTGCCGTACTGGTCCCAGGCCGTGTCGTCCATCAGCTCCTTGAAGGTCTTGGCATAGCCTTCACCCAGCAGGTAGCAGGGGCGCTGCCAGCCAAACACGGTACGCAGCGGCTTGCCCCACGGCGTGCAGTGATAGGTCTCGTTCCCGGCCAGGAAGTTCAGGAACAGCGGGGACTGCGTGAACCGCCATTTGTGGCCCTTGCCAAGGCGGAAGATGTCACGGAACAGCGTCTTGGTCTTCTGGCGGTTCAGGAAGTGTTCCTGATCCGGCGCACGCTCATAGGCGTAACCCGGAGCCGTCATCACGCCATCCACGCCCAGCTTCATGACCTCATCAAAAAAGGCAGCCACACGCTCGGGCTTCACACCATCAAAAAGGGTGCAGTTGATGGAAACACGGAAGCCCTTGGACTTGGCAAGCTTGATGGCCTTGACCGCACGCTCGTACACGCCTTCCTGACAGACGGACGAATCGTGCATCTGCTGGTCACCGTCCAGATGGACATCCCATGAGAAGAAAGGAGACGGCTTGTAGTCGTCGATCTTCTTCTCCAGCAGAAGGGCGTTGGTGCAGAGATAGACATACTTCTTGCGGGCCACCAGACCTTCAATGATCTGCGGCATCTCCTTGTGCAGCAGCGGCTCGCCACCGGCCACGGCGATCACAGGGGCGCCCGCCTCGGTATCAGCATCCATGCACTCCTGATAGCTCATGCGCTGATTGAGGATCTTTGCGGGGTAATCAATCTTGCCACAACCTGCGCAAGCCAGATTGCAGCGGAACAGCGGCTCAAGCATCAGCACCAGCGGATAGCGCTTGCGTCCTGTCAGGTGCTGCTTGAGAACGTACCGTCCAACTCGGACAGCCTGCATCAATGGTACGGCCATTATAATCCTCTGATCATTCTCTCCATCGGGGCTGCATCACGGTATCAGGACACCCGTGCCCAGCCATGGAACATCCCTCCATGACCGGGACCCACCACGAAACCTGCCGGTTCCTTCGCAGAAGCAGCCGGGAATTGCAAGCACAAGAGAAGCTCCCTCCCCTGGTTGTCACAGGCTCCCGGCACCACATGCACCCGCTATAACGCCGACAGACTCGTTCATTCAATGATAATGCGCTATACTGCCGCCCCGACTGTAGCAGATTCACCACAGTGACGCGGCATCCTACAGGGACCCCGTGCCAAGAGTCTCATGGCCTCTTGCATGGACAGGAACATAGGAGGAAAGAACATGCACATGAAACGTTGTCTTATGTTTTCCATCAGCATGATGGCCTTGCTGGCAGGCGTCCCCGCCGCCATCGCCCCTATCTCCGCCCATGCGGCCGGGCGCACCCCCGCCGCCGCCCCGGCAGGGGCAGCCACACCACAGGCCCCGATCAGTGGCCTCTACAAAGCACTTGAGCAGTCCGAACATTCCGGGGCTGGCATCGGCAAGCGCAGCGCCATGATCGCCCCACTGGTTGACCAGGCCTTCGACATGGATGCCATCCTCAAGCGTTCGGTCGGCCTGCATTATGACCAGCTCTCCGCTGATGAACGCAGTGCCCTCATCAATGCTTTCAAACGGTTCACCGTGGCCCGCTATGCCTCCACGTTCAAGCCTGGGACGAATGCCGTTTTCACTGTCAGCCAGACTACGGAAGAAGATGGACGCACCATCGTCCACACGACCATCGGCAACAGGAATGACTCCGCCGAATCAGCCACACCCATTGACTATGTGATGGTCAAAGGCCCGAATGGCTGGCGCATCGTGGACATCCTGCTGGATGGCCATATCAGCCAGGTTGCCGCCCAGCGTTCCGACTTCAAGACCATTTTCAGCCAGAGTGGCGCCAATGGCCTGGCTCGTACGCTGACAAAGAAAGCGGATGATTTTCTACAAGACTAAAACCGGATTGCATGGCTTTTTTCTTTCCAGCTCTCTCTGACAACGTATCAGGCCATCAAAAACGTCATGACATGGCTGGCAGAGCTGTTCTGCCAGCCAGGCAGACGACCATGATACCCCTCTGCGGAGCTCTTCCACACCAGTTCCATCATTCCTGCGGACACTCCTGCTGATGCCCTCACTGCTTGCGATCGCCTCTGCCGTAAGCGGCATCTTTTCACTGGCTGGGCATCTCCAGGGGGCCATCGGCACCGGGCTGCTGCACCGTTTCCGCCGGACAGCCCATATCCCCGATGAAACATTGAGCCCCCTGCACCATGATGGCACCCTGCCAGCCGTAACCATCATGAAACCCCTTCACGGGGACGAGCCGCTGCTGGAAGAGGCTCTGGAAAGTTTCTTCAGGCAGGATTATCCGGCGCCCCATCAGATCGTCTTCGGCCTTCAGGATGAACACGACCCGGCACTGGCCGTCGTCCGGCGCCTCCAGAAGCGCTACCCCGAACGGGACATATCTGTCGTCATCGACCAGACAGAGCACGGCCCCAACCGCAAGGTGGGCAATCTCATCAACATGTTTCCTGCCTGTAAACATGATGTCCTGATCATTTCTGATTCCGACATCCATGTCAGCGCAGACTACACGGCCAGCATCGTACGGGCACTCCAGCAAGACGGCGTGCAGCTTGCCACAACCCTCTATGCAGGCCTGCCCGCCAGCAATACGCTCGTCCGCAAGCTGGGGGCATGTGGCATAAATACAAACTTCCTTCCCGGTGTCATGATGTCCCGCCTCATGGGGCGGCAGGACTGCCTGGGGGCCACCATGGCCCTGCGGCGCAAGCATCTGGAAGACATCGGCGGACTGGAAGCTCTTGTCCAGCATGTGGCTGATGACGCCGTGCTGGGGCAGCTCATCCGCCACAATGGCGGCAGAATTGCCCTGGCACCCACCATCTGCCAGACAACCGTTGCCGAAACGGGCCTGGGGGCCCTCTTCCAGCATGAACTGCGCTGGGGACGGACTGTCCGCAGTGTGGAGCCTGTCGGTTATGGTCTTTCCGCCCTCCAGCTGCCGCTCTTCTGGGGCAGTCTCTGTGTCCTTTTTGCACCAGCCCGGTTTTTTTCCTGGGCACTGCTGGGCGGGGGGCTGCTCTGCCGCAGTGCCATGACATGCCACATCGGACGGCTGACAAACTGCGCCATGCCCGGCCTTTTCCCCCATCTCATCTTCCGGGACTGGCTGTCGGCCGCTGTCATGGTTGGCAGCGCCCGTGGCACGCAGGTGACCTGGCGGGGACAGTCGCTGCACATCTCCCGTGGCAAAAAACTTCCGAAGTCCCTATAACAAGCTCAATTAACCTTGTGTGCCCCTTTTCCCGTCAACGAAACCGGCGTTGACAGGCCCGACATTATCAGGAGTGTCCGTTCATGTTGAGAACACTGTTTCTGCAGCCCCCATCTTTTGATGGCTTTGATGGCGGTGCTGGCTCACGCTACCAGGCAAAGCGGGAAATCCGCTCCTTCTGGTACCCCACGTGGCTGGCCCAGCCTGCAGCAATGGTGCCTGGCTCACGCCTGATCGACGCTCCCCCGGCCAAGATGGGCATGGGCCCCATCCTTGAGGATGTGAAGAATCGTGATCTGGTGATCATGCACACCTCCACGCCGTCCTTCCCGTCTGACGTCCGTGTGGCCAAGATGCTGAAGGAAACCAACCCGAAGCTGAAGATCGGCATGGTCGGAGCCAAGGTGGCTGTCCAGCCTGACGAAAGCCTTGCACAGGGCAGCCCGATCGACTTCGTGGCCCGCAATGAATTCGACTTCACCATCAAGGAAATTGCCGAAGGCAAGCCCCTTGCCGAGGTGGATGGCATCACATGGCGCAACGAGAATGGTGAGATCATCACCAACAAGGACCGCGCCATGATTGAAGACATGGACAGCCTGCCTTTCGTGACGGAAGTGTACAAGCGTGACCTGAGAATTGAAGATTACTTCATCGGTTACCTGAAACACCCGTACATCTCCATTTACACGGGCCGTGGGTGCAAGTCCCGCTGCACCTTCTGCCTCTGGCCGCAGACAGTGGGCGGGCATCGCTACCGCACACGCAGCCCGGAGCATGTGGCAGCCGAGATCAGGCTTGCCATGAAATATTTCCCGCAGGTGAAGGAATTCTTCTTTGATGATGACACCTTCACCGATGACCTGCCCCGTGCCGAGGCCATCGCCCGGGAGCTTGGCAAGCTGGGCGTGACGTGGTCCTGCAATGCCAAGGCCAATGTGCCTTACGACACGCTGAAGGTGCTGCGGGACAATGGGCTGCGCCTGCTTCTTGTCGGGTATGAAAGCGGCAACCAGCAGATCCTGCACAACATCAAGAAGGGCATGCGCATCGAAACGGCCCGTGAATTCACGAAAAACTGCCACAAGCTGGGCATCAAGATTCACGGAACATTCATCGTTGGCCTGCCGGGTGAGACAAAAGAAACCATCCGTGAGACCATCGAATATGCCAAGGAGATTGACCCGCACACCATGCAGGTGTCTCTGGCAGCTCCCTATCCGGGGACCTTCCTGCACAAGCAGGCCTCTGAAAATGGCTGGCTGAATGAAGACGAAGCTGAGCTGATTGATGAGAACGGCGTGCAGATCGCCCCGCTACATTACCCGCATCTCTCCCATACGGAAATCTTCAAGAGCGTGGAAACCTTCTACAAGGAGTTCTACTTCCGCCCCTCCAAGATTTTCGCCATCGTCAAGGAAATGATTACGGACCCACAGATGCTCAAACGCCGCCTGCGTGAGGGTGTGGAATTCTTCCAGTTCCTCCGTCAGCGTCACTCCTCCTGACACTGGCCTGAAGCGACTGAACAGGGAAAAGGCGGCCTCACCAGAGGCCGCCTTTTTCATGACATGCCCTGACATTCACATAAGAGCCTGATTGAGGCATCATGCGGGCCCACTGCCACACAGGGCCACCCTCTCACCTTCCTCCCACGAGCCAGACCATGACAGTTTCCTCCCCCCGCCGCGTCATTTTCTCTGCTGATGATTTCGGCATGAGCGTGGAAGTCAATGAAGCAATCGAGGAAGCCCACCGCAATGGTCTCCTCAGCACAGCCAGCCTCATGGTGGCCGCCCCTGCCTTTGAGGATGCCCTGCGGCGGGCAAAAAGACTGCCCAACCTGCGGTTGGGGCTTCATCTGGTCGTCATTGAAGGGGATTCCCTGCTGCACCTCCCCATCATTACGGACCAGAAGGGCTGGTTTGGCAGCAATCAGCTACAGCTGGGCCTCCAGTATTTTTTCTCGCCCACCACACGTGCTGCCCTGAAAAAGGAAATCCATGCCCAGTTTGAGCAGTTCGCCCGTACAGGCCTGCAACTGGATCATGCCAATGCCCACAAACACATGCACCTGCACCCAACCATCGGGCAGATGATGATCCAGACGGGCAGAACCTACGGACTGCGAGCCATCCGCACTCCCATGGAACCTGCCGGCCCACTGGGGGAAACGCCCAGCCTTGGCGACCAGGCCCTGGAGCAGTGGACCCGTGTCCTGCGCCACCAGATTCGCCGCGCTGGCATGAAAACCAATGATTCCTGCTTTGGCCTGCGCTGGTCCGGCCATATGACACCAGAACGCATCCACAGACTGATCCCACAACTGCCATCTGGTATCAGTGAAATCTATTTTCATCCGGCAAAAGGCCAGAACAGCCAGATGGCAAGCCTCATGCCCGGCTATCAGCCCGAACAGGAACTCGCCACACTCACGAGCCCTGCGACAAGAGAGCTGCTCGCTGCCCACAACATACAGACCACCACATGGGGTGCTCTCTGACCCTCCCCATCCACAACCTGCAAAAAAGGCCAGCCCTCGAACCGCAGGGCTGGCCCTTTCTCTATCCCGGCTGCATGAGCCTCAGGCTTTCAGGGCGAAGCCTTCATCAGGGCGGCCTCCAAGACGGGCAATGACATGGCCTGCGGCCTCATTCCCCAGCGTGGCGCACTCCACCAGAGACCGCTTCCGGCCATATCCAGCCAGAAAGCCAGCAGCGAAAGCATCCCCGGCCCCCGTCGTATCAACAACCTTCACAGGCTTTGTCGGAACATCATGCCGTGTAGCACCAGCCTGCACGACAGCCCCTTTCTCACCCCGTGTCACGACACCCAGCGCCACATCCCCAGAGAGAGCCTTCAGGGCCTCATCAAAATCTTCCGTCTCGTAAAGGGCCAGGATTTCCCCTTCATTGGCAAACAGGATATCAACCGATTCCGACACAAAAGAACGGAACGCCGCCTGATGACGCTGGATGCAGAACGCATCTGAGAGTGTCAGGGCCACTTTGCGCCCCGCCTCATGGGCCAGACGGGCAGCCTGATAGAACGCCTCCTGCGCCTGCGGACGATCGAACAGATACCCCTCCAGATAGGTGATGGCCGAGCCAGCCACGACATCGGCCATCACATCCTGCGGGGTGAACTCCACACAGGCGCCCAGATAGGTGAACATGGTACGCTGACCATCCGGCGTAATCAGCACAATGCAACGGGCCGTCGGGATTCCCTCTTCCCCGGCGAGCGGAACAGACGGAAAGGCAATGCCCTGCGCCTTCATGTCAGCCGTGAACTCTTCACCAGCCCTGTCAGCAGCTACCTTGCCCAGATAGGCCGTTTTCGTTCCCATACGGGCAGCCACAACGGCACTGTTGGCAGCCGAGCCACCACCGGCCACCTGCTCGACACGAATACGCTGTTCGATCCGTGCCATCGTGGGGGCATCAATCAGGGTCATGCTGCCCGGAGTGGCACCAAACTCGGCCAGCATCTCGCTGCTGACGGTGGCCAGCACATCCACAATGGCATTGCCAATGCAGAGAAGGTCATATCTGGGAGCAGTGGAAGACATAAATGGCGACTTTCTTTCGTTTTCAGGCGATCAGCCTGATACCATAACGCCCGTGGCGGGCATATCAATGCCTCTTTGCCACCCGGCATTGACAGGTTATGAAAAAGCCCCCTTTACTGGTCCCGCCACCTGGCCAGAAACATCTTCTGGCTCTATCCGGGTCGTACACCTGCTGGAACGGTGTTCCGGTATCATGTTTCAACCGCTCTGCCGTGATGCAGCCCACTCCAACCACCCGACCAAAGGAAATCATGTCTCTTCCCACGCCTCCCTCCCCCATGCCCGGTTCTGCGCCCCGCCAACGGGCTTCCTCCAGCCGCTTCAGTGGTCAGGACAAAGGCGGCTACACCGATAATGCCCGTACGCTGGTTGTCCATAATGGCATCACCATCCGTGGTACTGTCGAAAACATCGAACGCCTCATCATTGAAGGCACGCTTGAGGTAGACCACCTCACCGTCAAGGAGCTCGCCGTCGCCCCAGACGGCTGCTTCCGTGGCAAGGTCGAGGCAGGAAGTGCAGAAGTCTCCGGTACGCTGGAGGGCGAACTGACCGTTCGCAACACGCTCACCATTCGGGCCAGCGGACGCCTGCTTGGTGATGCGGAATGCCGTCGCCTGCAGGTGGAAGAAGGCGGGCAGATCACCGGCAAGCTGGGCATGATCACCGCACCACTGCCTGGCACGAAAGACCATCCCCACAACCACCCCCATGAAACGGCCGAGGCCCCAGCAGGCAAGCCCAAGGGCTGACCTGCCCCCTCATCATCTGGAAACGGAAAAGGCTGCCATTCCTGCACGGGATGGCAGCCTTTTTCATGACAGCCCGCAAGCCGCAGTCACGCTCTCAGTGACGACGATCCCGAATCTTCACATAAGCAATGGCGGCATGTTCCGCACAATAAGGCTTGCCGGGCAGTGGTGTGGCACCGCAGAAATGGAAATCTGGCGTGCCGGGATCTCCGAGAGGCCACTGGCATGTCGGCCCCTGCCGCAAGGTGCGATCGATCGTATCACGCACACGCCGCGGCGGAGCCACCTTACGCTGGGCGACCGGCGCTGCCGGACGTGCCGCTGGCTCGGCTGCTTTGGGATTTTCAGCAGGAGCCGCTGCAGCTGCTTTCGGAGCTGATGCCTTGGCGGGCTTTTCGGTCCCGGCCGGTCTGTCCGCCTTGACACTGGCTGGTTTTGCCGGCTCCTCCGCAGCAGCAGGAGACACTTTCACCACCTTGGGAGCCGCAGCCTTTTTCTTCTCCACAGGCTTGGCAGGCGCTGCGGAGGCGGCCTTCTTCTCCACAGCCTCAGATGTGGCCTCGGCCTTGCGGGTCCGGGTACGTGCCGGTTTGGCAGAGCCCTCCGCTGCGGCCTTGTTGCGGATGGGAGACGGACGAGGCGGCAACCCAAGGCGATGAGCCTTGCCAACGACCGCATTCTTCGTAATAGAAAGCTGACGGCCAATCTCAGCCGTTGAGAGACCCTGCTCCCAAAGCTCCTTGAGCCGCGCGATCAGCTCATCTGTCCATTCCATAGCCATCCACGTTTTCTCCACTCGTTCCCACAGCACACAGCCATGGCGGTCTCCCACCATGCTTAGCAGAAACCGGGCCAACCCAAAACCGGCCCCATCTCCTCACCTGCCGTGTGGCTCATCCACCAGCGCAGTTTCCGGGCAACAGGGCTTCATCCCCTGTCCACGACCTGCAACTGGCCTTTACTGACAAACAGAACCTTCTCCCCCCGGAGCAGGGCCTGCGCCTCATGCCCGAACAGTTCGGCCCGCCATCCTTTGAGAACCGGCAGGTCCGTCTCCCCCTGCGCCAGACGCTCCAGCTCATCCGAGGAGGCAATCAGCCGGGCTGCCACGCGCCCTTCCTCACTCCGGGCCGTAAGAAGAACCTTGAGCAGAGCCAGCACACCGGAAGGCGCACGGGGCCGCTCCGCCTTGCGTTTGTGCGGCAGTTCCGGCCGCTCGCTCTCCGGGCACTGCTCCCCCCGCTGTACGGCAGCCAGCAGATCACGCCCCAGATCACTTCTGGCAAAATCAGCCGTGACACCACGGATCCGTGCCAACGTCCCGCTATCATGCGGACGGGCCACGGCAATCTCCAGCAGGCTTTCATCACGAATGATTCGCTGGCGGGGCATATCCGCCTGCTGGGCCGCTTCTTCCCGCCATGCAGCCACCTCCCGCAGGACAGCCAGTACCTTCCTGTTGCCTGTGCGGGGTTTCAGCTTCATCCAGAGCCCTCTGGGATCCGGCCGGAAGAGGCTGACTTCCCCCAAAGCCGCAAGCTCATCCTTCACCCAGGGCAGGCGGCCCTGTTCCTCCAGCTGGCCCAACAGCTTTTCATAAATGACCCGCAGATGGGTCACATCCGCACTGGCGTAGGCGATCTGCGCCTTTGAAAGAGGCCGGGCTGCCCAATCGCTGAAACGGTGTGACTTGTCGATGCCCTGGCCTGTCATGGCAGACACGAGATTGTCATACCCGACCTGCTCACCAAACCCGGCCACCATGGCTGCTACCTGCGTATCAAACACATTGACGGGCAGCTGGTCGAATAAATGGAGGAAAATCTCAAGGTCCTGCCGGGCAGCATGAAAAACCTTCACGCACGCAGGCTCTGCCAGAAGAGCCGCCAAGGGAGACAGGTCAATGCCCGGCACACAGGCATCAATCAGGGCAACATCCTCACAACCACCAAGCTGGACAAGGCACAGGCGGGGCCAGTAGGTTCTTTCCCGTACAAACTCCGTATCCACCGTCACGAACGGTTCGTGACGCAGCTTCTCACAGAGGAATGCTACCCCAGCCGAGGTAGTGATCATGACAGGGGCAGGAAAATCAGGCTTTTTTGACATGGCGGCCATTCTACACCGTCTGCCGGAAACTGACCATCTCCCTCATGCGCTCCCCCTTTATGAAAACGGCCCGGCAGCAGGGTAACCCCTGCCATCCGGGCCTCATGCCATCCGCCATGGCAAAACGGCATCAATCGATATGGGCCTCCAGCCATGCCTTGAGCTGGCTCTTCGGCAGGGCGCCCATCTGCTGGGCAACCGGCTTGCCCGCCTTGAAGAGGATCATCGTCGGAATGCTGCGCACACCAAAGGTCGTCGGGGTCTCCGGGTTGGAGTCGATATCCACCTTTGCCACCGTGACACGCCCCTTGTAATCCCTGCCGATCTCATCCAGCGCCGGGGCAATCATACGGCAGGGACCGCACCATTCTGCCCAGAAATCCACCAGAACAAATCCCTCAGCCTTCAGGACATCCGCCTCAAAGCTCTGATCCGTCACAGCTACTGTATGCTCGCTCATGATATGATCCTTCCCCACACAAACACGATCTCACCTGTAGTGTCTCTGCCATAGATCAGACGCAGTGACCAGCAGCACACCCCACCATGACCGGGGCCTCATACGCCCTCATGAAATCATGACTTCTCCGGTCCTGTTACCTTCGCAGATGGACCATCTACTTGAGAAACAGGTATTGCCGTGCAGCGTAATATGTTTTCTCTATGATAAACAGAGGGTAACAGACATCATGCCATGCCCCGGTCATCGGGGGAGGTTTTCCTGTGCAGCCAGCAGAGACTCCGGCAGCTCCGTCACGGCAGGCCCATCCACCCAGACAATGAAACACCGCACGGGACAATGGGGATACAGCCCCTGCATGACACGCCGGTAGCTGGCCATCTGCCCCAGATAGGCCGATGGTACACGCTCCGGCCGGGATGGGGGGCGGCCCGTCTTGTAATCGCAGAGCCAGACCGTCTGTCCATCAAAGCGGAAGCGGTCCACCTGCCCCAGCACGACCCGACCCGACCCGTCCCCCGGGCGGCCCAGCGTACCGGACACACCCTGCTCGGCCCGGCTCCCCGGCCCGAAAAGCGGCGCAAGAACATCCATCTCCACGACAGAAACCACATGCCCTGCCAGACTGGTCACGTCCTCCTCCGCCAACCCCGGCATGGTATGCCGCAGCCATGCTTCGGCCTTCAGCCGCCGCTCTGATGCGGGCAGGTCCGGCAGGAACTGGAGCAGCCTGTGGACCAGCGTCCCCCGCTCCATGGCATCCTGACGGCGACGGGCCGGCTGTGGAATGACCAGCCCCTCCCGCATGATCTCCAAAGGGGACCGGGCCGCAGGCAATGGCCCATAGGCCGCCGCTTCCGGTCGGCTTGGGGCCAGCGGACGGGCCAGGGCATCCTCATGGGGGGCAGGGGTCACCTGCCAGTCCGGTGCCTGTCCCATCCAGGCAGGCAGAGCAGGCCGGACCGGCGCCGCATCGGGACGTATCCCCGCTACTGCCGAAGCCATGACGGGCATCTCCAGCACAAGACTTTCCCCCTCCCAGTCTCCTGCGAAAGGTTCATCCTTCACCGTCAATCCCATCCGGAAGAGACTCTCCAGATCATCATGCCCATCCCCGGACGAACCGACAGCCTCCTCTCCCAGTTGCTCTTTCAGACGGTTCATGCCAGCCAGACAATGATCATACCAACAGCTCTGACTGCTGTTCTTCTTTGGCTTCCAGCCACAGATGAGCAACGCATCACTGGCACGTGTCAGAGCCACGTAGAGCAGACGGTTCTTCTCCTCCTTCTGGCGGGCCTGCTGGTGTGCCAGAAGCTCCCATGTCCGCTCCGTCCCCATCTTGACCTGTGGTATCCAGAGCGGCCCATGTAACGCATCATCCGCAAGGCCACCCTCCGGCATATCGGCATCCAGCTCTGTCCAGAGCAGAGGGTCAGGCCGGCCAGCCGTCCCTGTCATATCAGGCAGAATGACCAGACGGGCCTGCAACCCCTTGGACCGATGGACCGTCATGATGCGCACGGCATCAATCTCGGCCTCCACCTCACGCTTGCTCTCCACCGTACTGGCACGCAGCCAGTGCAGGAAACCCTGGAGGGATGGCGGATGCTGGGTTTCATATGTCAGGGCGACCGTCAACAGTTCATCCACCGGTTCGGCAGCTTCAGCACCAAGACGGGCCAGAAGGCGGGTCCGTCCCCCCTGCACACCCAGCGCCTGCATGAGAATCTCGTAGGGTGAATCATAATCCACACGTTTGTAGAGGGCCTGCAACCGCTCCCATGCCGCCCGCCATTCCGGCCGCTCCTCATGCCGCCGGGCCAGAAGACTCCAGAGCGGCATCCCGCCCCGCCCCAGCTCACGCCGCTGCCCATCCGCCGTGGCCAGGGCCATGAGAGACTCATCACTCAACCCACCAAGGGGGGATGTCAGCACGCTGGCCAGACTGAGATCATCCTGCGGCAGAAGCAGCGCATCACAGAGGGTCATCAGGTCCTGCACGGCTGGCTGCTCCACCAGCCCGCTGCTGATGAAGCTGGCCACCGGCACATCCCGTGCCTTCAGGGCCCGAATCAGCGCCCGCAGGAAGGCGGAGCGCTTGGGCACCAGAATCATCACCTCTCCGGCCTTCAGCGGGGCCGTATCCGACTGGAGCGGACGGCCGATCTGCGCCCGTATATGCGTGGCCAGCGCATCGGCCAGACGCTGCTGGGTGCTACGCTGATCCTCGTTCTTCTCCGGCGCACGCCATGGATCAGGCACTTCTCCGGCTGTCCCATCCACAGGTACCAGAGGCCACAGCTCCACACGCCCCCCACCGCCGGACCGGGCCGAACGGTGGATGAGCCTGCCATCTTCCCCCGGCTCCCGCAGGCCGTCCCGTGCAGCCTCTCCCGCAAAAACGGCATCAACAAATTTCAGAACCGGCGAGAGGGACCGGAACGACACATTGAGCTGAGGTTCCTCCCAGAGAAGACCGGCATTCTTCACACGGCGAGCGAATTCCTGCCGCCATTTGTGGAACTGTTCCGGCTCTGCGCCCTGGAAACTGTAGATGGACTGCTTGAAATCCCCCACCGCAAAGATGGTCCGGGGACGGGGCATGTCCTCCCGCACGCCGGAACCAGAGAAAAAATCTGTCGTCAGGGCCCCGGCAATTTCCCATTGCAGGCCGGAATTGTCCTGCACCTCATCCAGCAGAAGATGGTCGATACCGCCATCCAGCTTGTACAGCACCCATGCTGCCCCCGGCTCCCGCAGGACAGCCCTCGTCCGGGCGATCAGATCATTATAATCGACCGTGCCACGGTTTCTTTTCTCATCGGCAAAACGCCCCATGACCGGCAGGGCAAGGGACAGAAAAGCCGTGTTGATCTCCAGAAGCCGCTGGATACGGATACGCTCCTGCATCTCCTGCTGGCGTCTGGCTTCATCCAGAAGACGCTGTACCAAATCAGGGGCCGCCTTGCGGGCCTTGGCCCCCAGATGGCGGCTCATGTCCATGACCCCGCCTTCCTTCGTGAACAGGAGCGACAGCAGGAAGGCATCATCCCGCTCGGCAGGATTGTCACACTCCAGCCATCTCAGGAACGTTTCGAACTTTTCCCTTTTGGAAGGCGCCAGCTGCGGCAAAGCTGCCTGAATGTCCGCCCGCCATGCCGCTTCATCTTCCAGCTGGCAGGCTTCGACCTTCAGAACCTCTGAAAACTCGCTCCCTACATCAAGAAGCCCCTGATAGGCCTCTTGCACCCGCTCCGGCCACATCTCCCAAAGCCGCAACAGGGGCTGAAGCAGACCTGACTGAGCATTGAACTGCCCAAGCAGGCCCATCAGCCTGTCAAAACCGGTCAGGCCTGCCAGAACCTGCACAGGGTCCTGATTCTGCGCCAGACTGTCCTCCAGCGCACGGCGAAGGGCCATCTGTCCGTCCGCCTCTTCCATCAGGACGAAATGCGGGTCCAGCTCTGCCTCCAGTGGGAAGCGCCGCAGAAGGGACTGGCAGAAGGCATGAATGGTTTCAATCTGCAAACCGCCCGGCGCATCCAGCACTTTCAGGAACAGCCCACGGGCACACTCCCGTGTAGCAGCCGTGTTGGGCACATCCAGTGCAGTCAGTGCCTCTCCCAGTCTTTCATCTGAAAGAGACACCCAGCGACCGAGATGGCTTTGCAGACGATGCGCCATCTCAGCGGCAGCGGCTTTCGTATAAGTCAGGCACAGGATGCGGGAAGGCTCCGACCCGTCCAGAAGGACAGGCTGCCCATCCTCACCAATCTGTTCCAGTGGCAGCATGAGACGTAACAGCCGGTCAATCAGCAGCTTTGTCTTCCCCGACCCTGCCGAGGCCGACACAAAGACGGAAGCCATGGGATTCGAGGCCTTTTTCTGTGCCGTATTGGCCTCTTTCAGGGCCCGCTGATGGTTATCCTGTCCCTGTGATGCAAGCTGGATCATTCTTCATCGTCTCCTGCCAGACGCCATTCCGCCACACGGGCAAGCTGGGTGTAATCGCTGTAACGGTGCTCTTTCCCTGCCCATGGCTGAGACCGGTAAGGCCGGGATGGATCGTCATAATCCGTCAGAAGAGTCCGCAGCTGCTCAAGAGCCGGGCCAACCAGATCACCCAGCGTCACTTTTGCCTTCACGGAGGGAATGACCACTTCCTTGCCGGGTTCCTCTCCGCCGCTCAGTTTCCAATAGGCCAACGCGTCCGTTTCCACGGCAGGCAGGCCTTCGAAAGCACCCTCTTTCAGAAAGGCAGCCTCCAGCACCAGCTGGGATGACCAGCCTGCGATCACCTCGTTGCTTTCAGGGGGTGTTCCTGTCTTGTAATCAAGGATGCGCCCCGTGGTGTCCTCCTGCCCCGGCGTATTCCACAGATCAATCCGGTCGGCCCGTCCTGTAATATGGAAGTCACCACCCGGCAGGCCCCGTAGCGTATATGCCAGAGAGACCTCTGTATGAGACGTACAGTTCAGCCGCCCCACATGACGCCAGTGCTCCTGCGCCAGTACCCAGTCGGCAATACGATGCAGGCGAGGCCGCCACCAGCTGGCAAGAGCCGGATTCACCAGGGCCTCATCAAGGGCATCATCAAAATGACGGTGCAGAATCTGTGCCGCATGGGCCGGCCATGTACCGGGATGCTCCCTGATCATGCGCTCCAGAGCCGTATGGACGATCTTCCCGTAATCGGCGTGTTCCGCCCCTTCTTCCAGCGGGGCCAGAACCTTCAGCCCCAGCACATGACGGGCATAGATGGTGTAGGGGTCCAGCTTGAGCGTATCCAGCTGGGTAATGCTCAGCCGCCGGGGGCGCAGAGACAGGGGAGGCCGTGGCTTGGGGGGAGCTACGGGCTTTGCCTCCCCGGCAGGCATGTCCAGCATGGTCTGCCACGCCAATGCCGGGTGAACGGGAAGCGTGATCTGCCTCCCTTCCAGAAACGCTGAAAGGCGCATCAGCCACCGGGCCGGGACGGCGGGTGACCCTTCCCGCCGCTGGGCATTGGACAGGATGACCTGCTCCGACGACAGGGCAGCAGATACAAAGTCATGCGCCTGTGCACCAATCCGCCGCTCCGGTGACGGCAGGCCGACACGCTGGCGCATCGGGCGGCTCATCCACGGGCCGGATTCCGCTGCGGGAGGCCAGCTGCCTTCATTCAGCCCTCCCAGAATGACGGTATCAAAAGCCAGCAGGCGGGCTTCCAGCACGCCATAGATGGAGATTCGGGGATGGGCGAGTTCCACACCCCCCTGGTAGCCCCGCAGCCCTGTCAAAGTCTTGCCCGCCATGCTGGACGTCAGAAACCCCTCCAGTGCTCTCAGGGGCTGGGGTGGCAAGTCCCCCGTATGGCTCATCAGCTCCACGAAATGCCGGGACAGGGCCCCGCCATCTTCCCCCAGCCAAAGGCGGGACCCAGGGCGGGGCTGGTCAGCCTCGTACCCCTCACCCTCCACCGCTGCGAGCTGTTCGGCTGTCTCCAGAAGAGCAGCCAGAAGCTCTGGCACACGGGCGGTTGACTCCAGCCCCAGCAGGGGCCTGAACGCTTCTTCCATCCTGTCCAGAAATATTGCGAGGCGTTCCGGGCTGTCTGGTGCATCAGCCTGATAGCCATTATCCGTCTGCTGCGCCTCCTGCAAAGCCTCAAGAGCATGGCGCAGTCCATCCATCCCCGGCTGGGGAGCCGGCCCCCGTAGCAGCCGCCTTTCCAGAAGGCGGGCACTGGCCCGGGCACGGCCGGGGCTCCCCCCCAGAGCTGCCAGCGGATGCTTGAGAACGGACAGCAATGCCACCGGGCTGAACCGGGCCGTCACGGCCTGGGCGATCAGCCGCAGGAATACGGCCGCAGGGGTACGGACCAGCGGCTCTCCTGCACTATCATCCGCATGGATGCCAAAACGCAGAAGCTCCGCCCGGACACGGTCGGCCAAACCACGATCCGGCGTCACAAGAGCACCGGAGCGCCCCGGCTGGCTGGCCACGTCCCGCAGGATCAGGGCAATGGCCTGCGCTTCCTGCTGCGAATCCGCTGCTGGCAGCAGACTGATGCCAGAAGGACGGACATCACCCACCGGCTGCCCCCAGCAGGCAATGCCTGCCTCTGGCAACATGACATGCTGGAAAAGATTTTCCCGCTCCGGCCGCAGCGGATATCCCCATATGGCAATATCCGCCCGATTTATCCCGGCCCGGGACAGGAATTCACGAAACAGGGCCTGTGGATGGGTGGGAGGAAGCTGGTTCCACCACTCATCCTCCATGCCGCAATCCAGCCCCTGAAAGACCACCATGCCTCGTGGCAGGGCCGCCACAGCCTCCAGCGCCGTGGCCACCCCGGCAGACCCATCCACAAAGCCTACGGCCCAGAGCGGATAATCCGGCGGCATATCCGCCCAGAGGCGGGCCTGCGCCTCAATCAGGGCGACCTGACGGGCCATGATGTTGCTACGCTCTTCCTCCCGTAGAATGGCAGGCCATGCTTCCGTGACGATCCGAAGGAACTCCAGCGTCTTCTGCCAGTGTCCGGCAAAATCATCAGCCACGGCTTTCGGCAGGGCTTCATATAAGTCCACACCATTCCGCTCGGCATCATCCATCAGCTCTGCCAGAGCCTGCGCCAGCGGCCAGACCCGGTCGATCGTACCGCCGTCCCGGCCTGATACGGTCGTGAAAAAAGGTGCCGCCAGAATCAGCCGGGCCAGAATGGCCAGCCGGAAAACCGGCCCCACAGAAGGCGGAACAGTCTCATCAACCGTCATGGGAAACAGGCTCTGCTGCTCCACATCTCCCAGAGCCACGATGGCAGGCAGCAGGGCCGGACGGCCATCCAGAACCCGCAGGAAGGCTTCCATCAAGGCACGGGCCACACGGCGGCCAGGCACCAGAATCGTGCCATTGTCACCACCGCTGCGCCCGTCCGGGCCAGCCTCCACCCCCACACGCTCCAGCCAGTTCTGCACGACCGTATCCAGAAACGGACAGGATGCCGGAATGGTTGCAATATTGAGCGGATGTGCCTGTCCCATCAGCCTCTCCTCCCTTCAGAAAAAGAGGACAAGGCCTTCAACCGTTCCTCCGGCCAGCCATGCAGGGTCACGATGCGGGCCTCCTCGCCGGTCCCCTGCGCAAATGTCAGATGCAGGGCCCCGGCTGGCAGCATATCCTCAGCACGATCGGGCCACTCCACCAGCATGATGCTTTCACAGGCATCATCCCATGAGAGTTCATAAAGTTCATCCGGCCCGGAAAGTCGCCAGAGGTCATAATGGAACACCGTTCCGGCTTTCGTCTCGTAAGGCTGGACAAGCGCAAAGGTCGGGCTGGGGACCTCCAGAGCCTCATCACCAGCCATATGGCGGATCAGTGCCCGGGCAAACGTACTTTTGCCGGCTCCCATCTCACCCTGAAGGGCCACACAGTCCCCCTGTCGCACCATGTCCGCAAGATGCCGTGCCAGAAGCACTGTCTGCTGCTGAGAAGAAAGATGCACGTCCATCAGACACAACGCCCCGTATCGCTACCCGTAACAGGCGCCAGCATTGCTGAAGCCTCCCCCGGACACAAGAGGGAGCCCCACAACCCCCGGCCGTTTCTCTCAGCAGAACCAGCCAATGGAGCCTGTTCCGGGCTAACATGGCCCAACAAACCTCTACTCGAGCGGCAAAAAAATGCTTATGAATACCAGCATGACACATGCAGCTTCTTCCCACACGACAGATGTCGCCATCATTGGCGCAGGCCCCACGGCACTTTTTGCCGCCTTTGAATGCCGGATGTTACGCTTGGACTGCATCCTGACGGATGTTCTGGACAGTGTGGGCGGGCAATGTGCGGCCCTGTACCCGGAAAAACCGATCTACGACATTCCGGCCCATCCCTCCATCACCGGAGGTGACCTGATTGCCGCCCTTGAAGAGCAGATCGCTCCCTTCAACGTGCCCCGCCTTCTCGGCAGCCGGGTCAGCCATCTGGAAGGTGGGCCGGGGGCCTTCACCCTGAAGAATGAGCGTGGCGATACCATCCA
This sequence comes from Parasaccharibacter sp. TMW 2.1888, assembly GCF_023167265.1. Lineage (NCBI taxonomy): Bacteria > Pseudomonadati > Pseudomonadota > Alphaproteobacteria > Acetobacterales > Acetobacteraceae > Parasaccharibacter > Parasaccharibacter sp. TMW 2.1888. The sequence continues at coordinate 620,677 of NZ_CP030979.1, forward strand.
TGCCAAGGCCATCATCATCGCTGCCGGTGCTGGTGCCTTCGGGCCAAACCGCCCTCCGCTGGACGGGCTGGACGCTTATGAGCGCAGCGGGGCCGTGCAGTATTATGTGAAAAAACGGGCCGACTTCACCGGCAAGCGCATCGTTGTGGCCGGGGGCGGAGATTCTGCGCTGGACTGGGCCCTCTCCCTCTCCGACATTGCCGAAAAGGTCTATCTCGTCCACCGGCGGGACCGCTTCCGTGGGGCACCGGAGACACTGGCGCAGATCGAGGCCAAGATCACCGCCGGGGCCATCGAAAAAGCCGTTCCCTACCAGCTGCACGGCCTGAAGGGCGAAAACGGCCAGCTGACCCATGTGGACCTCATCGCCATGGATGACACGGTCCGCTCTCTGGAAGCGGACGTGCTGCTGCCTTTCTACGGTCTCTCAACCGACCTTGGCCCGGTGGCCGCATGGGGGCTGGAGACACAGCGCAGCACCATCCCCGTGAATCCCGCCACCATGCAGACCAGTCTGGAAGGCATCTTCGCCATTGGCGACGTGGCCCAGTATCCCGGCAAGATGAAGCTGATCCTTCAGGGCTTCTCGGAGGGAGCCGTGGCCGCCCATGCGGCCCACCATGTCGCCCATCCTGACAAGGCCCTGCGCTTTGAACATTCCACAAGCCGGGGCCAGCCGGGCACGCCCTGATACGGCTCCCCCACCCACCGCCCATGGAAAAAGCAGGTGCCCTATGACGGGACACCTGCTTTTTTTCGTCTGCCGGATGGTCCCCGTTCAGGCAACGCCCTTCAGGAACACGACCCTGGAGGCACCACCTTCAACAAGGGTTTCGATGGCCTTGTTGAACACACGGCCATGCTCGGTCCCCATATGGGCCTTGAAGGCCGCCTCATCCCGGTAGCTTTCCTCGACATGGAACAGGTCCGGCTCATCTTCCAGCGTGTACACCACGAACCGCACGCAACCCGGCTCGGCCCGCACGTTCTCGGCCAGAGCCGTCAGCAGGCTGGCCACCTTCTCCCGGTGGCCGGGCAGGGCTTTCATGGTCGCATAGAGACTCTTGGTCATGACATTTTCCCTTCTTCCCTTGTGAAGCCCCGCCATCATGCCACAGAGGGGCAGACATCTGATACAGCCTGACATGGAAAAAGGCCGGAGCAGACGCCCCGGCCTTTTTCATGACCCAAAACGGAAGTCCGGGCCTCAGCCCTTCGCACCACGGGCGGCACGCTTGCGCTCGTGCGGGTCCAGATAACGCTTGCGCAGACGGATGGCAGACGGCGTGACCTCCACCAGCTCGTCATCCTCGATGTAGGCAATGGCCTGCTCGAGGCTCATCTTGCGGGGCGGAACCAGCACAACGGCATCATCCTTGCCGGAGGCACGCATGTTCGTGAGCTTCTTCTCACGCACGGCGTTCACTTCCAGATCATTCTCACGGGAATGCTCACCGAGGATCATGCCGGTGTAGATCTTCTCACCCGCATCCACGAAGAGCGTCCCACGATCCTGAAGGGAGAAAAGCGCATACGGAGTCGTCGCACCATCCTCGGCAGAGATCAGGGAGCCGTTGCGGCGGCCTTCAATCGCACCAGCATGCGGCTGGTAGGAGTGGAAAAGACGGTTCATCAGACCGGACCCGCGGGTATCGGTCAGGAACTCGCCGTGATAGCCGATCAGACCACGGGAGGGGATCATGAAGGTCAGGCGGACCTTGTCACCGCCGGACTGACGCATGTCCTGCATCACGCCCTTGCGCAGGGACATCTTCTCCACGACCACGCCGGAATAAGGCTCGTCCACATCGATGACGACTTCCTCGAACGGCTCTTCCTGCTCACCCGTTTCCGGATTCTCACGGAACAGCACACGGGGACGGCCGATGGTCAGCTCGAACCCCTCACGACGCATGTTCTCGATCAGCACGCCCAGCTGAAGCTCACCACGGCCGGCAACCTCGAAAGCCTCGCTTTCCGGGCTGTCCGTCACCTTGATGGCCACGTTGCCTTCCGTCTCCTTGAAGAGACGGTCACGGATCTGGCGGGACGTCACCTTCTTGCCCTCACGGCCACCCAGCGGACCATCATTGATGCGGAAGGTCATGGAAAGGGTCGGCGGGTCGATCGGTGTGGAGGGCAGCGGCTCCTCGATGGACGGCTCGGCCAGCGTGTCGGGAATGGTGGCCTCGGAGAGACCGGCAATGGCCACGATGTCGCCCGCTTCGGCTTCCTCGACGGGCACACGGTCCAGACCACGGAAGGACAGAAGCTTGGTGATGCGGCCTGTCTCGACCACGCTGCCATCAGCCCGCAGGGCACGGATGGGCATGTTCACCTTCGCACGGCCCTGCTCGATGCGGCCTGTCAGGATACGGCCAAGGAAGTTGTCGCTCTCCAGAATGGTGGAGACCATGGCGAACGGCTTGTCCTTGTCCAGGCCCGGGCTGGGCACGTGCTTCAGGACGAGGTCGAACAGCGGGTGCAGGTTCTCACGGGGGCCTTCCAGCTCCGTATCCGCCCAGCCCTGGCGGCCGGACGCATACAGCATCGGGAAGTCCAGCTGCTCGTCATTGGCACCGAGGGCGGCGAAGAGGTCGAACACCTCGTCATGCACCTCGTCCGGGCGGGCGTCGCCACGGTCCACCTTGTTGACGACAACCATCGGGCGCAGACCACGGGCCAGGGCCTTGCCCAGCACGAACTTGGTCTGCGGCAGGGCACCTTCGGCGGCATCCACCAGGATCACAGCCCCATCGACCATGCTCAGGATGCGCTCCACCTCACCACCGAAGTCGGCATGGCCCGGAGTGTCGATGATGTTGATGCGGGTGTTCTTCCACACGACGGAAGTACATTTGGCCAGGATGGTGATCCCGCGCTCACGCTCGAGATCATTGCTGTCCATCGCACGCTCGGTGACGGCCTGATTCTCACGGAAGGTGCCGGACTGCTGGAGCAGCTGATCCACGAGTGTTGTTTTCCCATGATCGACATGGGCAATAATGGCAATGTTACGGATGTCCATGGACGATCTTTCAGGAAGTGACAGATTGGGACAGAATGGTGCCCTTACTGCACCGAAACTGATTTTTTTGCAAATCCGAACCGTGTATCAAGCCATGCAGCATCGTATTTCATGCCTTCATCTTTCTCATTCCAGCAGAAAAGGAGCCGTTTCATGACCACCCATCCCCCCAAAGGCCCCACCGCCCCCGGCACGGAAAGCCTCAGCCAGCTTGGCCGACAGACCGTACAGCCGGAGTCGCCTGAAACCGCCGAGCTGGAGCGTGTCCCGGCTCCCCATAAAGGGCGGCGTTATGTTGTCCGTTTCACCGCTCCGGAATTCACCTCCCTTTGCCCGGTGACGGGACAGCCGGACTTTGCCCATATCGTCATCGACTACATCCCACGGGACTGGATCGTGGAGAGCAAGTCCCTCAAGCTCTACCTCACCAGTTTCCGCAATCACGGAGCCTTCCATGAAGACTGCTCGGTAACCATCGCCACACGCCTTGTCGAACTGCTGGACCCGGAATGGCTGCGCATCGGGGCCTACTGGTACCCTCGTGGCGGGATGCCGATCGACGTCTTCTGGCAGACAGGCCCCGCCCCGGACGATGTCTGGATTCCCGCACAGGATGTGCCCGGATACCGGGGGCGTGGCTGAAATTCCCCCTCAGAAACCGAGCGTCACGTCTCCGCCAATCAGAATACGGTTCTGATGCCGGAAATCCGCAAAAGGCCGGGTGTTGTTCAACGAACGGTCAAACCGGATTTCCGGACGGATCTGAAGCAGCTTGACATGATGGCCGATATTCGGCCGCCACACGGCATTGAAGGACAGGTCGCCATACGTCGTTGCCGGGGCGCTGTAGGTCCGGGCGGGCAGGCCGAGCAGTGACCGGCCATAGCCCGTGTCCTCCGGGTACTGCACGACAAACTGGCCCGTGCTGTCCCGATAGACTTCCGCCCGGGCATTGAAGGTCAGGGTGGATGTTGCCGCATAAGCTCCCCAGATGACGCCGCTCCATGTATTGGCATCCAGCCCCTCATCATGAACCTGCGTGGCCTCGGCTGTCAGGCTCCATTTGGGGTTGATCTGCCATGTGGCGTTGAGGTCGTTCCAGAAACGCTGCGCCTCATGCGCCCGGTGGCTGCCCAGCGCACGGCGGGGGTCTTCCGGCCCGACCCGCAGCAGATAGGTCAGGGACAGGGCACCTCCTGCCAGCTGGCTGGCATTGAAGCCCACATAACCGGCCGGTTCGCCATTGTTGTTGCCCCGGCCAAATGATTTCTGGTTCCCGGCATCCATCCCGAACAGAACAGCGTAATGCGAATTCAGGTGCCACTGCCCATAGAAGCCGACATGCTCGAACGGATTGGAATACTGCGCCGTATAGGACATGGTGTAGAAGGCCCGCCCTGCCGGATTCAGCACCTCCACCCCCATGGGGGAGGACAGGATGCCCAGCTGCATGTCCAGCCCGTCTTTCGTCAGCCACGGCATATGCAGGGCGATGTTGGCCTGAATGGGGGTAAGCTGGTAGCGATGATGATCCAGCCAGCGGTCTGAAATCCCCGTGATGACGTAAGCTCTGGCATCAGAACCATAAAGCATCTGGATGTTCGCCCCCAGCCCGTAACCGTCACCAATCGGGTCAACGGGTTTGGTGATGGTCAGGGCGACCTGATTGAGCATCCCCGTATCACTGTGGGACTGGAGAAGCTGACCGAAATTCATGCCATTTCCAGGATGGCCCGTATTGGCCATGGCCCCGCCCTCAATCTGGAGACCGACATCAATGTCGGAAAACCAGCTCTTCCCGGCCGGTGCGGCAGGCTGGACAGCACTGGGAGCCGCCACCGGGGCGGGTGATGGAGCTGCCGGAGCGGGAGAAGAGGACGTGCCGGCCAGCGTGGCCTGAACGGGCCCCCCCTGCTCGCTGGGAGCGGCCTGTGCGCCTTCCAGCCATGACACAGCTCCACCGCACACCCCGACCACCAGAAGATACTGCCAATACCGCATTGAGCCACCCCACCTATTGTTCCGGTATCGTAAGTATATCCACCTTCTGAAAAGCGGGACAATATCCAGAACAGACAGAATGGGATGAAAAGTGATATTCCGCTGCCGAAAATGAAAAAAGGCCGTCCCAAAGACGACCTTTTGTGACCTGCAGCAGGCGGGATGACCTCAGAAAGAAATGGCTGATTCCAGATCAATCAGCATGGCATCCTTGTACCGTTTCAGAGCACCGGGACTCCAGAGATACTGCAAGCCGGGCCGCAGCAGCAGCCAGCGTGTGGGCCAGTATCCATAATTGAGTTCGATGGCTTCTTCCGAATGCGGAGCATACAGCCCGGCACCCCGGCCCGTGTGCTGGAGATGTTCGATCCAGTGTGTGACCTTCGGATTGGCCCAGAGGGCCTTCATGCCAAAACTGATTGTATCATTGGGGCGGCTGGCGAACGTTCCCTTCCGGGTAATACCCGCCGTCACAAAATAGGGCGCAATGGCCGTGCGGGGATCGCCCCATGTGAAGGAGGCAAAAAACGCCGTTCCCCGGTGCGGGTCCGCTCCATCCCGCTGCAACATGCGGTCAAACTGGAACCACCCACCAAACCGGCCCCTCACCTTGGAGACGGGCGCATCCTGCGCCGCAGAAGCCGGAATGTAATATGTTCCCATCTGGCCATAGACGTTCTTGACCTCGGACGTGTCCCAATAGCCGCCGATCTTCACGTTCGTCTGTAACGGGCCGCTATAATCATCCGTCCCGCCCCGATGCCAGCCCAGCTGGAACGGCAGATAGGTACCTGTCGCCCCGTGCAGGTTCATCTTCCAGCCATTCCGCACGCCGGTGATCGTCGGGTCCACACTGTAAGCCCCGAACTGCACCAGATAATGGTCATTCCCCGCCGGATAGAGCTTGATCCACGCACCGGGATGGGCCGTCGGATAGAAGCCGTAACCCGAATTCATGGCAATGGACTGTGGCATCCCGCAGATGCCGTTGTTCTGGAACTGGCAGTACAGGTTGGCCCCCCAGTAGGTGGAAGACTGCTCGAAGTCATTCTCCGTGTTGATCTCACCAACCTCGGTATGTACGTACTTGTTCCAGTGCATTTCCCAGCTGAGGCGGCCAAGGCGCATGGTCTCACCGGCCCCGTAAATTTCCATCGGGCTGTCAACAGCCGGCAACGTGTTTCCCAGCCCGGCCCCCTGACGGGCCAGTGTCAGGAAGTGCAGTGTGCCCGCATTGAAGGCAACGCCCAGCAGCTTCTTCAGGTTGAAATCCAGAGACAGGGCCTCTTCATCCGCATAGCGGACCGCACGGGATTTCCCCCCGAACGGATTGCCTGCGGTGTCCTGAAAGTAACGCCCGCCGATCGTCACGCCATGATCGGCCAGCCAGCTCCGTGCGCCCCAGGGGTCACCAAAAAACCCATCCTGATTGGCAAAATCGTGCCAGCTGTTGGGGAAAAGCCCCTTCTGCTTCTCTGGTGAAGCCTGCTCACTGGCCCCGCGGGAGAAGACGTCACCCGGGATCGGGAGAGGCACGGACCCGAAAGCACGCTGCTCATCCCTTGCAGGCGCACCGTAATTCCGCTCCTTCAACAGCTCATCCCTCTGGGCCGTCGTGATCTCCCCACCTGCTGCCGCTTTCTCCTTCACGGCAGCCGGCCCGGCAGCATCCTGCGCAAAAACGGCATGGCCTCCCAGCATCCAAGCGACACCTACTGCTGCTGTACCAGCCTTTTGCCACATTCCACGCATAGATTAGCCTTCATAGCCGTTGATCAGGACAGGAACCTGAAGGCCAGATGCGCCATGGCAGCCTTCAGCACGACAATGCCAGACAGGCCACAAGCGGCACTGCGGCAAAGGATGACACCGTCCCTTTATATAAATTTTATCGCTGACTTCCAGTGGTGAAATCTGTCTATACCAGATCAGTCGTCATCCACCTCTTCAAGTTCATGTGACCGTTGCCGGTTTATTTACCGTCCAGCTACGATGCTGTTGCCCGAGGCGGCGGGTCAGCGGCAGAAGCAGGGCCAGCACAACACACAGCCCCACACACCCCAGAAACAGTTCCCGGAACAGGGCAGCATAACCCGCCAGGCTGCCCCCACCATCGGCCGGAACACTGGCGAGATCAGCCACCAGGCTCCCCAGATACATGCCGACCCCCCAGAGCAGGAACAGGGCCCCCATCAGCACTGCGCTGACACGGGCCGGGGCATAACGGGCCACAATGGCCAACCCAAGACCGATGGTCAGCAGCTCCCCGAGGGACATGGTGCCATACCCGGCCACCATGACCCACGGCGAAACAAGCCCCGTGCTATGGCCAGCGGCCAACCACCAGATGCAAAAAGCCAGAGCGACCAAGCCATAACCGAGCAGTATCTTGATGGCGGGTGAAGCATCCTGCCCCTTACCCGCATGACGACGGTACAGCCATGCCAGCAGCGGGCTGAACAGCATGACAGCGATCGGATTGAGCGCCTGGAACTGGCCTGCCGACACGGTGAACAGCCGCCATGACCCCAGCTGGTACACGCCAGAGACATCCCGCATGGCAAACAGTGTCAGGGAGGTCTGCATCTGCTGGTAGAAGATCTGGTAGGCCATTGTCTGAGCACAGAGGATGTAGGTCAGCAGCAGACCGGGCCGTTCACCGTCCTTCGCCCGCACATAAAGCCAGACCCAGAGCAGAAGAAGCCCCACCCCTGCCAAAATGATGCAGAGCTGGACCAGCGCCGGGCTGTACAGCACCCATGTGCAAAATCCCCAGACCACCAGCAGGGCCAGCAGGATTCCAGCGCCCAGCGCCCCTTTCAGCACGGGAGTGGAAAGACGCTCCACCAGAGGAACAGGCATGGAGGATGGCCCATGCCGCCGGACTGCCTCAACCGCCCGTGCGGCAAGAAACCTCCGCATACGCCCGGCCCGCACTGCATAATAGCCAAGCCCGACCAGCAGCCCCCCGGCACAGGCCAGAAAGGCCACAGCCGCCCCATAGCGCTGCTGGAGCCACGGCATCAGCAGCATGGAGACGGTCGACCCAACATTGATGGCCATATAGTAGAGTGTGAAAGCGGCATCCAGTGCCGTGCCATCCCCGGCGTAAATGCGCCGAACGAGCGTCCCCGCATTGGGTTTGAACAACCCGTTGGAGAGGGCAATCAGTGTCAGGGCCGGAAGGAAAACAGCCTGACTGCCAAGAGACATGGCCAGAAGACCATATCCGGCTGTCAGCCCGAAGGCCCCCACCAGCATGGTGGGTCTTGTCCCGAGGCACTGATCCCCCAGAAGCCCCCCCAAAACAGGAAGACTGTAGATGAAAAATCCCAGTCCCCCCTGCATGAGGTTAACGTCATGATCCCGCATGTGCAGCTGGGTGACCATGAAAACGGTCAGGACAGCCTGCATGCCGTAATAACCGAAACGCTCCCACAGCTCGATGGCCATGACGACAGCAAAAGCCTGCCGCCGTGCGACAAAAAAGGACGCCGCAGAATGTTGCTGATCGGTCATGAGGGCACGCTACTCCGTTACGGGAAGGACACTGGCTCCCTCCTCACTAGCGCAAAAATCAGCCCCCTGCGAGGTGGAACCCATCCACATGGGCAATCCCCACCAGGCCCAGCACACACAGGGCCACAACAAACACGATGGCCACCAATGCTCCCAGAACGCTGGACTGTCTGACACGCAGCCAGAAAGACATCCCCCAGACCATGGCTAACCCGTCCTTTCCCCGCCACTCCCAACCCCTTGCAGGGCCATCACCAACACACCAGAGGCAGGCCCTTCACATCCCAAAGCGGGACAGAGGGCCTGCCTTCCTTTTTCACCACCCCGCCACACACCACACTCCAGCAGGGACTGGCCCTCAGCTCTCCGTTTTCTCCTCGGCTTCACGCCGCACGAGGGCTTCCAGCTCCGGCGAAATGGTCCCCAGCACAACACGCAGGGTCACCAGCAGATTTCCCGCCTCATGCCGTTTATCCGCCGCAATACCACGACCAGTCAAACGCAGGACCGTGCCACTGTCAGAATGTGGCTTGACCTTCAGCGCCACCGTTCCACCCGGGGTACGGACATGCACCTTGCCACCCAGAATGGCCGTATGGAGGTCAACATCCTGCGTGACACGCAAATTCCGCCCCTCACGCCTGTAATAAGGGTCTTCCGCCACATGAATCTTCAGCAGCACATCCCCGGCAGGGCCGGGCCGACCATCCATGCCGGGCTGCCCCGGCTGACCTTTCCCCCTCAGACGAAGCGTCTTGCCATCCTCGATGCCCGCAGGAATGGTGACGGACACCTCACGCCCTCCACCAAGGCTGACATCACGCCGGGTACCAAGAGCACATTCCTCCATGCTGATACGCAGCTCGCCATGCAGGTCCTCGCCCCGCCGGGGACGGGCAGACCGGAAACCACCGCCCCCGCCACCAAAGGCACCGAAAATGTCCCCCAGATCCTCTGGATTGAAACCACCGCCCGAGAAACCGCCAAATCCGCCAAAGCCACCACCTGGGCCACCGGCCCCGGCACCGCCACCAAAACCACCCCCGCCAAAGGGACCCCTCATCTGGCCATCCGCATCGATCTCGCCACGATCGAACTGGGCACGCTTCTCCTCGTCACCGACAATCTCGTACGCCTTGCCAATCTCCTTGAAGCGCTCCTCCGCCTTGGTATCACCGGGGTTGCGGTCAGGGTGATACTGTTTGACCAGCCGACGGTAGGCGCTGCGGATTTCCTTCTCCGACGCTGTACTGCTTACGCCAAGAACCTTATATGGGTCAGTCGCCATTACTGTCCTGTATCCTCCAGATCCGTATCATCCAGCAGGTCGATCAGCACGGCCAGAACCCTGCTTCTGGAATAGCCAGCAGCTTCCGCCTCCCTGATGAGGGTCTGCACCCGGGGGCGCAGGAAATCGGCGGCTGACTGTACTGGTGTGCCTGTCATGGAAAAAACCTTTCTTCCCCAAAGAAGTGGTGTGCCTGTAAGGTAAGGTCAATAGAGAATGAATTTTTGCCCGTGCATTTCCCGACACTTTCCCAGACCTTGCCGAAAGACAGTTCTTCATGCTGCATGCTGACAGCCCCTCCCCTGCCAACCTTTCCCGCCGCCTCATCATTACAGGCAGCGACAGCCGTTATTTTCCCCTGCTTCAGGAGCTGGTCGCTTCCATCCGCCGCTTCCCGGAGCTGGCCGGGCTGCCGGTCGCCTGCATTGATGGCGGGCTGAAGCGGAAACAGGTCACATGGCTGGAGCAGAATGGCATCACTGTCCGTACCCCGAGAGCCTTTCCTCATGTCTCACGATGGGCCATGCGCAGGCGTCCCAATCTGGCCATCGAACTCTCCAAGATGTGGCTGGACCAGCTCTTCCCGGAGCATGACACGCTGGTATGGATCGATGCAGATGCCTGGGTGCAGGACTGTCAGGCCGTGGAGCTTCTCTTCCAGGCCGCCGAGCAGACGCCGCACGCTCTGGCCATCACGCCGGAACTCTTCCTGCACAAGCCGCTGTTCCGGCTGCGCTGGCTGCCCTTCGGCCTCGTGCAGCTCCGCACCATCCTGTACAAGAATTCCCGTCTGGCCCGGCTGCCCCGGGCGATATGCCGTCATATCGGCGTGCGCCCCACCCTCAATGCCGGTGTTTTCGCCCTCTCCCGCACGGCTCCGCACTGGCCCCGGCTCCGCCACTGGCAGGAAGAAGCCCTGCGGCACGGCAAGATATTCAGCTCCGGCCAGCTCGCCATGGCCCTGACAAGCTATCACGATGGCTACGCCACCGCCCTGATGCCTGCCGGATGCAATTATCTGGGACCGTGGCAGATTGATCCACGGACAGGTCTGCTCTGCGAGGTCACCTTCCCGCACCGTCCTGTTGGCATCGTCCATCTCGCCGGACATGACGCCATGCGGCTGGACCCGGCCGTGACGATGGACGTGCCCGACCGGGCAGGAGGAACACAGGCCCTCAATCTGCGGTTCGGCACGATGCAGGCTTACCGGGACACCCGCCAGCCAGATATGACCTAACGGCTGAAGGCCCGCAGGATCATGTCCTTGCTCTCATGCTGTTCCACCTTCAGGGTGGTGCTGGAAAGCTCCCGTCCCTGCCAGCCGGCACCGAAGGCAATGTAGAGCGAGATGGCATCATCCATGCGCTTTCCGGTAGCCGACACGGCGGCCACACGACGGGACAGGTAGGTCTGCTGGGAGTTGAGAACGTCCAGATAGCCCGTCAGCCCGGCGGCATAGAGCTTGCGGGCACGGGACAGGGCCAGACCGGCCTGCGTGGCGGCCTCCCGTTCTTCCCGCACCAGCTCGCTGTCCTGATGCCAGTCATCGAGGCTGTCTTCCACTTCCCGAAAAGCATTCAGAACGGTCTGACGATATTGCAGGCGACTGGCCTCCGCCTCACTTCTGGCCTGGGCGATCTGGGCGCTGTATTTACCCCCATGCAGGATGGGCAGGGAGGCCATCATCATGACATTCCAGCTCATCCCTCCAATCTGGAACGCCTGATAGGCGGCAGAGGCATTGGGATTGAAGGTCAGCGGGATGCTGAAATTGGGATACAGATTGGAAATCGTGATTCCGATGCGGGAGACGCTCGCCGCATAGCGCCGCTCGGCCGAACGGATGTCGGGCCGGTTGGTCAGCACGGCGGAAGGCAGCATGGCCGGGAACGGGGGCAGGGTCGGGATGGGCCGCCGCTCTTCAAGATCAGACTGTTCCTTACCGGGCATCTCACCCATCAGCACGTTGATAGCATGGATGAGCTGCTCCTGCCGCGCCCGCAAGGGGGGCAGACGAGCCAGCTCGGCATGTTCTTCCGTCCGGGACTGGGCAATGGCCAGCGTATTGCCGACGCCATTATTGAAGAGCCTCTCCACCAGCTGGGTACTGTCCCGAGCCGTGCGGATGGAATCCTCTGTCACGCTCATGCGGGTCTGGATGGTCCGCAGCTCAACATAGTCTGTCACCAGCTGGCTCAGCAGAGAGAGCAGCAGCCCCCGCCGCTCCTCGATGCTGACTTCCACCAGCCTCTTACGCTCCTGCACCTGCCGGGAGATATGGCCAAAAACATCAATCTCCCAGCTTGCCCGGGCACCATAGGTCAGCACAGACGCATGGGGGTGATTGTTCGGGTTGCCCGGGCGCAGGGGCCAGTTGTCAACATTGATGGAGTAGCGGTTGTCTCCCCCACCCGCATTGGCATCCAGCTGGGGATACCAGTTGGCCTGTGCCTGCCGCCGGACAGACTGCTCAGCCAGAACATGCTGGGTGGCCACCTGAAGGTCGTAATTCCCTCTGATGGTCTGCTCCACCAGTCTGTCCAGAACAGGATCGTGAAACTGCGCCCACCAGTCCCGGAGGTTGGCTTCCGTCTCGGCAATTTCCTCCTTGGTGGCGGGGTGGGGCTCACTGGCAAAATGGCCCGGCACTTTCATCCTGTCCGGCCTGTATTCCGGCCCGACCATGCAGGACGTCAGGAAAAGACAGCTGCTGACAACAAGGGGAACAAACCGCATCTTCATCTCACAGGTGATCCTGCAGCCATGTCGTCAACAGCCCCCTGCCTCCGGCTTTTGCCTTCCCCACCGCCACGGTGGCTGTCATGCCTGCAGACAGAATGACCTCTGGCGGCATCTCATCAATTTCAATACGCACGGGAATACGCTGAGCCAGCCTTACCCATGTGAAGATCGGATTCACATCTGGCAGGCCGAGCCTGTCCGACATGCCGTTTGCATCATTGATGCCTCGGCCAATACTGACGACATGCCCCCGCAGGACATGACGATATCCCATGAGCTTGATACGGGCCTCATCACCAACATGCACACCATGCATCTTGGTTTCTTCAAAATAACCATAGACCCAATAGCTGTTCGCATCGATCACAGCCATGCGGGACTGTCCAGCCGTCACATAATCACCGACACGCAGATTGAGATTGGTCACGTAGCCATCCACGGCAGAATAGACCGTGGAACGCTGAAGATTGAGCAAGGCCGTATCGAGGGCAGACCGGGCTTCTTCCAGCCGTGCCCGGCGTACTTCCATCTCGGAGTCGAACACATCCTGTTCCTCACGGGACACGACGCCACCAAGCCCGCGCCGCCTCTTCGCATTCATGACGCTCAGCTTGTAATCTTCCGTCACACCCGCCAGACGGGCCCGTGCCTCATCGATCCTGAGCCTGAAACGCAGTGGATCCACCGTGAAAAGCGGATCCCCCTTATGAACGAACTGGTTGTCCACAACCGGAACAGACACGACCGTTCCCGACACTTCAGGCGTGGCCGTAACGACGTAAACACGGACACGACCATCACGTGTCCAGGGATCGAGGACATAAAGGTCCCACACGACATACCCCAGACCAATAGCCAGAGCGATGATGATCAGTGTCAGCAATGGACGTGCAAGACGCCGAAACCAGTTCATACCCCCGCTCCACCTCAGACGAAAATAACCAGAAGACAGAGAACACAGACATACAGGGCAATCTCGAACAGGGCGACATGCCAGAACCAGCCCAATGCTCCGAGACGCCACAACACATAGCGCAGGGCCAGAGTCACCAGCACTGCGCAGACAGCATAAACAGCTATTGGAGAAACGAACACTCCGCAGAGGCTGACTTCCGAAAGCATCATGCGCCGCAATCCCCGAAAGAACGGGACCGTGCGGGTGATATGTCTGATGCTTTGCTCACGTTGTTCCCTATCGCACCTGCAAAAGGCCCGGTGTCCGTCCAGACGGGCCGGACTCTGCTTCCTCCCGAAGGTACCATGCCGGGTATCCATCCAGAGGACGACACGGCACCACCGCCAGGCCATCTTCCCGTTTCAACCACAGAGGCAGAAGCAGCTCTTACCACTTCTTAACGTCAATTACAGGCGTCTGACCAGACGGAACCCACCTGGAAACAGAAAGCCCATAGCAGAAGCGGCCCCTGAAGGCCGCTTCTTTTGTCTCATATGCCTATGGAACCGACAAAATCACTTTTTCCGGCGTGTGAAGACACCTTTGGCCATACGCCATGCCTGCCCACCCGCATAACGGCCCACCGGACCACTGGCGAGACCAAGCAGGGACGTCAACGCAAAGCTCTGCTTCAGCTCATGCATCTTCCTGTCCCGCTCCATGCGGGCGCGGGCCTCTGCCAGGCCGGAATGACCGGCACGCACCGCCAGAAGCAGGAAAATGATGAAGAACAGCAGGTCTATCCCCAGTACACAGGTAGCAGACAGCAGAAGACCCAGATGGCAGATCTGCCTGAAAAAGGCCCAGAACACTCCGTGCAGGGTAATGGCTGCAAAGCCGAGAAACACGAGAGCCACGACAAGGAAGCACAGCCGGATACCGTGCCGTTTTGCACATTCCCTGAAAATTTTTCCCTGGGCAGCGAGCACTGCCTGACCAAGTTCCAGTAGACCATTCATGATACGACTGCTGCCCCTTCCAGATTCATGAAAAACACCAAGGCCCTTGCCAGAGGGAGGACAGAACACACCCCTCCGCCGACCATTCCCTCACCTATAGCACTGCACGGGAAAAAGCCAAAGCACCCCATGAAGCGGCGCTACCCATCCCTCATTAAAGGTTGAATGGAAAATATTTCCTCATTTTATCAAGAAAAAAAGGCATAAAGATGTTCTGATTCTTTTTTCTTCTCCCCTCTGTAACGAAGTTTCAAGAATCATCATGTAATATCCTTTCATCTCAACCACTTCCATGCATTTATCCTGTCCATTGAATCCCACCGCCACCTCAAGTCCGTACGGTGCCGCTACGTCATGAAAACAGTCCGCCCCCGGAGCTGCCAGAAACACCCCTCACTGCCCCACACGGGGCACCGTCTGTTCCGTTCCATCATGCGGGCGGTTTGTCCTGTCAGGCAGTTCCTGGACAAAATTCATCCATCCATCGGGCGTTTGCCTGCACTCTGTCTGGCCCTCACAGCCATGGCTGGCGCAGCCCCTGTCTCCGCCATGGCGGATGCGGCCAGCACACAGACCGACCCTGCCCCACAGGACAGGACCTATTACTGGGCCATTCCAGAGCATGATCTCATCGGCCCGATACTGCGTGATTCCACCTCCATGAATCTTGCTTTCCTGAGCCGTGAAGGACGTGGACTGGACGAAATAGAACAGCAGGCCCTTGCCTATCCACAGACCGTACAGGCCATCATGCTGGACAGCACGGAATCGGCCATCGCCTGTGCACGAGCCTGGTTGCAGCCCCTCCATGCCCTGGGCCGTTGTGGTCGGTCGGCCGGTTTTTTCCGCAATGTTCTCTTCTGGGATACATCCCGCATCACCACCCCACCACATTGGCCAACATTGTGGGATGTTGCCCGCTATCCCGGACAGCGAGCCTTCTTCCGGGGCCCCCGCATGACGCTGGAGATTGCCCTGCTGGCTGATGGCGTCCCCCCCAACCAGGTCTACGCCCAGCTCTCCACCCCGGCAGGGATCGACCGGGCCTTCCACAAGCTCAACCAGCTGCGGCCCTATATAATCTGGTGGCGCTCTCCCTCCGAGGCCTACCATATCCTCCAGAAACAGGCCGTGCTGATGGGAATCACCCCCGGCGCCATCATTCTCTCTCCCAAGGCAAGAAACACACTGGTGCGACCTTATCAGGCAGAGATGGGCAACGTTCTGTACAGTCCCGCCATGTGGGCAATTCCGGCGACACTGCCCACTGAGCAGGCCAACGAAATCCGCACCCTCCTGCTGAAGAACCCACCACACCTGCCCTATCCTCCTTCCCCCATTCCTGCCGAATCACTTGAAATCAGCGACGGTTTCTGGGCAACACATGAACTGCTGCTGAGTGAGCGCTTTAACGCATGGCTCACCCACACTCCTCTTTCCAGGCCCCTGACGACAGAACAGACCACACGATGACAGATCACCTTCCCTTCTGGCGGACCACTTCCCTTCAGGACATGACAGCCAGCCAATGGGAATCTCTCTGTGACGGCTGTGGCCGCTGTTGCCTGAACAAGCTGCGGGACGAAGACACCGATGAGATCATCTGGACGGACGTTTCCTGCCGTCTCCTTGATACCCAGACATGCCGCTGCACCGACTATGAGCGACGCCAGAAAAAAATTCCGGACTGCATCTCCCTGACCCCGGCCCTGCTGGACGACATCGACTGGCTGCCCCCGAGCTGCGCCTATCGCCTCCTGCGGGACGGGTTCGACCTGCCGGAATGGCATCCCCTTCGCAGTGGAACGGACGACACCGTGCTGAAGGCCGGCGCCTCGGCCAGTGGCCGCTGCATCAGCGAACGCCGGGCCGGCCTGCTGGAAAACCACATCGCCGACTGGCCCGGTACCTGGCCGGAGGGCGCCCCACCCTGCGTTGCGCTCCGTCAGAATGGTAACAGCTGACACTCCCGTGCTTCTTCCACCCGTTCTCTGGCGTATGTCCTCCCGGGCCCGGCGGATCATTCTCCGTCTGGACCTCCGCCGACGGGCCATTGTCATCACCCTCCCTGCTGGAGCCACCCGCCAACAGGGGCTGCGCTTCCTCCAGAGCCAGTCACAATGGCTGGCACAGGCCATGGCAGACCTCCCTCCTCCGGCAGTCGATCAGGGCCAGATATGGCTGGAGGGGCAGGCCATTCCCATCCTCCCCACCATAATACTGGATGGCCGTACACGCCTGACAGACAAAGGGCTGCATGTGGGCCACCCTCCCGAAGAACATGCCCGCCATCTGCTCTCCTTTCTGAAGCGCCGTG
This sequence comes from Parasaccharibacter sp. TMW 2.1888, assembly GCF_023167265.1. Classification (NCBI taxonomy): domain Bacteria; kingdom Pseudomonadati; phylum Pseudomonadota; class Alphaproteobacteria; order Acetobacterales; family Acetobacteraceae; genus Parasaccharibacter; species Parasaccharibacter sp. TMW 2.1888. The sequence continues at coordinate 637,489 of NZ_CP030979.1, forward strand.
CCGAAAGCCTGTTCCCGCCCCTCTTCCGGCAACAGAGCCTCCGTATGGAGGCCTCACCAGCAAAATTCAGCCTGCGGGATGTCAAAAGCCGCTGGGGCAGCTGCACAAGGCAAGGGCGCATCATGCTCAGCTGGCGGCTCATCATGGCTCCGCCGGACATCTACACCTACGTGATGGTGCATGAGCTCGCCCATCTGCGCCATTTCAACCATGGGCCGGCCTTCTGGGCGCTTGTGGACCAATACGCCCCGGGCGGACAGCCGGGGCGCAAAAAAGCTGAAAAATGGCTTTCACAGAATGGTGCTCATCTGCTGGCCATGATATAAAACGCCCGCTTCCTCTGCGCGCTTGGCGGAATGGTAGACGCACGAGACTTAAAATCTCGAGTTCGGTCAGAACGTGCGGGTTCAAGTCCCGCAGCGCGCACCAGAGGTGCCTTTTCTGTGCGGTACCATTGCCTTTCCATGCAGCCCGGCTCTATCTTCATCTTCCTGCAAAAGATTATCAGTTTGATCCCAAGGCCTGGCACCCGTCCAGCAAAGTAAGGAACGCCATGGTGTTCGCCCGATTCCGTCGCTTTTTCAGCCGTTCTTCCGCCCATCCGCAAGAGCCCGACCTGCCGGACAATCTTGCAGAAATCTACCAGAAGGCACGGAACGGCCATGTACTGGAGCAGGTTCTCTGGGGGAAAGCCCTGCTGGACAGCGAGTATGTCCCCCGGGATGTGGACAAAGCACGGGAGTGGTTCACCATTGCGGCTTCTGCCAGTTATGGCCCGGCCCACAACATGCTGGGCCGCTGTTCACAGTTCGGCTGGGGGTGCCCGCTGGATCTGACAGAAGCTGTCCGCCATTACAGCCGGGCTGCGCAGCTGGATGACCTGTGGGGCATCTACAATCTCGGCATCTGCCACATGCGGGGCCTAGGAGTGCAGGCAGACCGGCGAACCGCCTTCCTTCTCTTCCGTCGGGCAGCTCTGCGAGGCCATGCGAAGTCCATGAACCTGCTGGCCCGTTTCATTGAGGAGGGATGGGAGACCCCCGCCAATCCCCTTGCCGCTCTGGAATGGTATCAGCGCTCTGCTGACGGAGGCGATTACCGGGGGCAACATAATTATGCTACCGCCTTGATGGGTATGGGGCAGCCGGAAGATGCTCTGCGCTACTGGCGCATGGCCGTAAAGGACGCCACGCCAGATATTCTTCAGGCCATGCAGCGGGAACTGGAAAGGCCCGGAGCCCCACAGGACCCGGACCTCATGGAAACACTCAGGCAGCGGCTGAAAACAGTCCTGCCGGGCGATGACTGACAACACCCGGCCTGCGCTCTTCCCTCACAGGGAAACGGTATGAACCCAGCCGAACGGGTCCGCTTCCTCACCACGCTGGAGAGCGCACAGGGCGTTGCGCAGCTTCATGGTAACCGGCCCAGCCGTTTTCCCATCACCAAATGCCACGGAGCCAGCATCCCGGCGGAATTCGCCAATCGGTGAAATGACTGCCGCCGTGCCGCAGGCAAAGGCCTCCGTGATCTCACCAGCAGCGGCAGCCCTGAAGACATCATCTATGGCCAGAGGCTCCTCAACCATGGCCAGGCCCATCCTGCGGCCCAGCTTGAGGATGCTGTCCCTCGTGATGCCTCGCAGAATCGTCCCACCAAGCGGTGGTGTGACCACACTGCCATCCTTGCGGACGAACATGACGTTCATGCCGCCCATTTCATCAATGAAGCGACGTTCCTTCGCATCAAGGAACAGCACCTGGCTACAGCCATGGTCCGCCGCCTCCTGCTGGGGCAGCAGACTGGCTGCGTAATTGCCCCCACATTTGGCCTCACCCGTGCCACCGGGAGCCGCCCGTGTATACTGCTCCGACACCCAGACCGGGATGCTGCCATTACCACTGAAATACCCCCCTACAGGGCTGGCCAGCACGACGAACAGATATTCATTGGCCCGTTTCACGCCAAGAAACACTTCATTGGAGATCATGAACGGCCGCAGATAGAGGCTCTGCTCCGGATTGGTGGGCACCCAGTCATGATCCACCTTCAGCAGGGCCTTGATGGACCCGAGGAAGAGCTCCTCCGGCAGCTCGGCCATGGAAAGGCGGCGGGCTGACGCCGCAAACCGGGCAGCATTGGCCTCCGGCCGGAACAGCGTAACAGCCCCCCCCTTGCCCCGATAGGCTTTCAGCCCCTCGAAAATCTCCTGCCCATAATGCAGGACGGTCGATGCCGGGTCGATCTGCAAAGGCTGACGAGGAATAATTCTGGCGTCATGCCAGCCCTTTTCATCCGTATAACGGATGATGGCCATATGGTCCGTAAAGACACGCCCGAACTTTGGGTCCACCATCAAGGCCTGCCGCTGCTCGGCTGATGTAGGGGTCTCTGTCCGTTCAATGCTGAACTCTGCCATGATGCTTCCTGCCTTCCCGGTCGGTTCAAAGATGTCACATTTCGGAATTTATGTGCTGTTCCGTCAAGAAACTAATATATGGAATACTATGTCTTTCAAGACCATATTTTTGAAACTTTATTTCATGAATGCCAGACATGCACCATAAAAAAAACCCCCACCCGGCAGGGTGAGGGTTTTTCCGGCGCAGGCCAGTTTTCCGTATGGCTGAAAGATCAGCGCTTGGAGAACTGGAAGGAACGGCGGGCCTTGGCCTTACCGTACTTCTTACGCTCGACGACACGGCTGTCACGCGTCAGGAAGCCAGCCATCTTCAGCACACCACGCAGCTCCGGCTCGTAGTGGGTCAGGGCACGGGAGATACCGTGACGGACCGCACCAGCCTGACCGGAAAGACCACCGCCAGTGACCGTGCAATACACGTCAAACTGGTTGTAGCGATCTGTCAGCAGGAAGGGCTGGGTGATCAGCATGCGCAGCACGGGGCGTGCGAAATAGTTCGTGACCGGGCGGCCGTTGACGGTGATCTCACCCTTGCCAGGCTTGATCCACACACGGGCGACGGCGTCCTTACGGCGGCCCGTTGCGTAGGAACGGCCCTGCGCATCACGCTTGGCTTCATAGACGGGAGCTGCATTGGCAACAGCAGGAGCCGCATTGGCCAGGTCCTGCAAAGTGCCGGTAAGCTCGGCGGCGGGGCGCTCTTGAGTTTCTGACATGATGACAGGCCTTACTGACGTTTCAGGGTATTCTTGCGGTTCAGGGAAGCAACGTCCAGCTTGACGGGCTTCTGACCCTCATGCGGGTGCTCCGTGCCGGCATAGACGTACAGGTGCTTCATCTGGGCGCGCTGGAGCGGACCACGGGTGATCATGCGCTCGACAGCCTTCTCCACGACCTGACCGGGGTTCTTGCCCTCGAGACGCTGAGTGATGGTGCGCTCCTTGATGCCACCCGGATGGCCGGTGTGGTAATGGAAGAGCTTCTGGCCGACCTTGTTGCCTGTCAGGGCGATCTTCTCGGCGTTGATGACGACAACCGCATCACCGCAATCAACATGCGGGGTGTACTGCGGCTTGTGCTTGCCGCGCAGACGGTTGGCAATGATGGTGGCGAGACGGCCCAGAACCAGCCCTTCGGCATCGATCAGGATCCAGTTTCTCGTCACCTCCGCGGGTTTCAGCGAAAGTGTGGTCTTCATGACGTATCATTTCCAGTTTGAGATGCCACGGACAATGCGGCATCAGGAAAAGGACTGCCCCGACGATGCCGGCTCCGTAAGAGGCCAGACACCCTGAAAGCCGGAAACAGATTCAGGATGTGGGCGTTATTGCGGGAGACGGGAAAAAGGTCAAGCCCTTTAATTCTGGACCATTGCGCCACAAGCGGCAGAGAACAGCCATTTTTTATGATGTGGTATTAAAATACCGCAAAATAATCCCTTCTTTCTGCCTCCTTCCGGCAGCAGACAGCTCCATCCCCATTTGCTCATGCCTCTGCCAAAGGGTATTGTGCCGGTTCGCATATCAAGAGTGCCCAAGTGAGGTAAGTGCAGCATGCAACGGTTACGGCTTCCCCTCTGTCTGGCCCTCCTCATCCTGATTCTGGGGGGACTGGGCATCTACCGCGAGGCCGGAATCCGTCTTTCCCACGCACTGGACCGGTTCCGGGCTGCCCTGCCTGCCGGGGCGGACTTTCATTACAGCGAGGTCCGGCCCGCATTCCTGCTTGGCGGGGTGACCCTGTATGATGTGTCGTTCCATTATCAGGCGACAGATTTCCACGCCCGGCGTGTCCGTTTCGGCTACCCCAAGCTGCTTTCCAGCGGAACCCTGAGACTGGCCAGCCTCCTGCTGGATTCACCCAGCTATACCGACCAGACACATCACATCACGGCAGACGAAGCGTCGTTCCATCACCTCCATATCCCCTCCTCGGCAGAAACGCTGCATGAAGGTCATGGCGAAGCGGACAGCATGCGCTCCCTGGCAGCCATCATGTCGTTTGAACCGGAAGACGTGACAGCCCTGCGCTTTGAACAGATGCAGCTGACAAAACTGCGTGTCTCACCATCAGAAAACGCCCCGCCCATTGCGGCTGGCTCCGCAGTTGCACGCCCGTTCACCATAAAAACACTGTCGGCTGACAACCTGATCGTTGAAGGCTACGGGCAGGGACTCCGTGTCCATACACTCATGAACGGCCTGTCCCTCTCCGTTTCCCTCCCCGGCGGCAAAAACAGCCTCTTCCCGCCAGTATTGCAGCAGATCCTCCTGCCCGGGAACACGGACGCCACGCCCGGGGCCAAATCTCCCATGGAACTGAATCTGGCCCTCCAGCATCTGGAAGCCAGAGAAGGTTACATCCAGTGGCTGAAGCGCCCCTTCCAGCATGCAGGCAACCCGGCAGAAACATTCTGGCAGGACCCGGCAGCAACCCTGTGGGAAAAGCCTGGCAAACTGGAAATCAACGGCCTGTCCCTTCTCTTCAGCCGGACAGACCTGCGACGGACCCTCATCCTCACCCATCTGGCAGGTGAGCGGCGGGCCGGAGAGAATGATGATCTCCGCACGGAGGGAGACCTGTCCGGCCTGACGACCCGGCTCTCGCCACCCCCCTCACTGCTGGCCTCTCCCGTGGCTCTGCCGACGGATTACCACATCATTGCCACCTCCCGGAAAAGGATGGGGGAATGGGACGAGACCCTCCAGCTCCGTACCCTTTTTGGCAAGGACAGCCCCGCCCTGATGTCCGTGGTCTTCAGTCTGCCTGACATCAATCCGTTCCATCTGGGCGATGACAGCGTGTCACGCTTCCTCCAGGCTGGGCAATGCCTGGGGACAGAGCTGACCGTGCAGGGGCTGGACATCTTCTCCTATTACGGCATCCTGACCCACCAGGCTGAAGCCTCCTCCGAAACGGACAAACCAGCCGATGGAACGGGCGCCGCCAAACCCACACTGGAGTCTCCAAAAGGCTCCATGATGGCCGAACAGGGGTATGTCGTTACACCCCGCTTCAATGTTCTGGCCCTCCAGAAACCCATTCTGGCCCCTGTACTGGATTTCCTGCTGGCACCCGAACGGCGGACCCTCACCTTCAAGACCGGGCCGCTCTCTCTGGAGGAACTGGCCCATATCCCGAGCGACAGCAGCGACACGGCCAAATTCGACCGGCTGCATGTACTGAGTGTCACAACGCAGGACCAGTAAAGGCTCAGGAGAGCCTGCCTGCGTCACTCGACATTACGTTTTAGGGGAAATGCTGGGGCGAATGACGGGATTCGAACCCGCGACCACCGGTACCACAAACCGGCGCTCTACCAACTGAGCTACATCCGCCACACAGCGACCTGACATTTATTAAATCCTGCTTCTGCCGTCCAGCCCTCAAAAGCATTTTTGTCATATTTTTTTAGGACGTACCCCCTCCGGGCCGAAAAACCCGCCATCATGGGCCGATATCCGGTACGACATGGCCACAATGCTTCACAGCCTCCCGGCAGCCGCCTATAGTTGCCGCACAATTGGCCGCACCGGGCCGCCAGTACGGTGACCATGGCAGAACCTTGTATCTGCCCCACAGCCTCAACAGAGAGAAGGACCAGCCGCATTCATGGCCAGTGATTCCTACATCCAGCAATGGACCCAAAGACCCGTCAGGGAAATATTGGCAGGCATGGTGGGCACGTTCGCCCTCATTCCTGAAGTCATCGCCTTTTCCTACATTGCTGGCGTGTCACCGGCCGTCTCGCTGTTCGCTTCCTTCGTCATCTCCGTCTCCATCGCCATCTTCGGAGGCAGGCCGGGCATGATCTCCGGGGCCGCCGGGTCTGTTGCCCTGGTGCTGGCACCGCTCGTCCATGCCCATGGCCTCCAGTACATGCTGCTGGCCACCCTGATGGCCGGGGGCCTGCAGGTCATCTTCGGGCTGCTGCGCCTCCACTCCCTGATGCGCTTCGTCTCCAGCGAGGTCCGTACCGGCTTCGTCAACGCCCTGGCCATTCTCATCTTTTCCGCACAGGTCCCGCAGATGCTGGGAGTGAGCTGGCAGACCCATCTGCTCATCATCATCGGGCTGGTCATCATCTATCTTCTGCCCCGGCTCTCCAAGGCCATTCCCTCACCGCTCATCTGCATCATCGTACTGACGGCCATCACCATCATCCATCCGATGCCGGTCCGTACCATTGCGGACCTCGGGGCCCTGCCGACAGGCCTGCCGCAGTTCACCCTGCCACAGCTTCCCCTGAATGCTGAAACGCTCACCATCACCTTTCCGTATGCCCTGGCCGTGGCGGCTGTCGGACTGCTGGAATCCCTGATGACTGCCAGTGTGGTGGATGACCTGACGGACACGCATGGCACACCACAGAGAGAATGTACCGGGCTGGGAATCTCCAACATTTTCGTCGGCCTGTTCGGCGGGATTGCCGGATGCGGCATGATCGGCCAGACCGTCGGCAACCTGCGCTATGGCGGGCGTGGGCGGCTCTCCACCTTCACGGCAGGGGCCTTCCTCCTGCTGCTGATGGTCGTGCTGCACCCGTGGGTGGCCCGGGTGCCGGTCGCCGCCCTCGTGGCCATCATGATCATGGTGTCCGTCAGCACCTTCGCCTGGGGCAGCCTGAAAGACCTCTTCCACCACCCCAAGCTGACCAGCCTCGTGATGCTCGTCACCGTCGGCGTGGTCGTGCTGACCCACAATCTGGCGGCTGGCGTGCTCGTGGGCGTCCTGCTCTCCGGCCTGTTCTTTGCATGGCATACGGCCCGGCTGGTGCAGGTCCGCTCCACGGAAGAACATGACATACTGACCTACCACATACAGGGTCAGATCTTCTTTGCTTCAGCAGACCTGATGGCCGAGGCCATGACCTACACCACCCATGCCCACCGGGTGACGCTGGACCTTTCCCACGCGCGCTTCTGGGACATCACGGCCGTGCAGGCCCTCGAGAAGATTGTCGAGAAATTCCGCAAGCACGGCAAGGAGGTGACCGTCTGCGGGCTGGATCATGCCCAGCATGGCATCCTCACCGAGCAGTCCGATGAAAAGGCTTTCACCATCTGAAGGAGGCCCGACCTCGGCCTCCGGATACGGAAAACCCCGGCAGGATGACCTCGCCGGGGTTTTTCATGATCAGCCCTCCTGTTCCAGCATGAGGGGCAAGGCTGGAAACTGCCGGACAAAACGCTGCTGATCCGCCGGGAACAGACGGACCCGGAGATGCAGTCTCTCCTCATCATCCAGCCGTTCCATCACCTCCCCATGCTCATGAAGCCATGCCAGTGCGGCACCATCCGTGACAGGAACCTGCACCGAAAACTGCTTCATGGACCGTGTCATGAAGGCATCCAGAGCCTCCATGAGGTCCGGCAGCCCTTCCCCCGTCAGGGCGGACACGGCCACGCTGCCCTCACGGCGGGGCACGGCTTCCGTACCGCCCAGAAGATCGGCCTTGTTCAGCACCTCGATCGTCCGTTCCGGCCACGCCTCATCCAACATCCCGTCGGCTGTCATGTCACCCAGAACGGACAGCACGTCCTCCCGCTGGGAGGCACTGTCCGGATGGGCGACATCACGCACATGCAGGATGATGTCTGCCTCCGCCACCTCTTCCAGCGTCGCCCGGAAGGCGGCGATCAGCTCGGTCGGCAGGTCGCTGATGAATCCCACCGTGTCGGACAGGATGACCCGACGGCCTGAAGGCAGGGTCAGGTTCCGCATGGTCGGGTCCAACGTGGCGAAGAGCTGGTCCTGTGCGTGGACACCCGCCCCGGTGATCCGGTTGAACAGGGTGGATTTTCCCGCATTGGTATACCCCACCAGGGCCACGACCGGGAACGGAACCTTGCGGCGGGCATGGCGGTGCAGACCACGGGTCCGACGGACCTGCTCCAGCTCCTTCCGCAGCTTGACCAGACGTTCATCCAGCATCCGCCTGTCCGCCTCGATCTGCGTTTCACCCGGGCCACCAAGGAAGCCGAACCCACCACGCTGCCGCTCAAGATGCGTCCAGAGCCGGACAAGACGGGACCGCTGATATTCCAGATGCGCCAGCTCCACCTGCAACACACCCTCCCGTGTCGCAGCTCTGGCTCCGAAAATATCCAGAATCAGGCCGGTCCGGTCCACCACCTTGCAGCCCATCTCTTTTTCCAGGTTGCGCTGCTGGGCGGGCGAAAGACGGGCATCGACCACCACCACGCCCACGGACTCCGCCTTGACGATCTCTGTCAGCTCCTCCAGCTGCCCCGCACCGAGGAGGGTCGCCGGGCGCTTCGTCCGCAGCGGATAAATGGCCGTATGGACGATCTCCAACCCGATGGAGGCCGCGAGCCCCACCGCCTCCTCCAGCCGGGCTTCTGCGGCTCGGCCTTCAGCGAAGGCCTGCTTCTCCGCAGGGAGAATGACGGCGGCGAGGGTGGGCTTGCGGGCGGTTTCCTTGGGCTGACGTCTCAAATCCGGAACATCCTGTCTTCAAAATCCTGTATCGGCCTTCTTCAGGCCCGCCTCATATGGGAGGGAGCCCTGCCAGACACAAGCACCCCCCGGAAGAGAGGCACCAGTCAGGGCAGGTCCGAAAGAGCCGCCACGGGCATGATGGTGCTGATCGCATGTTTGTAGACGAGCTGCACATGCCCGTCCCGGCGGAGCAGCACACTGCGACCATCAAACCGTGTGATGACCCCCTGAAGCTTGACACCATTGACCAGAAAAACCGTCACCGGTTCTTCCCGCTGCTGCACATGGGCCAGAAACTGCTCCTGCACGTCGCCTGTTCTCTGTTCTGACATGGATTCCTTCATCATTTCCCACCCTGCCCGTCACGTTCGGACGGGGCAGCAGACCGATCTTCCTGTGTTACACCAAGCTGCTTGAGTTTGCGGTGCAGTGCGCTCCGCTCCATGCAGACAAAATTGGCCGTCCGGCTGATATTGCCACCAAAACGCATCAGCTGGACCTGTAGATACTGTGTCTCGAACTGGTCCCGAGCCTCCCGCAAAGGCAGGCTCATCACATCAGCACCAGCTGTCAGGCAGGTCATGGAAGGAGCCCCCTCCCGGACTGCCTCTGGCAGCATGTCTGCCCGTATGACGTGCGGGGTGTCACCATCCCCACCGGGGGCCAGAATGAGCATCCGTTCCATCAGGTTCCGCAGCTCACGCACATTCCCCGGCCATTCGTAAGTCTGGAGACAGGCCAGAGCATCCACGGCAAGTGTCCGGACCGGCAGGCCGGAAGACCGGGCACAACGTTCCAGAAAATGCTGCGCCATGACCGGAATATCTTCTGGTCGCTCCGAAAGAGCCGGAACCTGAAGGGGCACGACGGCCAGCCGATAATACAGGTCCTCCCGGAAACGGCGCCGGACAATTTCAGCCTGAAGGTCCCGGCTGGTGGTCGCCAGCACCCGGACATCCACCTTCACGCTGTGATTGCCACCCAGACGCTCGAACGTATTGACCTGAAGCGCCCGCACGATCTTGCCCTGTGTCTCCAGCGGCATGTCGGCCACTTCATCCAACAGCAGGGTGCCCCGATGGGCACGCTCCAGCAGGCCCGGACGGCCCGGCCTGTCACCGGCTCCCTCAACCCCGAAAAGTTCTTCCTCCAGATGCTCCGGGGCCAAAGCGGCACAGTTCAGCACCACGAAAGGGCCCTCCGCCCTTTTGGATTCAGCGTGGATGAGCCGGGCCACCACCTCCTTGCCCGCACCGGCAGGGCCGGTGATAAGAACACGGGAGTTGGTAGGGGCCACACGGCTGATCTGCCCCCGCAGCGCATTGACGAGCGCACTGTTGCCCATGAGCGTGCTCTGCTCTCCGGCTCTCAGGCGCAGCTCGGCATTTTCCTTGCGCAGCCGGGCTGCCTCCAGCGCCCGACGGACAATGACCAGAAGACGGTCCGACTGGAAGGGCTTCTCCAGAAAATCATAAGCCCCCTGATGCAGGCTGGAGACGGCCGTCTCGATCGTTCCGTGCCCGGAAATCATGATGACAGGCACATCCGGCTGCTCCTCCCGGAACAGACGCAGCAGGGCCATGCCGTCCAGACGAGAGTTCTGGAGCCAGATGTCCAGTATCACCAGCGAGGGCCGATTCTCCCGGAAAACCCGGATGGCCTCATCAGCCTCCGCAGCTCCACAGGTCACGTAGCCATCATCCTCCAGAATCCCGGCAAGCAGGAGGCGGATATCCGGCTCGTCATCAACGATCAGAATTTCATGCTCCATGGGATACCTTCATGCTTTGCTCACGCCCTCTGCTGCAAGCCCCCTGCCCACCAGCGGGAGGATGAGTGCCACCAGGGTGCCAGCCGTTCCCACATCTCCGGTACCGGCAAGCACCCGGCGCTCTTCCTCTGTCAGGGACCGCAGGTGCAGCCGCCCCTTATGGGCCTCCATCGCCCGGTGAACAATGGCCAGCCCCAGCCCGGTCCCCTTCTCCTTGTGGGTCACGTAAGGCTCTGTCAGACGCTGATGCTCCCCAGCGGGCAGCCCCACGCCGTTATCAGCCACACCAATGATTGCCGCTTCATCCTCAAGCGTCAAGCGGAGGACAATCCAGCCCAGCACGGGCTGGTCCACCCCCAGGCGCCGCCCTGTCATCAGGATGGCATCTGCTGCATTCTGTAGCAGGTTGATAAGAGATTGACCAATCAGGCGATGGTCACACCGCACCATGACCGGCCCACCAGCCGGGACATCCAGCCGATACGCTATCTCCGGATGGGCATTCTGCTGGAGGAACAGCGCCTCACGACACAGGCGGACAAGGTCATGCTCGGCCATCTCTGGCTGGGGCATACGGGCAAAGGATGAGAACTCATCCACCATGCGCCCGATATCCCCTACCTGCCGCACGATCGTGCTGATGAGCTGATCGTAGATTTCCGGATCGCTGGTAATCTCCCTGTAAAAACGCCGTCTCAGCCTCTCAGCCGCCAGCTGGATGGGGGTCAGTGGATTCTTGATTTCATGGGCGATGCGACGGGCCACATCGGCCCAGGCGGCCTTGCGCTGGGCTACCTGAAGGAGGGTGATGTCATCAAAGGTGACAACATATCCCCCCCGGCCTTCATGCCCGTTCTGCTCCGCCACGGCAGAGACGAGCAGGGTCCGTCCGGCTCCGGCACCACCCCCGCCTCCTGGCCCACCCGGCGCCCGGGCACTTTCAGTATCGATCTGGATTTCAGCCCCATGCTCCTTCTCGGGATGCTCTTTCACAGCCTGAAGCAGAGTGGCGAATTCGGGCACATGATCGACCAGAGGGCACCCCTTGGCCTGTTCCAGGTCCCGCTGAAGAATGGAGGAGGCAGCCCGATTGGGAAGTTCGACAGTCTGGTCATGGTCCAGCCCGATCACACCGGCAGACACACCAGCAAGAACGGTCTCCGTGAAACGCCGCCGTTCGTCAATCTGGTCATAAGCCTGCATCAGCTCAGAACGCTGGCTGGCCAACTGGCTGGCCATCAGGTTGAAGGCACGGGAGAGGGCCACCAGCTCATCCTCACGAAGGCCACGGCTTTCCACAGGGACCCGTGCCGTCAGATCCCCCCGGGAAATGCGACGGGCTGCCCGGATCAGAAGGCTGAGGGGCCGAGTGATCCTGTTGGCCTGGGACAGGCCGCTGAGCATTCCCACCGCCAGCACCAGCAGACCCATCAGCGCCAGAATCACGATGAGTGTCAGCTGGGTCTTGCCACGATTGTTGAGCATCCGCTGATAATCCTGCACCAGCGTGTCTGTCCGTGTCATATGGTGGAGGATGTCCGGGTCCACTGGCCGGGTAATGACCAGCATGAGACCAGAATTGCCCCCCAGCGAGACAACCCCCCGCACCAGCTGCGCCTCTGGCTGGTCCAGAAGCACGACTTCTCCTGTTCTGGCCATGGCCGCCACAGACCGGGGCGGCAGCTCCTTTTCCGGGTCCCCCGCCCGGATGGCCATGAGCCCCCCCGTAGCGATGATCCTGTAGGTGATCGGATTGAAAATGATCGCATCATTCAGTCCCCGTTCCGTCACCTCATCTTCCAGCAGGGCCTGAAGGCGTGGCTGGTCGTGGAACAGGTCCGTCCCGTGGGCGAACATCTCGTCGTTCTGGACTGTCAGAAGCGTGTTGGCCAGGGCAAAGGCCTCTGTCCTCGTATTCTCATTATGCTCCCGCAGATATCCTGCCGCTACGGAACGGGCCTCGCTCAGGGCCGTGTTGACCCGGTTTGAAAACCAGATCTCCACACCATAATGGAAGAACAGGGCCGAAAGGGCACCGACCATCAGTGTAGGCGCCACGGCCACCACGCCAAACAGCATGACAAGCTGGCTGTGCAGCCGGGCCCCGGCCTGCCCCATGCGCCGTGCGGCCAGCATCCGGCCGATCTGCCGTACCCCGGCAGCACCGATGAGCATGAGCGTGATGAAATCCAGCAGGAAAAGCAGGGCCTGCGCCCGTGGTACCCGGGCCAGTGAAACACCACCCGCAAGGACGATGAATGTCACGAACGTGAGGACCAGCGCCACGACCGTCAGCACCACCACGCCATCAGGGCTGGTCAGACGCCCGAGAGAGGCCCGCATCCTGCTGGCAAGACGTCTGATCATCACGGTATCTTTCCTGCTCAACGGTCCCCCGGCTTCGCTCCGGGCCGGGGGACAACGATATGGAGTTCCCTGATGCGCTTGCGCAGGGTGTTGCGGTTCAACCCCAGCAGAGCAGCGGCACGGAGCTGATTCCCACCCGTATGCTGGAGGGCCATGGTGATGAGGGGACGTTCCACTGCTCCCACCACGCTGCCATGCAGGTTGCAGCTGCCCGCCTCCAGCCCTGCCCGTACATAACTGCGCATGACCGGCTCGAACATCGCTGCCAGCCCCCCGCTCCGGTCACCGGAAAGAGCCCGCACGGCCCGCAGACGTTCCGGCCCGAGGCACTGCTCCATCGGCAGGGAAGCCAGCCAGTGCCGCAGGCCATCCTCCAGCCCTCCGTGACGCAACAGGGTCGCCTGGTCATGCCGGCTGGCCACCACGATACGCACGGCCTCCTCCCGCCGTGCCGGCGGCCTGTGGGCCAGAACAGCCGCAAAACGCTTCTGGAGTGTCGGGCACAGGCAATCCAGCTCATCCAGAAGAAGCGTGCCGCCACGGGCCTGCTCCAGCCAGCCATTGCCTGCCGTACCAAACAGCCGCTCCTCCCGCAGGGCACGGGGAACAGCCGTCAGCCCCGCAACGACAAAAGCTCCGCCTGCACAGGAACTGTGGGCGTGAATCCTCTGGGCCACGTCGAGACGCTCCTGCGAGCTGGCACCATGCAGGAACAACGGGCGCAGCGCACGGACTGCCCGGGCCGTCGGCTCACCCATCACGCCACATGCCGGGCAAGAGCCCCTTCCCGATCACGCACGATGCCAGCCGCGATGGCGTCATCATAGAACCGCTCCAGCAGAGCAATGACAGCAGGAGCGGAATCCAGCCGGTTCACCTCCGCCCGGAATGCCGCCGACCCCGGAAGACCGGCGGAATACCAGGAGACATGCTTGCGGGCGAGGCGCAGGCCCGGTCGCTCCCCAAAATGGTCCATCATCATGTGATAATGTTTCAGGACGATCTCTTTCTCCGTTGCGAGATCAGGGTCTGGCACGTCCACGCCGCTCCGCAGGGACTGGGTCAGCTGGGCGAGGAACCAGGGCCGCCCATAGCAGCCCCGTCCCACCATGACGCCGTCCGCCCCCGAATCCGCCAGGGCCTGACGGGCCGAGGCCATGCTCACGATGTCACCATTGACGATCACCGGAAGCCTCACCGCCTCCTTGACCCTGCGGACAAACTTCCAGTCCGCCCGGCCATTGTAGAACATCTGGCGGGTCCGCCCGTGCACCGTGATCATGCGGATGCCGACATCCTCGGCAATACGGGCCAGGGCAGGAGCATTGAGATGCTCATGGTCCCACCCCATCCGCATCTTCAGCGTCACGGGGACATCCACCGCCTTCACTGTCGCCTCCAGCAGGCGGGCGGCGAGAGCTTCATCCCGCATGAGGGACGATCCGGCCATCTGGCCGATGGCCACCTTCTTGACCGGACAGCCGAAATTGATGTCCACAACATCCGCACCACCCGCCACGGCGATCTTTGCTGCCTCTCCCATGGCCTGCGGGTCACACCCCGCCAACTGTACGGCATTGACACCACCAGCCCCGGCGCTGCAGGCCATGCTCAGGGTCCGCTCATTCTCCCGTACCATCGCCCATGAAGCGATCATCTCCGAAATGACAAGCCCCGCTCCCAGCTCTCTGGTCAGCCTGCGAAACGGCAGGTCCGTGACGCCGGACATGGGAGCGAGGATGACAGGGTCATCAATCACGCAGCCCGTCCCCAGAGTGATGGGCGGCAGAGGAATCGGCATTGGCATGGATACGGGATACCTGTCAGGTTTTCGTGGAGCAGACCGGGGCGGGATTTTACAGTTACGGCCTTCAAAGCGCAAATGGCGGCTGCCTCACCCCTGCCTGCGCCGCCGGGCCCGCCTCATGGAAAGAATCTCCCGGTCATGACGCTGTTCCCCAGCCGGTGTGACCTCAAAACGTCCGTCATCCCTCTGCCGGGCCAGCCCCATGCCAGCCAGCCGCAGCAGGCAGGACCGGTCCTTGAGAGGAGCCCGGAAATCGGGCATCCGCCCTTCCGGCGGGGGGCCGACCGGGCGGCCCGTTTCACCGCTCAGCACAAGCCGGTGCAGGGCCGAACGGCAGCAGGTTTCCAGGTACAGGTCATCCCAGCTCATGGCTCCGGCTCCCGTTTCATCGACATGGCGCAACTCCCTCTCTGCAAAGCCACACAACAGTCATCAATACCGCAAATTGTCTTGACAAGAACGACCATGCGTTCTGAAAGGTTCTTAACTGTCAGTAAGGGAAGAGTGAATGCTCGATATCGGAAAAACAGCCACGTGGCTTCTGCGCCGTCTCAACCCTGAAACTGCACATGAGCTTGCCATCCACAGCATTGCCCACGGCCTCGCCGGTCGCGGCAAACCCGATCATTCGGCCCTCCGGACGGAAGCTCTGGGTCTTTCCTTCCCCAACCCGATCGGCCTTGCAGCAGGGTTCGACAAGAATGCCCGGGCCGTGCGGGGGCTGGCCAGACTCGGCTTCGGCTTTGTGGAGACCGGCACGGTCACACCCCGGCCCCAGCCGGGCAATCCCCGGCCCCGCCTGTTCCGTCTGGTCGATGACCACGCCATCATCAACCGCATGGGCTTCAACAGCTGTGGGATTGACCGGTTCTGCCAGAACCTGACACCCCTTTTCCGCCCGGACGGGAATGGCACCGTAAAAGCCGCCGGTGTTCCGCTGGGAATCAATCTGGGCATCAACAAGACAGGGGCAGACCCGCTTGTGGACTACCCCGCCCTGGTAGGCCGGACGAAATCCTACGCCGATTATATCACCATCAACCTCTCCTCCCCCAACACCCCCGGCCTGCGGGACCTTCAGGCTACCGACATGCTGGCCCGCCTGCTGGATGCCATACAGACCGCCCATCCCGACCGCCCCCCTTTGCTGGTGAAGCTTGCCCCTGATCTTGAAGATGACGCCTATGGCCCCATCCTCCAGACGGCACTGGACGGTGGCGCTGATAGTCTCATTCTCACCAACACCACGCTGGCCCGTCCCGCCAGCCTGACGGACCCTCACCGTGAGGAGGCCGGAGGCCTCTCCGGTGCGCCACTGGCCGAACGGGCCCGCCATGTGCTCCAGCTCGTGAGCGACCTGAACAATGGCCGCCTCTGCCTCGTTTCTTCCGGCGGCATCGAAACCGGAAAAGACATTCTCGAGCGCCTGAAAATGGGGGCGGACCTCGTACAGGTCTACACGGCCTTCATCTACGAAGGGCCCGCCGTCCTCACCCGGCTGAAGCAGGAGCTGCTGCACGAGATGAGCCGCTCCGGCATCCGCACCCTCGCCTCTCTCCGGCGCTGAATCACCGTAACGCAGGGGCCACGTAGCACCATGAAGACTGCTCTGGTCGGCATCGTCAAAAACGAAGCACACGACATACTGTACTGGCTGGCCTGGCATGCCCTCCTCGGTGTGGACAGTTTCATCCTGTTTGATGATGATTCAGATGATGGCACGAGGGATCTCATCACGGCCGCCAGCCTGCACTGGGATGTGCGCCTTTTCCATATCCGTGAGCACAGCCTTGACCTGTCCAGCCAGGACCATGCAGAGCGCCAGAGACAGGTCTATCTTGATGCCCTGTCGGCCATTGCCATGGATGAACAGTCTTACGACTGGGTGGGTTTTCTGGATACGGACGAATATGTCAGGCTGTACGCCCACGAAACCCTGCCGGAATTTCTGGAATCATTGCCTGCCGATGCCGGTGCAGTAGCCCTGCACTGGCAGGTTTATGGCCATGACAACCACATCACGACACCCAGCCTGCCGCCTTTCCACAGTTTCAGCCGCCACAGCACGGCGGGAGAGGCCATCAACCGGCATGTAAAGAGCTTCATCCGCCCTCATTGCTGGAAGAAAGGCAAATGGGTCAATGTCCATTATTTTGCGCTGGCTGAAGGGCGTTATGTCACCTCATCCGGTGCGCCTGTTGCCTGGTCTGCCGTACCCGGCATTACGGTAGGGTATCCTGACTGGGCTGTTGCCAGCCTGATGCATTTCCAGCGGCGCAGTCTGGAACAGTTCGTCAAACGGGTCCTCAACCGCAAAGACCTCCAGCTCACCCTTTCAGACCACCAGCTGGCCCAATGGAACGACATTGAAGACACGGTCCCCCGTGAAAAGACGTCGGACGTTCTGCGCTGGGTCAGGCCGGTCATCACGGCAGGGGCCATGACCGTGCTGGAAGAGATGCGGCGTCAGCACCCTCCCATCCCCGGCCTGACTCCCCCCTCAACCCGGCAGAATCCGGCTGGCTTCCGGGTCTTTTCCCTGCATCCGAAGGATGCCCGCCATCCCGGTCTCGTCAATGATCTGCTCCAGGACCTTGGCAGTGCCGAGCAGCAGGGGGGTGAGTTCCAGCTTTTCCTGATCCAGAGCCTGATCCATCCCGAAGCCGCCTTTCTGTTCGGCCTGGATGAAAAGGACAGGATACGGGACTTCTTCATCCTGCATGATGGCCGCCTCACCGGCCTGCCCCGCTACGACATCCTGCCTGTCATCGAACAGACAGCCATTGCCCTGAGGCAGCATGGGGGCCAGAAACGTTTTCTCTGCTCTCCTCCCACGGAACCAATGGCGCCTGACAGGCAGGCCGTCAGCCTTTGGGAATGTTTCATCACCATTCCTCAGGAGACCACACCCTCAGGGGCCTCCTGGTTGAGCCTGTCGCCCTTCAACCTGCTGGAGATGGCTCTGGGCGCTCCAACCTTCACGCTGGACACCATTTCCACCCTGACAGCCATCGACCGGGAAACCACCGTATGGCTTCTCCCTCTTCTGGCCCTCCATTTACAGGCGCCACAATACAGGGAACTGCACAGCCATCTGGGCGCCCTGGCCCCCTTCATCCTGTAAGAACAGGGGAGCAGGCCCATTCCCTTCATTGAAAAAGGCTCACCAGAGGACTGGTGAGCCTTTTTTCTCTTCGTGCCAGACAGGCTGACCGCCATGGCTCAGCGCCCAAGTTTGCGCAGCTTCACGCCACTCATCAGCCGTTCTTCAATCTTGGCCAGAGACATGCCTTTGGTCTCCGGCACGTACAGATATGTCAGACCAATGAAAATGAAGTTCAGAACGGCCAGAAGCCAGAACGTGCCAGAGGCCCCAAAGGCCTCCATCAGCGGCAGAAAGCTGACACTCACGCCCATATTGGCCAGCCAGTTCATCAGGGTAGAAGCGGACATGCCGAAATTGCGCCCCTGAATGGGCTGGATCTCTGCACACAGCACCCACATGAGCGGCCCCGCCGACATGGCATGACCGGCGCAGAAAACCATCAGCACGAACACGGCGATCATCTGGGAAGCCTGCTCCGCCATACCCTCATGCAACAGGGCTGCAAGAGCCCCCATTGTCAGCGCCATGACGGCAAAACCGACATAAAGAATGGGCTTGCGGCCCCAGCGGTCCACCAGACCAACCGCCACGAACGTGGCCAGCATGTTCACCAGCCCGATGATGGCCGTACACCAGACCTGTGCATGTGTATCAAAATGGGCAGCCTGAAGAATCTTCGGAGCATAGAACATGACGATGTTGATGCCCGCCAGCTGCTGCATGGCCTGAAGGCCAATACCCAGCAGCACGGAACGACGGAAATTGCTGTTGCGCTTCAGCAGTGCCCACCCTTCCTGCTTCGTTTCCAGCTGCTGGCGGATGGCCTGAATCTCCTTGGCGGCCTCCAGCGGGTCATCCCGCAGGTCCAGCAGGATTCTCCGCGCCTCCTTGTGGCGGCCTTTCATCACCAGCCAGTGCGGACTGTAAGGCAGGAACAGAACCCCGATAAGAAACAGCGTTGCCGGGAAGGCTGCAAAAGCAAACATGCTCCGCCAGCTGCCACGATAGGAAAAATAGGCATCAGCCAGAAAAGCCACGAATATGCCGATCGTCAGCATAAGCTGGTAGGTGGAGATCATCGCACCACGGGTATCTTCACTGGCAATTTCAGAAAGATAGAGCGGCGCCGTAAAGGCGGACAGCCCGATGGCATAGCCCATCACAACCCGGAAGGAGATCATGGAGGCAACAGACCAGCTCAGGAAGCAGCCCAGTGCCCCAATCACGAACACTGCGGCCCCGCAGATCAACGCCCGCTTGCGCCCGACCTTCTGGGCCAGCTTGCTGGCACTCACCGAGCCAAGGGCCGCACCGGCCATCATGGCACTGACAACCCATGAGAGCGCCAGTGTGGAAGGATGAAACTCCCGGGAAAACAGATCCAGCGCACCGGAAACCACGCCGATATCAATACCAGACATCAGCCCCGCAAGGGCCGCAACACCACCAATGACAAGAATCTTGAATTTCGTGGGATCGAAAAATGACGCATCGTCATCATCGCCTGTCCCTGGGGATACAGAACGGGGATCAACTTCATCTACCATGTAAAGGGCGCAACCTCCCTGATGCAGACCAGCCCCACCAGCCAGACACGAAACCGGGCAGAAGAGACGGACTGTCCCTCCTGCCCGGCAGTGCATGAACAGGGCTGATCTTCAATCAACTACCAAGATCACGCAGTTTTACACCACTCATGAGGCGCTTCTCAATAGTTTCCAGCGAAACATCCTTTGTTTCTGGAACGAAGAGATAAAGTAACACGACACAGATGGCGTTGAATCCGGCAAACAGCCAGAAAGTATTGGGGCCGCCAATCAGCTCCAGCACACTGAGGAATGTCGTGCCGATAAGAAGGTTGCTCAGCATGTTTGTCCCGGTAGAGATGGAGATGCCAAGGCTGCGCCCTGCGGCAGGCTGGATCTCCGAGCAGATGACCCACATGAGCGGCCCGGCGGACATGGCGAACCCACCCACGAAGATGATGATCATGCCAAGAGCCAGAAGCTGAAGAGCAAGGGTCGTCGTCCCATACCACAGCAGGAAGGCAAGAATGGCCATGCTGGCTGCCATGCTGGCATACCCGGCATAGAGGATCGGCTTGCGGCCCCAGCGGTCGGAATAACCAACGGCCACAAATGTCATCAGCACGTTCACAAGGCCGATCAGCGCCGTACACCACATCTGGGCCTCAAGGCTGAAATGGGCTGTCTCCAGAATACGCGGGGCGTAGTACATGATGATGTTGATGCCAGCGAACTGCTGCATGACCATCAGCAACATGCCCAGTCCGAGGGAACGGCGGTAGTTGCTGTTGGTCCGCAGCAGCTTCCAGCCCTCTTCCTTGGTCTGCAACTGCTCGCCAATGGCCTTCAGCTCCTGCCGGGCCTGGGACGGCGCATCACGCAGCTTTGTCATCGTCTCCAGAGCCTCTTCCTCACGGCCCTTGAGCATCAGCCAGCGTGGGCTCTGCGGCAGACAGAGGAAAATCACCAGAAACACGACAGCCGGCACGGCCTCTACCACCATCATGGAGCGCCATGCACCGGAGGGGCGAACCAGCTGTTGGAGAAGAAGGCCAGGAAAATACCGATCGTCTTGAGCAGCTGGTACAGCGAGACCATGGCACCACGCTGTTCCGTCCGGGCTACCTCGGAAAGATAAAGTGGCGTGCAGAAGTCGGAAAGGCCCATGCCCATGCCCACCAGCACACGGCAGATGATCATCATGGTGATGGACTGGGAAGCCGCACAGCCAGCCGCCCCTATGGAGAAGAAAGCCGCAGCGGTCGTCAGCGTGTATTTGCGGCCCAGACGCTGGGTCAGCTGTCCCCCTGTCAGGGCGCCAATCGTGGCGCCGACAAGCATACCCCCAACAATCCACTCCAGCGCCACGGTGGAGGCATGGAACTCGATACCAAACGGCCTCAGCACACCGGAAATTACCCCGATGTCCATACCGCACATCAGCCCCGCCAAAGAGGCAAGAATGCAGATGAAAAGCACTCTCCGCCTGGCAGCGGGATCCACAGCAGACCGTGGAGATTCAGCTGTCCCGTTCATAACAATCGGACCTTTATTACTGGAGGGAAAACTCCCTGAAGAGAATCTTCCATATCATAAAAAACAATTTAACCTACGCACCATGACTGACCACAGGATCACAGTTCTGAGAGGTCGCATAACTCCCTGATCTACCTGATCTTTCAGAAAGACAAACCATATGTCTGCATGGCAGGAAAACAGGGCAGGCCTTAATTTTCCCTTACCTTCCTTTCTCCGGCGCAACGGGCACAGACTCCCTCAATCTCCACCGTGGCAGCCTCAGCCCGAAACCCCTGCCCCCGGGCAGACTGCAACAGCACCGCCGCCACAACATCCTGCTCCAGCTCCTGCACCTGACCACAGCTCCGACAGATCAGGAACTGGGCCCTATGGGCACCCCACGCACCATGGGACGTGCAATGTTCTTCACAGTCCAGCCGGTGATGACAGCCCACAAAGGCGCTCAGGCGCTCTATCCGGTGGATCAGCCCCTGCTCCAGCAGAAAATCCAGAGCCCGATAGACGGTCGGCGGCACGGCCCTCGGCTGATAGGCCCGCAAAAGGGAAAGAATATCGTAAGCGCCCAGCGGTCTGGTTTCCGAAAGAACAAGTCCCAGAACCAGGCGGCGGACCGGGGTCAGTTTCTGCCCGTGATGTCGGCACCAGTGAGTGGCCTCTTCCAGCCGGGCCATGACATCCCGGCTGAACGCCGGCCCGCCCGGTTCCTCCATCCTGTCCGGCTTCCCATGCGCCGCCTTCATGCCGTACCATCCAATGGTGGCACGGCCCAGCGGCATGAGGCCAGTCCGTTGCGGGCCAGCTCCCGATGCAGCACCATCACCGGGGCCCGAAGCTCCCCGATCATCGGGTCGGCTGCCAGGTCCTGTGCCAACGCCTCCACGACCGTGACGGAACGATGCCGCCCCCCGCTACAGCCAACAGCAATGGTGACGTATTTTTTCCCTTCCTGCGCAAAACGGGGCAACACGGTCTGCACCAGCCCCAATACATGGCTGTAAAAAGGCTGGTAGAACGGATCCGCCTTCACATACTCCGCCACGCTGGCCTCCAGCCCCGTATGGGGCCGCAGCTCCTCATCATAATGCGGATTTCTCAGGAAACGGGCATCCAGCACGATATCTGCCTCCCGCGGCAGACCTGCCGGATAGGCAAAAGACATGAGTGCCACGGACAGCATGGTCCCAACCCCGGCACTGAAACGGGCCTCGATCATCTGGCGCAGGTCCGGCAGGGGCAGGTCACTGGTATCTATCACGAAATCAGCCACGGCCCGCAGCGGTTCCAGCAGTCCGGCCTCCTGCTCCAGCGCAGGGCGCAGGCCACCTTCCCCGGCGAGAGGATGGCGCCGCCTTGTGGCGGTGAACCGGCGCAGCAGGACATCATAATCCGCCGTGGCAAAAACCAGCTGAGCCGAGCAGTCTGGTTCACGACGAGCCAGTGTCAGAAAATCCACGATCCGATGGGCATCAAACCCCCGGCTGCGCACGTCCACCCCGATGGCCAGACGGGACCCTGTCCGGGTAATCAGCGCCTCAAACAGGTCCAGCGGCGGATTGTCCACCACCTCGTAATCAAGGTCTTCCAGCATATGAAGGATGGAGGCCTTCCCGGCGCCGGAAAGACCCGTCACCAGAACAATACCCCGTGAAGACCGGCCCTGCATCCTCATACCCATGACCTGTTTCCCTGCATCACGCTGGCGGAACTGCCAGCGCAGTGGAGCATATCACAGTCTCCAACCCACAAGAAACAGACCCCCGCCTGCCTACTCCGGAACAGGCGGAAGTGCCGCAGCCGTAAAGCGGGGCAGACGGATGACAAAGCGGGCCCCACAGATGCGGCTCTGCTGGGTTTCCGGATCCAGCTCTTCCCGGTTCTCTGCGTGCAGGGTTCCCTCGAAGGCCAGAATGATCTGCCGGCTGATGGCCAGCCCCAGGCCGGAATGCTTCCCGAAATTCTCCCCGGGGGGACGTTCCGAGTAAAAGCGCTCAAATATGCTGTCCAGCTTTGCAGGCGGTATGCCAGGCCCGTCATCCTCCACGGCAATCTCTATGGTCGGGCCACCGGGGTAGATGGTGCCATCTTCGGCCAGCTTCGGCAGCCCCTTCATGACACGGACAGCAAGCCGGATGATACCATCCGGCGGGGAAAAGGACTTCGCATTGCCGATCAGATTATGCAGGACCTGGACAAGCCCATCCCGCCCGACCATCACATTGAGGGGTTCTTCCCCTTCCGGAATGGACAGCACCAGCCTGGCAGCATGCTCCTTGCGGGTGGCCTGGTTCACCTCGACAAACAGCTCCAGCAGCGCCACGACATCAACCACCACACGCCCGCCCCGCTTGAGCTCTCCCTCAACCCGGCTGGCAAAGGAAATGTCCGCTATCAGCCGCTCCAGCCGCTGGACATCCCGCCCGAGGATACCAAGCAGCCGGTCCCGGGCCTGAACATCCGCAATGCGGGGCAGGGTATCCAGAGCCGAGCGGATGGAAGACAGCGGATTCTTCAGCTCGTGGCTGACTTCCGATGCAAAACGTTCCACATCATCCATTCTGGCCCACAGGGCCAGTGCACTCTCACGCAGGGTCCGGGCGAGTTCACCAATCTCATCCCGGCGGCTGAGCAGCGCATAGGGCAGACCATCCACCCGGCCCTGCCCGGGCTCACGCATCTCCCGCGACCGCACGACAAGGCGACGCAAAGGCCGGGACAGTGTCATCGCAAAATACCACGACAGCAGGACGGCAGCTCCCATGCTCATCAGCATCATGATAACGATGACCCATCGCACCTTGATGATGGCCCGATCGATATCCGCATTGTGACGGGTCAGCTGAAGGACGCCGACCGTCTCCCCATTCACCACGACGGGCGCCACAACGGTCATGACCAGCTCATGCTGGGCAGTCTGCCGAATATAGGGTGGCAGGTCCTCCCGGGCACTGAGATGGACATCCTCACCCGTATCCTGCCCGAAATTCTGTGATGTCGTCGAATTGTCCAGAGGGACATCCCCCTCTCTGGTCCTGAGAGGAATCAGGGACAGGACCCAGCCATAAATACGGTCAACCACATTGACATTCGGCTGCCAGCGGGTGCCGGATGCCGTCAGGACGCCGCCCCTGGCGCTTTCTGTCAGCAAGGACCCGTTGGGCGCATAAAGCCGGACCTGCGCATTGCGGCTGAAACGGATCATGTCATCCAGAAAAAGGTGGGCCACCTTCGTATCCAGCTCGACCTCCCCGCTTTCAGGATCGACCTTCTGCGCCTGCTGGAGAACAGAGGCATAAATGCGGGCCTGCTCCCGCAGGCTATCCACACTGTCATTCAGCAGCGTGTTGCGTACCTCATTGATGGAAAGAAGCAGCCCCCCCATGAACAGCAGCGGCAGAAAATTGACCAGCAGAAGCCGGCTCGTCAGCGGCGAGACCCAACGCCGCAGCCGCACGGCACGCAGATACTCCCAGGTGCTCCGCAGGGGGCTTGTCAGCTCGTCATGCCCGGTAATCATGACGGAACCCTGCCAGTGCCGACAGACATGATCTCTCCAGGGCAGGCCATAGGATCACCTCACTCCCGATAGCGGTACCCGACACCGTAAAGGGTCTCGATATGATTGAAACATTCATCCACCCGACGGAACTTCTTGCGGACCCGTTTGATGTGACTGTCGATCGTACGGTCATCAACATAAATGCTGTCCCCATAAGCCGCATCAATCAGCTGGTCGCGGGATTTCACCAGCCCCGGACGCACGACAAGTGCCTTGACGAGCAGAAACTCGGTAACTGTCAGCGCCACCTCCTGACCATTCCAGAGGCACTGGTGCCGGGCTTCATCCAGCGCCAGCGCACCGCGGACCAGGATGCTGCTGCTTGCCCCAGCCTCCCCCGTGATTTCCGCCTGACTGACCTCATGCCGGCGCAGCAGGGCACGGATCCGCTCCACCAGCAGGCGAACAGAAAAAGGCTTGGTAATATAATCATCCGCCCCCAGGCGCAGCCCCATGAGCTGGTCCATCTCTTCATCCTTGGAGGTCAGGAAAATGACAGGCAGGCTGCTCGAACGCATGCGCAGCCGACGCAGAAGCTCCATCCCGTCCATGCGGGGCATCTTGACATCCAGCACCGCCAGGGATGTCGAGCGGGACAGGATACCCTGCAGGGCACTTTCCCCATCCGTATAGACATGAACCGTGAAACCCTCGGCCTCCAGCGTCATCTGAACAGATGTCAGAATGTTCCGGTCATCATCCACCAGGGCAATGACCGGAACCTGCTGGGCCTTGGAACCATGTTTCTCTTCCGTGTGAGACGGAACCACGGGAGGGAAAGTGGTCTTCTTCATGCAAACTCCTGTGCCTTGCAACATAACAAGCAACAAAAAATCTCAACACAAAGTTAAGACTGTTTACAGCAAATATTAACAGGAAGACGACTGCCAACACATGCCACTATTCTGACAACATTATACATTGAATCCCGGTAATTCCGCCAGCCCATTATGTAAATTGTGTTTTTTTACGCTGCCATCCAAAATTCAGCGCCACCCTTCCCCAGCACTACCTCCCCCCTTGCTTTTGCCGCATGGGACACTATCTCCTAGAGGCACGAAAGGAGCGCATCCTGCCGCTGCAATCACGAAAACCCGAAAGGGCATAGTGAGTCGAGTCCGCAGGAAATGTGCTCACGAAGACGGAAACAGGGTCACGATATGACAGAACAGACTTCTCATACCGACATGCCACAGACCGATACCACACAGCACGAAGCCCAGCCGCACAACACGGCATCCCAGGCCGAGGCGCATGAGGCTCACGCTACGGAAGAACAGGCCGGGACCGGCACTGCCGAGGAGCGCATTGCCGCCCTTGAAGAGAAACTGGCTGAGATGGAAGACCGCTGGAAGCGCTCCGAAGCGGACAACCAGAATCTCCGTGCCCGCCACAAGCGCGAGATTGAAGACACCCGCCATTACGCCGTTCAGAAATTCGCCCGTGATGTCGTCGAAGCCGCCGAGAACCTGCACCGTGGCCTGTCCGCCCTGCCCCCGCGTGAAGAGGGCGAGGATGCCCTGATCACCCGCCTGCGGGAAGGATTCGAAGGGACAGAGCGCTCCTTCCTCTCCATTCTGGAACGGAATGGCATCACCAGACTGGACCCGACACACGGACCGTTTGATGCCAACCTGCATCAGGCCATGCAGGAGCAGGAAGTCGACCACCTTCCGCCCAACCATGTCGTGCAGGCATGGACGCCAACATGGATGCTGAAAGACCGCCTGCTGAAGCCAGCCATGGTCATCGTCTCCAACGCTTCCTCAACGGGTCAGCCTCCCGAAAAGAAGGACTGATTCCCGGAACGATCACCCGGAGCCTCATGCCGCAGAAGATACTGATCATCCGTCATGGTGCTCTGGGAGATCTCTTTCAGGCGTTTGGAGCCTTTGCCTCCATCCGTCATGCTTTCCCCCACGACCATGTCACTCTCCTGACAGCCAGTCCCTATCATGATCTGGCCTCGTGCTGCCCGTGGTTCGATGCCATCGCCACGGATGACCGGCCTCCCTTCACCAATCTGCGCCACTGGCTGAAAATCCGCCACATCCTGCGACAGATGGACATGGTGTTTGACCTCCAGAATTCCGGCCGGACAGCCCGCTATTTCCATCTTGTCCGCCCCGGCACTGTTTGGTCCGGCCAGAACAGGCGGGCCAGCCTGCCCCATCTCAATCCACAAGCCCGCCAGATGCACACGCTCGTGCGGCAGGCCGATCAGCTCCGGGCGGCTGGCCTCCCTTCCCTGCCCCGTACCGTCCCGGAATTTCTCAAGAACCGAGGCCCATACCTGCCCGCCCCCTACGCCGTGCTCGTGCCCGGGGCCGCACCACACCGCCCGGCGAAACGCTGGCCTGCCCTCCATTTTGCCACGCTGGCACAGGCTCTCGACACGTGGGGCTGCCAGCCCGTCATCATCGGCAGTACGGCGGACCGCCCACTGGCAGACATCATCCGCTCCCGGGTTCCGCAGGCACTGGACCTGACAGGCCGGACGGACCTTCCCGCTCTGGCCGGGCTGCTCCACCGTGCCCTGCTCTGCATAGGCAATGACACCGGCCCGCTGCACATGGCCGCCACGATGGACTGCCCAACCCTGACCCTCTTTTCCGCCGACAGTGACCCGAGACGCTGTGCCCCCCTCAGCATCACGCCCGGGCAGAGCCGGGTACTGGACTGCCCCGACCTCTCCACCCTGCACCCGGAACGGGTTCTCAGACTGCTGGAAGACTGGGGCCGACCTCTCATGCAGGCCCGCCTGACGCTTCAGGGGCATGGTTGATCGACAAAACGTGACCAGCCGACCCTGCCCCGAAAACTGGCAGGAACCAGCAAAAAACCGCCCTTCCTCCATCTGGCTGCATATTAGGGCTTGCAGGACAGCGCCATAAAAGGCCATTTTCGCCCCCATCTCTGTCTGCTGCGCCTTTCCTTTCATACAAGGGCAGCATCCTCTTCTGACCAACAACCAAGGAGTTCCTCCATGCCCGCCATTACCCTGCCCGATGGAAGCATTCGCACCTTCGATGGGGCAGTGACCGGGACAACCATCGCCGAGGCCATCGGGCCGGGTCTCGCCCGTGCCGCCATGGCCATGGAAGTTGATGGCAAAGCCGTGGACCTTGGTTTCACGATCAGCAAAGACAGTACCGTCCGCTTCATCACCCGCAAGGATGATGACGTGCTGGAGATGATCCGCCACGATGCCGCCCATGTCATGGCCGAGGCCGTGCAGGAGCTCTGGCCGGGAACGCAGGTCACCATCGGCCCGAGCATCAAGGATGGTTTCTATTACGACTTCTTCCGGGACAAACCCTTCACACCAGCCGACTTTGAAGCCATCGAAGCCAAGATGGCCGAGATCATCACACGGGGCGATGCCTTCACCCGTGAGGTGTGGGACCGGGACGAGGCCATTGCCTTCTTCGAGAAACGTGGTGAAAAGTTCAAGGCCGAGCTGATCCGGGACCTGCCGGAAAGTGAGGAAATCTCCATCTACCGTCAGGGCGAATGGCTGGACCTCTGCCGTGGGCCACACCTCCGCAGCACGGCGGATGTCGGCAACGCCTTCAAGCTGATGCGGGTGGCCGGGGCCTACTGGCGTGGTGACCACCGCAACCCCATGCTGACCCGCATCTACGGCACGGCATGGCGGGACAAGAAGGAACTGAAGGCCTATCTCCTGCGGCTTGAGGAAGCCGAAAAGCGGGACCATCGCCGCATCGGCCGGGACATGGACCTCTTCCACATTCAGGAAGAGGCGGTCGGCCAGATTTTCTGGCACCAGAAGGGCTGGCGCCTCTACACGGCGGTGCAGGATTACATGCGCCGTGCCCAGAACCGGAATGACTATCAGGAAGTCCGCACCCCGCAGCTGGTGGACCGGACCCTCTGGGAAGCCTCCGGCCACTGGGACAAGTACCGTGAGCACATGTTCATCGCCACGGTGGAGGATGAAGACAAGACCCTCGCCCTCAAGCCGATGAACTGCCCCTGCCATGTGCAGATTTTCCGTCACGGCCTGCGCTCCTACCGTGAACTGCCACTACGCATGGCGGAATTCGGCGCCTGCCACCGGTACGAACCGTCCGGCTCCCTGCATGGCATCATGCGGGTGCGGGGCTTCACGCAGGATGACGCCCACATTTTCTGCACGGATGACCAGATCGCCGAAGAAACGGCCCGTTTCGTCACCATGCTGGGCGAGGTCTACAGGGATTTCGGCTTCGAGAGTTTCCGTGTGAAATTCTCCGACCGTCCCGAAACCCGTGCCGGGTCTGACGAGGTGTGGAACCGGGCCGAGGGGGCCCTCAAGCGGGCCTGCGAGATGGTCGGCGTGGAGTATGAACTGAATCCCGGTGAAGGGGCCTTCTATGGTCCGAAACTGGAATTCGTCCTGACCGATGCCATCGGGCGTGACTGGCAGTGTGGCACGCTCCAGGTGGACTACGTCCTGCCGGAACGGCTGGATGCCTCCTACATCGGCGAGGACAGTGCACGCCACCGCCCTGTCATGCTGCACCGTGCCATCCTTGGCAGCTTCGAACGCTTCCTGGGTATCCTGATCGAACAGTATGCAGGCAAGTTCCCGCTCTGGCTGGCCCCGACGCAGGTTGTGGTAGCCAGCATCGTCACCGATGCCGCCGATTATGCGTTGGAAGTCACCGAACGTCTGCGCAAGGCCGGTCTTCATGCCGAGGCGGATGTCCGCAATGAGAAGATCAACGCCAAGGTGCGTGAGCACAGTCTGGCCCGGGTGCCGGTCATGCTCGTGGTCGGCCGCCGGGAAGCGGAAGAAGGCACTGTCAGCGTCCGCCGTCTTGGTGAACAGGCACAGAATGTGATGGCTGCCGATAAGATCATCGCCGCACTGGTGGAGGAAGCCACACCGCCAGATATCCTGCGGGCTGCCTCCCGGAAAACGGCCTGATCTCTCCTGCGTCTGCCCCCTTGCACCATACCGGTGCGGGGGGTATGAATCTGAACAGGTAGTTTGAGTCCCGTTGCTCTTTCATCAGTGATGGGGCCGCAGCATCAACAGGAGATGACCATAGCTAGACCGCCGTTTCACGCCGCCCCGAACCGCGATGGGCCACGTGTCAATGAAGAGATCCGGGTGCCGCAGGTACGTGTTATCGACGCCGAAGGCGAAATGATCGGCATCATGCCGACGCGTGAGGCTCTTTCCCGTGCTTTTTCTGAAGGACTGGACCTGCTGGAAATCAGCCCGACGGCGGAGCCCCCGGTTGCGAAGATCCTCGATTACGGCAAGTTCAAGTACGAACAGCAGAAGAAACGTAACGAAGCCCGCAAGAAGCAGAAGGTCATCGAGATCAAGGAAGTGAAGGTCCGCCCGGGTACGGGTGAGCACGACTTCCAGACCAAGGCCAAGGCCGTCCGCTCCTTCCTGGAGGAAGGTGACAAGGTCAAGGTTTCCCTGCGCTTCAAAGGACGTGAAGTGGCCCATCAGGACCTCGGTGCCAAGATGATGCATCGCATCCGTGAGTCCGTGGAAGATATTGCCAAGGCCGAACAGATGCCTCGCCTTGAGAATCGCCAGATGATCATGATTCTGGCCCCGAGCAAGCAGCGGGACACCAAATGATGTTTCCGGCCACCCTGTCCTGAAGGTGGCTTGAGACATGCTCCATGAAAACCCCCGGTCCTGCATGGCAGAGCCGGGGGTTTTTACCTTCATGACCCCACGTTGCAGCGCCCCTCCGGTGAAGAAGGAGCGCATGAGTACGGGAACACACTCAGGCCACGTTCTCCACCAGAGCATGGCAGCGC
This sequence comes from Parasaccharibacter sp. TMW 2.1888, assembly GCF_023167265.1. Taxonomy (NCBI): domain Bacteria; kingdom Pseudomonadati; phylum Pseudomonadota; class Alphaproteobacteria; order Acetobacterales; family Acetobacteraceae; genus Parasaccharibacter; species Parasaccharibacter sp. TMW 2.1888. Next base: position 667,838 of record NZ_CP030979.1, read on the forward strand.
TGGCGGCCCAGCAACGTGCAGAGAGTTGACGTGGGTGCGCTCTGATTGAGCGTGTAGAAATGGAAATGCTCCACCCCTTCATCTCTCAGACGCTGGCAGATGCGGTCTGTCACCACGGCACTCAGGCGGGAGCGGATCGGAGCCAGATCATCCACCCCCTCAAACAGGGCTTTGAGTTCCTCCGGCACGGAGGCACCGCACATCCGGGCAAAGCGCCATGCCTGCGACGCCCGACCTATGGGCAGGATGCCCGGCACGATGGGCCTGGTGATTCCTGCCTTCACGGCACGATCCCGAAAACGCAGAAAACTCTCGGGGTTGAAAAAAAACTGCGTGATGGCCCTGTCTGCCCCGGCATCAAACTTCTCCTTGAGATGATCGATGTCTAACTGGGACGACTCCGCTTCCGGATGAGTCTCCGGATAAGCTGCGACAGAAATCTCGAAAGGAGCAACCTTCTTCAACCCCGCCACGAGGTCTGCTGCATAGCGGTAGCCCTGCGGGTGTGGCACGTAGGGCGTTGCCGCCGCCCCTTTTGCCACCGGCGGATCCCCCCGCAAAGCTACGATATGCTTCACTCCATTGTCCCAATAGGCTCTGGCCACATCGTCCACCTCTCCCCGGGACGCATTGACGCAGGTCAGATGCCCCGCAAGAGGAGTCGATACCTTGGCCGACATCTGCCGCAAGGTCTCCAGAGTCCGTTCCCGTGAGGAACCGCCTGCCCCATAGGTGACAGACATGAAGCGGGGCTCATAAGCCGTGAGCCGCTGGGCGACACGCAGCAGAGCTGCGGATTTTTCATCCGTTTTCGCCGGGAAGAATTCAAATGAGACCTCAGGCATGATGCCAGTTCCTTTTACATACGGTTCTACGTAACCCTTGATTGCTGATCAAACGGCAAGCGGCCCATCCAGAGCTTCACCGTCAATTCTCCATCGAGAGAGACAGGGGGGTCTGCTTCCAGCCCTGCCGCCTCGAACCATTGTTTCATGCGGTCATCACTGAAGCCGAGATACATGTGGGCATCCCGTGTGCGGAGTTCCTCACGGTCATGCAGGGCAAAATCCACCACCAGCAGACGCCCGCCGGGGCTGAGAATCCGGGCCGACTCGGCAATGACGGCGGCCGGGTGCTGCGCATAACGCAGCGCCTGATGCAGAATGGTCAGATCAGCCGAGCCTGCAGCCAGTGGCAGGGCATAGAAATTGCCCTGCCGCAGCTTGATCTCTTCTCCATCCGCCGTCCGGTTCTCTTCCAGCTTGACCCGGGCCAACCTCAACATGGAGGGGCTGCGGTCAAACCCGATGGCGCTTTCACACTGCGGGGCCAGAAGCTCGAGCATGCGCCCTGTCCCCGTCCCGATATCCACAACACGCCCGAGCGGTCCATCACCCACCAGTTTCACGATGGCCGACTCGACAGATTCTTCCGAAACATGCAGGGAGCGAATCGCATCCCACTCCGCTGCATGAACCTCAAACCAGTCCTCGGCCTCACCCATGCGGACATTCCGCACGGCCTGGAGGCGTTGCCGGTCCGCCCGGCCCATCTCGTCATCATCCTCCTCGTGATAACGCCGCCAATGGTCCAACGCTGCAAAAATGGGCTCCAGGTCATTCTCGTCCCCAAGGGCAAGAAAAACCCAGCTTCCTTCTTTGCGGCGCTCCACCAGTTCGGCCTCCGCCAGCACCTTTACATGCCGGGAAACCCGCGGCTGGCTCTGGCCCAGAACCTGGGCCAGTTCGCCAACTGACAACTCCATTTCGCGCAGCAGGCGCAAAATTCTCAGACGCGTCGGCTCTGCAAGAGCCTGAAAGATTATAAGAGCACGATCCATGCAGACTATATATAATGACTTCATTATATATGCAATATCTGTTGACACATTTAAAAAGCCCTGTCACTTCTGGTTCCCGAAGCACAGCCCGGCCTGTCTCCCCACCCCGTGCAGGAGATGGACCGGACGCTTTTCCCGGCTGCCTCCCGGAGGCAGTCCCGATCTCATCGGTGGGGCAGATACCGCCCGCCCGTTTGCCTTTCTCCCCCGGCGGCACATCCCGCAGGGTGGTGGAAGGCAAATGGAACGGTGCCCACCCAACGCCAGGAGACATGTCATGACCGTACGCGTCGCAACACTGGGCTTTCCCCGTATCGGTGGTCGCCGTGAACTGAAAAAGGCTCTGGAAAGTTTCTGGGCCGGCAACAGCAGCGAGGCCGAGCTGCTCCAGACCGCCGCCAGCCTCCGCAAGGAGAACTGGACCCGCCAGAAGGAGCAGGGAGCGGACATCATCCCCTCCAACGATTTCTCCCTCTATGACCATGTGCTGGATACCAGCGCCCTGGTCGGGGCCGTGCCGGATATCTATGGCCACAAGGGTGGCAAGGTGGACCTCACCACCTATTTTGCCATCGCCCGTGGCCGTCAGGTCGCCGGTGGGGAAGAGGCCGGGGACCATGCCCACGATTGTTCCTGTCATCACCATGCCGCCACCGATGTTCCCGCTGCGGAAATGACGAAGTGGTTCGACACGAACTATCACTACCTCGTGCCGGAATTCAAAGAAGGGCAGAGCTTCAGCCTCTCCTCCACCAAGATCATTGACGAATACAGGGAAGCCAAGGCCCAGGGCATCGAGACACGCCCTGTCCTGCTGGGGCCGGTAAGCTTCCTGCTGCTGGGCAAGGCCCACGGTGCAGCCTTCAACAAGCTGGACCTGCTGCCGGGGCTGCTCTCCGTCTATACCGAGGTGCTGCGTGAGCTGCGTCAGGCTGGGGCCGAATGGGTCCAGATTGATGAGCCGACCCTGGTGCTGGACCTTGATGATGCCACCCGCAAGGCTTTTGCCCTAGCCTATCAGAGCCTCACCAGTGCCGTTCCTGACATCAGGCTGCTGCTGACGACCTATTTCGGCGGGCTGGGTGACAATCTGGAGACAGCCCTGTCCCTGCCGGTTCATGGCCTGCATGTCGATCTGGTCCGTGCCCCGCACCAGCTGGAGGACGTCGTCGCCAAGGCACGCCCGGACCTGCTGCTCTCCCTCGGCGTGATTGATGGCCGGAACATCTGGAAGGCCGACCTTTCCAGAATTCTGAAGCACATCGCTCCAGTTGCCGCCAAGCGTGACATCATCGTGGCCCCGTCCTGCTCCCTGCTGCACACGCCGATTGATCTGGAGCGTGAGACGCAGCTGGATGCCGAGGTGAAGAACTGGCTGGCCTTTGCCGTGCAGAAGATTGCCGAACTCGCCACCATCGCCAAGGCCCTCAACGAAGGCCATGAGAGCGTGAAGGCCGTTCTGGACGCCTCCGATGCTGCTGCCGAGAGCCGCCGCACCTCCACACGCATCCATAATCAGGATGTGAAGAAGCGTGCCGCCCAGAAGGACGCCAAACTGACACAGCGTCAGTCCGCCTTCCCTGTCCGCCAGAAGGCGCAGGAAGAGGCCCTGAAGCTGCCGCTCTTCCCCACCACCACCATCGGCTCCTTCCCGCAGACGAAGGAAGTGCGTCAGGCCCGTGCCCGCCACGCCAAGAAGGAACTCTCCACGCAGGATTACGTGGCCTTCCTCCAGAAGGAGACGGCATCCGCCATCAAGTGGCAGGAAGAGGTCGGGCTGGACGTCCTCGTGCATGGCGAGTTCGAGCGCAACGACATGGTGCAGTATTTTGGTGAGAAGCTTTCAGGCTTCGTCTTCACCAAACATGCCTGGGTGCAGTCCTACGGTTCCCGCTATGTCCGCCCGCCCATCATCTTTGGTGATGTCTCCCGCCCGGCAGCCATGACGCTCGACTGGTGGCAGTATGCACAGTCCTGCTCCAGGAAGCCGGTAAAGGGGATGCTGACAGGCCCGGTCACGATCCTGAACTGGTCCTTCGTCCGTGACGATCAGCCACGCTCGGAGACATGCCGCCAGATCGCCTTCGCCATCCGTGACGAAGTGCAGGACCTGGAGAAGGCTGGCTGCCCCGTCATCCAGATTGACGAAGCCGCCCTGCGTGAGGGTCTCCCCCTGCGCCGCAAGGACTGGCAGCATTATCTGGACTGGGCCGTGGAAAGCTTCCGTGTCACGGCCAGCGGCGTGCAGGACAGGACGCAGATCCACACCCACATGTGCTACTCCGAGTTCAACGACATCATCCAGGCCATCGCCGACATGGATGCTGACGTGATCTCCATCGAGACGGCACGCTCCAAGATGGAACTGCTGGAAGCCTTCACCGATCACAAATACCCTGCCGAGATCGGCCCGGGCGTGTATGACATCCACTCCCCCCGTGTTCCGTCCGTCGAGGAAATGGTCGAGCTGCTGCGTGCGGCAGAGAAGAAGGTTGCCCGCCGCCAGCTCTGGGTGAACCCGGATTGCGGCCTGAAGACCCGCAACTGGAAGGAAGTCCGCCCGGCCATCACCAACATGGTCAAGGCTGCCGAGATCCTGCGTGGCTGAAGGTTGAAAGAGATGGAATCCGGCTTCGTTACCTAGCACGATCCATCCAATGAAGCCGGGTTCCGGGGGCGATTTAAAACAGTCTCCCCCACATGGAAAGGGCTCCCTCTCTGGGGAGCCCTTTTCTGTATTTCCGCTTCCATTGCTACAGGGCATCTGCCCCATGCTCAATGATCAGCCGTTTTCCCACCTGAAGGGACGACATGGCAGGAAAAGAACACATCATCCTTCCCCTCACGGGCAAACGTGACCTCATCACCCTTCGACCACCAGCTATAGCTGCCTGCCACATATTTGGCACCATCAGCCGCCACGACATTGGAAAACACCAGCACACGACCATCCACGGGCAGAATGGCCAATGCCATGATATCTGCTGTCAGATAGGTCACCGTGAAACGGCCAGCAGGCAGGGAAGTCCGCAGGGACCGGACATCATCACCCGCCTTCTTCTCATCCAGGCTGCATGTATAATCGACATCCTGCCGCCCCACGACCTCATCGGCCGGCAGGGGAATCAGGAGATGATTCTCGGCCTTCCGGGCTGGGACGGCCTTTTTGCGGGATGATGGACCAGGCTTTCTGTCCTGTACCGGTGCGACAGACTGAGCCTGGAGAGACGCAGCCGTTTCATCACCTGCCACGGCCTCATGCCCCCCAGTCCAGACCACGCCCAGCAGCAGCCCACACAGGGAGGCTACCTTCATCCGGTCATATGCCATCAGTCACGACTCCTCTCAGTTCGACACGACGTCTTGCGGCCCTGCGTTCTTCCTCCGGCGGACGGGGCTGGCAGGCCATGAAATACAGACCCGTCACAAACGCCAGCTGCGACAGCAGGCCCAGACGGTTCCACAACCATGTGGCCGGAGAAGACGGAGCCATGAAAACGGATATGGTCTCATAAACCAGAAAGGCCAGACAGATCAGCCGCAGGCTGCGCATCAGCGGGCGCAGGGGATTGAGCGTGTTCGGCCTCACCAATGGGCGGAACCGCTGGAAGCCGACAAACAGCACGATACTGCACAGAAGTACCAGAACGGACTGGACACTCTCGCTGATGGAGGCCCCGTACATCAGCAACGGTGCCAGAAGGCAGGCAAACTGGAGAACGACGGACCCAAGCTCAAAATTGATGCCGATGCTCCAGGCAGACATGGCACCCGGCAGACGGTCCGCAACGGGCTGGAACAGCCTGTCCAGAATGAAATCATCCAGTGCCTGAAGAACCCCCTCCTTCATCCTGTCTCCTTTTCTCTGATACCATGCCATCCTGGCGTGGCCTGACTCCTGGCCGGGAGTATAACAGAACACACCCCTTGACGATATGTAACCAACACACCGAAAACAGACACAGACCCTTCCCCTGCTGAAAGGATGCGCAGCCCTCATGGCTCTACCCGCTTCACTGTTCCGTCCGGCCCTGCTTGCGGTCACACTGCTGACCACCAGCCTCACGGCCCTGCCCGCCCTGGCCGAAACGCCTCCCCAGCCGACCCGGACCCCAGCGGCACCAGCTGCCCTGACCACAACCGATGAGGAAGGCGTTACCCGGGCGACCCTGAAGAACGGCCTGCGTGTCATCATCGTCCAGAACCATCTGGCCCCGGTCGTGCAGACAATGATGAATTACGAAGTCGGGTCCGTGGATACCCCCAAAGGGTTCCCCGGTACGGCCCATGCGCTTGAACACATGATGTTCAATGGCTCGAAGTCCCTCAGCCGGGACCAGCTGGCCACACTCAGCGCACGGCTCGGCAACAACGACAATGCCGATACGACAGCAGACGTCACCCAGTATTACTTCACCGCCCCTGCCAGTGATCTGGACATTCTCCTGCGTATCGAAGCAGGCAGGATGGAGGGCCTGACTCTGAGCGGAGATGAATGGGCACATGAGCGCGGTGCTATCGAGCAGGAAGTCTCCCGTGATCTCTCCAGCCCGATCTATCGTTACCTTTCACAGGTACGAGGCCTGCTCTACAAGGGGACACCATACGAAGCCGATGCCTTGGGCAGCCGCCCGTCCTTCGATGCCACGACGGTCGATCAGCTGCGGCAGTTCTATGAAAGCTGGTACGCCCCCAACAATGCCGTGCTGGTCATCACCGGTGATGTGGACCCGACCGAAACGCTGAAGAAGGTTGACGCCGCTTTTGGGTCCCTGCCAGCCCGCACCCTGCCAGAACACCCACGGGTTGTGCCGAAACCTGTCGCCAGCCAGACCCTGTCCCTGCCAACGGACCTGCCAGCTGGACTGGTCACGCTGGCATGGCAGATGCCCGGGCAGCGTGACCCCCGCTTTGCTGCCGCCACGCTTCTGGCCGACGTGCTGGCCAGCCAGCGGGCTGATCTCTTTGCCCTCGTCCCGCAGGGAACAGCACTTGAGACCGGCTTCATGTATGCACCAGAAGCCCAGGGCGGCATTGCCACGGCCTATGCGGTCTTCCCGCAGGGTGGCAATCCAGACCCGGTCCGGGTGAAGATGGCCTCCATTCTGGAGCATTACCGCTCCTCAGGCCTGCCGGCAGACCTCATCGAAGCGGCACGGCGGCGGGAAATCGCTGCGCTGGAATTCAACGCCAACAGCATCAGCGGACAGGCGGAAAGCTGGTCCCAGGCTGTGGCCATCCAGCACCTGCACAATCCCCGTGACATGATCCGGGCCTTCCAGACCGTCACCAAAGCCGATATTGATGCCCTGGCACAGGAATGGCTGGACCCCAACCACGCCATCAGTGCGACGCTGACACCCAGCAACTCTGGCAAGCCGCTGGCAGATAAAGGCTTTGGTGGTGCCGAATCCTTCACCAATCCGCCCAAGGAGCATGTCACCCTGCCGGACTGGGCAGAGCAGGCTCTTGCCCGGCTGACCCTGCCCCCAGCCTCCCCCCAGCCTTATGCCACCACACTGCCCAACGGCCTGCGGCTGATTGTCCAGCCCGAGCATGTAAGCCATACAATCGAGCTGTATGGCAGCATCCGCCAGAACCCCGCCCTGGAGCAGCCACAGGGCAAGGAGGGTATAGCCTCCCTGACGGACCGGCTTTTCCTCTATGGCAGCACGCAGCATGACCGGCTCTCGCTGGCCCGTGCCCTTGATGACATCTCTGCCGAAGAAGAAGCCGGAAGCAGCTTCAGCCTCAGCACCCTGACAGATTCCTTCACCACAGGCCTGTCCCTTCTGGCAGAGCACGAGCTGCACCCAGCCTTCCCGGCCCAGGCCTTCGTCATCACACGGGAGCAGGAAGCCCGCAGCCAGCAGGGCACGTTGCAATCCCCCGCCTATCGCTTCGGCCGGGCTGTCAAGAAAGCACTGGTCCCGGCAAAGGACCCGACCCTGCGTGAAGCCACGCCAGAGAGTATCCGGGCCCTCAGCCTCAATGACGTGAACACCTATTACCGGCTGGCCTACCGGCCAGACCTGACAACCATCGTCATCATCGGGGACATTACGCCAGAGGATGCCGTACAGAAAATCACGGCTGCCTTTGGCAGCTGGCAGGCCAGGGGACCGGCCCCGCAGATTGACCTGCCGCCAATTCCCCCCAGCCGTGCCAGCAGAACGGTGGTTGCCGACCCCGGGCGCTCCCAGGACAAGGTAACACTGACAGAAACACTGGGCCTGACCGTCACCAACCCGGACCGTCATGCTCTGGCCGTCGGCAACACCATTCTGGGTGATGGCTTCTCATCCCTCCTGATGCAGGACCTCCGTGTCCGTACAGGGTATGTCTATGGTGTTGGCAGTGCACTGAATTACAGCCGCACACGCAGCAGTTTCTCCATCACCTTCGGAGCGGACCCGGCCAAAGTACCCGCCGCACAGGCCCTGGCCATCAAGGACCTGAACCGGCTGAGGACAAAACCTGTCTCTGACGAGACGCTGGACCTCGCCAAGGCCAGCCTTCTGCGCAGTTTCCCGATGAGCCGGGCCAGCTTCGATTCCCTTGCCGGTCTCTGGCTCTCTCTGATTGATCTCGACCTGCCGCTGGACAACCCGGGCAAGGCCGCCAAAGCCGTTTATGAAATGACAGCAACGGATGTGCAGAAAGCCTTCGCCCGGTGGATCCGCCCGACAGACCTGGCCCGCATCATCATGGGGCCCGCACCGGCACGATGAAGGGCAGTCATTCAGCCCCCTGAACGAAAAAAGGGCACCCCCACGGGTGCCCTTTTCCATACCTGCCACACGTCAGCGTGACCCATGGCGCACTGCAGGTCAGAGCAGGCCTTCATCCATCAGATAATTCACGGCCTGGAGGATGCGGTTGCCATACAGATGCTCCTTCATGGTCCGCTCCTGCGCCTTCCTGGCCATCTCGAACCGCAGGTCATCATCCCGCAGATACCGGTTCACGATCTGCTCGAAATCATCACGGTTCGAGAAAACCGGAATCTCGTCTGCTTCATAATACCGGCGCAGCTCATAGGTTTCCTCATGAAAAACCTGGAAAGCCCCAGCCGCCGCAGCCTCGAACGTGCGTGGGCCCGGCGTGGACGGGGAAATCATGAAGCGTTTGTTCTCAAAATGCAGGGAGCGGCCCAGATTCAGCACCAGACGTGAGCGGCTATACAACTCGATGAGCTGCTGTTTCTCAATCCGGGCATCTGAGAAGCCCACACCCATCTCACCCCAGCCCGGCCCGATGATACGGATATTGAGCTGCTGGAGCACCGGCATGAGGTTGCGCACGACCTCCTTGCGGGAACTGAAAGCCACACCGCAGAAGAGAACATCAATGGTCTTGTCCGCCTGCCGGTCGAGCGGCACATAGTGCTGTTTGGGGCAGGCCCCCAGCGGCAGATGGAACACCCGGTCACGCTGGTAGAAATTGTGCCCCCAGCGGTCGCAGGAAAAGATCACATCAAAATCATTGGCGATCTGGTAATGGGCATCCTGCTCATAGGGGTCTTCCGTGGCCCAGAAGGTCGTCACGGCACCAACCTTTTTCGCAGCCCGTGAGACCTCCCCGAAATAGGTGCTCTCCGGCAGGTAAGACCCCATGGCAAACACCAGGGCCGGCTGAAGGGTATGGATGGCCGAGGCAGCGGCCGTCACATGCACGGACACCACGTTCCCTTTGCCAAAGCAGTCTTCCAGTCCCTCCATGATGGTGGCACGCACCTGGGCATTGGCGTGGCTCTCATAACGGCCACCGCTACAGAGCAGCACTTTGTGCTCTTTTCTTTTGGGCCTGTTCTTCTTCCGGCTGTCCTTGTCCTTCACGGCGGTCTGCCCTTCACCTGCGCTCATCTGTCACTCCCCCACAACGCCTTGCCCCATGTCAGTTCAGGGAGGCATCCACAATCTGTTTCAATCTATGTCTGAACTGCCCCAGATCGGTATCCCGTTTCACAGCCTCCAGGGCAGACTGGCGGATACGCTGCCAGAGTGTTTCATCATCATACAGCTGCTCCACCGCTGCGGCAAAACCTGCCGGGTCCGTTCCCGGTGCGCTCAGCAGGCTCTCCCCAGCCTGCCAGCCCACCTCCTCCCGAAGCAGATCCGTCACGACCATGGGCAGACCCCGGGCAGCAGCTTCATGCACCTTGAAGGGCAGACCACCGGCAAAGCGTGTCGGCGCCACAAACACCCGGTACCTGTCAAACAGTGCACCAAGATCATCCACCGCTCCCAGAATCTCGACGCGGTCATGCTGTCCCAGCGGGGTCATGTCCACGGCAGGATGAACATACCCGGCAATGTGCAGGCATACATCTTCCGGCAGCGCCTTCAGCAAAGGCAGGACCTCTTCGACAAACCACGTCATGCTGTCGTAATTGGGCGAGGCCTCGCTATGGAAGGCCCCAAGGAAGAGGATGTCCCGCCGCTCCCCATAAGGCCGGGATGTCGGCTCGACTGCCATGCCATGCCCCAGAACCATCACATTGGGATAGCCCGCCCGGCGGATCAGCCCGGCATCATGCTCTGTCACAGCCACGATCTGCTGGCAGTAATGGGCACAGCGCAGCTCCTCCGCCAGCAGCCGGTCCTGCTCTTCCTCCCAGGCTTCCGGCGCAAGCTCCGGAGCCGGGCTGCCATCAGCCATCAGGCCCGTCACCTGCTGCTGAAGGAGAGTTCTCGGGGCCGCCACCACTTCCGTATCCAGGACGGAGCCACAATGCGGCAGGAAGCGGCTTGCCTCATTCAGCAGAGGCAGAAGGCGGGCCATGTTGTGGGTCCGCCCGACCCAGAGCAGGTCATAATACCCGGCCCGTTCTTCCAGAAACTCCAGCAGAGTGGACATGTCCTGATTGAAGACCAGCTCCACCTCTTCCGGGAAGTCCCGGTAAAGCAGAAAGGGCGGTATCTGCTCCCGCATGACGGGAAAGACCGTCACATGATAATCCAGCGCCACAAGCGCACGGACAATATCATTGGAACGCACATAGCCTGAACCCAGACCCCGCAAGGGGATCCGATCCTCGATCAGCAGGACACGCTGCCGCTCCGGCCTGCGCCGCTCGCGCCCCAGCAGGGCATTGCGGATATGCTGGGGCTGCTGCTGACGCAGGAACTCCTGATGCTGCTGGGCAAAGACCTTCCAGTGCCGCTGGATGAGCTGATGGGAGCCACTCTGCCCGGAACTGCCGAACTCCAGATGCTCGACCATCGCCAGCGGTTCATAGACAATCCGGGCCCCGATCTTCTGGAGCCGGACACACAGATCCGTATCCTCGAAATAGGCAGGCCAGTACCGGGTATCGTACCCACCAAGACGCCGGAGCAGCCCTGTCCTGACCAGCAGAAAAGCTGCCGAGCCATAATCGACCTCCCGGCTGAAGCTGGCCTCGGGAATGTTGGGGTCATCCTGCCGCCGGTATCCATAGGTCGCTCCGTCCCTCCAGATGATGGACCCGGCTTCCTGAAGGAAGAGATTGGTCCGCACCAGACGGGCTGCCACGGCCCCGGTTGTTTCCTGACGATACAGGCGCTTCAGCGCATGGTGCAGCGCATCGGGATAAAGCCGTATGTCATTGTTGAGATACAGCACAGCCGGTGCCGTGACATGCTCCAGCGCCTCATTGCAGCCCAGCAGATAGCCGATATTGGTCCTGTGCCGAAGGATGATCGCCCCCTCGACAAGCTGTTCCAGACCGGATGTCTCATCACAAGAGCCGGAATCCACAATGATGAGCTCGATGGCTCCATCATATCCAGCCCGCAGGGACGCCAGAGCCTGAAGGGTGAGGTCGATCTGGTCATGCACGACCATGATGACACTGACTTCCGCCATGCCCCGCACCCGGAAATCCAGCTTCTGACGGGCGAGGGCAGGCAGATGCAGGGCCGCATCATCCCGGAACAGCTGGCGGGTCTGGTCCTCATCAGGAAGAGGGTCCTCACATCCCACTGGTACGGCATGGCCAGCCTTTTCCGCTACCAGACGGGCAAAGGGACTGTCATAGACACCGCCCTCACAATCCGACCAGACGAGAGGATGGCGTTTATAAAGCGCCAGATCAATTCCCTCTGCTGGTGAACGTCCCTCATGCGCCCCGAACAGAACGAAATGTTCATACCCATTCCGCAATCCCCCGGCACCGACGGAAGGAAGAATATCCGGGGATGTCCTGCGGTAATAGGCCTCATCGAACCAGGGCGACGGATTGAAGGCCTCCGGCGTTGGATTTGTCAGATAATGATGCAGCGCATTACCATAATCCCCGGCCTCGATGGCTTCACGCACCTGCGGGTAAGTTTCCAGATACCAGGGGGCATCAAAATACCAGGAAAGTGGCGCAGCATCTGCGATATAGGCCGGCAGAACCAGCCATGAGGCCAGCAGCCCCTCCGGGCCGAACCACTCCTCATGACGGCCTGCCATTTCCTGAAGCAGCGTCACATCCACAAAGGGCCCCGCCCTGAACCCATGCGCCTCACCATGGGAGAGGTAATGGTCATACCCGTTGCAGAAACCACGCTCTGCCAGATGACGGTCTGTCAGCTCCAGATATCGACGGCGATAGGCCACCTCATCAAACAGCCAGTGTGGCGAGAAGCGATGATACCCCTCTGACCGGTAATGCTCGAAGCCGGACTTCCAGCGTTTTTCCAACAGGCCACGTCGCACTTCAGGATAGGCCTGCCGATACCATATCTCATCAAAATACCGGTTGGGCGAATGCCCCCTGTGGCAGCCAATCTCCTCGTAGAAACGCTGCGCATCTTCATAGCCATGCTGGAGCATCAGCTCCTGCGCATCAGGGTACCGCAGCAGATACCACTGCGGCTGGAACTCAAGCCACTGGGGTGACAGTCCCCCCAATGGCCCACCGGCCCTGTCCGCCACGCCAGAACTCATTGCCGGGACTGTCGGTCAGAAAGGTCCAGCACCAGCTGCCGGATACGCTCCTGCTGCTCGTCGGTCGGCATTTCACGGTAAAGCACCTGGCAACGGCCCCCTTCCATCTGCATGCAGATATCCGTCACGACCGTCCCGAAAATCTCTCCGATGATATTCACCAGAGCCAGATGCCAGACGCCGCCCATTGGGCTGACACGCCCCTTCCATGGTCTCAGGAGCCCTTCAAAGCCAGAGCAGAGTGGCGCATCGTGATGGGCTGTCCGGACATCATCCCGGGCAAAACGGGACATGGCGAAAAGGACGATCTCATCCGTCTCCTCACTGACCATGGCAGCGTACACCGTACCAGACCGGCCCTGCCCCGCCATGAAGCTCCAGCCCCGCAGAACGACCCCCCCCAGCTCCTCGGGCGGCACGACCAGCGTCGTATCCTCATTGGCTGCCAGAAGCTCCAGACGGTCCATGAAATAGAACTGCGTCCCCTGCTCCTGCGCAAAGAGGCGCCCTCGCGGGAAACGGGTCAGCGGAACACCCCGCAGGACATTGTCATCATTCACGACCCTGTAAAAATCGTTCAGAATCACATCATTGTCCAGACGGAAGGCCCTGATGCTCTTGACCTTGCTGCCCTCGACCTCCAGGCCATAGGCCAGCAGCTGGAACGCCCCACGGCCATTGATGGAGTTGACAAGGCCGATCCTGTACCAGCCCTCGCACCATTTGCCCCGGAGCGCCGCCTTGACGGAAAAACCGGACCGGCGCGGCACATCGGCACCGAACAGTTCCGAAATGTCCCCCCGGCTTTCCCGCTCGCTCTTCAGGAAGATCAGCGGGCTCCGCTCATCTTCACTGATCAGCACGACATGCAGCTGTCCCGCCGTCGTGACACCAGGAATGAACAGCCAGCCACGGAGATGGAATTCATCAGCCGATTTGAAGGTCTTCTCTGCCCCTTCAACAAGCACATGGTGGCAGATGTCATCCAGATAACAGTTGGCCCCCTGGATGGCGAACCAGTCATTGATGTGCGATGGCAGATTGATGGCCAGATCCCGCACCAGCGGGGGATCAAAAATATGACGGGGCGGCGCCTGGTTCTTCCAGGAAGAGATGGGCAGAAGGCCAAGCTGCCCGGCATCCAGCATCAGGTCTGACACACCGAGAAGACGCTTTGGTGCGAGCTCCCTGTAAAGGCTGAGCAACCCGGCCGTATAATCTCCTTCATGCGTCCAGAGATCAGGCGTGATGGCCTCCATCATCTTCCGGCGGATATCCTCCGAAGACCGCAGAAGCTCCAGACGTTCCAGCACAACGTCTGCCCGGCTGACCGGTACCTTGAAGCCATTGACACCATCCGTCACACGGTCATCCAGCGCCCCGATTTCCGTCACGATGGGCACCAGCCCGTACTGCCATGCCTCGGAGAGGGAGATGCAGTAGGTCTCGGGCCATATGGAGAGAAACAGCGCCACATCGGCCTGTTTCATGACATCCGTATTGCCGACCTCGTACCGCCCATGCACCGTTACGTTCGGGCGTTTCATCCCCTCCAGCACCGGCTGATAATCCGGATGGACATAGCCCAGAATGTGGAAATGGAAATGATCAGGATGGGCCGCCTCTATCAGGGAAAGGATGGTATCCGCTCCCTTGGTCCGGGCGAAATTGCCAACAACAGCCACGCCCAGCGGGCGTTCTTCCAGCGGCCTGTAAGCGTTGGGCACAACCGGCACCGTCACGTCGGGGCTCGGGATTCCGTTGACCAGACTGATCTTCCTGTCCAGCACAGGGTAGATCCTGTGCATGAAGTCCCGAGAATGGGCCGTACCGAACATGATGGCATCAACGTGGTGCAGCATCCGGTCGATGAAGGCACGGCGGGTCTGTTCCCCGCCATACTCGATCCCTTCCGCCTGCTTCAGCATGATATCCATGGCCAGAACGGAACCAAACTGGTCCTCCACATGCCGCATCTCCTGATTCAGCAGGTTGTAGCGGGATGACACCAGCCAGAAATCATGCGCCGAGAACAGGACGCCTGTCCCGCTTGCCTTGGCAATGAGCGGCAGGGAAAGAGCGTGATGCCCCAGATGCTGGAAATGAACCACATCGATATTGTACTGGCTCAGCACACTGGAGAAGAGCATCTCTTCCTGCGCATCGCAGACGACATCATCCCAGCTGCATTCCGCAATATCGAAACGCTCCAGCTCATGCCCGTTGGCAGACAGGAGGCGGCAGTTCGTCCCCCGCCGCAGCCAGAAGAAAAACTCCACATCCCGGCCCAGAAAGGAGCAAAGCTCCCGCTGGTAAACCTCAACCCCACCCCAGACCTGCTCATGAATGGTGGAGTGGGTGCACATCAGCACCCGCAGGCGGTTGCGGCGTGGTGTCGGCACCACATTGGCCGGAGCATAGCATGTGAACTCCGCCTGCGTGACTTCACGGATGAACTGGAGACGATGCGCATAGAGATGCTGCCCGATGACCGACTTCTGCGCCGCCAGGGCGGAGTC
Source organism: Parasaccharibacter sp. TMW 2.1888 (assembly GCF_023167265.1). NCBI lineage: Bacteria > Pseudomonadati > Pseudomonadota > Alphaproteobacteria > Acetobacterales > Acetobacteraceae > Parasaccharibacter > Parasaccharibacter sp. TMW 2.1888. The sequence goes on from NZ_CP030979.1 coordinate 683,114, forward strand.
CTGCCGCAGCTCATGATCCCGCAGCAGTCGGGCGATGCTCTCCACCACCTCATCATCATCATGGGCCAGATGAACGCCATCCACACTCCTGAAGTGCTCGACATCCATGCCACGGGCCACTTCAACCACCTGCGCTGTCCCTGCGAGGCCAAGCTCAAAATAGCGTGGACCAGGCGCCGTCGCCTGGCTGACATCACCATGGCTGGCATAGTCCCGGAACATGGTCAGCGTCACAGCACTGGCATTGGCGAAATCAATAAAGGCCTCATGGCTGACAGGCCGCTGGAGGGCCAGTGCAGCAATATCGTCCGGCAGCGGGGGAAGATATTCATTGCCCGGGCAGACAAGCTTCAGCCTTACATCAGGAAAGCTGGCCAGAACACGCCGGAGAGTCCGCACCCGGTTGGGCCACATCGTCCCGGCAAAAAACAGATCATACTCACAATCAGCCGCAGCCCGCACGGGCCGCTCATGCAGGCTGGGACTCGCAGCCAGCGGCAGATAATGCCCCTTGCCCTGATAGACTGACACGGAGGCCGGATCATTGGTGAAAACATGGTCAAACAGCGGAGCCAGCTGACCGTTTATCTCCTGCATGAAGGGGTCTTCAAATGTCCAGAGAATCACGGTCTTGAAGGCGGGGCGCACACGGCGGATCAGGGCCTGATTGATGCGCTGGCCATCAATACAGAGCAGGGTGTCATGCTGGCCGGAGGCCGCCGCACTGGCCAGACTCATATTGTCGGCAACGACAATGTTTTCTTTCCCGAACAGCTCTTCTGCCGCACGCTGTATTGCCAGTGTCAGATAGGCATTCGGGTTATGGGTATGATTCGTGTTGTAGATAATCGCCATTGCCAACCCTGAGTTCCAAGAAAAACCTATCTTCAAGTCTGGCCGCACCAGACAGACCGTAAGAACGGCTTAATTACAGAGGACGAGCCAGTCTGAAGCGCAGCTCCAGTAAAGATTTACCACCAACATAATTACAAAACAATAAAAGGGCGGCCAAATGGCCGCCCTTTTACCGCTTTGAATCCATGAAGAAATGTTACCATTCCGCCATGGTCCGAAAATGAGCTTCTCAGTCCTCGGAGCTACGACGACGGATGGCCGCACCAAGGATATCACCGAGAGATGCACCGGAGTCAGAAGAGCCATACTCACTGATGGCCTGCTTGTCTTCCTCAACCTCACGACCACGGATGGTCAGAGACAGCTTGCGGGAAGAACGGTCCAGACCGACCACCTTGGCATCGACCTTCTCGCCAACAGCGAAGCGTTCCGGACGCTGCTCGCTCTTGTCACGGGCCAGCTCGCCACGACGGATGAAGCCTGTCAGGACATCATCGACCTTGACCTCGATCCCGTTGCTCTGAACAGCCGTCACAACGCAGGTGACGACATCACCCTTGTTGATGCGGTCCAGCACATCGGCAGCCGGGTCTTCCTGAAGCTGCTTGATACCCAGGGAGATACGCTCCTTCTCGGCATCCACGTCGAGAACCTTGGCCTGAACGACCTGGCCCTTCTCGTAGCGCTTCATGACCTCTTCGCCGGACTCGTCCCAGGACAGGTCGGACATGTGGACCATGCCGTCGATGTCGGCGGACAGGCCGATGAACAGACCGAACTCGGTGATGTTGCGGATCTCGCCTTCGATGACAGAGCCAACCTTGTGCTCTTCAGCGAACTGCTCCCACGGATTCCGCTGAACCTGCTTCAGGCCCAGGGAGATGCGGCGCTTGGCGCTGTCCACATCCAGAACCATGACCTCGACCTCCTGGGAGGTGGCCACGATCTTGCCCGGATGGACGTTCTTCTTCGTCCAGGACATTTCGGAGACGTGCACCAGACCTTCAACACCCGGCTCCAGCTCAACGAAGGCACCGTAGTCCGTGATGTTGGTCACGCGGCCCGTGAAGCGGGCATTGACCGGATACTTGACGGCCACGTTCTCCCACGGATCAGCCTCAAGCTGCTTCATGCCCAGGGAGATGCGCTGCGTGTCGGAGTTGAAGCGGATCACCTGCACGCGGACAGGCTGGCCGATCTGCAGAGCTTCAGACGGATGGTTGATGCGCTTCCAGGCGATGTCGGTGACATGCAGCAGGCCATCAACGCCGCCGAGGTCAACGAACGCACCGTAATCGGTGATGTTCTTGACGACGCCGTCGAGGATCATGCCTTCCTTCAGGCCCTGGATCAGCTCGGAACGCTGCTCGGCACGGGTCTCTTCCAGAACGGCGCGACGTGACACGACGATGTTGCCACGGGCCCGGTCCATCTTGAGTATCTGGAACGGCTGCGGCTGGCCCATGAGCGGCCCGACGTCACGCACGGGGCGGATGTCCACCTGGCTGCCCGGCAGGAAGGCCATGGCGCCGCCCAGATCAACCGTGAAACCACCCTTCACGCGACCATAGATCGTGCCGTTGACACGCTGGTTGTGGGCAAAAGCGCTCTCCAGAGCGGTCCATGCCTCTTCGCGGCGGGCTTTCTCACGGGACAGAACGATGGAACCGTCACGGTCCTCGTAGCGCTCGATGAACAGCTCGAACACATCACCCGGCTTCACATCCGGGGTTGTGCCAACAGGGCCGAACTCGCGCAGGGCAACACGCCCCTCGCTCTTCAGGCCGACATCGACGATGGCGTGATCGTCTGTCAGACGGATGACACGGCCGCGGACAACGGTCCCGTCAAACGCACTGTCACTGCCCAGTGTTTCATCCAGCAGGGCAGCAAAATCTTCTTTACCGTGTTCCGGTGTATTCTGAGTGGCAGAAGCCATGTATTTCCAGCATTCCAGAGTGCCGCAGCCAGTGCCCGGCACCCAGCCATGCGCCGTCTCCCTCTGCCCAAAAACACAGTGATGGGCCCAAAAAACGACGTCTCCCCCCGACCCCACAGCCCGGAGCGGAAGTCATCACAAATCGCAGATCCCCCAAGGGGATTCATGACACCACGGGCTGTGCGGCGTCATACCCCCTCACCAACACGCATAAGGGGGGGACTGTCAACAGCGAAGATATGAATCAGCGCCGGATGATGCCCTTTTCCTGCAGAATCTGGCAGACACGGTCCAGCACGTCGGCTGCATCCAGATCATCCGTTACAATCTGCACGGCATCCTCGGCCGGGCGCAACGGTGCCGTCTCGCGGGAGGCGTCCTGCTGATCCCGTGCATTGATGGCCGCCACTTCCTCAGCCAGCTGGGCCGGAGACGTGCATGGCTGACCATGCCGCTGCACATAACGCCGCTGGGCCCGGACCTCTGCCGAGGCCGTAATGAAGAATTTGGCGGTGGCATCAGGAAACACGACCGTCCCGATATCACGACCATCCACCACGGCACCCCGGGCCCGCCCGAAATGACGCTGCCGCTCCAGCAGAGCTTCCCGGACCTCCGGGTGCCGGGCCACGGCGGAGGCCGCCCGGTCCACCTCCGGCTCCCGCAGGTCGGTCCGGCGCATGTCCTCCGGCACGAGCTGACGGGCCTGCTCCGGCCCGTCATGAGCCGGATCGCCCCCCTGGTCCAGCACCCGGCGGGCCACGGCCCGATACAGCAGCCCCGTATCCAGATAAGGCAGCTCCAGCGTGTCCGCCAGCTGGCGGGCGAGCGTGCCCTTGCCTGCGGCGGCGGGGCCATCAATGGCGATGACCGGATATTTCATGCCCCGCCGGCTCATGCCTCCAGCCCCGCACCAAGACCGTTCATCAGGGATACGAAACCGGGGAAGCTGGTCTCGATGAAGGCCGTATCATCAATATGGACCGGCTTCTCAGCCGCCAGCCCCAGCACGGTGGCGCTCATGGCCAGACGGTGATCCATGTGGGTCTGGACCTTCCCACCACCGGGCAGGGTTTTCTGCCCCTCGATGATCAGATCATCTCCTTCGACATGCACCTTCGCCCCATTGGCCTCCAGCAGCGCCACGGTGGCGGCCAGGCGGTCACTCTCCTTCACCCGCAGCTCGGCAAGGCCCCGCAGGCGGGATGTACCCTCCGCAAACGCACAGGCCACGGCCAGAACCGGATATTCATCAATCATGGAGGGTACCCGCACAGCTGGAACATCCACCGCCTTCAGCCGCCCCGCACGAACATGCAGGTCTCCGATGACCTCCCCCCCTTCAATCCGCTCATCACGGACCTCCAGGGACGCCCCCATTTCCTTCAGGGTTTTGAACAGGCCGGTCCGCAGTGGATTCTGGCCCACTGCCTCCACGACAATCTCCGAACCCGGCACCAGCAGGGCCGCCACGACGGGGAAAGCCGCTGATGACGGGTCCCCCGGCACCAGCACGTCCTGCGCCACGAGGCGGGCCGGGCCTTTCAGCGTGATGCGCCGTCCGGCTCCGGGCAGCTCCTCAACCTTCACCTCCGTGCCGAAATGACGCAGCATGTTCTCGGTATGATCCCGGGTCGGGGCCGGCTCTTCCACCACCGTTTCCCCCTCGCAGTTCAGCCCTGCCAGAAGGATGGCGGATTTCACCTGTGCCGAGGCCACCGGCAGGCGGTAATGCAGCGGTTTCCCCTTGCCCGTTCCTTCCACGGCCATGGGCAGCTTCTGGCCCGCACGGGTCACGAATCGTGCCCCCATCTCACCCAGCGGAACGCTGACACGCCCCATCGGGCGGCTGCGGAGGGAGGCATCACCCGTCATGATGCTCATGAAGGGATGCGTCGCCAGAACACCACTGAGCAGCCGGGCTGCCGTACCGGAATTGCCCATGTCCAGCACATCGGCAGGCTCTTTCAGCCCATCCACACCACAGCCATCGACAATCCAGCGGCCCTCTTCCCGGACGACCTTTGCCCCGAGGGCACGCATGGCCTCTGCCGTACGCAGCACGTCCTCACCTTCCAGCAGGCCGGAAATATGGGTCCGCCCTTCGGCAAGGGCGGCGAACATGAGCGCACGATGGCTGATGGACTTGTCTCCGGGAACACGGACCCGCCCGGCCAGCCCAGCCGGGGCAGAGGAGACTTTCAAGGGACGCTGTGCTGTCATAATCCTGCTTCACATCATCAAGGGTGGGATCATCCAATAGGGCCAGACTACTCCATCCATCTGGAAAAGTCTGTCCCCCCATGCGGCAATTCTGCCAGCAGGAACGGACCCCGAGGCAGAGCTCCGCCTCTTCTGCCACCACATGGAGAAATATTTGACAGCGGGACATTTCGGTGGCATGGCCCAGTCACTTCTCTTTTGTGGCAACATGGGCTCCAGCATTATGGCAAAACCAGAACTCGGTCTGAAACGGACATGCGTTGACTGCAATGCACGCTTCTATGATCTCAACCGCGTACCGGCTGTCTGCCCGAAATGTGGGACCACCCAGCCCGGAAACCTCTCCCGCCTGAAGAAAGAGGACGAGCTGGCCGACGAGAAGGACAAGAATCTCGCCCAGGAAGAGCACGAGGATGATATGGACATCGACACTGGCGATGATGACGATGTCATCTCCGGTGATGATGATCTGGATGACGATGATGACATCAGCCAGGATATCGAGGTCTCGACCGACAAGGATGACCGGGACGATTCATAAAGGGCTCTCCCTGTTCTTCCCATGCAGGAGCCGCACCCCCACCCGGGTGCGGCTTTTCTGTCTGGGGATTGGCACCTGCATGGCCGGCATCGTGCAGGCCCATGCCGCAGCTCCCCGCCCAGCGACAGCAGAGGCCCTCGCACACGAGCTGGGCCAACGGGCCAGTGCCACAGCCACCCTGCAACAGCACTGCCCCCGCCCCATTACAGCCCATCTTCTGGACAGAGCGGCGCCCCCTGCCCTCCAGCGGGACGCCAGACAGGCCCTGCAGGCCTCCCCAACAACACGACTGGTCGTCCGGCACGTCCAGCTTCTCTGCGGGCGGGCAGTATGGTCAGAGGCATGGAATCTATACCTGCCCGACCGTCTGACACCAGACGCCCGCCGGAAACTGGCCGGAAGCCATGTGCCTTTCGGCCAGGCCGTTGGTGAGGCCGCCTTTTCCCGGCAGCGTCTTGGAAGCCGCTTCACAGGGCTGCCCGCAGGCGTCGTGCTGGAAAACCGGGCCATCCTCCACCGCAGGGTGGATCAGCGTGGTTTTTCCTATCTTGTTGAACGCTACAAAAAGGCGGCCCTTGAGATCAGGACGCCGCAGGCGACCAGTTCAGATGTTGCCCGCCATCAGGTGCCAGCATCTGTCCCGTGACAGATGGCAGCATCAGGAACATGCGGGCAATGGCAGCAATTTCATCCGGACCCGCACCCCGCTGAAGGGGTGTGCTGCGGCACATGCTCTCGAAATGGTCCAGAGACTGGCCTGCGGCAGGCAGGACAGGCCCCGGCCCGATGGCATTCACCCGAATGCGGGGTGCCAGCCCCAGAGCCATGCTGCGGGTCAGGCTCCATAAGGCAGAGCGGGATACGGTATAGCTGACAAAATGAGGCGTCAGATTCCAGACACGCTGGTCCAGCATGTTGAGGATCAGCCCCTCCGCTCCGTCCGGCAAGGAAACGGCCATAGCCTGGGACAGAACAAACGGAGCACGCAGGTTCGGCTCCATATGTGCATCCCAGCTTGCACGGGTCACGCCGCCCAGTTCATCCCGTTCAAAAACGGACGCATTGTTGATGAGAACGCCAACCGGCCCCAGCCTGGCCTCAACCTCCGCCAACAGGGGCAGCAGAGTAGCCTCCTCCGCCAGATCAGCCTGCACGACACAGCCACGACCATCAATCTGCCGCAGCAGGGCCTCGGCCTCATCACGGCTGTGGCGGCAATGGATGGCCACGGCAAAGCCTTCCAAGGCCAGCATCTCCACCATCGCCCGGCCGAGGCGACGGGCTCCCCCCGTTACCAGCGCAACACGGGGCATATGGGGCGACAGACCAAACATGCTCACAGAACCTTCCGGGATGACATGGCGGCCGCCAACGTGCCTTCATCCAGCACATCCAGCGCCCCGCCCATCGGCATGCCGTGACCCAGACGGCTCACCGCCACCTTGTGAGGGGCCAGTTTTTCCTGCAACCAATGGGCCGTGGTCGCACCATCCACCGTGGCTCCAAGGGCAAGAATGACCTCTTCCACCTCGCCTGACTGCACACGCTCTATGAGGCCCGTCAGATTGAGGTCTTCCGGCCCACAGCCTGAAAGGGCCGACAGCACACCACCCAGTACCTGATACCGCCCCCGATGCATTCCGGACCGCTCCAGCGCCCAGAGGTCACCAACACTCTCCACCACACAGATGACTGATGGATCACGCTGGGGGTCTGCACAGAGCGAACAGGGTGTACAGCTGTCCAGGTTGCCGCATTGCGGGCAGGTATGGATCGACTGTGCCGCCGCCTGCATGGCAGCAATCAGGGGCTGGAGACGTGCCTCTGGTGCCTGGAGAAGCGCCAGAGCCGCCCGACGGGCCGAACGCGGGCCAAGGCCGGGCAGACGGGCCAGACGGGACATCAGGGTTTCGATTTCGGGGCTTATGCGCACGTCAGACCCTCATCCTCGCTCCGGCTTTCAGAAAGGCAGGTCCATGCCCGGCGGCAGCTGGAGACCACCGGTGACCTTCTTCATCTCCTCCCGGCTCATGGCTTCCGTTTTGCTGCGGGCATCGGCAAAGGCAGCGACGATCAGGTCCTGCATGGTCTCCATGTCTTCCGGATCAGCCAGTTTGGGGTCGATCGTGATGGACTTGAGCGCCCCCTTGCCCGTCAGGGTCAGCCGTACCAGCCCGTTGCCGGCCTCACCGTCAACCTCCGCACTCTCCAGCCTGGCCTGAACCTCTTTCATGCGGGCCTGCATCTGTGTGGCCTGCTTCATCATGCCAGCAAGATTTTTCATCACGTCACTCCTTGGTTACAGAACTGGGCCGGGGCCATGGTGACCTCTGACGGCTCAGTAAAACTCATCCTCATCAGGGTAATCGGCATCCGGCGGGGCAAATTCAAAATCAGGCGGCACGTCTTCCCCCAAAGGCACCACCGTCTCCGGCGGCAGGCCGTAATCATCCAGAGTATGATCCCGCACCTCACCAATCTGGGCATGCGGAAACCGCTGCATGATGGCCCGGACCAACGGATGCTGCCTGGCCTTGTCCTGATGCAGGGCGATGATTTCTGCCCCCTGCTCGTCCAGCGTCGGCTCACCCTGTTCTTCGGAGGCGACCACCTGCCAGCGGCCGGGATAGAGCCTGTCCAGCAGGGCTGTCAGGGCACGGAAGGCCTGCCGCTTCTGATCCCGGTCATTTTCAGCCAGACGGAGCACGAGACGGGGCGGCTCGAACTCCACGACATGCCCCAGATGCCGCAGCGTTCCGTGGAGACGGGCTTCCTTCTGCTGCCCCACAAGCGCAACCAGCTCCCGCCAGCTTCGGGGCATGGGCGGAATGGCCTCGCCCGCACCGCCATCATCCGGCCCCGGCCCTTCATCACGGGCCGACACGGCTGTGCCATTCTCCGTGGCCAGACGCAGAGGCTGCCTCGCAGGGACCGGTTCCGGAGCAGGCCCGTCCAGCTGCGGCTTCAGGACGGTACTGCCCTGACGGACCACATCACTCCCCCCGGCCATCGTCCCAGCCCCCTGCACGAAAGCTGAAGGCCTACTTCCCTCCTGCCCCCGGGGAACGGAAGACCGGGACACGGATGAGGACACGCCCCCTGCTGGAGCCGTCCCCCCGCCATGAGCGGCGGATGAAGCGGCATTTCCCTGCGGACCGGACCGTCCCTCGGTCTGGATGGCACCGGAAGACGATGCCTCCTGCATCTGCCGGATCAGCCTGTCCGGCGTGGGCAGGAGACTGGCATGACAGAGACGGATCAGCACCATCTCGGCTGCCTGCTGCCGGTCCGGAGCGGCTTCCACCTCGGCCAGCCCCTTCAGGAGCAGCTGCCAGGCCCGCCCCAGAACCGTGACCCCCACATGATCCACGATCGCCCCGCCACGGACCTTCTCCATTTCCGGCAGTTCTGGGCCGTCACGCAGTTCCGGCAGGGCCTTGATGCGGGAGAGAAGGTGCAGCACGTCCATCAGGTCCGTCAGCAGGACGCCCAGATCAGCCCCACGGGCATAAGCCCGCCCGGCAATCTCCAGCACGGGCGCCACCTGCCCGTGCAGGGCAGCCTCCAGCAGGTCGAACACCATGCCACGGTCCGCCAGCCCCAGCATGTCCGCCACGCTGGCCGTATCGGACGCTCCCTGTGCGATGGCCTGATCCAGCAGGGACAGGCCGTCACGCACGGAACCGTCAGCGGCTCTGGCAATGAGGGCCAAAGCCCCCTCTTCCAGCTCCGCCCCCTCCTTGCGGGCGATGCGGGCAAAATGCTCGGCCAGCATGGCCTGCGGCACACGCTGGAGGTCGAAACGCTGGCAGCGGGACAGCACCGTGACAGGCACCTTCCGCAGTTCGGTCGTGGCAAAGATGAAGGTGACCTGTGCCGGAGGTTCCTCCAGCGTCTTCAGCAGCGCATTGAAGGCATTGCGGGACAGCATGTGCACTTCGTCAATCACGAAGACCTTCATGCGGGCCTGCATGGGGCGGAACCGGGCGGCCTCGATGATCTCCCGCACATCATCCACGCCCGTGCGGGAGGCAGCATCCATCTCCAGCACATCAGGATGACGGTCTGCCAGAATGGCCTTGCAGTTGGGGCAGACACCGCAGGGATCAGCCGTCGGGCCACCCCTGCCATCCACGCCGGTGCAGTTCAGGGCACGGGCGATGATCCGGGCCGTGGTGGTTTTGCCCACGCCTCGCACCCCTGTCAGCATGAAGGCATGGGCCACACGGCCCACGGCAAAGGCCCGGCGCAGGATGCGGACGAGGCTCTCCTGACCGATCAGGTCATCGAATGTCTGGGGACGATATTTGCGAGCCAGAACACGGTAGGGTGCCTTCTGTTCCGAAGGAACGGCATCCGCTGGGGCAGCATCGGAGAAAAAACCGGCTCCGCCTTCGGGTGGGAGGGGAATGTCTTCTTCGCTCACGGCTGCAACGTGCCTCCCACAGCTTTCATCGTCTGGAAAGGACGCCCCGGAGGCACACGGGCCTGCACGGCAATCGGAGGAGACCGGACACCCGACCCGACACGAGCCCACTACGGCTGCTCCCTTCCGGGCCTGACCGGGTTCGCAGGTCAGCCGCCCGGGGCCGATCTCCCAAGCGGGCTTCTAGCACAGGAACAGGGGGGGCAGGCAAGCCCTTACTTTCCACCACACCCCATGCCCTTTCAGGGGGCGACAGCCGCACCACCGGGATGCCGGGGGTCCGCCACGCCATAGAACGGGCCGATCCCCTTCCGGGCCGGGTCCTGACCATCCAGCCGGGGCCCCCCGACCAGAATCGCCTCCGTAATGCCCCACGGACGATGGGGGATGAAATGGTACCCTTCCTGTTCCAGCGTCTTCTGCACGTCCGGACTCAGGGCGCCCGTCTCCATCTCCACATCATCGGGCTTCCATTGCTCATGCAGGCGGGGCAGATCGACCGCCTGTGCCAGGTCCAGCCCATAATCCACCACGCCCAGCAGGCTGGACAGCACGATGGTAGGAATGCGGGAGCCACCGGGGCTGCCTGTGACCATCACGACATGCCCGTTCCGGCTCACGATCGTCGGGGACATGGATGACAGGGGCGTCTTGCCCGGCGCAATGGCATTGGCCACAGAACCGACAATGCCGAACATGTTCGGCTCTCCCGGCTTGATGGAGAAATCGTCCATCTCGTCATTCATCCAGATGCCGGTGCGCCCCCCCATGACGCCCGCTCCAAACCAGCCATTGAGCGTATAGGTGGTGGACACCGCCATGCCATGGGAATCGATCGTGGAAAAATGGGTCGTCTCGTGCTTCTCCACGGCCGGGCCGGAAGTCGGCACGCTCCTGCCGGGGGCCGGACGCCCGACCTGAAGCGTATCGGATGGCACGGCCCTGTCCCTGGGCAGGGCGGCCCGGATCTGCCCTGCGTAAGTGGAGTTCAGGAAATAGGAAACCGGATTGACGACAAAGGCCGGATCACCAAGGTCCCGCCTGTCGGAATAGGCATGACGCATGGCCTCCAGCTCCAGCTGGACGGCAGGCGCACTGTGCAGGCCAAGGCGACCCATGTCATACCCGGACAGAATGTTCAGCACCTCGCACAGGGCCACGCCACCACCGCTTGGCGGAGGTGCCGTCTCGATCTGATAGCCACGATACTGGCAGGTGACCGGCTCCATGAAGCGTGGCTTATAAGCACGAAAATCCGCTTCCGTCAGGAACCCGCCACCCAGACGGGAGGCCCGGAGGATTTCCGAGGCTATGGGGCCACGATAAAAGGCGTCCCTGCCATCCCTGGCGATCAGTTCCAGCGACCGGGCCAGACCGGGCTGGACCAGCCTGTCCCCCACGGCCAGCTCCGTCCCGTCAGGCCGCAGGAAAATGCTACGGGCATACTCATCCTGCCGGAAATAGTCGGTGGACGTGTGCAGAAGCTCCACATCACCTTCTTCCAGAACGAAACCGTCCCGGGCCAGGGCGATGGCCGGGGCCATGTCCTTCGCCCGGCTCAGCCGTCCCCAGCGTTTCCGCACGGCCTCCAGCCCGGCGACCGTCCCCGGTACGGCCACGGCCTTCCAGCCCACCGTGGAAAGACCCGGTTTCACCCGGCCTTCTTCATCCAGATACATGGCAGGCTGGGAACGCAGGGGCGCATGTTCCCGGAAGTCGATGAATACCGCAGGACCATGCGGGGGGCGCAGTGTCATGAAGCCGCCACCGCCCAGATTGCCCGCCGCTGGATAGACCACGGCCAGCGCATAACCGACGGCCACGGCAGCATCGGCGGCATTGCCGCCCTCACGCAGAATCCGTGCCCCTGCCTCGGAGGCCAGATGCTGGGCAGAGACGACCATGCCCGTCTCCCCCTTCACCAGCGTGCCGGGGCGGGTGGTGTCCGGCCCATAGGCCAGCGGGTCATGTGCTGCACTCAGCGTCTCGGCCTGGGACAGGGCCACGCTGCCCAGCACCATGCTCCCCAAAGCCAGCCGGGCAGCCAGTTTACGCAATGCCATCATGACGGGCTTCCTTGTCCACGAAACAGATTTCAGAGGGCGTAAGGCGGTTTCGTATAACCACGGGGCGACAGGGTGAAGATTTCATACCCGTCTTCCGTCACACCCAGCTGATGCTCGAACTGGGCGGACAGGGAGCGGTCCCGTGTCACGGCCGTCCAGTCATCGGCCAGCACTTTCACGTCCGGGCGGCCAAGATTGAGCATCGGCTCGATGGTGAAGACCATGCCCGCTTTCAGTATCGTACCCTGGCCGGGCCGACCATAATGCAGGACGCTTGGCGCCTCATGGAAGTTGCGGCCAATGCCATGCCCGCAGAAATCCCGCACCACGCCAAGGCGGTGCTTCTCCGCAAAGCTCTGGATGGCATGACCGATATCGCCCAGCGTGGCCCCGGGCCGCACCTGCTCGATCCCCAGCATGAGCGCCTGATAGGTCAGGTCGATGAGCTTCTCGGCCTTGCGGGGCGGCTTGCCCACGACATACATGCGGGACGTGTCGCCGTACCAGCCATTCAGGATGGAAGTGACGTCAATATTGAGGATGTCCCCCTCCTGAAGGCGTCTGTCACCGGGAATCCCGTGGCAGACAACATGATTGAGGGAAATGCAGCAGGATTTCGGGAAACCGTGATAGTTGAGCGGGGCTGGCGTTGCGCCATGCTCCAGCGTGTATTCATGTACAATCCTGTCCAGCTCACCTGTCGTGATGCCGGGACGTACATGCTCGGTGATCATGTCCAGCGTGGCGGCGGCCAGCTGCCCGGCTGCCTTGAGATGCCTGAAATCGTCCGTCGTGTAATGCTGGATGCTGCGCCCGTCCTGAGAAGACATGAAGTATCGTAATCCCTGTTCTTGTTCTGTGATGTGCTGTCGGCTCGACCATGATGTCGGAACTGCCCGCAGAATGCGCCCTGCCCTGCCCCAGTGCAAGACCCTCTCAGACACGGCCAAGTGACCGCCCCTCAACTGCCGGAAGTGGAACAGCCTGCCAGACAGAAAAAAGCCCCTCCGGCCATGGGGGCGGAGGGGCTTCCGGCTGTAGCCTCAGGAGCGATGATGCCCCCGGCGTGAGGCCCATGAATGATGCAGCCCCCGTGGAGCGCCGTGAGACCGGTAAGTGACCAGCACGACTCCCCGCCGCAGATGGGAACGGTGCGCCATCCGGCTGCCACCATGCCGGGCCAAGGCGTAATAATGACCCGGCTGCTTGAGCAGCGGCAGCGGGGCCTGCCCGGAAGCGGAAAAACCATCATCCAGCAGGGAAATCATTGTCTGGTTCCGGCTTTCATTGCTGGAAGCCCCCAGCACGACGCCAATCAGCCGCACCTGCCCCTGCTGGGCAGAGCTGACAAGATTGTGCCCTGCCAGATCGGTATAACCGGTCTTGAAACCATCTGCCCCCTGATACACCCCAAGGAGCGGGTCGTGGTTGGGGATCATGTGACGGCGGAACGGAAATTCACGCACGCCGAAATAATGGTAATACTGGGGGAAATCCCGCATCAGGGCCCGTGCCAGCACGGACAGGTCCCGGGCCGTGGTGACCTGATCCGGGTCGGGCAGGCCGGAGGCATTGCGAAATGTCGTATGGGCCATGCCGAGCCGCCGGGCCTGATAGGTCATCAGTGCGGCGAAGCGGGTCTCATCCCCACCCCCCAGGTACTCGCCCAGCACGCAGGCCGCATCATTGGCAGACTTGGTGACAAGGGCCAGAATGGCCTGCTCCACCGCCAGATGCGTCCCCGGGCGCATACCCAGTTTCGATGGGGCCTGCATGGAGGCATGGATGGAAACCGGCATGCTGTCCTGAAGGGTGATGCTGCCCCGCTCCAGTGCCTGGAAGGTCATGTACAGCGTCATCATCTTTGTCAGGGAAGCGGGATAACGCTGGAGGTCGGCATCCGACTCGGACAAGACGGCTCCTGTCCGGGCATCAATGACCAGGGACGATACATGTCCGGCAAACTGCGCCCGTGCCGTACCGGAGAAAGCAGCCAGGGCGACCACACACGAAAACAGGGTACGACTGAAAAACGGGCGCATCAGAAGGAATCATCCCCAGTTTGTCTGGAATCCATAAAAACCGTGCAACTCTAGTCTTCAGTACCTGAGAATGTCCAGATTTTTCCACCAGACATGCCAGATATCCTCCCGGCCCATAAAGTTGAAAAAACGTTTTCACCACAACCCTGTTATGAACCAGAAAGGCAGCAGGCAGCATGACCGGCAGAAAAACGCCATATGCCTCTGTATCATGATGGGGCCAACGCCATCCCGTCAGAGCATCACACCATGCCCTTCGTGCATTTTCCTGATACAAGAAATAAGTCATATTTACCAACCAGTTCAGGAGCGTCCCCCATGCAGCACAGGCCACATGCCATGACATATGGGCTTCCCATGGCCTCTGCCATAGACGATACCGGCATGGCCCTGCCTGTCCACGCTGCCCGGGAAGACACACTGACATCCCGCAAGACGGATATCGCCTACCCCTCCATGTACAATGTCATCCTGCTGAATGATGACTACACCCCCATGGATTTCGTGGTGTTCGTGCTGGAACAGTTCTTTGACAAATCCCCCGCAGAAGCACAGGCTATCATGCTGGAAGTCCACAACCGGGGCAGCGGAGTCTGCGGGATTTTCACCTATGAAATTGCAGAAACGAAGGTCGGACAGGTCATGGACCTTGCCCAGAAGAACCAGCACCCTCTCCAGTGCACCCTTGAGAAAGCCTGAGGCCATCGCCACTTGATATCCTGACAGATTTCTGTACCGCCGCTTCATCATTCTGACATTCCTTCATGGCACAAGGAGCGCCTATGTTGTCCTCCACACTTGAACAGACGCTTCAGCGTGCGCTCCTCCTTGCGGGTCAGAATCACCACGAATTCATCACACTGGAACATCTCCTCTTTGCTCTCTGTGATGACCGTGATGCCATGGCGATCTTTTCAGCATGCCGGATCGACCTTGAGCTGCTCCGGCAGGATGTCGACCATTTTCTCCTGCATGAGCAGCAGGCCATCATCCGCCCCGAGCTGGACGATGCCCCCCAGCCGACAGCCGCCTTCCAGAGGGTGATCCAGCGGGCGGCAGTCCATATCCAGAGTGCAGGCCAGGCCATCATGACAGGAGCCCATGTACTGGTCTCCATGTTCGCCGAGAAAGAAAGTCACGCCGTTTTCTTCCTCCAGCAGCGGGGCCTGACACGGCTGAATGCCATCCATGCCATGCGGCATGACGACGTGGCAGACATCCCGCCGCAGACTGGCCAGACCGGCCGCAGGACCAGGGCCTCCCGCAAGGATGGTGGGGAAAACAGCGAACCTGCCGAGGCCGACCAGAAAGAGGCCCTCCAGACCTACTGCACGGACCTCAACGAGCGGGCCCGCCGTGATGGAATCGACCCGCTCATCGGTCGGGAAAAGGAAGTGGAGCGGGTTGTCCAGATCCTCTGCCGCCGGACAAAGAACAACCCCCTGCTGGTTGGTGATCCCGGTGTTGGCAAGACCGCCATTGCCGAAGGGCTGGCCCAGAGAATCGTGAAAGGCCAGGTGCCCGCCATCCTGGCTGATGCCCGACTGTACAGCCTGGACCTCGGTGCCCTGCTGGCCGGTACACGCTACCGTGGCGATTTTGAAGAACGCCTGAAGACCATCATGAGCGAACTGGAGCAGAAGCCGGGCAGCCTGCTCTTCATTGATGAAATCCACATGCTCATCGGGGCGGGCGCCACGACCAATGGCTCCATGGATGCCTCCAACCTGCTAAAACCGGCTCTGGCAACCGGGAAGCTGCATTGCATCGGCTCCACCACCTATCAGGAATATCGGCAGCATTTCGAGAAGGACCACGCCCTGACACGGCGTTTCCAGAAGATTGATGTCACCGAACCCTCACAGACCGACACGATCCGCATCCTGCGGGGCCTGAAGGAACGGTATGAGGAGCATCACGACATCCGTTTCACAGACCCGGCCATCCGCAGTGCTGTGGAGCTGTCGGTCCGATACATCCATGACCGGAAACTGCCTGACAAAGCCATCGACATCATCGATGAGGCCGGCGCCGCCTGCCGCCTCCTGCCCAGCAGCCGCAGACGGCGCACGGTTGGTGTTCGAGACATCGAAGCAACTGTGGCACGCATCGCCCATATCCCGCCCCGTCATCTCTCCGCAGATGACAGGACTTCCATCCGCCATCTGCCCGCCGACCTCCGCAAGGCCGTCTTCGGCCAGGATGAAGCACTGGATGCCCTCTCCTCAGCCGTCATGCTCTCCCGGGCCGGGCTGCGGGATACGGAAAAAACCATTGGCAGCTATCTCTTCTCCGGTCCAACAGGTGTTGGCAAGACGGAGGCAGCACGGCAGCTCGCCCAATCCCTGGGGATCAGGCTGATCCGTTTCGACATGTCAGAATATATGGAGGCCCATTCCATTTCCCGACTGATCGGTACGCCGCCCGGCTATGTAGGCTTTGAACAGGGAGGCCTCCTGACCAGCGCCATAGACCAGACACCCCATGCCGTCCTGCTTCTGGATGAAATTGAAAAAGCCCACCCAGACCTTTTCAACATCCTGCTTCAGGTCATGGATCATGGCAAGCTGACAGACAATACCGGCAAGACGGTGGATTTCCGCAATATCATCCTCATCATGACCAGCAATGCCGGAGCCAGTGATCTTTCCAAAGAAGCCATCGGCTTTGCACGCACTGCCCGCTCCGGTGATGACGAGGAAGCCATCAAGCGGCTTTTCTCACCCGAATTCCGTAACCGGCTGGATGCCATCATCCCCTTCGCCCCGCTGACACCCGCTGTGGTGGCCCACGTCGTAGAGAAATTCCTTGCCCAGCTGACCACCATGCTGGCGGCCAAAAACGTCTCCCTGCACCTCACCGCCGGTGCCCGGGCATGGCTGGCTGAACGGGGTTACGACCGGACGAATGGAGCCCGCCCGCTGGGCCGCCTGATCCAGAACCACATCAAGAAACCATTGGCCGAGGAAATTCTCTTTGGCAGGCTGACAGATGGGGGAACCGTCAAAATCGGGGCACGTGATGGCCAGCTGACCTTCACCATCTCCGCTGCGCCTGCGGCACCATCAGACAGAAAGGGCCGCAAACGGGCAGGAACACTCACCCCGGCCTGACACCGGGGTGGGCCGGTCTTCAATCGTAACGCTGACCGTTCACGCTGACATAGCCCGGCCACGGCCAGTGACGGCCCGTGCCATGATGGGTCCAGTCCAACCCCTGACGGCCAGGCCCATCATAATAATACCGCCCCTGCACCTCGACCTGGTCTCCGGTCTTCACCCATGGCCATGACGGGGCCTTCATCTCATCCAGATTGGACACCACACGGATGGGCTGGCCGCCCGCAACGGACATCAGAAAATAACCATGCATCCCGCTTCGGCTGCGACGGGCCCGGAAGACCTTCACAACGGTTCCGCAGACATGCTCCGGCAGGTCCAGATGCTGCCCATAGGGTACCTGCCGATGGGCAAACTGCTGGGCGTATCCTGCCTGATCCTTTACAAACCGGGCATTGTCACACTGTGCCGGCATGGTGGCTTCTGCCTTTGCCGGATGGCTCAGGGCCATCACACCAGCCAGAGCCGCAAGCATGCCTGCCCTCATCATGACGGGATGAAAAAACCGCATATCTTCTCCTTTTCCTCCCCCTTCCCCCACGGGCGAGGCAGGAGTATCCTTGGAATGTTTCATCATTACTGGAACAATTGCCAGACGTGATGCCCATTCATTACCGGATGACCCCTTAACGGCTCAACCATATTCGTGGCCGGGCGTTCCACCACCACCTTACCGTCAGGGAGGGAAAAACCATGCCTCTACATCACCTGAAAACGCTCCGTGACCGACTGAAAACCAGCCGGGCTGGAGCTGGGGAAACGCCTGTCACCTTTGCTGACAGCAACCCGGTTTTCGAGATCGTGGCCCTCGGTGTGCGGAGTGGTGTTGCAGATGGCAATCTGTCCTCCTACCTGATCCGCCCTCTGGGCACGAATGAGGCCGTCATCTGCGATGCAGGCACTCTGGGGAACGGGCTGAAACGGGCCGAGGCTCGAGGTGTCCTGAATGACATTCCCATCATGCCCGATTCCGCCCTTGGCCGGGCCGGTCATGTGCTGAAACAGACGGTCCGGGCCTATCTCATCAGTCATACCCATCTGGACCATGTAGCCGGATTGGTCCTCTCCTCTCCCGAGGACACAGCAAAACCCATCTACGCCCTGCCGCAGACCAATGCCATCCTGTCAGACCATCTCTTCAATGGCCGTGTCTGGGGAGCCATGGGGGATAGAGGGCCGGAGCCCCATATCGGAAAATATACCTACAAAGACATGCACCCTGGCAAAAGCCAGACTATTGAAGGCAGTGGGCTGACCATCACAGCGTGGCCGCTCAGCCATGCCAGTACAACATCCACGGCTTTTCTGATCCAGCATCACGGGCGAGCTATCCTCTATATGGGCGACACACAGGCCGATCAGCCTGACGGGCCACAAAACCTGCACGAGCTCTGGGAGGCCATCGCACCACTGGTTCGGGATAAAAAACTCCATACCATCATCATGGGTGTGACCTATCCAGATGAGCAGCCAGATAACGCCCTGTGCGGCCAGCTCCGCCCGAAAGACCTTCTGCAGAGCCTGCGTGACCTCGGCCATGTCTGTGGAGGACGCCATCATATCCGTGGATTGCGGGTCCTCGTCGGCCATGTGAAGGAAACCTTTCATGAAGGCGGCAACCCCGTCCGGCATCTCTACCGGGAGCTACAGGATGGCAATGACATTGGCATCCACTTCATGATGGCAGAACAGAGCGCACGCTACCTTGTCTGACGGGTATCGTTCCAACAACCAAATGAAAAGACGGGCCTTCCTCACCGGCCTTGGTGTGGGAGGCCTGACTTTTTCAGGCCCGGCTCTGGCGAAGATAACCGGGCCCCATCATACACGACATGAGCGCCGGTCCCATCTCTGCGAGACCACCCCTACCGTCATGCCTTCTGACGCACCACCTCTCAGCGCTCTGTCAAATACGACCCGCCAACAGATTTCCCGGCTCGTCCATATCGCTCCGCACAGATCACGGCAGGAGCGCATCGTCCTGATCTCACAGGCCATGAAGGGCACGCCCTATCTGGCCCAGCCGCTCATTGGCTCTGCCACCACACCAGAAGAGCTTGTTCTTTCGTGGCGGGGTGTAAACTGCATGACATTCGTGGAAATTGTTCTGGCTGCCAGCATGAGCCTTACTGTGGAACAGTTCATCCATGCACTAATCGCCACACGATACAGCCACCATCATGTCAGCTTTAGGGAACGGCGGCACTTCCTGAGTGACTGGCTACATGGGGCGCCTGTTCTCTGCCGTGATCTTGGCCCCTGTTTTCCCTATGTGCGGACAGTAGAGAAAACACTGAACCTGAAACTTCCTTCGCCGGATAACGGGCATGATACATCCAGTCCGACTACGGATCGTTATGTGCCGGGTCTTCCTGTGAAAAGACGCCACATTACCTATCTGCCCACACGCCCTTTTCTTGACGATCTACAGGCCGGTGGTGTTCGCAGGATTGTAAAAACAGGCGATGTTATCGGTATTTACAGCCCATTGGCAGGGCTGGATGTCTTCCACATAGGCTTGGCAATCTGGCAGAACCACAGCCTGTACTTCCGCAACGCCTCATCCCTGCCGGAACATCGTTATGTTGTGGACAGTCCGCTGGATGACTACATCAGGCAGAGACAGGGCCTCATCGCCTACCAAGCCATTCCCTGACCAAACCTCAATTTTCAACGAAAAAAAGACCCTGAAATATTCATAAGAGGGAATCCCTCTTCCCACGAAAACGCAGGAAGAGGTAATCCTTCACATGGAAAACCATGTTACCGTGGTTTCCCAACCGATTTGTCTATCCCTCTATTACAAAACATGCTGAACTCTGTCAATCTGAACGGGAGGAAACATTTCATGAGCCATCAGATTTCAGAATCACTCCTTTTTGGCATTGATCTCGGTATTGGATCATGCGGATGGGCCGTGCTGGAACGATCAGGAACAGACGGTGCCATCAAGGCTCTTGGCAGCTGGTGTTTCGACGTTCCCGAAACGGATAAGGAGAGGACGCCCACCAACCAGATCAGGCGCACCAACCGTCTCCTGCGCCGCGTTCTCCGCCGCCGTCGCAACAGGATGGCCGAGATCCGCCGCCTTTTCGCCGAACATGGACTGATCGGCACGTCACATCCGGACGCCCTGCGCCAGCCTGCCATTGACCCCTGGGAGATGAGAGCAAAAGGGCTAGACCACCCGCTGACGCCTCAGGAATTTGCCGTGGCACTGGCCCATATCGCCAAACGACGAGGCTTCAGGTCAGCAGCCGAACGTGTCGGCGGCAATGCCCCATCTGACGACAGCAAGATGCTGACAGCCCTGGCAGAAACCAGGGAGCAGTTAGCCCGATACCGGACGGTCGGTGAAATGTTTGCCCGTGATCTTGCCTATGTTCAACGGCGACGCAACCGGGCTGGCCTCTTTGACCGTACGATGAGCCGGGATGATCTGGAACATGAAACAGAGCTCCTCTTCAGCAGTCAACATGCCCTGGGCAACCCCGTTGCCAGTGCTGACCTTGAAGAGACCTTCACCCGCATAGCCTTCCGGCAGCGTCCCATGCAGGACAGCGGCACGCTCGTGGCTGCCTGCCCTTTTGAACCTGATGAAAAACGGTCATCCCGTTTCTCCCCCTCATTCGAACGGTTCCGCCTTCTTTGCCGGCTCGTGAACCTGCGTGTCACGGACGGTCCGACAGAGCGGCCCCTGACTTCAGAAGAGCTGCGCCTTGCCTGCGAGACTGCCGGGACAACACGCAGGCTGACAGGAGATACCGTACGAAAGCTCATCGGCCTGCGTGATGACCAGCGTTTCGTCACCCTCTCGCCAGACCAGGAAAAACAGGACATCACCAGCAGGACAGGCGAAGCTCTGGCCGGTACGGCCACATTCCGCAAGATTCTGGGGGAAACGCTGTGGCGGCAGCTTCTGCCACAGCCTGAACTGCTCGACCAGGCCGCATGGATCATAAGTTTTCATGAGCTCGCCGACACCATCATTGAGAAACTGGGCCAGATCGGCCTGCCCGCTGAAGCCCATACCCTGCTCAATCAGGCCCTGCTGAGTGACGGGAACCCCTTTGCAAAATTCAGGGGTGCCTCTTCTCTCTCGGACAAGGCCTCACGGGCTCTCATCCCTTTTCTCCAGCAGGGGCTGACATATGACAAGGCCTGCGAAAGGGTCGGGTACGATCATGCCGCTTCAAAACTCAGCAGCCGGGAGACTGTGGATACCAGAGCCAGGTTCCAGACCCTCATGGACGACGTTCGTGACAACATCGCCAATCCGGTTGCCAGAAAGGCCCTGAGCGAGGGCATGAAACAGCTCTGGGCCATGCGCAACCGCTGGGGCCTGCCCGGAGCGATCTGCATCGAGCTGGCCCGTGATGTCGGCAACAGCCTCGAAAAAAGACGGGAGATTGAGAAGAATCTCGAAGCCACGACCAGACAGCGTGAGAGGGAACGTCAGGAAATCCGTGACCTTCTGAAAATCGATGATGTTCCTTCAGACCTTCTGCTCCGATACCGCCTCTGGAAGGAGCAAGAAGGGCACTGCTGCTACTCCGGAAAGTCCATTCCACCGGACCTGCTCATGGCACGGGACAACCGCCTCCAGGTCGATCATATCCTCCCCTGGTCACGTTTTGGCGATGACAGCTACAACAACAAGGGCCTCTGTTTTGCGAAAGAAAACCAGGCCAAGAAGGGGCTGACACCTCATGAATGGATTCATGGCACACGGGGGCAGGAGGCCTGGGACAGGTTTGTGGCTACCGTGGAAACCAACAGAAACCTGAAGGGGCTGAAAAAACGTAATTTCCTTCTGAAAAGCAGCAAGGAAACAGAAGAGCGTTTCCGCACCCGCAATCTCAACGACACCCGCCATGCGGCACGCCTCATGGCCGAGGCGGCACGCCTGCTTTACCCCCGTGGCCAACGGGCCGAAAAAGGAGGGAAACGGCGGGTCTTCACCCGTCCCGGTGCCCTGACAGCCGCCCTGCGCCATGCCTGGGGGGTTGAATCCCTCAAGAAAGTCGACGGGAAGCGTCTCCGTGACGACCGCCATCATGCACTGGATGCCGCCATCGTTGCCGCCATCAATGAAGCAGAAATCCAGAAACTCACGAAATCCTTCCAGGAAAATGAACAGCAGGGCCTTCCCCGCCCCATGCGGGACATTGTCCCACCCTGGGCCGGTTTCCGGGAACAGCTGAAGGACAAATACGGGTCCATTTTGGTGGCCCGTCCCGAACGGCAACGTGCCCGTGGGGAAGGCCACGCCGCCACCATACGGCAGGTGCGGGATGAAGACTCCGGACCTGTCATCTATGAACGCAAACCCGTTGAAAAACTGACCCTGTCTGACCTGTCCAACATCAAGGACCCGGACCGGAATGCCGGGCTCATCACCTCTCTCCGTACCTGGATAGAGGCAGGCAAACCAGCGGACACCCCGCCAAGAACACCATGCGCCACAGCAGATGAAGGCCATCTGATCCACAAGGTCCGTCTTGCCACAAGAAAAAAACCGGCTGTTCCCGTTCGGGGCGGCATGGCGGACAGAGGCGAGATGACACGGGTCGACGTCTTCAGGGTCACCGGGAAAAAAGGCAAGGTGGGATGGTATCTGGTGCCCATCTATCGTCATCAGGTGATGAACCGTTCCCGCTGGCCGACTCCACCCGACAGGGCCATGGTCCCCGGCAAGGCAGAAGAACACTGGCCTGTCATGGGGCCTGAGGCCCAGTTCCAGTTCAGTCTCTATCCCCGCAGCTATGTGCGTCTTACAAAAAAGGATACCATCATCGAGGGATACTTTGCCGGCTGTGACCGTTCCACGGCTGCCATTGCCCTGGCCGATCCTGCCAACAAAAAGCCACCCCAGAGAGGTATCGGCATAAAGACACTGGATAACGTCCAGAAACTGGCCATCAACCGTTTTGGAGAGCTGTCACCTGTCAGGAAGGAGACACGAACATGGCATGGCGTTGTGTGCACATCTCCCGTCCGGCCCGACTGAGCCTGAAGGACCGGCAGATCGTCATCACGCAGGGCGACGATACCATCGCCCTGCCACTGGAGGATGTGGCCTGCTGCATACTTGATACGCCACAGGCCACCTTCTCTGGAGCCCTGCTCTCCGCTTTTGCCACCAACGGCCTCATCCTGACCGTACCGGATGACAAACATCACCCGGCAGGGCTTCTTCTTCCCTTTCACCAGCATTATGCTCAGGCGGACATCATACAATCCCAGATTTCCGCCTCGCAGCCACTCCAGAAACGTCTCTGGCAGCAGATCGTCATCAGCAAGATAAACAATCAGGCGGCCGTTCTGGCAGCACGTGAGTGCCCAAAAGCCCGACAGCTGCAAAACATGACGGGACGGGTCACATCGGGCGACCGGGACAATATTGAAGCACAGGCAGCACGTTTCTACTGGTCCCATCTTTTTCCAGATTTTACCCGGGCCGACAGGGCTGACAGACGCAATGGATTACTGAATTACGGCTATGCCGTCCTCCGTGCCGCCATCGCTCGTGCCTGCGTGGCGGTGGGCCTGATACCGTCACTGGGGCTCCATCATGCGTCCCGCATGAATGCTTTCAATCTTGCGGATGACCTTATCGAACCTTTCCGCCCCTATGTGGACCAGATGGTGGCACGTCATCAGCTGGAACCTGACGAAGGCGACATTACCCTCGAAGATCGCCATTTCATGACTGGTGTTCTGTCACAATCTGCTCTGATAGGTCAGGAGACTGTAAGCATTCTGACAGCCACAGAAAAGATTGCCACCAGTCTGGTACAGGCTCTTGAGCATAGCAGTGCGGCCCTGCTCCAGTTGCCCGTCCTCCCGACAGGAGGAACAACCCCATGAAAGCGGAGGAGGCCCGATTCTTGTGGCTGATGATTTTTTTCGATCTCCCTGTCCGGACAAAAAGCCAACGTCGACAGGCCACCCGTTTCCGCAATTTTTTGCGGGATGATGGTTTCATCATGCTACAATATTCTGTCTATGTCCGTGTCGGACGTGGTCAGGACAGTCTGGACAAACATATGCGTCGTGTACGCTCAGTCCTACCCAGAGAAGGCAGTGTCCGGGCACTTCAGGTCACGGACAAACAATACGGACGGATGGAAATAATGCTTGGTCTTGCAAAAAAAGCCGAACAAGCAGGCGCAAAACAGATGATACTGCTATGATTTTCGGCCGCAAAACAGCGAAAAATCATGCAGTATCAGTCCGTTACGCTCAAGCTAGGCTACCATAGACAAATCGGTAGGGAAACCACGGCCCCACACAGGGAGCGCACGGCATGAGCAATAGGCTACCATAGACAAATCGGTAGGGAAACCACGGCTTCGTGAAGTGCTGGTACACCCACCGACACAGGCTACCATAGACAAATCGGTAGGGAAACCACGGCCTGGCGGGACGCCGAGCAGCGGCGTTACGAAGGCTACCATAGACAAATCGGTAGGGAAACCACGGCCTCGACCATACGAGTAAACAACCCACCAGCAGGCTACCATAGACAAATCGGTAGGGAAACCACGGCGCTGTTGCTGAACGCATTGGACGAGTTGCAAGGCTACCATAGACAAATCGGTAGGGAAACCACGGCAAAGTTCAATTTCAAGGTAAGGAAACTGCCAGGCTACCATAGACAAATCGGTAGGGAAACCACGGCAGAAGCAGGAAAAGCGTTTGAGAAAACGAAAGGCTACCATAGACAAATCGGTAGGGAAACCACGGCCGGGGCGGGGTGCCTGTTTTCAGGCGGCCCAGGCTACCATAGACAAATCGGTAGGGAAACCACGGCGTACAAGCCGCTCTTAGTGCGGGCCGGGAAAGGCTACCATAGACAAATCGGTAGGGAAACCACGGCTCATCGTATTTCTCTCGTTCGTCTGTTTTGAGGCTACCATAGACAAATCGGTAGGGAAACCACGGCTCAGATACGAGGATAGCGACAGTGGCGTATAGGCTACCATAGACAAATCGGTAGGGAAACCACGGCGGATAGACACAACCGACCGAGGCCCCCGATAGGCTACCATAGACAAATCGGTAGGGAAACCACGGCCACCTGTGCGACGAGCGACCCATAAGGGTTAGGCTACCATAGACAAATCGGTAGGGAAACCACGGCTGGTTGAAGGGTCAGTCTTCGATGCGGGCCAGGCTACCATAGACAAATCGGTAGGGAAACCACGGCTAACGCCCGATAAGACCAAGTAAACCTAGGAGGCTACCATAGACAAATCGGTAGGGAAACCACGGCCGTTACCGGCTGTTCTGACTCTTTTTTCAGAGGCTACCATAGACAAATCGGTAGGGAAACCACGGCCTTGTAGACCCGCTCTGGCGTTGCCACGAAAGGCTACCATAGACAAATCGGTAGGGAAACCACGGCCCCTGCCAGAGCAGGGTGCAGCAGGCTGTTAGGCTACCATAGACAAATCGGTAGGGAAACCACGGCACCCTGTACGTGGAGGCGTTGCAGGCTGCCAGGCTACCATAGACAAATCGGTAGGGAAACCACGGCTTGCGATAATCTTATCCGACAGCCTACCTCAGAAAAGCTTACACTTCTCTCAAATGGCGTTGAATGGCCCTTATATGCGCATGATAGCAAGCAATCGCCAAATCAGCCATTCTAGGGAGATTACAAGTTCCCTTTATTCATGACAGATGGTTGGGGAACGTGTGGACCCACGGGAGGACCATGGCTATCTGGTTATTTCTGATTTTGTGGGTATGGATGCGGGGGTAGGATTTGAACCTACGACCTTCAGGTTATGAGCCTGACGAGCTACCGGGCTGCTCCACCCCGCGTTGGTGGGTGGTTTTTATGGGGGTGGGTGAGCGAGGGGACCTGGCGGCGACCGACTTTTCCGCTCCTTAAGGAGCAGTATCATAGGCGCTGGAGGCTTTAACGGCCGAGTTCGGGATGGGATCGGGTATGGATCCTCCGCCATGGCCACCAGGTCTTCCCGCTCACCCATGTGGGTGTTTGGGGGTGTTTTGGTTGGTGTTTTCTGGAGTGTGACTGACTACTGTGCATGTGTTCTGGTGTGTGAGAGATATGGGCGATTAGGATCAGTCAGCTACACATGTTGCCATGCTTTCACACCTGACCTATCGACGTCCTGGTCTTGGACGGCCCTGTGAGACCTAGTTTTGAGGCTGGTTTCCCGCTTAGATGCTTTCAGCGGTTATCCATTCCGAACTTAGCTACCCGGCTGTGCCGCTGGCGCGACAACCGGTGCACCAGAGGTTCGTTCATCCCGGTCCTCTCGTACTAGGGACAAATCCTCTCAAGTCTCTTACACCCACGGCAGATAGGGACCGAACTGTCTCACGACGTTCTAAACCCAGCTCACGTACCACTTTAATCGGCGAACAGCCGAACCCTTGGGACCTGCTCCAGCCCCAGGATGTGATGAGCCGACATCGAGGTGCCAAACCTCCCCGTCGATGTGGACTCTTGGGGGAGATCAGCCTGTTATCCCTAGAGTACCTTTTATCCGTTGAGCGATGGCCCATCCACGCGGGACCACCGGATCACTATGGCCGACTTTCGTCTCTGCTCGAGCTGTCACTCTCGCAGTCAGGCGGGCTTATGCCATTGCACTCGACAGCCGGTTTCCGACCGGCCTGAGCCCACCATCGCGCGCCTCCGTTATTCTTTGGGAGGCGACCGCCCCAGTCAAACTGCCCACCATACAGGGTCCCGGACCAGGCTGACTGGTCTCGGTTAGATATCAGAAAAGTTCAGGGTGGTATTTCAAGGATGGCTCCACCGGAGCTGGCGCCCTGGTTTCAAAGCCTCCCACCTATCCTACACAAAACTTTCCTGATACCACTGTAAAGCTGCAGTAAAGGTTCATAGGGTCTTTCCGTCTGACCGCGGGTACCCCGCATCTTCACGGGGAGTTCAATTTCGCTGAGCCGATGCTGGAGACAGCGGGGAAGTCGTTACGCCATTCGTGCAGGTCGGAACTTACCCGACAAGGAATTTCGCTACCTTAGGACCGTTATAGTTACGGCCGCCGTTTACCGGGGCTTCGATTCGACGCTTGCACATCTCCTCTTAACCTTCCGGCACCGGGCAGGCGTCAGACCCTATACGTCATCTTTCGATTTCGCAGAGTCCTGTGTTTTTACTAAACAGTCGCTACCCCCTGGTCTGTGCCACCCGCCGATGGTTGCCCACCAACGGGTCTCGTTTCTTCCGAAGTTACACGAGCAATTTGCCTAGTTCCTTCAGCATCGTTCTCTCAAGCGCCTTGGTATACTCTACCAGTCCACCTGTGTCGGTTTCGGGTACGGTCTATATGCCAGAGCTATTTCCTGGAACGGTCCAAAAGCCAGCTCAATCCGATAAGAGCTGACAACATATCCCGTTCGTCACTTCTGGCAGGCTCAGGACTATTAACCTGATTCCCATCGACTACGGCTTTCGCCCTCGCCTTAGGGGCCGGCTCACCCTGCGTGGATTAACCTTGCGCAGGAACCCTTGGACTTTCGGCGACAGTGTTTCTCGCACTGTTTGTCGCTACTCATGTCAGCATTCGCACTTCTGATACCTCCAGAGAGGGTCACCCCGTCTCCTTCGCAGGCTTACAGAACGCTCCGCTACCGCGCATAGTAAACTATGCACCCACAGCTTCGGCACGTGGCTTGAGCCCCGTTACATTTTCGGCGCAGGGTTTCTATTAGACCAGTGAGCTATTACGCTTTCTTTAAAGGATGGCTGCTTCTAAGCCAACCTCCTGGTTGTTTTGGAATCCCCACATCCTTTCCCACTTAGCCACGATTTAGGGGCCTTAGCTGGTGGTCTGGGCTGTTTCCCTCTCGACAATGGACCTTAGCACCCACTGTCTGTCTGCCGTGCTCATACTCCTCGGTATTCGGAGTTTGGTTAGGTGTGGTAAGGCTTTGGGCCCCCCTAGCCCATCCAGTGCTCTACCCCCGAGGGCAATACACGACGATCTACCTCAATAGATTTCGCGGAGAACCAGCTATCTCCGAGTTTGATTGGCCTTTCACCCCTAGCCACAGCTCATCCCCGACTTTTTCAACAGGCGTGGGTTCGGCCCTCCAGTGCGTGTTACCGCACCTTCAGCCTGGCCATGGCTAGATCACTCGGTTTCGGGTCTTCTACCAGTAACTCAGTCGCCCTATTCAGACTCGCTTTCGCTACGCCTACACCTACCGGCTTAAGCTTGCTACGGACAGAAACTCGCTGACCCATTATACAAAAGGTACGCCGTCACCCCATAAGAGGCTCCGACTGCTTGTAGGCACCTGGTTTCAGGTCTCTTTCACTCCCCTTATCGGGGTGCTTTTCACCTTTCCCTCACGGTACTGGTTCACTATCGGTCACCAGAGAGTATTTAGGCTTGGAAGGTGGTCCTCCCATGTTCAGACAGGGTTTCACGTGCCCCGCCCTACTCAAGGCCTTCAGGAGACATTACGCATAAGGGACTATCACCCACTATGGT
Organism: Parasaccharibacter sp. TMW 2.1888; assembly: GCF_023167265.1. Classification (NCBI taxonomy): domain Bacteria; kingdom Pseudomonadati; phylum Pseudomonadota; class Alphaproteobacteria; order Acetobacterales; family Acetobacteraceae; genus Parasaccharibacter; species Parasaccharibacter sp. TMW 2.1888. The sequence goes on from NZ_CP030979.1 coordinate 711,829, forward strand.
CAGACTTTCCAGACTGTTCTGCTTGTTCTCTCGAAGACACTGGCCTGTTCCGCGTTCGCTCGCCACTACTAGCAGAATCTCTGTTGATGTCTTTTCCTCCGGGTACTTAGATGTTTCAGTTCCCCGGGTTTGCCCCATGCACCTATGTATTCAGTGCATGATCCTCATAAGAGGGGGTTGCCCCATTCGGAAATCCACGGATCAGGGTGTACTCACAACTCCCCGTGGCTTATCGCAGTGTGTCACGTCCTTCATCGCCTTCTGGTGCCAAGGCATCCACCAAGTGCCCTTCTCATTCTCACACCACATGCACAGTAACCAGTCACACATCATTCCATGCGATCACTCACACAGAAATCCGAATGACGGAACTGAACATATAATGTCAGTCACTTCATTCTCACCGTCTGAATACTCTCTGCAATGTTCCGTGGGAAACAAGGAAACATCCCCCACCAAAAGGTCAGACAACCCATTGCAGCGTACGCAGACAGCGCACCAACCGATTCACTCCTCAAAGACCGGATACTTCAGCCAGACGATTTAAAAAAAACCACCTGAAAGAAGAACTCTTTCCGCTTACCTTTATTCCTTTTCCTGATCACCTCCAGATGAAATCTGGTGGAGGCAGACGGGTTCGAACCGACGACCCCCTGCTTGCAAAGCAGGTGC
>NZ_CP030979.1:715000-997500 GCF_023167265.1 Parasaccharibacter sp. TMW 2.1888
ATTCACCATCCTTCTGATGCGCCAGAACCTCGGAACCAAGATTGCTGGTCAGCACGATGATCGTATTGCGGAAATCCACCACACGACCCTGCCCGTCCGTCAGGCGGCCATCATCCAGCACCTGAAGCAGGATGTTGAAGACATCCTCATGCGCCTTCTCCACCTCATCAAAGAGGATGACCTGATAGGGACGACGCCGCACGGCCTCGGTCAGCACGCCACCCTCATCGTAACCGACATACCCCGGAGGGGCACCGATCAGACGGGAGACGGAGTGCTTCTCCATGAACTCGCTCATGTCGATCCGCAGCAGGGCACGTTCATCATCAAAGAGGAACTGCGCCAGCGTCTTGGCAAGCTCGGTCTTGCCCACACCGGTCGGACCAAGGAACAGGAAGGAACCGATCGGGCGGTTGGGGTCCTGCAACCCGGCACGGGCACGGCGCACGGCATTGGACACGGCCACCAGAGCCGATTCCTGCCCCACGACACGCTCACGCAGCACGGACTCCATCCGCATGAGCTTGGAACGCTCACCTTCCAGCATCCGGTCCACCGGCACGCCGGTCCAGCGGGACACGACAGCGGCGATTCCCTGATCCGTCACGGTATCAGCGAACAGCGTATTGCCATCAGACTGGGCTTCTGCCTGCTGGGCCTGTTCGATCTGACGTTCCAGCTCCGGAATACGGCTGTACATCAGCTCGGATGCCCGCTGGAGATTTCCCTGGCGCTGCGCCACCTCAACCTCGGACCGGGCGTGGTCAAGCTCTTCCTTGTATTTCTGCACGGCATTCATACGGTCTTTCTCCGCATGCCAGGCCGCACTCATCGCATCAGACTTCTCCTGAAGGTCAGCCAGTTCAGCTTCCAGAGCTTCCAGACGCTCACGGGAGGCCGTGTCATCCTCCTTGCGGATGGCCTCACGCTCGATCTTCAGCTGGATGATGCGGCGGTCCAGCTCATCCAGAGCCTCAGGCTTGCTGTCGATCTGCATCCGCAGGCGGCTGGCGGCTTCGTCAATCAGATCGATGGCCTTGTCCGGCAGGAAGCGGTCCGTGATATACCGGTTGGACAGGGTCGCTGCGGAAACCAGTGCATTGTCGGTGATCCGCACCCCATGATGCAGCTCGTACTTCTCCTTGATCCCACGCAGGATGGAGATCGTGTCCGCAACGGACGGCTCACCCACAAAGACCGGCTGGAAGCGGCGGGCCAGCGCAGCGTCCTTCTCGATATATTTGCGGTACTCATCCAGAGTCGTGGCGCCAAGGCAGTGCAGCACACCCCGGGCCAGTTCCGGCTTGATGAGATTGGACGCATCCATCGCCCCGCTGGAACGCCCTGCGCCAACGAGCGTATGCATCTCATCGATGAAGAGGATGATCTGCCCCTCGGCACTCTCAATCTCCTTGAGGACAGCCTTCAGGCGTTCCTCAAACTCACCCTGATATTTCGCACCGGCAATCAGTGCCCCCATGTCGAGAGAAAGCAGCTTCTTGTTGCGCAGAGCCTCCGGTACATCGCCATTGACGATACGCAGGGCCAGCCCCTCCACGATGGCGGTCTTGCCAACACCGGGTTCACCAATCAGCACGGGATTGTTCTTGCTGCGGCGTGCCAGAACCTGAATGGCCCGGCGGATTTCCTCGTCACGCCCGATGACCGGGTCCAGCTTGCCTTCCTGCGCCTGAGCCGTCACGTCACGGGCATATTTCTTCAGCGCATCAAAATTGTTTTCTGCCGAGGCCGAATCCACGGTCCGCCCTTTGCGGACGGTCGCAATCGCCTTTTCCAGAGCCTGAGCAGACGCCCCGCCCTGCCTCAGGGCCTCACCGGCCGGTGTCCTGCTGGCCGCAATGCCTGCCAGCAGACGGTCCTGCGCCACGAAACTGTCACCAGCCGCCTTGGCAGCCGCCTCCGCACCATCCAGCACCCGCACGAAATCAGGCGTCGGCTGGGGCTGGGACGCTCCGCTGCCCTGCACAGCCGGCAGTTTGGCCAGGGCCGCATCATTGGCCTGCCGGACGACCTTCGGGTCCCCGCCTGCGGCACGGATCAGCCCTGTCGCCGCTCCCTGCTCGTCATCCAGCAGGGCCTTGAGCAGATGCTCCGGCGTCAGCTGCTGGTGATAGTCTCGCAGGGCAATGGTCTGGGCAGCCTGAATGAACCCCTGGCTCCGCTCCGTAAATTTCTGAATATCCATGATATTTGCCTCTCCTTCTCGCCCCATCCTTGGCAGCGATGACTGTTCAGTCTGCCCCGATATGGCGATAGACCGTGCCTAAAATTTAGGCACGATCACATCGGTTTCAAGAGGGCGTTTCTGGATTCACCCACAAAAACGCCTGTCTGCAAGGAGATTCCGGGACCTTTCAGACTGGTAAAGTCTGAGACCAAAACAGAAGGCAGGCAATAGAAAGGCAGCCCCGCAGAAACCTTATGCCTCCCCCACTGAAGCCGTAAGTGAGGACGGTTCCAGCCCTACACTCTCCAGCGCACGCTGCCATTTTGTGGAGGGATCCGCTCCAAAGACAATATCTTCATCAGCCGGAACAACATACCAGGCATTGCCATGGAGAATCTCTTCTTCAAGCTGCCCGGCGGCCCATGCGGCATGGCCAAGCAGCAGCATGGCCTGCCGTGGCCCCCGGCCTGCCGCCAGCTCCCGGATCATCTCGATGCTGGCACTGACTTCTGCCACGGGCGGCTCATCCGGCAGGACGGTCATGCGGCTGCCTGTCCTGCCACGCCCAAGGCCTCCACCTTCCGGCGAATGGAGAACAAAACCCCGCCCCGGCTCCACCGGCCCGCCAACACCCACACCAAAAAGACGCTGCGGCGGGTTGGGCGATACATCCAGATGACGCAGCAACGCACTGATGTCCGGGTGGGTCAGCCGACGATTGACAATCATCCCCATGGCTCCATCCTCGGCGGAATGGGCGCAGAGATAGATGACCGTCTGGGCAAATTCGGTCCCTGCCAGAACAGGGGTGGCAACCAGCAAACGGCCCGTCAATGTCTCGATCGGCTCAAGAATCGGCATGAACACCTCTTACAAACAGGGGATGCGTCCAGCATAACAGAAGACAGTTCTGTTTTTCATTCTTCATACACGGAGTTCCCACAATGACCCAGCCACAGACCATCCTCGTGACGGGCGCCACATCCGGGTTCGGCAGAAGCATCGCCACACGGCTGGTCCGGGAGGGGCACCGTGTCATCGCCACGGGGCGCCGGAGTGAACGGCTGAGCAACCTGCATGAGACACTCGGCACCAGCCTCCTCCCCCTCACACTGGACATGAGCGACCGGGACGCCCTGCGCGCCCTGCCCGAAACCCTGCCAGAGGGCTGGCGCCATGTGGATGTTCTCATCAACAATGCCGGGCTGGCACTGGGCGTCACACCCGCACAGGACTCCAGCGTGGATGACTGGGAAACCATGATCGACACAAACATCTCCGGCCTCGTGGAGATCACCCACGCCCTGCTCCCCGGCATGATAGAACGGGAGCGCGGTTACATCCTCTCCATCGGCAGTACGGCGGGTCATTACGCCTATCGGGGCGGGAATGTCTATGGGGCGACGAAAGCCTTCGTCTCCCAGTTCATGAAGAATCTGCGGACAGACCTGCTGGGCACGCCACTGCGTGTCACGACCATCGAACCCGGCCTTGTGGGTGGCAGTGAGTTCAGCAACGTACGGCTGCGTGATGATGCAAAGGCACGGGCCGTCTATGAAAACACCACACCACTGATGCCTGCCGATATTGCAGAAACCGTCTCATGGCTGATTGGCCTGCCGGCCCACATGAACGTGAACCATCTGGAGATCATGCCCGTCTGTCAGGCATCTGGCGGGCTGGCCATCATGAAAAAGGAGGGGTAACCCCCTCCCTCTCCACTTCAACGGCGATGGAATCAGCTCCGGCGGCGGGTGGATTTCTCGCCGCTGCGGGCCGGGCCGGAACGACGTTTGAAGGATGACGGGCCACGGCCCCCTTCCCGACCTTCACGCCCCTCACGACGTCCCCCGCCACCGGGGCCACCAAAACGCCCTTTCGGTGCACCAAAGCGACGCCCACCCGGCGGGCCACCACGACCCCGGCGGGGACCGGCCCCACCGGCAGGAGCCTCGGCTGGCTCAATGGTCACCTCGTCCTGCTCTGCTCCTGCCCGACAGGCATTGAAGCGGGCCAGCTTTTCATCAGAAATCTGGAAGAGCGTGTCATCCTGCTGGATGCAGATATTGCCAATATCCCGCTTCTGCACGCCACCAAGACGGCAGATGAGCGGAATCAGCCACTTTGGATCGGCCTTTTCACTACGCCCTACGCCAAGGCGGAACCACGAACCAGCCATCTCATACCCACGTCCCCCTTCACGGGCAGCACCACGGGCTGGTGGCTCGACAGACACAGGACGGATATCTTCCACACGGGGCAGATGCGCCTTGTGGAACCCCACAAGAGCCCGGGCCAGCTGCGTGGCATCGAAACGTTCTGTCAGCTTGGCCACGATCTCTTCCGGCACGGCAACGGAGGCTTCCCCGGTCAGGATCGGATCTTCCAGCAGACGCTGTGCATCCTGCCCGGCAATGGCCTCTGCCGTTGGTACCGGCTCCCACTCAGCCTTCACACGGGCCTGCGCCAGAACACGCTCCGCCTTGCGCCGCTGGTTGAATGGTACCATCAGCACGCTCACGCCCTTGCGCCCTGCACGACCTGTCCGGCCGGAACGATGCAGGAACGTGTCGGAAGAAGACGGCACACTGGCATGGACAACCAGGCCGAGGGCCGGGACATCAATACCACGGGCCGCCACATCGGTGGCCACGCAGACACGGGCCGCACCGGAGCGCAGGCTCTCGATGGCACGAGACCGCTCATTCTGCCCCATCTCACCGGAAATGGCGACGGAGGCAAAGCCCCGCTCCAGCAGGGCTGCCTGAACCTGATTCACCAGCAGGCGGGTATTGCAGAACACCATGGCTGTCTGGCTTTCATAATACCGCAGCACATTGACAAGCGACCGCTCCACTTCCTGCGGGGCCGTCACCACGCAGCGATGGGTGATGTCGGCATGCTGCTTCTGGCCGGAGACCGTATCAATCCGCTTGGCGTCCTGCTGATAGCGCCGTGCCAGAGAGGCGATTTCCCGAGCGATGGTAGCGGAAAACAGCAGGGTGCGGCGTTCCTTCGGGGATGCATCCAGCAGCTGTTCCAGCTCCTCACGGAAGCCCATGTCCAGCATCTCGTCAGCTTCATCCAGCACAACGGCACGCAGGCCCGTCAGGTCCAGCTTGCCACGGGAGAGATGGTCACACAGACGGCCCGGCGTACCAACCACGATATGAGCACCACGCTCCAGAGAGCGGGCCTCACGGCGGGCATCGGTCCCACCGATGCAGCTGGCGATACGGGCCCCGGTCTCGGCATAAAGCCATGAAAGTTCTGTCTGAACCTGCATGGCAAGCTCACGGGTCGGGGCAATCACCAGCGCCAGCGGGGAGCGGGTCGGGGCCATCCTGTCCCCTTCCGTCAGCAGATCGGTCGCAAAGGCGAGGCCAAAGGCCACTGTCTTGCCAGAGCCCGTCTGCGCAGAGACGAGCAGATCACGCCCTTCCAGCCCCGGCTCCAGCACGGCCTCCTGTACAGGCGTTGGCTGTTCATAGCCACGTGCAGCCAAAGCACGGGTCAGGGCGGGATGGGTATCGGGAAAAGGCATCGTCAACGAACACTCGGTCATACACATGCTGCCACGAACCAGTTTGTGGCAGCCAGAAAAACGGTGAATACCCCTTTCTGCCCTGCAAGGCCAGAGACGATCCACCACCATATTGAAAAGCTGGATTACAGCTCAACCTGCCACAGGACGGCGGCCAATGACAGCCCGAACCGTATCCTGCCATGCTGTAAGGTCTTCCGGCGGGACAACCTCACCGGTATCCAGCTCCGCAAAACCGGCCCGCTGCATGAGGGCACTGGTGAAACGGACCCGGTCTTCCGGCTCCAGCGCCTGCCAGATGGCCACGGCCTTGGCCGGCACGAATCTGTCGGAAAAACTGATGATCAGCGGCGCACCGGGCCGCAGAACACGGAACAGCTCTTCGATGACCTGCTGCGGCTTTGTCAGATAGGCCAGCCCATCACAAAGGAGAGCCCCATCAAAACTCGCCTCATCAAACGGCAGGACAGGCGTGCTGTTGAGGTCCTGTTCCACAGCGCTGCTCAGGGCCTGATTGGCCTTGAGAGCCGCCTTGCTGACATCCAGCCCGATGAATTCCTGAAAGGTGGCATCCTCCGGCAGATGGCTCATGGCCCCGCACATCAGGTCCAGCGTCCGCCCCCCCACGGGCAGGGCGGTACGGTAAAGGGCAGTAATGGCCGTGCGGGCTCCCATATCCATCAGGGAATCCAGCTCCTGCCGGGCCCAGAAAGCCTCATCCGGCTCTGAAGATGCCTGTGTGAATGCTTTTTCGTGTAGGCCCTGCACGCCTTCCCCTTTTCGGCTTGTTCCTTGCTGTCGTCTCTTAATATAGGGCAGCTGGATTCCTGAACAATGCCTGCCCCGGCAGGAAAAACAGACCGGCAGCAGGAAGGCTTCATTTTACCCCGGCCATGCAACATTATAGAAAGAGGCGGTTTCATCACGTCTCAGAGGGGCATCATGGGCGTTTCCTTCACGAAAATGCATGGGTTGGGGAATGATTTTGTCATTCTGGATGGCAGAACGACACCACTATCCCCCTCCACCACACTCATCAGCCGCCTCTGCGACCGCCGCACGGGCATCGGCTGCGACCAGCTTGTGACACTTTCCGCCCCAACACGGGATGGTGCGGACGTGCGGGTCCGCTTCTTCAACCCGGACGGCTCAGAGGCCGGCGCCTGCGGCAATGCCTCCCGCTGCGTTGCGGCCCTGCTGGGCGGCAACCCAATCCTTCAGACACAGAATGGCCTGCTCCCCACATCGCAGAAAAACGGGCTGATTTCCGTCCTCATGGGCACGCCCCACCTGGACTGGCAGACCATCCCTCTCGCCCGGGAATGCGACACGGCCCGTCTCCCCCTTCACGACGGAGCAGCCTGCTCCATGGGCAATCCCCATCTCACACTGTTCCGCTCCATTGAAGATGCCGCCGCTCTGGGACCAGTTCTGGAAACCGATCCCCTTTTCCCGGAACGGGCCAATATCGGCTTTGCGGAAATTCTCTCCCCCACCCACATCCGCCTGCGGGTCTGGGAGCGGGGTGCCGGGCTGACCCTTGCCTGCGGATCAGGCGCCTGCGCAGCGGTCGTCAATGCAGCACGGCGTGGCCTTGTGGAACGGACATGCCGTGTCACCATGGAATGTGGCTCCCTGACCATCACATGGCAGGATGATGGCTCCGTCCTGATGACCGGCCCGGCCCAGACCGTTTTCACCGGCACGCTGGATGAGAGCTGGCTGGAAAAAGGACAGACCACCACACCATGAGCGTCACCCTTCTCACCTTCGGCTGCCGCCTGAACGCCCATGAAAGCGATGCCATGGAGCATCTGGCCCGCCTGGGGCAGATGCGGGACGAAGAGACCATCATCGTCAATACCTGCACGGTGACGGCAGAGGCCGAGCGGCAGGCCCGCCAGACCATCCGCCGTGCACACCGGGAAAATCCGGCAGCCCGCATCATCGTGACAGGCTGCGCCTCCGAGCGGGCCGCAGATGCATGGGCTGCCCTGCCCGGTGTCAGCCGGGTGATTCCCAATACGGAAAAGACGCTCCCTGCCACATGGGGCCTGCCTGATGAGGCAGGGCAGGCTCCCCCACCATCCCGCTACATCCGGGCCCTTCTCCAGGTTCAGCAGGGCTGCGACAATGACTGCACATTCTGCGTCATTCCGGCGGGCCGGGGGCAGTCCACCTCCATGCCTCCCGGGGAGATCATCCCCAAGGCCCGGGCTCTTGCAGAAGCGGGACATTGTGAAATTGTCCTGACAGGCGTGGACATTGCCTCATGGCAGCAGAAGGATATGGGGCTGGGCCAACTCTGCCGCCATCTGCTGGATGAAGTGCCGGAAATTGCCCGCCTGCGTCTCTCCTCGATCGACCCCATGCTTCTCACGCCAGATACAGGGGACAAGGCCCTCTGGGACCTGATCGCTGATGAGCCCCGCTTCATGCCGCATCTGCATCTTTCCCTTCAGGCGGGCTCCGACCTGATCCTGAAACGCATGAAACGCCGCCATAATACAGCTGACGTAGCCGGACTGATCGCACAGGTCCGCCATCTGCGGCCTGATACCGGCTTCGGAGCTGATGTGATTGCCGGCTTCCCCACCGAGACGGATGCCCTCTTTCAGGAAACGTACGATTTTCTGGCAGAGCAGGCCATTCCCTTCCTCCATGTCTTCCCTTACAGCGAACGCCCCGGAACACCGGCGGCCCGTATGCCCGCCATGCCGAAAGCCACAAGGCAGGAACGGGCCGCCAGACTGCGGGCACTGGGCCAGACCATACGGGACCGTTTCCTGAACCGCTTTGTCGGGCAGGAAAAAACCGTCCTCATGGAAAGCCCGACAACCGGCCATACACCCGAATTTGCCGCCTTCACACTTCCGCAAGCGCAACCATCCCACCGGGGACGGCTGGAGCGCATCCGCATCACAGCTGTGCAGGATGGTATGCTCATGGCAGAAATCCCCTGAACAGGGCTTGACGGCTCCCCCCTTCTCACACCAATTCGACAGTCATGGCTGGATTTTTTTCTCGACTCAAACAGGGTCTGTCCCGTTCAAGCGCACGCCTCAATGCGGTGTTTGTCAAACGGCAACTTGATGATGAAACGCTGGAAGAGCTTGAAGACGAGCTGATCGCTGCCGATCTCGGTCCTGCCGTGGCCGGACGGATCATCGAACAGTTCCGTGAGAAGAGCTTCGGGGAGCACATCACCCCGGAGGAAATCCGCCAGACACTGGCCGCCGAGATTTCCCGGGTTCTGGAACCCGTAGCCCAGCCTTTCAAACTGGACGACAGCAAGAAACCGCATGTCGTTCTGGTGGTGGGCGTCAATGGTGTGGGCAAGACCACGACCATCGGCAAGATCGCCCATCAGTATCACCAGCAGGGCAGGTCCGTCATGATGGTGGCGGGCGATACCTTCCGGGCGGCAGCAGTCGAACAGCTCCAGATATGGGGGGAGCGCACAGGCTCCCCGGTCATCGCCGGCAAACCGGGCGGCGATGCCGCCGGACTGGCCTATGACGGACTGAAACGGGCCACGGAGGAAAAGGCCGATCTGCTCCTCGTGGACACGGCGGGCCGCCTGCATAACCGACAGGCCCTGATGGATGAACTGGCCAAGATCATCCGTGTGATGCAGAAATTTGACCCCTCTGCGCCCCATAGCGTCCTGCTGGTGCTGGATGCCACAACCGGGCAGAATGCCATCGAGCAGGTGCGGGTCTTCCGGGAGCTTGTGAATGTCAGTGGACTGGTCGTGACCAAGCTGGATGGTTCCGCCCGTGGTGGAATCGTGGTGGCTCTGGCCGAACAGTTCAAACTGCCTGTCCATCTCGTCGGCGTTGGCGAACAGGCCGAGGATTTACGGCCATTCTCTGCCGAAGATTATTCCCGTGGGCTGGTCGGCGACGCCAAAACGGCGTAACCTGTCCCCGTCACGATATGACCATCTGCCCAGAAGGAGGCATTTTCTCATGTTCAGAGCACTTTTGAGATTTGCGGTCGAAACAGTCATGACTGTCGTTGTCGGAAAGGTTTTGAAGAAACTGCTGGACAGGCTGTTTCCCGACAACAAGGCCTGAACGGCAGTCAGGCTCTCCTCAACAGGACATCAGACAGAAAAGGGAGTGCCCAGAAACTGGACACTCCTTTTTTTATCTCTTCCCGCCTGAAGAAAGCTGTCATTCGATCAAAATAAAAAGGCCAGCCTCTACAGGGCTGGCCTTCATCCAACATGACCTGACGACTGATCAGCCCTCGAAAGGATCCGTCACAAGAATGGTGTCCTCACGTTCCGGGCTGGTGGACAGCAGGGTGACCGGCGTGCCGATCAGCTCCTCAATGCGGCGGACATACTTGATGGCCTGCGCCGGCAGTTCTGCCCAGGAACGGGCACCACCGGTTGTCTCATTCCAGCCCGGCATGGTCTCCAGAATGGGCTTCACACGGGCCTGGGCCCCCGGTGCGGAGGGGAAACTGTCAATCTTCTGGCCGTCCAGCTCATAACCGACGCAGATGGACACTTCCTTCATGCCATCCAGAATGTCCAGCTTCGTCAGGGCCACGCCACTCACGCCACCAACACGCACGGCCCGGCGGACCATGGCCGCATCGAACCAGCCACAGCGGCGGGGACGGCCCGTTACGGTCCCGAACTCACGCCCACGTTCGGCCATGCCCTTTCCGACCTCATCAAACAGCTCGGAAGGGAAAGGCCCTTCACCAACACGGGTTGTATAAGCCTTGGCAATGCCCAGCACGAACCCGACGGATTTCGGGCTCATGCCGCTGCCGGAAGCCGCAATGGCCGCCACCGTGTTGGAGCTTGTCACGAAAGGATAGGTCCCGTGGTCCACATCCAGCATGACAGCCTGTGCCCCCTCGAAGAGGATACGCTTGCCAGCCCGGTCCGCCTCGGCCAGACGGTCCCACGCACAGCAGGCATAGGGCAGGAGACGGGGCGTGATCTCCTTCAGGAAGTCCAGAATCTGCTGCTTGGTGAAGGTTTCCGCTCCCAGACCGGCCAGAAGCGTGTTGTGGTGGAGCAGCAGCTCGTCGATCTTCCAGTCCAGCGTTTCGGGCTCGGACAGATCGCAGATGCGGATGGCCCGGCGGGCCACCTTGTCCTCATAGGCCGGACCAATGCCACGGCCTGTCGTGCCGATCTTGTGGTTGCCACGGGCAACCTCACGGGCACGGTCCAGCGCACCATGCAGGGGCAGGATGAGAGGGGCCGTCTCGGCGATCCAGAGCGTTTCCGGCGTGACGGTCAGTCCCTGTTCCGTCACACGGTCGATCTCGCTCATCAGGGCCTTGGGGTCCACCACCACGCCATTGCCGATGACGCCAATCTTCCCGCCAACCAGACCGGAAGGAAGCAGGGAAAGCTTGTAGACCTGATCGTTCACGACCAGCGTATGGCCGGCATTGTGCCCGCCCTGAAAGCGGACAACGATATCGGCCCGGCTGGCCAGCCAGTCAACGATCTTGCCTTTACCCTCATCGCCCCACTGGGTTCCGATTACGGTAACATTGGCCATAAGAATGTCTTCCCTCAACGTCTCACGATGGCGGCCCCTGCCTGCACCTCAGCGTGCCAGTACGACGGGTTTTCCATCTTTCCAGATATGGCTGCACCGCAGATGATGCGCCTCCTGCTCCATCTCGCCTGATTCCCCAAGCGATGCGATCGTGGCATAGCCTGCCTCATGCAGGCTGGACAAGTCTTTCTGCGCCATTACGGGCGGAACGAGGCAGCGCTGCCGCCGCTTCGGCTTTTCCGCAACCCGCAAAAAGGCATGGGGGTTGAGGGTCAGCCCGCAGGCGGGCTCCTCCCCGGCCAGATAGCGGCCGCCACGTCCCAGCTCCTCACGGGAATGCATGGCAAAAACCGTCACGCAGACCCCCGTATGGTACCGCCAGCCCCGGAAATCCACCGGGTCCACTGTCAGGCGGGCATCCGGCAGACGGGCCAGAATCGCCGCCACATCAGCCTTCAGCCGTTCGACATGAGGTTTCAGCATGTCGGGGAAGTCCAGCATCGCCAGCTTTTCCAGAGCGATGGCGGCAGGGCCAACAGCCGCCATCATGCCCAGAAGAAGCTCCGCCCACGGGCCGCCACAATCCCGCACGGCGGCTGCATCCCGCCTGTCCAGAGCATGAATGATGCTGTCCCGCTCGACGCCGGAGAAACTGTCCTCAATCAGGCTCCAGATCATGACAGGCATGGAAAGGTCGAAGGACACATTGGCAATACCCAGACGGGCCAGAGCCTCTGCTCCGAGGGCGATCACCTCGGCATCCGCCTCGGCCCTGTCCGGGCCAATCAGCTCAATCCCGGCCTGCGATATCTGCCGCTGTCCCTCACGACCGAGCGTGCCGATCACCACACAATCCCCCGCATAGGAGAGACGCAGCGGGCGGGGACTATCCTGCATCCGCACCGCAGCAATGCGGGCAATCTGGGTCGTCATGTCCGGCCGCAGGGCCATCATCCGGTGAGAGGACGGGTCCAGCAGACGGAAACTCTGCTCCGCCAGGGCTTCACCGGCCCCGCTCAGCAGGGAGCCTTCAAACTCCAGCAGAGGCGGACGGACACGCTCATACCCATGGCACGAAAACACGTCCATCACTTCAGCAAGGCCACGGGCCTCTGCCTCTGCCTCGGCAGGGAGAAGGTCCACGAACCCCATCGGCAGCAGGGCGGGACTGGATGTCTCGGGACCGTTGATCATGACGCAGCAAACTTCTCTTCAATACGGGCAAAAGCCCAGTCCAGCCAGGGCAGAAGGGCCTCAATATCCTCGGCTTCCACCGTGGCTCCGCCCCAGATGCGCAGACCGGCGGGCGCATCACGATAACCGGCCAGATCGTATCCGGCCTTTTCCTCCTCCAGCAGACCCGTCATGGTCTTGATGACCTTGGACCGTGCCGCATCATCCAGTGCCTCGAACCACGGAGCGCTGATCTTCAGGCAGATGGAAGTGCAGGAGCGTGTCTCTTTCTTCTCACTGAGGAAAGCTACCCAGTCACGGGCCGCTACCCAGCGTTCCACGACGGACAGATTCTTGCGGGAACGGGCCTTCAGGGCCTCCAGTCCACCAACGGACTCGGCCCAGCGCAGACCATCCAGCGCATCCTCCACGCAAAGCATGGACGGCGTGTTGATGGTGTCCCCCCGGAAGATGGCCTCATTCAGTCCTTTTTTATTGGTCAGGCGGAAAATCTTGGGCAGCGGCCTCTGGCTGCCTTCTTCCAGCCGCCGGACCGCCTTCGGGCTGAGGGCCACCATGCCATGAGCTGCCTCACCACCCAGGGCCTTCTGCCAGGACCATGTGACGACATCCAGCCGGTCCCACGGCAGGTCCATCGCAAAGGCCGCCGAGGTGGCATCACAGATCACGAGGCCATCATGCTGCGCCGGAACGCTCTCCACGGAGGGGATGCAGACACCTGATGTCGTGCCATTCCATGTCAGCACCACATCACGGGACCAGTCGATCTGCGCCATGTCAGGCAGCTCGCCATAGGGAGCCTCCAGAACACGCAGGTCTTCCAGCTTCAGGATGTCCTTCAGGTCCTGCGCCCACGTGCCAGAAAAGCTCTCAAAGGACAGGACATCCATGCCACGCTGGCCTGCCAGTGCCCAGAGAATCATCTCCACGGCTCCCGTGTCAGAGGCCGGCACGATGCCGACCTGCCAGTCCTCCGGTATGCCCAGCAGGGCCGCCGACCGGGTGATGACCTCATGGAGCCGTGCCCGTCCCTCTGCCGCACGATGGGACCGCCCGAGGAAGGCCCCCTTCAGGGCCTCTGGTGTCCAGCCCGGACGTTTGACACATGGGCCGGATGAAAAATAGGGCCGCTGAGGACGGTGCGAAGGCTTGGCTGCGGTCATGATTGGCAGGTCATCCATGATTCAGAAGGCGCAAGAAACCATACGTCCCCACCACAGGCAGGCGACAGCGGCCCCTCACGGCAAACGGTTACTTTTTTCCTAGGTGTCACAGGCACCAGAAGGGGTCAAGCCAGCTCATCCAGGCCAGGCTGCCACATCACTCTACTGTCATGCCCTGTAAAAATGGTGCGAAAGAGGGGACTCGAACCCCTATGCCTTGCGGCGGTCGATTTTGAGCCGACTGCGTCTACCAGTTCCGCCACTCTCGCCCATGATCTGCCTGCGCCCCACGGGGCGCAGAAAACATCCTGCTTATAAGATATCCCGGCACAAAGGGCCATAGAGCGGCCCGAAAAAAATCGGATAGGCTGCCCGACCCTTCAGGTGATGTCCTGCCCACTCATCAACAGGATGTTACGCATGGCCGCACCGGAAGCCCCCTTGCCAAGATTGTCCAGAGACGCTGTCAGAAGGGCCTGCCCGCTATGGCCACTCACACGCAGCTCCATGTCATCCCGGCCCGCCATGGCTTCAGCCACCAGCTTCGGCTCGGACTCCACGACACGGACGGTTTTCGCATCCCTGTAGAACTCTCTGAGAACAGCCGTGACGTCCTCGATCATCGGTACACCGGGGAGAGATACCAGATGCAGCGGAATGGACACGATCATCCCCTGCGGGAAATGCCCGACAGACGGCACGAACAGCGGGTTGCGGGTCAGGCCGCCATACTGCGTCATTTCCGGCAGGTGCTTGTGCTGAAGGTTCAGGCCGTAGAGGAAAAAAGCCGGACCACCCGCCTCCTCCTGCTGCTCGATCATCGTGCGGCCACCACCGCTATAACCGGACACCGCATTGATGGAGACATGGGCATCCACCGGCAGCAGCCCCGCCTGAACCAGCGGGCGAAGCAGGGCAATGGCCCCTGTAGCATAACAGCCGGGATTGCTGACGAACCGGGCCTTCCTGATCCGTTCCGGCTGGGTGGCATCCAGCTCCGGCAGGCCATAGACCCAGTCTGGATGCACACGATGGGCCGTGCTGGCATCCAGAAAACGGGTACCCGTATCCTGGCCAAGGGCCACGGCCTCACGGGCGGCATCGTCCGGCAGACACAACACGGTGATATCAGCCTGCGCCATGAGGGCACGACGGGCCTGCGGATCCTTCCGCTGGGCAGGATCGATGCTCAGCAGCTTCAGGTCATGACGATCAGCCACGGCCTCGACACGGCGGCGAATCCCCAGGCCTGTCGTGCCTGCCTCACCATCAATGAATATGTGCGTCGTCATCGTCCCGGCTTCCCTGTTGCCTGCCCCTGACCGGGGCGGTGCCATTCACCACTGGAACAGCATCCGCCTCTTTTCATACAGAAGCATGATGTGCCCGTCCCGCTCGAACTGGTCAAGCAGACTCATGCCGATGCTACCCAGCACGATGCGGGAAGGCCGGTTATCCTCACGGGCGACGGCAACGACACGCTCCACCCCCGCATCCAGAACAAAGGTGAGGGCCGTACCAGCGGCCTCACGGGCGATGCCACGCCCGGCAGCCCACGGGAACAGGGCAAAACGCAGGCCGATTCCCCGGCCATCGGGGCGTTCATGCACGCCCGTCATGCCGACAAAACGCCCCTCCTCAAAAATGGAAAAGATGCCGATGCCCCGCTCGGCCCAGAAAGCCACATCCTCGGCCATCTCGGCTTCCGCCCGGACACGGGTCCGCACACCACCCAGCATGGCCCCGAACGCCCCGACATCCGCTTTCAGCCGTGCCATGTCCTCCATGTCCGGCCAGTTGACCGGACGGAGGATCAGGCGGGCTGTCCGCAGCTCATTGCCTAGCACAACATGCCGCCCGGACGGCGATCAGCGGGCGATGGGGCGGTAACGGATGCGGCTCGGCTCCGTGGAATCAGGCCCCAGACGGCGGCGTTTGTCTTCCTCATACTGCTGGAAGTTGCCTTCGAACCACTCCACGTGGCTGTCCCCCTCAAAAGCGAGGATATGCGTGGCCAGACGGTCGAGGAACCAGCGGTCATGGCTGATGACCACGGCGCAGCCTGCGAAGGATTCCAGAGCATCCTCCAGCGCACGGAGCGTATCGACATCCAGATCGTTGGTCGGTTCGTCGAGCAGCAGGACGTTGTTGTCCTCCTTGAGCATCTTGGCCAGATGGACACGGTTGCGCTCACCACCGGAGAGGACGCCCAGACGCTTCTGCTGGTCCGGCCCCTTGAAGTTGAAAGCCCCGACATAGGCACGGGACGGCACGGCCCGCTTGCCCAGATGGATGACGTCCGTTCCGCCGGAGATTTCTTCCCAGACGGTCTTGCTGTCGTCCAGATCATTACGGGACTGGTCAACATAGCCCAGCTTGACCGTATCGCCGATCTTCAGGGAGCCTGAATCAGGCTGTTCCTGCCCGGTGATCATCTTGAAGAGTGTGGACTTGCCAGCACCATTCGGCCCGATGACCCCCACGATGCCACCCGGCGGCAGCTTGAAATTGAGATTGTCGATCAGCTGGCGGTCACCAAAGCCCTTGCAGAGATTCTCGGCCTCGATGACCGTCTGCCCCAGACGGGGACCGGGCGTGATGACGATGTCCGCCGTGCCTCCAGCAGCTTCCTGCCCGGCAGCCAGCATTTCCTCATAACGGGTGATACGGGCCTTGCTCTTGGCCTGGCGGGCCTTGGGCGAGCTGGCGATCCACTGCTGTTCCGCTGCGAGGGCACGCTGGCGGGAGCTTTCCTCTTTCTCTTCCTGAGCCAGCCGCTTGCGCTTCTGCTCCAGCCAGGACGAGTAATTGCCCTCGAACGGATAGCCACGGCCACGCTCGATCTCGAGAATCCAGTTGGTGACGTTGTCGAGGAAGTAACGGTCATGGGTAATGACCATCACGGTGCCCTTGTACTCACGCAGGGTCTTTTCGAGCCATGCCACGCTCTCGGCGTCCAGATGGTTGGTCGGCTCATCGAGCAGCAGGATGTCGGGCTTCTCCAGCAGCAGGCGGCACAGGGCCACACGGCGCTTCTCACCACCGGAGAGCTTGTCCACCGGGCTGTCCGCCGGAGGGCAGCGCAGCGCATCCAGAGCGATCTCCAGATGACGGTCCAGCTCCCAGCCATCCTCGGCATCAATCTTTTCCTGAAGCTCGGCCTGCTCGGCGAGAAGGTCGTTCATCTCCTCATCGGACATGGGCTCGGCAAACTTCATGGAGATTTCATTGAAACGCTCCACGGCCTTCTTCAGCGCACCGAAGCCCTGTGCAGCGTTCTCGCCCACGGTCAGGTTCGGGTCCAGCTGCGGCTCCTGCTCCAGATAGCCGATGCGGACACCTTCGGCAGCCCAGGCCTCACCGCCGAATTCTTTCTCGATTCCAGCCATGATCTTCAGCAGGGTGGACTTACCTGCGCCGTTCACCCCGAGGATACCGATCTTCACCCCCGGCAGGAAGGAGAGCGTAATCCCCTTGAACACCTCACGGCCGCCCGGATAGGACTTTGTGACGTCCTTCATGACATAGACATACTGATAGGCGGCCATGGAACGGTCTCCTCTAGAACACACGAACGAAAAGGCAGGAAGCAGGACTGTGCCCCCTCTCGCCCGGGGCGTTTCCCAACAAATACAGGCGGCTCCACATGCATGGAGGCGTCACCTGCGCCCGGCAGGACTCGAACCCGCAACCTAGCCGTTATGAGCGGCCAGCTCTAACCAATTGAGCTACAGGCGCACAGACATTTCGCCACATCGCTCATACGCAGTTTTTTTTCAAGCCCCTGCGGGGCAAAAACACGCCTGACAGGGCAAATAATGCGCTTTCTTTTTCCCGACTTCACCGCAGCAGAGAGGCCGCAGGCAATACACATATACAACACCGGGCATATTCATTAATAATGCGCCCATCACATCACCCACAGACACGGATGGAGCAGACGATGGACGTTACCAAGATTTCCCCCGGCAAGGATGTGCCGCATGACATCAACGTCGTGATCGAGATTCCACAGGGGTCCCAGGTCAAGTACGAAGTGGACAAGGACAGCGGCGCCATCTTCGTGGACCGTTTCCTCTTCACGCCGATGGCCTATCCGGCAGCCTATGGCTTCATCCCCAACACGCTGGCCGCTGATGGTGACCCGGTGGATGCGCTGGTCCTGACCCCGGCTGATGTCCTCCCCGGCAGTGTCATCCGCTCCCGCCCGATCGGCGTACTGAAGATGGAAGATGAAAGCGGACAGGACGAAAAGCTGATCTGCGTACCGCATGACAAGATTCATCCGCAGTTCAGCAAGATCGACTCTCTCGACCAGCTGCCGGAAATCACGCTGAAGGCCATCGCCCACTTCTTCGAGCGTTACAAGGACCTCGAGCCCAACAAATGGGTGAAGGTTTCCGGCTGGGGCGACAAGGCCGAGGCTGGCAAGGTCATCGAAGCCGCCATTGCTGCGGCAAAGAAGTAATCTTTACTGCTGCTGGAAAGTCGGGCAGTCCCTTCGGGGACTGTCCGTTTTTTATGTCCATTCAGCAGGACCGGGAAAAACGGCAGACACAAAAAAACCACCTCACCCGATCCGGCAAAGTGGCTCTTCCGTCTTTCTGGAGCGGGCGAAGGGATTCGAACCCTCGACCCCAACCTTGGCAAGGTTGTGCTCTACCCCTGAGCTACGCCCGCATCACATTGTCACCAGCAGCTCTCCAGACCCTGAAATCTGGAGCGGGCGAAGGGATTCGAACCCTCGACCCCAACCTTGGCAAGGTTGTGCTCTACCCCTGAGCTACGCCCGCACGCTGTCGGTGGGAGGCTTATGCCTCAAAGAAGCTCCCGACGCAATCCCCCCCAACACATTTTTATTTTCCTTTTTTGAAGGTTCTGCCCCCCTTGCCTCCATGCCCTGTGGAAACAATTTTAACTGGAGCGATTGTGACAGACTCCACCGCCAGCTGACAGAGGTTGCCGACCATGACAGAAGCCCTTTTCCCCTCCAGCAGCCCCTCCCGAACCATGGAGGTGGACCAGTCAAACTTCATGGAACAGGTTGTCGAGGCCAGCAGGAACACGCCGGTTCTTGTGGAGTTCTGGGCGGCCTCATCCGCTTCCTGCAAAAAGCTCTCCCCCGTGCTGGAAAAACTCGTCCAGACCACGGAAGGCCGGGTGAAGCTGGTACGGCTGGATGTAACCGCCAACCGGCCGCTGGTCAGCCAGCTGGTGCAGATGGGCCTGCCCATACAGTCCATCCCGGTAGTGGTTGCCTTCTGGCAGGGGCAGGTACGGGACCTCCTGCAAGGTGTACAGCCGGAAAGCGGTATCCGGGCCTTCATTGAACAGCTCCTGAAGGACAGCGGGCAGGCCATGCCCGTTGCCGAACAGCTGAAAATGGCTGACTCCGCCCTCAAAGAAAGTGAGCTGGCTGAGGCCACCAACCTCTACGCCGCCGTGCTGGAAAGTGAACCGGAGCATCCGGCAGGGTGGGCTGGGCTGATCCGCTGCATGATCGCCATGGATGACCCGGAAGGCGCAGAAGAAGCAGCCTCCCAGATTCCCGAATCCATTGGCGGGGAGCCCCTGATCACCAGCGCCCTGAGCAGCCTGAAACTCTATCAGGAAGGCCGGGATAGTGCCGGAAGGATCGATGAAATCCGCCAGAAACTGGAGCAGTCCCCTGACGATGCTGCCCTTCAGACAGAGCTGGCCAAAGCACTGAATGGCACGGGCCAGCGGGAGGAAGCGGCCCAGCGCCTGCTGGACATCATAGCCCGGGACAGGGAAGGAGCCGGACAGGCTGCCAGGGCCGAACTTCTGAAATTTTTTGAAGCCTGGGGCATGGCAGACCCCGCCACCCTGGCGGCACGGCGCAAACTGTCCTCCCTGTTATTCTCATGACCGGATGATCCGGCACAGACACGACCATATGCAGGGAAATGGTCCATCCATGATGCAGTCCCTGCCTGCCCCGCTGGAGGAGACGCCCCATGCCTGATGCCCACCACCCTGCCCATGACACACCCTGCGGCTCCAGACGCCGGATCCCCGTCCTGACAGACATGACACTGGCGGACCTGCCACCCCGAATCGGTCTGCTGCCTCTGGGCAGCACGATTCTTCTGCCACAGGGGCAGCTTCCCCTGACCATCTTTGAACCCCGCTACCTGACCCTTCTGGAAGACTGCCTCGCCCAGCATCGGCTCATCGGCATCATCCAGCCCTCCGAGACGGCCCGTTACGGCGACATGGCCCCTCCACTGGAGCATGTCGGCACCATAGGGCGGGTAACCTCCTTCATGGAGCAGGAAAGCGGGCAGTTCTTCATCACCCTTACAGGGGTCTGCCGCTTCCGCCTGCTACAGGACAGGCTGACTGACAGGGGCTGGCGGGAAGGGCGCATCAATGCCATGCCTTTCTCCCACGACCTGCTGGAGAACCCTTCCCTGAATCTCGACCGTGAAGATCTTTCCATCGTCCTGAAAAACTATGGCGAGCGCCATGCCATGGCCATCAACTGGGAAAATCTGAAGAAACTGGACGACAACACCCTGCTGACGATGCTGCCCATGCTGCTCCCCTTCTCCGCCGGGGTGAAACAGAAACTGCTGGAATGCCCGGACACGACGGAACGGGCCAGCCACCTTCTGGACGAACTGTCCCGCTAGGCGATGAGCATGCCATCATGTAAGGCTGGTTCCCTGTCTCAGGGTGCTTTCAGGTACCCTTCGCCCCCAACCGCATGGACTGAAAAATCATCATGACCCACACCTCTCCATCCCCAGAACTGCTGGCCCGCCTCGTCTGCCCCGTCACGAAAGGCCCCGTACATTACGACCCGGCCAGCAACAGCATCATCAGTCCCCGGGCCGGACTGGCCTTTCCCGTACGGGATGGCATCCCCGTCATGCTGCCGGAACAGGCCACGAAACTGGAGGACTGATTCCTACCTGTCCCTGACGGATCGCCAATCTATTTCTGCCTAGGTGCAGGAGCCCCGTAAGACGCCTCGGTATGGGTCTGTGCAGGGAAATGCGGCAGATCATCACCACCAGCGCTGCCACCTTCAGCCGTATGAACAGTCCGACCGGAAATTTCATCTGGCGTGGGCTGTATGGCCTGCACCATGGGCACCATCCCGCCTGAATAAGGCGGCATGGGATGATGAAGCTCCCGGAACGGTTTTCTGGGATAGGCCTCCGTCATGTCCGCTTTGGGCAGGTGCCGGACAGGGGCATCTTCTTCTTCCGTCGCACAGCCTGCCATCAGGGTACAGCCCAGCAGACAGGGCCACAGGACCCGGCATACCGGACGGACAGACAGGACAGGGAGAAAAGGCAGCCTCATGACCTTCACCCTATAGCACTTCTGCCCAATTGACGAAGACCCACAGGCGTGAAAAGAACAGGCATGTTCAAAGGTACCCTTTCCACCCCTGCACGGCGGCTGCGCGCCTGGCATGACGCCCTGTTTGTGGACCATGCCATCTTCCGGCTGGTCTGGACAAATCTGGCCCCTGTCGTGCCGGGACGTGTCTGGCGCAGCAACCATCCCACACCGGGCCGACTGCACCGCTGGCGCAGGACATTGGGGCTTGTCATGGTCATCAACCTGCGGGGACACCGGCAATGTGGTGCCGATGCCCTGGGGCGGGAGGCCTGCCAGAGACTGGACCTCCCCTATCTCGACATGGCCTTCGAGAGCCGCAATGCCCCCCACAAGGACCGTATTCTCCGCTTCCATGAGCTCTATGAAAAAGCCCGGTTCCCCCTGCTGCTACATTGCAAGTCCGGAGCGGACAGGGCCGGGCTTGCCAGCGGACTGGTGATCCTCTTTGAAGGTGGAACGGCCGAAAATGCCCTGAAGCATCTGCACTGGCGCTTCCTGCATTTCCGTCGGTCCCGCACGGGAATTCTGGATGCCTTTTTCCAGCTCTACCAGAAAACGGCAGAAGGTCGTCTGCCTTTCATCGACTGGGTGAAACAGGAATATGACGAAGAAGCGCTACGGAACGCCTACAGGGCCGGGCGCTTCAGCGCCTTTCTCAACGATGCCATCCTGCGGCGAGAGTAGCCCTCTCCGCTTCCACCCCCCTCATCTGGACCGTCTGGCCACATCCCGGATGAAATTCATGAGCTGCTGACGGATCTTCTCCTCCCGGATACTGTAATAGGCCTGTGCCAGTTCCATTGTTTCCGGCAACATGAGCAGCTCTATACCGCTCCCATTTTTCTCCTGGGGGGCCTCAGCCATTTTCTCCCCGCCCCCATCATCCTGCTGGAAGGGAGCCTGTTCTTCCTGAAGATTCCCCGGTCCTGCTGCGGGACTGGCGAAACCATCCAGCTCGTCAAAAAAGAAACCTACCGGCACTTCAAGAACCTGGGCCAGCTCGTACAGACGACCCGCCCCGACGCGGTTTGCCCCACGCTCATATTTCTGAACCTGCTGAAAAGTGATACCAAGTGCCTTGGCCAGTTTTTCCTGTGAAAATTTCCGCAGCCCCCGAAGAAGCCGGATACGTTTGCCAACATGTGCATCGACAAACGACGCTAGTTCTGTCATCAATCACGAACCTCAATAAAAATCAGGTCAAAAGGTTTCTACTCTTCATCGATAGTGGTTAACAATAAATTATATTTTCAATTTTTTCAGGCTACACCGATCTGCCCTTTTCATAAAACCACCGCCCGACGAGAGCGGCCCCCACAAACAGCAGAGACATCAGCGCCGGTATCCAGCGCCCCAGCAAAGCAAAAAATGTTTTTGCTTCCGGTCCCGGAAGAGGGCGTACAAGCACCTGTTCCCTGCCCCATTCCGTTCGCCCAACTTCCCTGCCACGGGCATCATAAATGGCAGACACACCACGGTTATTGACAAAAACAACCGGCAACCCTTCTTCCACGGCACGCAGCCGCCCTGTTGCCAGATGCTGCCTCGGCCCGGCACTGTTGCCATACCAGGCATCGTTGGAGATCGTCAGCAGCCAGTCTGGCCGCTGCCCCGGTGCCACAACACCACCAGAAAACACGATCTCATAACAGACCATGGGACCGACACGACCAACCTGTGGCAGGTTCCAGGTTATCAACCCCGGGCCCGGCACCACCTCGGCCGGCAGCAGGTGGAAGGGCAGTATCCAGGGGTCATATTCTCCAAACGGAACCAGACGGCTTTTGTCATAAATGGCCTCTATGTGTCCATCTGGGGCCAGAGCCATCAGGCTATTGTACCAGCGATCCACACCGGCGGCACGCCTGTCCGACCCGAGCAATACCGGTGCCCCGGAGGCAGCGGCGGCAATGGCCTGCCTTGCCCAGCCTTCCTCCTCCAGAAGACCGGGGAAAGCAGATTCCGGCCAGACGACAACAGCCGGGCGTCCCGGCACTAGGCGCTGCGCATCTCTCACGCCCTGCGCTGTCAGCTCCAGATAAGACCGGAACTGTGAAACCGCATCATCCCGCCCCAGCACCTCATATTCTGTCACGTTGCCCTGCACAACCACGACAGCCGGATTGACATGCCCCGGCAGAACGGCCTCATGCCCAGCACGCCATGCCCC
Source organism: Parasaccharibacter sp. TMW 2.1888 (assembly GCF_023167265.1). NCBI lineage: Bacteria > Pseudomonadati > Pseudomonadota > Alphaproteobacteria > Acetobacterales > Acetobacteraceae > Parasaccharibacter > Parasaccharibacter sp. TMW 2.1888. The sequence goes on from NZ_CP030979.1 coordinate 738,174, forward strand.
CCAGCCACACCAGAGACCTGCACAGGCGACCACGGCCAGCAGCCCCCGCCGTCCCTGCCATACGGCCAGTGAAGCCAGCACCAGCAGAAGCGTCAGCCCATCCACACCGATCAGGGCCGCTGGCTGAATGAGCCAATCCCCCAGCCATCCTGGGACTTCCAGCGCACTGCCCAGAGGATTCCAGGGGAAACCGGAAAAATAGAAAACCCGGGCCATGTCGGCCAACGTCCAGCTCCCGGCGAACATCGCCACACGTGGCCAGCCCGGCGGTACGGAGCGACAGAGCAGGGCCGGAACCATCACGAGAGGTGCAATGAGCAGCGCAACACCAGGCGCTGCAAAAGGCACCACCCACCAGAACTCATGCACCCGGGTCAGGATTGCATTGGTCAGCCAGTAAAGACCCGCCGTATGATACCCCATCCCGAAAAGGAATCCCCACAGGGCAGCCTGACGGTGCCCCGGTGCGGCACAGACAGCCTTGTAGAACAGCCCCAATGCCAAAGGCAGAATCGGAAAAAAACAGAGCGGTGGCAGAGCCAACGCTGCCACCGCCCCCAGAACCAACATGAAGACGGCGCCGCGCCACCCTCCCTGCTGTGGAAGGGAGCACAATGCCTTCACCACCATGGAAATCCCTTGTTAATCCAGCGCGTCCTTCAGACGACGCTCATAATGACGGTAATATTTGTCAGCCAGCAGCTCACTCTTGACGAGCACAGCCACATCCGTGGTGTTGAACTGTTCATCCACCACGGCACCATCACCAACATACCCACCAAGACGCAGATACCCCTTGATGAGGGGTGGCAGCTTGCTGAGGCAGGTGCGGCGGTCCAGCGTGGCAGGGTCTGTCCGGCACATGCTGACATAGCGCTCTGGCAGGGCCCGAACCCGCAGGGCGGGCGGCGCCAGATGGTTGTGATACAGCCATGTCAGCTCATCACTCATCATATCCGGTGATGTCCCATGCAGGCTGGCACAGCCAAACAGCACGTCAATCCTGTGCAGGAAGATATAGGAGGCTATGCCCCGCCAGAGCAGCTGCATGGCCGCACGACCACGGTAATCCCGTGCCACACAGGACCGCCCGACCTCCAGAAGGCGACCGGGGAAATCTGTCAGACAGGAAATATCATACTCATCCGCCGTATAGAAACGGCCACCTTCCCCCAGCGAATCGGAACGCAGCAGACGATACGTCCCCACCACGCTGTCTGCACCACCACCACGGGCATGGTCCACCACAAGAAGGTGATCTGCAATCTCGTCGAAGCGGTCAGAATCCAGACGGGTCCGCAGGGCCTCCTCACTGGGATGAGCCCCCATCTCGTCAAAGAACACACGATAACGCAGGGCCTGTGCCGCACGGATCTCTTCTTCCGTCGTGGCAAGCCTGACACCCAAGCTGCCGCCACGCAGTTCCTGAAAACCGCCTTCACGGTTCAGGGCAAGAGTCGCCAGGGTATCCATCTGCCGCTGCGTTTTCTCGCTGCTGATGAATCCCCCCGCCTCCGGCTGCTCTGCATTACAGGAAGGGATGCATGCATCCCCAATGGTATCTGACGGCCTCTTCCCGGTCATACGAAATCAGTCACTCCTTATGCCCGGCCTGTTGGACTGGACCTGTTCCCATCCTCGGGAGCGGCATCTTTCTTCTTTTCGGGTGCCGTACGCCGTCCGAAAAGCTCCGCCCGGTGAGACATGAGATCAAACCCCAGTTCCGCAGCAATTTTTGCCAGCAGGCCGACCAGTTCATCATTCTCGAATTCGATGACGTTACCACTATCAATATCAATCAAATGATAATGATGCCCATTTTCACTGGCTTCGTAGCGGGCACGGCCCCCGCCAAAATCCCGGCGTTCCAGAATTCCTTTTTCTTCCAGCAGGCGGACTGTCCGATAAACGGTAGCAACGGAAATGCGGCTGTCCAGTTCCGAAGCACGGCGGTACAGCTCCTCCACATCCGGATGATCCTCCGCCTCCGAAAGGACACGGGCAATCACCCGCCGCTGTCCGGTCATCTTCAGACCATGCTTGACGCAGAGACGTGCAATGGGCGAATCACCCACAGTATCCCCGGACGCAGCACCCTCGCGCCCCATTTTTTTTGTGCTCATCACCATACTGATGATCTATCCGATTATGATACGGTTTGTCCAATCCACATCATAATACGAAACGCACCTCCTCCATCATGCAGACTCAACCGGGTCTGTCCTGAGAAACAGGACAGACCATCCTGATTACCCCTCGCTCCCTTCACGGCGACGGCCAAGGCCGATGCGCCGTGCAAGGGAAGAACGATGATTGGCATAGTTGGGAGCAACCATCGGATATTCCGGCGGCAGCCCCCAACGCTCACGATATTCCTGCGGTGTCATGTTGTAGGCTGTCTTGAGGTGACGACGCAGCAGCTTCAGCTTTTTACCGTCTTCCAGGCAAATGATATAATCGGGGAAGACCGACTTGCGGGGCGGTACGGCCGGTACCGGTTTTTCGGGCTCTGCCTCCACGGCAACACCGGCCCCTGCAAGGGCACCGTGCACCGAACGGACAAGGTCCGGCAGAGTTTCGGCAGCAACATCATGACTGCTCACATACGCCGTGACGATCTGTGCTGTCAGCTGACGCAGGGCCTGTGTTTCTGTCTCAGACGACGACATAAAAAACCTATCTCCCAAGAAATTTAGTTCGACCTATAACGGATTGTAGAAAAAGACAACAAGAAAAACCGTTTCTATAATAGTAAACACTTGTTGATAAGATAAGAAAATCCACAACATAGACAGAAATTCTTACAAAATCACGACGTTACATAAGAGAACTTCTCCCTTCCGCCTGCGCCCAAATAGCACCATTTCTCACAGGGAAATACAGGCGCCCTACAAAGATCACGCTGTTTTATAAGGAATATTCATCATGAATGACATGACAAGTCTTATAGAAGGCTGTTACATGGAGCAGACAAGGAAAGACGTTACAAGAACATAACAGCTGCAAGATCATGTACATGATGACCTGCCATTACAGGCATACCACACAGCCTGACCGACCCTTGTTCAACAGCTATTCCAGCATTACACGGCCCATACGTCGTGCCATGCAAAAGAAGACAAGGTATGACCTGTCAGGGCGACCACCTCAAAAGACGGGCATCCTCACCATCGTCGTAATAACGACGCCGCACCGCTATCTGCTGAAAGCCGCACCGCCCATACAAGGCAAAAGCGGCTTCATTACTGAGCCGCACTTCCAGAAACAGGGTGGCTGCCTCCTGTCGGGCCCGATTGATGAGATGGGAGAGCAACCGATGCGCCAGCCCCTGCCGCTGCCATTGTGGATGCACCCCCAGAGACAGGACCTCACCTTCATCCAGCACATGACGGCTGATGATGAAACCCACAGGAACATCACTCACGCAAGCCAGCCAGGCCTCCACACCCGGCAGGGCCAGAATCTGCCCGCAGGCTGCCTCATCCCAAGGGTCACGTCCCGAAAAGGCCGCATGATGCAGGGCCGACACGACACGGGCTGCCTCTGGCCCCACAGCCACCAGCTCAGGCCCCTGCACGTCCGACCGGACCTCCCTCTGGCCATCATGATCCACCCTGTCCGGACAGCCCGTGCCAGACATCACTGCGGTGCCGGTCTCAGACCACCTGCCGGGGGTTTTGCCTCCGGGGGGTCCACATAAAGGGGTTCAAGCGGGTAGGCCTCGACCGTCCTATCATCCAGACTCTGGCAGGCGGCCCTGAAAATGCCTTCCGCCGTCGGAGCGGCATGAGGCAGGCGGACCACGTTATTCCCCAGAACACCACAGCCTGTCTGGCCACTCAGCTCCGGCAAGGCATCATCCCCATGGACGGCATCACCTGCCACGACCGGCCAGCTCCCCGGCTGAATCTCGCCTACCGGCAGGGCACAGGCCTCCCGCCCCGGCGCATCCACAAAAACCCGCCCCCGACGGGCAAGGCACAGGATAGTGGCCTCATCATGCTTCATGGTCGCCCGCAGTGCATCACCCAGCCGAACACCTACGCCCCGACAGGACCATCCCCGGACCAACCCGGCAGCAAGGGAAAGAGACGCTCTCAACCCCGTAAAAGAGCCCGGGCCAACCACAGCCACCACCATCTCCGGTGGTTCTTTCCAACCGGTCCGGGCCAACATGGCCTGCACGGCCGGAGCAAAACGTTCCGAAGCACCACGCCCGGACAGAACCTGTTCATCCACCACCTGGCCATGTTCCAGCAGGGCGATCAGATTGCTCTGCCCCCGTCCGGCTCCCGCCCCGTTCATGACGAGACACCGCCCCGGCATCACAGCCACAGGCAGACTTCCTCATAAGGCAGGCGGGGCGCCCGGGGAGAAGATGCTTCCCCCCCGGGATAACCCAGTGCAACGAGGAAATTGGCCCGCCAGCCCTGCTTGCGGAAACATTCCTCCTCCACCATCACGGCATCAAAGCCGGACATGGGCCGCACAGCCAGCCCCAGCGAACGGGCTGCCATGATAAGATAGGCCCCCTGAAGGGTACCGTTGCGAAACGCCGTCTCGTCACTCAGCCCGACATCAGCCGCATACCAGTCCCGCAGGCCGGGCATGGGGTTGAGAGTCTCGAATTTCTCGAAAAACAGGGGATCATACCCGACAACAACCAGCACCGGCGCCGTCATGGCCATCTCCACATTGCCCAGAGACAGGGCAGGCCGGATTTTCTGCCGGGCCTCTTCCGTCTTCAGGAAAGCGAAGCGGGCCGGTGAACAGTTGCCCGATGTTGGCCCCATCCTGAGCAGATCGTAAAGACGATGCAGGACATCATCACCCACTGGCCGGTCAGAAAAACAGTCTGCCGTGCGGCAGCGTGTAAAAAGCTCCTCGGCCAGAACAGGGCTGGAGACCTCTCCTTCTGCCGGTTGCCCCTCCGGGGCTGGTGATGATGTCATCAGCTTTTACTCCTCTACAGGTTCAACCGCCGTCACCTCCGGGATGTAGTGACGGAGCATGTTCTCCACACCGTGCCGCAATGTAGCCTTGGAAGACGGACAGCCAGAGCAGGCGCCCTGCATGCTCAGATAGACGACACCTTCCCGATAACCACGGAAGACTATGTCCCCCCCATCGCTGGCCACGGCCGGACGGACCCGTGTATCCAGAAGCTCCTTCACCCGGGCCACGATCTCGCTGTCCTCGGGAAAGATGTCAGCCTCCGGGGCAGCGATGTCTTCTGCAAGGGCTGGCTTCCCGCTTTTGAAGAAATCTGTCAGGGCCACCAGCACCTGCGGACGCAGTGCATCCCAGTCGGCTCCATCATCCTTCGTGACAGAAACAAAATCACTTCCCAGGAAGACACGCTTCACCTCGGCCATGCCAAAAAGAACATCTGCCAGAGCAGAACGCCCCGCCACGACCCCGGCCTCTGCAAAATCGACAGGGGACCGGTCGCCCGTCACGTCACGACCCGGCAAAAATTTCAGTGTCGCCGGGTTGGGAGTATCTTCAGTTTCAATCATCATAAGATCATTCTGTGTCATGAACGCCTCTCTTATCAGATACCCGATGGAATGAGCACCCTCTAACGCAACTCTACCACTTTTGGACCTTTATAGTCCTATTTGCAGACAGTATGTATATCAGACTGGCAGAATAGGCTACCTCTGCCACGTTCCCCCTTCTCCAGCTCCACCCAAGAGGATCCATGACACCCCCCTCCACCGCACTCCCTGCCAACAGCATGTCGGCCATTCCGCCGGGTGTGGCCACTGGCGGTGCATACCGTACCCTGCTCCGGGCCTGCCAGATGGGGGGCTATGCCCTTCCGGCTGTCAATGTCAGCAGTTCATCCACTGCCAATGCAGCTCTTGCCGCAGCACGGGCCAACAGGGCTGACATCATCATCCAGATTTCCGCCGGAGGGGCCCGCTTCTACGCTGGCCAGTCCCTGCCGGATGAGCAGCAGGCCCGGATTCTGGGGGCTGTGGCTCTGGCACGGCATGTCCATCTTCTGGCCCGCCATTACGGGGTAGCTGTCATCCTCCATACGGACCACGCCAACCGTCCCCTGCTGGGCTGGATTGACGGGCTCGTGGAAGAAAGCCGCCGCCACCACGAACAGACAGGCCAACCCCTGTTCTCCTCCCACATGCTCGACCTCTCGACAGAACCGGTCGCCGACAACATCGCCACGGCAGCGACCCTGATGAAAAAACTGTCCCCTCTGGGAATCGGCCTTGAGATCGAACTGGGAATCACGGGGGGAGAAGAAGACGGCATTGGCAACGAGCTGCATGGCACCGGACCGGCTGACCATCCCTCCCTCTATACAAGTCCGGAAGATGTTCTGACCGCATGGAAGACCCTGTCCCCTCTGGGGATGCTTTCCATCGCTGCCTCATTCGGGAATGTTCACGGGGTCTACGCCCCCGGCAATGTCCGCCTCCGCCCGGACATACTCCGCAGGTCCCAGGCTCTCGTGGCCGAGCGGCTCCAGACGGGCCCCAATCCTGTTCCTCTGGTCTTCCATGGCGGGTCTGGATCGGATGAAGACGCCATAAAACAGGCTGTCAGCTTCGGGGTCTTCAAATTCAACATCGATACAGACACCCAGTTCGCCTACGCACAAGGTGTGGCCCGTTACATGCAGGAACATGAAGAAGCCTTCGCCCATCAGGTCTCACCCGTAACGGGGCGGCCACTGAAAAAACAGTACGACATCCGTACCTGGATGAAGGCCGGAGAGGACAGTTTCATCCAACGGCTGACAGACAGTTTCCGCGTACTCGGGGCTCAGGGGCGCAGCACTGCCCGCCAGCCCTGACCGTCCGCTCCATCAGCGGGCAGATGGAACCGCAGCCGGTTTCTGACAGGAAACCGTCTCCACCGCCCCTTGCCCACAAACCGGCAGGGGGCCATGCCGCCCCGGCAGGGGCCAGAAAATCTCAATACCCAGAGAGACAAGCATGAGCAGGGCTGCCAGCAGCACCCATGGCAGAAAACGTGGCCTGTGACCCAGAAGAGGCGGGATACCCGTCTCCCGCTGGAACCGGCGCCCTTCCTCCAGCAAAGCCGCTGAATCCGGGACAGGACCAGCAGGCCGGTCTTCCTCTTCAGGGAAAAGGTCAGAGCCGGACACGTCTCAGCCCTCCAGAACAGCCTGCATCTCTGTCCACTCCCGCTTCGTCAGGCCGGATGTTTCCTGCGTGACACTCTCCCCGGCAAGGCGGCGGCGCAGCACCTTCAGCATCCCGGCAGAGAAGCTGTAAGCTCCGAGGCGATAATCCTCAAAAGCCTGTGCCGTATGCGGTACCCACGCCTTGAGAATCTCGATCATCTTCTGGGCATAGACACGGATTTCATACTGGGCATGTGGGTCGGACCGCAGCGCCAGAAAATGCATCAGATTATGGAGGTCAATCTTCCAGTACCACTGCGTGTAGGTGTTGAGTGTCAGATTGATGCGGGCCAGTTCCCGGGCCACACCCAGCCCCTCCGGGTCGAGCAGCTGCTCATAGTCGCCATAACATTGCAGGGCATCCCGCTGGAGAATGGACAGCACCTCTGTCGCTGTCTCTGCGCTGAGGGTCTCGCCCCGCCCCTGATTGTTGACCTTGCTCTGCGCAGCAATCTGCGTGGCATCGGGCAGATAGAACTCCCTGTCCAGTACGGAATACCGGGCAGAATATTCATTCACGCTGGCCATGCGGTGACGAATCCACTGCCGGGCGACAAAAAGTGGCAGTTTCACGTGAAACTTGATCTCGCACATTTCAAACGGTGTGGAGTGACGATGCCGCATCAGATAGCGGATGAGCCCGGCATCTTCCGACGTCTTCCGTGTCCCTTTGCCGTAGGACACACGGGCCGCCTGCACGACAGCCGAATCATCCCCCATATAGTCCACGACACGGATGAAACCATGATCCAGCAGCGGGAAAGGCTCAAAAAGAAGTGCCTCCATGGCCGGAACGGTCGGCCGCACCGTCTGGTTGGGGGCGGCACGCACGGCCTCTATTTCGGAACGCTGCTCGTCTGTCAGGGCCATGACTTCTCTCCCGCTCATCTGGCTGTGCCGGGCTATTATCCACGGAGGTGGATCAGCACGGCCATCCACCTCCCCCAGCTACTGAATGTAACCATAACGGTGACAGATGTAACCGCCCAGATGGCAGAAGGGAAGGCCCGTTTCACCTTGCCATACCGGACATAACTGCCTATATTCGTCCCTGCCGGAGGCTTCGGCCTTGGCTATGGCGATAAACGGTAGATGGAATAAGTGTTGTGGACCCGGGGGCAGTGCCCGGCGTCTCCACCATCAGCCTTCCGGGCTGGCGCTATGGGGACGAAACAGGCTCGACACGCATGGTAAAGATCTACTTTTTGCCCGGTATTGTTCCGCCGTCATCGGGCTGACTTTACAAGTGCCAACGATAACTCTGAGGTGCTCGCTGTTGCTGCATAAGCGATAAGCGCGGTCCGGGGGGTGCACCGGGCAACAGAAGCCCCCCCACCTGTTTCTTTTCTGAAACACCATCCCACGATAAAAGGTCGGGCCGGAAAATATGCAACCCGGCCCCTTGCGATTTCATGCCGCCTGTCGCACACCTGAGGTAACTTCCCAGATGCAACAGGTGATGGTGCTGTTCCATGAGTGATGATACCAACGGCTCCGACGGGCTCGGCCCCTCCATGCCAGCCAGCCTCCTCCCTTATGACCGCTGGATGGAGGATGCCCAGCGTATCGTCATGATCAAGGCGCTGGACCATGTCAGCGAACATGGCCTCCCTGGTGACCATCATTTCTACATGACATTCCGTACCGACATGCCGGGAGTGGACATCCCCTCCCGCCTCAAGGATCGCTACCCGGAAGAAATGACCATCGTCCTGCAACACCAGTTCCAGAACCTGACGGTGGACCATGACACCCGGACCTTCTCTGTCGGGCTGTCCTTTGGCGGCATCCCCAGCACCCTGCACATCCCTCTGGGAGCGGTCACGGCCTTTGCGGACCCTCACATCCATCTCGTCATGCATTTCACGCCCCAGCAGCACATGGCAGATGCCGACACTCCGACAGACCCTGACCTCCACGGAGGGGACAAGGGCGGTCTGGCCGAGGTCCACACCTTCCACCCCTCGGCAGACGAACCGAAGGCACATGCCGGAACCAGTGCAGGCCATGACGGTGACTCCCATGACCAGGAAAATGAGGGGGCGAAGGTTGTCAGTCTGGCAGCCTTCCGCAAGAAACCCTCAGGCAATGATCCCTCTGGAACCCCTGATGACAGGGACCGCTGAGCAGGGACCGGGCGTGTGACCCTGTCCTCCCTCTCCTGGCGCTCCCATGGGTCACGATGGGCAGAGCTGGTATTTTTTTCTGCCGTGATTTCCGGCCTCTTCATGCTGCTGCATCTGACAGCGGGCATGATGCTGGGCCCCATGGCGGCCGGCATCATCCTGTCGATCAGGAACCGTGGCGTCACCATCAAACCCGTTTTCTTTACCATGGCACAGGCCATACTGGCCTGTGTGGTCGTCAACAGCCTGACAGGCTCTGTCCTCTACCACATCATGTCCCACTGGGTACTGGTTCTTTTCAGTGTCCTCTCCGTCATCCTTGTCAGTTTTTCCACGGGGGCCTGTCTGGCCTGGTTCGGGGTCATGCCGGGGACGACGGCCCTCTGGGGCACATCACCGGGCGCAGCCTCCACCATGGTCATGCTCTGCGGGTCTTTCGGAGCTGATACAAGGCTGACAGCCTTCATGCTCTATTTCAGGGTCATCATGGTTGCCGTTGCCACGTCCCTGATTTCATGGATCGTCATACGCACGGGCCACGCCACTCCCACGCCCGCACCAATGCGAGGCAACCTGCTACCTACACTGCTGCTTGTCACCATCAGTACGGTCATCGGCCTCAGGCTGCGTTCACCAGCGGCAACACTTCTGCTGACCATTCTGACAGGTGCCACAGCCCAGCTGAGTGGCCTGTTCCAGATCAGCGCCCCTTTCTGGATCCGCATCCCGGCCTATCTGACCATCGGCTGGTCCATCGGGCTGCGTTTCACCGCACCCGTCCTGCGTTATGCACTCCGCTCCATCCCAGCGGTCGCCCTCTCCTCCATGACACTCATTGCCAGCTGCGCCCTGCTGGCCCTGCCGGTAGCCCATTTCGCCCGGATTGACCTCCTCAGTGCCTACCTGGCCACAAGCCCGGGCGGGCTGGACACCATCATCGTCATCAGCGCCAACGTCCCGATTGCCCTGCCCTTCATCATTGCCATGCAGACAGCCCGGATGCTCGCCATCATCACGCTCGGGCCAGCCATTGCCCGTCCCCTTGGGCGATGGCTGGAACGCCATACCAGCCGCACGGCCGCCATGCCTGAGCAGATGGAGCAGCTGCCCCGCTCCCCTCCCACAAGCAAGTAACCCCGGGAGAGGGCACGGCCACGCCGCCTGCTGGCATGACGGCAAAGAAAAACCCTCCACGAAGGAGGGCTTTTCCATATTCCAGCACTGCCTGAATGGGTTGAACCCCCATTCTATCTCAGAGCATCAAACTCACTGACTGCGTCCGCCTGGTAAGACCGGCGGGCCTTTTCGAGATACTCTTCCCACTTCGGAACGTAATAGCCGTACCCAGCCGGATTCTGGAAGAACCAGTGACGCCAGGCATGGAAGACATGATCATGCTCACGATAGGCCGGATCATTCAGCAGATGCCGCGCAGCAGGTGGCTTGGCCGCATGAAAATGGACGATGGTAGCGTTGTCATCCACCCCCCAGTAAGGCTTCCAGTTGAAGCGGGCGGAAAGTGGGCTCCACTGTGCATTGTAGAAAATACGCAGCAGCTCCTGATCATACCCAGCCACATGGTCCAGATTATCGCACAGGAAATCCACCATCGCTGGCAGGTCACGGCGCATGCGCTCAAGGTTCATCACCATGACCCCCGAGTTCATGTCCACGTAGTAATCCTGCTTGCCGAACTGCCCGCAAGCCGCAAAGATTTCCGGCGTGCAGAACTCGACCTGCGGGTCCTTCAGGAACATCACGTCACAGTCGGTGTACAGGACGTACTGGTCATCCCGCTCCAGCAGGGGCAGCTCCAGCCGCATGAAGGCACCAGCCGCCGTAAAAATGTAATTGGGCCATTCCGGTTTGAGGCGACGCTGGGCCTCCAGCAGGCGGTCATAGAAATGCAGACGGTGAAAAATGACATTCACCCCGGCAGCCCGCATCTCCCGCGTGAAGTCACATTCGTTTCCATCAAACACCATGTGCGGGATCAGCGTCGTATTCTCACGGGCCGACTGTACGGCAGCCCGGATACAATCGATAAAACCATGATCAGGGTCGTTGGACAGTGTCTTCTCTGTAATCGCAAAAAACCACTTCATCCCTCAACGCTCCCTGACACCCAGTCTCTCAGAATCATATGATCATTCATTCGCCATGCCCCACTGACACGTCACCAGTTCCGGGAAATCAGCCAGAACTCTTCGGACGTCAGCGTCACCGTCCCCTGTCCTGCCGTATCTGCGGCGGCTCTGGCAAGAGCATGTATACGCTCGATCAGGATCGTTTTACGCTGATGCGCCTCAGAGGTCTCCCTCTCACCGGCCAGCGTCTGCAGGGCCAGCTCGGCAGCACGGGCAACACGGCCTGCATCCAGCGCAGCGTAAGACATGATCTCGTCCTTCAATTCCTACCAATAAAACCATTCCCCCGCCTCGGGCAGGTACAGAACGGAGCAGCTCCCGCTGCCAGCCAATATAATCCCCTCTACAGTAGTCCCGTTTCCTTCCTTTTTTCAATCCCCTACCTTCCATTAAACCTCTTTTATAACGTGATCTTTACTTATAAAAACCAGGCTCCTCTCTGCCCTCCATCATTTCCATGATAGGGAGAGGAAGCTCACGCATGTCCCTGTTCAGGAAGCCCCCATGATACGCACTGCCCCGTCCTCTACCCTGCGTATGGTCCGCCTCTGCCTTGCCCTGCTCCTCCCTGCCCTTCTGGCAGCCTGCGCCACACGTCCCAGCGGCAACAGCCCGACCATGCCCGTGCTGGAGGAACAGGCAGACTATCAGGCCCATGCCCGCTCGCACTACACACCGCCCGGCCCGCCTGAAGACCCCTGGGGACCTTACATCAATGAAGCATCAAACCGTTTCGATGTGCCTGCTGAATGGATCAGGGCCGTCATGCATCAGGAATCAGGGGGGCATCTGTATGACCGTTATGGCAACTTCATCACCTCCACGCCCGGCGCCATGGGGCTGATGCAGATCATGCCACCCGCCTATGACGACCTGCGGACCCAGTACAATCTGGGACCTGACCCCTACGACCCGCACGACAACATTCTCGCCGGAACAGCCTATATCCGCCAGATGTATGAAATATACGGCTCTCCCGGCTTTCTGGCTGCCTATAATTATGGCCCGGGCAGTCTGGACCACTACCTCCGCCAGAACAGGGCCCTCCCACGGGAGACACGCAATTATGTGGCGGCCATTGCCCCCAAGATCATGGGCATCTGGCCGCATCAGCGCTCCCGCAATGACCTCATCGTGGCCCGCCATGACAGGACGGCGCAGGGGCCCGCCCGCATGGATACGGCTACACCTCTGGATGGTGGTGGGAGCTATGACGAAACCACCACGGCCGGACAGGCTGTCCAAACAGCCGAAACACAGGATATCCGGGCCGCATGGGCCGCCCGCGGTTTTTCCTCCCCTCAGCCGCAGCCAGCAGCTCCCATCGCCCGGCCCCATTCGCCTCCACCACGCTCCTTTCCGCCAGAACCACAGAGAAATACGCTGCGCATCCAGTCCATTCCCCTGGCTGATGCCCCAGCCAGACGGAGGGGAGCGACAGACATGCTGGCCGAATCAACCCATGACTGGGCCATCCAGCTGGGGAGCTATGCTGGTGAAAAACAGGCCCTCATGGTTGCCACACAGCTACGCCCCCGCATTACCCCCATTGCCGGCGGGGCCTCCGTCCATGTCATGCCCGTTCGTACGGCCAGAGGTACACTCTACCGGGCCCGGCTCATCAACCTGACGCACAGCCAGGCTACCGGGGCGTGCAGGCATCTGCGGGGGACCATAGACTGCCTGACAATTCCCCCCAACGCTCCCTGACCATCATCGGAGGAACACACGGGACATGCCGCACACACCACACCATGTCGGCACGGCCAGGCCACTCCGGCTCGCTGATGATGTCACCAGCACGGCCCTCTATGCCGGGCCGGGTGACTGTTACCGCTATACGCTCAGGCGTATCTGGAATGAGACAGGGCCCCTCATCATGTGGATCATGATGAATCCCTCTGTCGCCACGGAATATGGAGATGACCGTTCCGTGGCCAAATGCCAGCGTTACAGTCGGCAATGGGGTTATGGCGGCATGTTCGTGGGCAACAGCTTCGCCTATCGCTGCACGGACCAGAAACGCCTTCTCGAAGTTGCCGACCCCGTCGGCCCGGAGACCGACCACTACCTGCTGGACATGGCTGGACAGGCTGAACTCATCGTGCTGGCCTACGGCACCCCGCAGGCCAAGGAGCTGCGCTACCGGGGACCTGAGGTGGCACGGCTGCTGCTCCGGGCTGGTCACAAGGTCACGGCCCTGCGGCTGAGCCGCAAAGGCCATCGCCCCGAACACCCGCTCTATCTCCCGGCGGACCTTACACCCGTCCCCCTGACGGCAGACGATTTCTGATCCACCTCCCACCACGCAGACAGGGCTTTCCCGCAAGGGGAGGCCCGCCCATCTGGCTTCAGACGCTTTCTGCGACCCAATTTTTCTTCTTTGTCTGACGGCCAATGCCGGGATTCAAACAGTTGCAAGGATCGAGCGAGCGGTAATGGGCGGCCATGCTCTGCGGAGCATGATAGAGGTGCCCCACATTATGCTCGGCCGGATAACGGGCTCCCCGTTTGTCCAGTATTGGCCACATCATGGTCGTCTCAACTTCCATGGGGTCTACACCAGGCCTGACAACATAATCCTGATGCATGACATGGCAGAGGAAGTGCCCGTAATAGAGCTTCAGCAGCAGCTGGTCGTCCACCTCCGGCGGAAGACGCTCCTGCCACTCCCAGTCATTGCGGCGCAGAGCGACATCCAGTGCCATCATGCCGCCCGTCTTCCTGCCATGAACAGCCACATACCGGTTTGCTGCCCCCGCCGCCGCAAACCGGTGCAGAAAAGCCAGCGTCCCCTCCTGCGCCGTACACTCAAAGAAGGCACCCTCCACCTCCTGCCCTTCGGTAAAGAAGCTCTCCAGCCATGGGCGGACCTGCCGGGCCAGCGTGCCAGATACACGCAGCATGAGGTGATGGTCATATGTCTCGTGATAGGCCCTCATGCGGGCTGGCACCTGCGAGGGCAGGAACCGGCTGCCAGACTGCATGAGCAGGTCGCTCAGCCCGTCCGGTACCCATGAGAAACGCCGGGCGAAGGCATCCACACGAGCCTTCAGACGGAACATGAGCGGCAGATGTTTTGTTCCCAGAAAACGGATCAGCGCCACGGTATCCCGCCCGTATTCATCCGCAATGGCAAAAGCATCCCGATGCATGTATTCACCCGCAACGGGCAGCTCCTCAAACGCCGTCAGAAGATGCCGCCGGACCTTTTCCAACGTATCGGTCCGGTTGGTGCCAAGATAGAAGACGGCCGTATCCTTCGCTGCCGGGAAGGTATCCAGCCGCACGGCAAAGACGATCAGCTTTCCCGCATTACCGGATGCCTCGAACAGACGGCCCAGGTCCGCATTGTAACGCCCCGGGGATGCCTCATCGACCTGGCGGATACGGTTGACGTAATCATCATCATGGGCCTTTCTCGTGCCCGACCAGTCCACATCATCCGGGCTGTAACGACCATGTTCCAGCGCATCCAGCACGGATTCTGCCACAGCTTCATCCGGGAAGCGGATGCCCAGATGATTGACCAGATTCAGCCTGCCCTCGGCATCCACCTGTCCATAGAGGGCCATTTCCGTATAAGCCGGACCACGCTGCACCAGAGCCCCGCCCGAGTTGTTGCTCACCCCCCCGAGGACAGAAGCCCCGATACAGGATGACCCGATGACCGAATGGGGTTCCCGCCCCAGCGGAGCCAGTTTTTCTTCCAGCTCGTAAAGATCCGCCCCCGGCAGGCAGACAACCTGTCGGCCTTCTCCCAGAAGCTGGATACCTTTCAGCCTGCGTGTGCTGATGAGAATGATCGGCCTGTCATAATCGTTGCCATCCGGTGTGGAGCCGCCCGTCAGCCCTGTATTGGCGGCCTGCATGAGAATGATGCGCCCTGATTCCACCGCCAGCTTCGAGACACGCCACAGCTCAACCAGAGAGCCGGGAATAACGACGGCTTCCACCCGGCCATCACCAAACCGGAACCCCTTGCGGTACCCGTAGGTCGCACTTTCCGAGGTCAGGACATATCTGGTGCCAACAACAGATTTCAACTCGCCAACAAGATCGACCATTCCATCCTCTTTCCGCCCCTTTCCTTCAAGATCAACTCCGGGAAGGAAAGGGCACATCCATGAAACAAGATGTGACATTACCTCTTTCAATGCGATGAAAACCATAGAAAGGCCCTTTGGGCCCCCCTGTTTTCCTGTCAAAGAAATGTGAAATGCCTTTCGGCACCAGTATTACCTGGTCCGCCCGAAAAGTTTCTCCAGCCCGTCCTTGTCCAGCTTCAACCATGTCGGACGGCCATGAGGGCAGGTATTGGCCCGGGGATGCTGCTCCATGCCCCGCAACAGAGCATCCATTTCCTCCTGCTTGAGAATACGGCCGGCACGGATGCTGCCATGACAGGCCATCCGGGCCATGATGGCTTCAAACCGCCCATCCAGACTGTCTGTCTGCCGGGCTGGCAGGTCAGGCATCTGCACGAGTTCATCCGCCACATCCCGCAGGAGTCCCGCCACGTCACTACCGCTCAATGGGGCGGGCAGACTGCGGACCAGAACGCTCCCACTGCCAAAAGATTCTATCTCCAGACCAAAACGGGCCAGCTCCTCCGCACATCGTGACAGCGCCTCGGCCGCCCCATGCGGCAGATCAACCACCTCCGGCATCAGAAGGGCCTGCGCCTGCACGGCCCCTTCAGCAAAACGGGCACGCAGGCGCTCATGGGTCAGACGCTCATGGGCAGCATGCTGGTCTGTCAGGATCAGGTCACCATCCGGGGCAATCGAGAGAATATAGGTGGCATGAATCTGCCCGATCGGCACACCAAGTGGCTGCTCCGGCTGTCTGCCACCAACAGACGGATGAGGCACCTCCTCCCCTCCGCCATCTTCCACCTGCGCAACCCGGCCCGACGTCACATAACCCTGCTGCGGCTCTGCAAGGCCGGGAGCAGACTGCCGCTCCATCACGGCAGACGAAGCAAAACGGCGAACGGACGTCCCCAGACCAAGATCGGCCGGAGGAACAGCCCGGGCGCCCGTATGATCATATGAATAGGACGTACCCGGCACGTTCTGCCCAATGGAAGCCGCCCGGCGGCCAATGATGCCAAGATCGGCCTGTATGCCTCCACCGTCCCCGGCGCTACGGGCCAACGCACGCCCCACAGCCCCGATGACAAAAGCTCTCACCTCGGCCTCATCCGCAAACCGCAGCTCTGTCTTGGCAGGATGGACATTCACATCCACACGATCAAGCGGAAGGCGCAGATGCAGCAGGAGAACAGGGAAACGCCCTTTCTCGATCACGGGCCGATAGGCCACCCGTATGGCAGTCCGCAGGATGGGGTCCATCACAGGGCGATTATTGACCAGCATGAACTGGCCGCTGCCTGTCCGCCTGGTTTCACCCGGACCACAGATATACCCGCCCAGCCGCATGGGGCCACGCTGCTCATCAACCGTCAGAAGGCCATCTTCGGGCACTTCAAGAATGCTGGCCACACGGGCACGGACATCCTGCGGCGGCAGATTGAATATCTCCCGCCCATCCATGACGAAACTGATGGCACAATCCGGCGCACTCAACGCCACACGCCGCATGACGGCTTCAGCGTGATTGCCTTCCACTCTGGCTGTCTTGAGAAATTTGCGGCGAGCCGGTGTCGCAAAGAACAGGTCCCGCACCACAACACGGGTCCCCACAGAACCAGCAGAAGGCACCGGCCCGCTGACAACACCCCCCTGCACGGAAAGCTCCCAGGCCGTTTCAGCCGTTTCTGTCCGTGATGTCAGGAAAAGGCGGGCACTGGCCCCGATGGATGGCAGCGCCTCCCCCCGAAACCCCAGTGTTTTTATGGCCGTCAGGTCATCATCCGGCAATTTGGAGGTACAGTGCCGCTCCACCGCCAGGGGCAGCTCCTCGGCTTCCATCCCCCGGCCATTATCCCGGACATCAATCAGCTCACAGCCGCCCCCCCGCAGGGTGACCTCAAGACGGGTCGCCCCGGCATCCAGCGCATTTTCCACCAGTTCCTTGAGCGCCGCCGCCGGGCGCTCCACCACCTCACCAGCGGCAATAAGATCCACAACATGGCTGGAAAGACGGCGGATGACAGGCCTCATCATGACTTCTCCTCAGACAGGAGGCAGAACAGGACGGAACACCAACCGCAAAAGGAGAGCCTGGAAGCTCTTATTTGCCACCCTTCCGCAGGGTCGGCGTGGCGCCTTCAGCAAAGCTCTGCCCCAGGGCCGCATTCTTCTGGATGCGGCGATTTTCCGCTTCGCCATCCACGACATTGCCAGCCCGGCCACCCCGCCAGAAAAGAAGACTGTCCACAAATCCAGCATCAGCATCGCCAAGTTCGGCATTGTTCGGACCACGGGCCGCCGATGTGGCCCGCTGGACAAGGGCCTCCTGCCCGACGCTCTCCGTCCCCTCATTGGGGTGAAGAGCGACATCCGGGGCCAGCGTCTCCAGCGCCTGCATACGGGGACTTTCATCCGGGCGGTTGGCACTGGCTGCCCCCGGAAGGGCCAGTTTCTCCGAGGGTGGCATGGAGAGTGGCGCACGGGTCGTCACGGCGTATTCATCCGGCAGGCTGCGCTGAAGGCCGAAGCCACGCGCCACATCACTGCCGGAGCACCCAGCCAACGCCAGCCCGAACGTGGCCAGAGCACCCAACCGGACTCCGTGACGTATAACTGAAGGAGCAAAAAGCCGCATGACAGGTTCCCGCACTGCACTCACAAAAAGATGCCCAATCCTATAGGGCCTGCCTGCAATGGGCAAGCCGGTTGTCACTTCAGCCATTCCGGCTCCGCCGCTCCGCCAGAAAGGAGTCCAGCAGCCACAGGCCAACACCACAGACAATGCCAGAATCCGCAATGTTGAAAACATACCAGGACCATCCCCCGACATGAAAATGCAGGAAATCCACTACAGCCCCGTAATGAAGACGGTCTATCACATTGCCAATGGCGCCCCCAATGATCCCGCCGCAGGCAAGACTGACCAGCCGACGACGTGACCGCAGAAGAACGACCAGAAGCCCCAACACTGCCAGCAGGGAGATAGCAATGAACAGCCAGCGTCCGTGCCCGCCGAACATGCCGAACGTCACGGCGTGATTCCATACCATCGTGAAGCTGAAGCAGGGCATGACATCCATGGTCCCCCGTGCCGGCAGGTTCAGCCCGTAGAGAATCCATGCCTTGCTCGCCTGGTCCACGAACAGGACAGCAAGAGCCGTTACCAACCCGACCAGCCGCCACCGTGGCGACCCCGGTACAGGGGCCGGGGATGCGCCGCTCCCTGTACCTTCAGCCCGGGCCGACCTCATGCACTCACCGCACCAAAACAGCGCAGGCAGAGATGGCTGTGG
Organism: Parasaccharibacter sp. TMW 2.1888; assembly: GCF_023167265.1. NCBI lineage: Bacteria > Pseudomonadati > Pseudomonadota > Alphaproteobacteria > Acetobacterales > Acetobacteraceae > Parasaccharibacter > Parasaccharibacter sp. TMW 2.1888. The sequence continues at coordinate 757,014 of NZ_CP030979.1, forward strand.
TCCTCATTCTGCCCGACATCAGGCAGGACACGCCAGCAACGGGCACATTTCTGCCCGTCCGCACGGCTGACCCTCACCTCATCCTCGGCCTGACCCGGCTGCACATGGACCTCGGACGCCAGGCAAAGCTCCGCCCAGTCGATCCCTTCGGACACGACCTGCTCATCGGCCGTCAGGGGCAGATGGACCTGGGCCTCCAGCGAGGAGCCGATCAACCCTTCCCGACGGGCGACTTCCAGAGCCGTGGTGACACGGCGGCGGACCTGACGCAGGGTCTCCCACCGTCCGGCCAGTTCAGGATCATGCCAGCCTTCTTCCGGCACGAAGAAGCGCTCCAGATGCACGCTGCCTTCCTGCCCGAAACGGGCCTGCCACGACTCTTCCGCCGTGAAGACCAGAGCCGGGGCCAGCCACGTCGTCAGGGCACGGTGCAGCACGTCCAGCACGGTGCGGGCCGCCCGGCGTGCATGGGAGTCCGTTGGATCGCAATAGAGGACGTCCTTGCGGATGTCGAAATAGAAGGCCGACAGCTCATTGTTGCAGAAATTGTGCAGCAGCGGATAGACGCCGTTCCACTGATGGGTCTTCACCGCCTCCTGCACACGCTGGTACAGCTCGTACAGACGGTGCAGAATGTACTGCTCCAGCAGCGGCAGGGCCTTGCGGGCCTTCACCGTTGCCTTGTGGCGGAGGGCACGGGCCGCCTCGTCCGGGACCAGCCTGTCCAGCATCACGTCCACCGGGGCGGACACGTCATCCCAGCCCAGCGGCAGGGCCTCGGCCTGCGTGAAGCCATCCAGTGCCCCCAACAGCCAGCGCAGCGTGTTCCGCACACGGCGGTACAGCTCGCCCTGCTGCTTGAGAATCTCCTGACTGATACGGAGGTCCTCATTGGTATCAGAGTTCAGGACCCACAGGCGCAGCACGTCCGCACCCAGCGTCTTCGTCACGTCATCAGGCACGATGGTGTTGCCGAGGGACTTGGACATCTTGCGCCCCTGCCCGTCCAGCACGAACCCGTTCGTCACGACCGTCCTGTAGGACGCCACGCCTTCAGCCCCCACACTTTCCAGCAGGGAGGACTGGAACCAGCCGCGATGCTGGTCGGAGCCTTCCAGATACAGGTCAGCCGGGTAGTTCACGCCCTCCTGATGCAGGACGAAACGGTGGCTGCATCCGCTCTCGAACCAGACGTCAACAATGTCGAAAACCTGATCATAGTCTTCCGGATTGCGGCCTTCACCGAGATAGACGGCAGGGTCCGTGTCATACCAGGCATCCGCCCCACGCTCCCGGAAGCTCTGCACGATGCGGGACATCACATCGGCATCCCGCAGCACCTCACCGGTGCGTTTCTCCACGAACACGGCGATCGGCACGCCCCAGGACCGCTGGCGGGAGATGCACCAGTCCGGCCGCTGCTCGATCATGCTCGTCAGGCGGCGGCGGGAGCTGGCCGGTACGAAGCTGATGTCATCAAGGGCCTTCAGGGCACGCTCACGCAGGCCGGGGCCACCCTCATCCCCTTCACGGGGCTCCATGGCGATGAACCACTGCGGCGTGGCCCGGAAAATCACCGGCTTCTTGGACCGCCACGAATGGGGATAGGAATGGACGATCTCCGCCCGGGCCATAAGGCCACGGGCCGGGGCACCGTCCTGCCGGGCCTGATCCCGCACCTGTGTCAGCAGATCACATACGGGCTGCGTGGCCTTGAAGACATGAACACCCCCAAGCTCCGGCATCCAGTCCACATAGGTTCCGTTGTCGCAGACCTCTTCCGTCACTTCCACGCCGTGGGCACGGCAGAGCATGAAGTCGTCATGACCATGCGCCGGGGCCATGTGCACCAGACCGGTACCGGCATCCGTCGTGACGAAATCACCAAGCAGCAGCGGCACGTCATAATCAAACCCACGCCCCCGCAGCGGATGGGCGAACACGGCTCCTTCCAGCGCACGGCCGGGAAGGGTGTGAAGGACCTCATGCCCGGTAACGCCTGCGCCGGAGAGGAAGTCTTCCAGACGGTCCACGGCCACGATCAGCTTTGCCCCGACCGGCACGAGGCTGTCCTCGGCCACGCCGGTGACATGGATGACCGTGTAGGTGATATCCGGCCCGGCAGCGAGTGCCCGGTTGACGGGGATCGTCCACGGGGTCGTGGTCCAGATCACGGCCGAGGCACCGGAGAGCAGCTGCTCTTCCGTCGGGTCCTTCACATTGGGGAAAGCCACGAACAGGGTCGTGGAGGTGATGTCGTGATATTCGACTTCCGCCTCGGCCAGGGCCGTCTTCTCGACCGGACTCCACATCACGGGGCGCAACCCACGATAGAGACGGCCATTGAGAAGGAACTTGCCGATTTCCTCGGCAATCTGCGCCTCGGAGGCGAAGTCCATCGTCACGTAGCGGTTGTCCCACTCCGCCTGGATGCCCAGACGTTTGAAGTCCTCCCGCTGGGCCTCCACCCACTTTGCGGCATATTCCCGACATTCCGCACGGAACTGGAGAACCGGCACGGCATCCTTGTCCTTGCCCTTCCGGCGATATTCCTCCTCGACCTTCCACTCGATCGGCAGGCCGTGGCAGTCCCATCCCGGCATGTAGCGCACCTGCGCCCCATTCATGCGCTGGGCACGGTTGATGACGTCCTTCATCACCTTGTTGAGGGCATGGCCGATATGGATATGCCCGTTGGCATAGGGCGGGCCATCATGCAGCGTGAAGATGCTGTCCGCCCGACGCCCGGCCTCCGCTATCTGGCCATCCAGCCCCGCCTCCGCCCAATGGGCCAGCATGTCCGGCTCCCGCTTTGGCAGGTTGCCCCGCATGGGGAAAGATGTCTTGGGCAGGAAGACCGTTCCCCGGTAACGCTCCTGCTGCTCACGGAAAACGGTATCGGTCTTTTCTACAGGCTCAGACATGGAATAGGTGCGCCAGCTCTCAGTACGGGATAAAAATAACTGTACTTATGGAGAGAGCCTGCCGTCCCGGTCAACCCCCTGTCTTGCCGAGCACCTGCCTCGCCTGTGCGGCATCTGCCGCAATATGGGCCTTCAGCTCATCAAGGGAGGAAAAGCGTTTCTCGTCCCGGAGCAGAGCAACCAGCTCCACCCCCAGAATCTGGCCGTACAGGTCCTCATCCACATCGAAAAGATGAGCCTCCAGCCGGCTCTCCCGCCCGTCATTGATGGTCGGGCGGCGGCCAAGATTGGCCACGCCGGGCACGAGCCGACCGTCCGGCATCTGCACCCTCACGGCATAGACACCCCTGGCAGGCTCCAGATGCTCCTTCAGCGCAATGTTGGCTGTCGGGAACCCCAGAAGGCGCCCCCGCTGATCCCCCTGGACCACCTCTCCCGTGATGGCCCAGTTGCGCCCCAGAAGCTCCGCTGCCTTCTCGGGATAACCCTCCTGAAGGAGACGGCGTATCCGGCTGGAAGACACCGGCCCTGCCACATCCGCCAGCTGCGGGACGATACTGACGCCCACGCCATGCTCCACCAGAAGCTGCTCCAGAAACGTGACATCACCCTCCCGCCGGTGCCCGAAGGCGAAGTCCGCCCCACAGGCCACATGAGCCACATGCAGCCCCTCGATCAGCACATCCCGCACGAAGGCCTCGGCACCCAGATGGGAAAAAGCCTCATCAAACTCTGCCTGCACGATGCAGCTTACGCCCTGTTCCTTCAGGGCGGCGGCACGCACCTCCGGCCGCATGAGACGGAAGGGTGGGTCCTGCGGACGGAAAAAAGACCGTGGATGTGGCTCGAAGGTCAGCACCCCCAACCGACAGCCGGGGCGAGCCATCTTCAGGCTCTGAAGCAAATGGACATGACCTCGATGCACGCCATCAAAATTGCCCAGAGCCACGGCCGCACCCCAGCAGGAGCGGGGCACGGCCCGCCAGTCTGTGCAGAAAGTCATATGGGTATCATCGGGTCTTCAGGTGCCGGAACTGTTCCGCAGAGCGGGATCAACGGGAACGGTGGCTTTCATCATCAGCCATACGGGCATCCGGCTGCTGATGGGGCGCTGCCGTACCCTGCTGGGGCTGGGGCGGGGACAGACGTTCGTCAGTCTGCTGCGGGGCGGCGGTTCCCTCCCGGTCATCCTCGGCCATGCCCTTCTTGAAGGATTTGATCCCCTTGGCGAAATCGCCCATCAGGCTGCTGATCTTGCCGCCACCACCGAACAGCACCAGTACAATAACGGCAAGGATTATCCAATGAATCGGACTCATGCTGCCCATAGGACCATACTCCCTGATAAGGTTGAGGCGTCCCCCATGTGGCAGGGGCGTACTGATTGTGCAACCCCCGGCCCATGGGCCCACCCATGTCGTGAAGGCATCCTAGCGCATTGGCAGGATAAAACCATAGGTGGGATATGCACGCCTGCCCATACTTCCTGCCGGGGCCCACCAGACCCGGACCAGCGACCAGTCCCCCCTTGGGGAGATGTCCTCCACCGGCACACTGTGCTCAATACGCCCGCCAACCCAGTTGGCATGATCCACTTCAATCCGCCGCTTCGTCCGCAGGCGCCGCACGACCGACACATGCCCATCCGGAATACGGGAGCTTGCCCGGAACACCAGCACACTCCCCGGCTGTGGCCTGTGGCTACGCTGGTAATGGCCCCGGGCTTCCCACCACCAGCTGGCAGCCCGCCCCCGCAGGTTGACCCCACTCACCTGCCGCGCATAAGGCGCACACTGCACCGGCCCATGGTAGGATCCGACCGAGCTGCATGCTCCGAGAGTGAGGCAGACACACAGGGCCAGCACCTCCTTCCGGCGGTCCCACATCTGCCATCCCTGCATGACAGCCCCGCTTTTCTGCATGGTCCACCTCACGCTCTGCCCATTCTCGCCAGACATCAGCCTAACCGGACATTGAGGCTGAATCTGGTTCCTGCCCAACGGAACATCACAGGGACCGGAACCCGATAATCAGATCTTCCGCATCCTCCCTGTCCATTCCAAGCGCCTTCTCCGCAACATCCTGCGAAAAACCGTTGCGGGCAAAAATGGCCAGTACCTTCATGTGTTCCTTCTCCGGCCTGTCGGGCCTGTGGAATGGCCCGACCGCCCTTTTGCGAGCCAGGATGAGTGCGGCGGCCAGTTCGGCCTGATGGGCCTGCTCCTCCCCTGCCTCTCCCAGGCTCTCATCCACCGCCTGCCGGACCGTCTCACCATCAACGCCCCTTGCCTGAAGATGGGCCTGCACAGCTCGGCGGGACCGCCCGGCACGGGCCAGATTGCGGGACCTGGAACGGGAAAAGGCCGCATCATCCACAGCTCCGAAGCGCCCCATCTCCTCCACGATCTGGTCGATAACCGGCAGGCAGACGGCCTCATGTGCAGCGACCTCCTCGGCAAACATGCCAGCCCGGGCAGCCCGTACCCCCCAGCGGCGAACACGCCGCTGCAACATCTGCCGCAAGCTTTGCCGGGTCGTGGCAAAGCGGGCCAGATGGGCCAGAGCTGCGTCTTTCAGGCTCTGATAATCTGGTGAAGGTGGGATAACATCCATGCGATCAGTCCATAACTTGCTCTTGCCCTGCCCGTCCAAAATCTTCATCACTGGTAACAGGCCTCTCCATAGTACCCGCCAGTGAGTTCTCATGCACGCACAACACTCCATCCTGCCCCGGACCGGGCGCCTGAAGGAAGAAATGCACGCCACGGCCACCCGTTATCCCGGCCCCGGTGGAGCTGTTGCCGTCCTGCATGAGGGGGAAGTGATCGCCCGGCACTGCTGGGGCTATGCCTCGCTGGAACGCCGCCTGCCTTTCACGCCCGCAAGCCTGTTCCGCATCTGTTCCATCACCAAGCAGTTCACCTGCGCCACCCTGCTGGACCGTTACGAAAACCCGGAAACCCTGGCCCCATACATCCACAGGCGACTGCCCCGGCTCCGCTCCGACCCGCCCACTGTCACACAGCTGGCTCACAACCAGTCCGGCCTGCGGGATTACTGGGCCGTGGCCATGCTGCATGGTGCCGCCATTGAAGGCACATTCAGCCCGGCGGATTCCGACAGGGTCATCACCGGGACACGGTCCCTCCAGTTTCTTCCCGGCACATCCTATTCCTACGTCAATCAGAATTTCCGTCTGATTTCCGAGGCGATGGAAGAAGAAAGCGGGCTGAGCTTTGCCGAGCTGCTCCAGCAGCATGTTTTCGACAGGGTCGGCATGAGGCGAGCCATCCTGGCGGCGGAAACCAGCGCCCTGCCCGATGGCACAACCGGCTATGAGGGGACACAGGAGGGCGGCTACTGGCCCGCCCGCAATCACATCTACTGGACAGGGGATGCCGGGATGGCAGCCTCGCTGGATGACATGATCGCCTGGGAACGTTTCATCGACCAGCAGCGTGATGACCCCGAAGGCCTCTATAACCGCATGAGCCGCCCCGTCCTGTTCGATAACGGGCACAAGGCGCCTTACGGCTTCGGGCTGCAGCATGGCACCATCGCAGGCCATGAGATCACAGCCCATGGCGGCGCCCTGCGGGGCTGGCGGTCCCACCGGCTGCACTGTGCCGCCTTGCGCCTCTCTGTCGTGGTCCTCTTCAACCACATGTCCCCGGCCCAGCAGGCCGCCGCCAACCTGTTCCGGGCCTTTCTGGGAGAAGAGGGAAAACCGGCTGCCCGACAGGCCCCCTCTGGCAGACAGGCTCCCCATGCACTGGAGGGCCTCTGGCTGGATGAGGAAACCGGCCTCTCCGCCCGCATCACCGCAGCAGCACCGGGCAAGCTTCAGCTCCGCTACCTCATGCTGCCGGAAACGCTGGACATCATCTCCCCCCAGCTTGCCGAGGCCGGGAACCTCCGTGTGCGGCATATACAGGGCGAACACATGCAGGCCAGCACACAGGAAATCCCCACGCCCCACATCATCATGGAACGGCCAGGGGAGAACCGGCATGCCCTGCTCCGCCCCTACCCTGCCAGCCCCCAGCCCGACCCGGAAGAACTTGCCGGAGACTATGAATGTGAGGAGCTGGACGGCTCCCGTTTCACCATCACCAGCCAGAGCGGGCTGCTGCATGGCGGGTTCTCCGGTTTTCTGGGAACAGGGCGGATGGAACGGCTGACCGGACTGGGACCGGACCTGTGGGCCTTCCCCTGCCCCCGGGCTCTGGATCACACCCCGCCCGGCGACTGGACCCTCCACTTCGAACGGCGGAACGGACGCCTCCACCAGCTGCGTGTTAGCTGCTGGCTGGCACGGAATCTCATCTATCGGCGGCTGCCGGACTGAAAGCCATGCGTCCGGCTGCAAAGCCCTCCATGGCCTGCCTGCAAAACAGGGTTTGACGATTCCCCGTTCTGCAAGCAGTATGGTCGGGCAGCTCCCCCTGATCTGAAAACCGGACAGGGGTATTTTCCATTGGAGGCATGGAACTGATGCGCCACCGGATACGGGCTGTATGTCGTTGATTTTTCAGACCGGGAACGCGTCCACCATGATCGCCTCCATCATGCCGAACTACAAACGCTTTGACCTTGCCTTTGAGCATGGCGAAGGCCTCTGGCTCACCGGCACGGATGGACGACGCTATCTGGACTTCGGAGCTGGCATTGCCGTGTCCTCCCTTGGCCACAGCCACCCGGCCCTCGTGAAGGCCATCACCGAACAGGCCAGCAAAGTCATCCACGTCTCAAACCTCTATCAGGTTCCACAGGCCAGGGCCCTGGCGGACATGCTGGTGGCGAACAGCTTTGCGGATTCAGTCCTCTTCTGCAATTCCGGTGCGGAGGCCAATGAGGGCCTCATCAAACTGATCCGGCGGGCCCAGTACAAAAATGGTCACCCCGAACGCACACGCATCATCTGTTTCAACAATGCCTTTCATGGACGGACACTGGCCACCATTTCCGCAACCGGCAATCCGGCCTATCTGGAAGGGTTCGGCACACCGGTGGAAGGGTTCGACCATGTGCCCTTCAACGACCTCAACGCCGTCCGGGCCGCCGTGACAGACCAGACAGCCGGCATCCTGCTGGAACCCGTGCAGGGGGAAAGTGGCATCCGGGCAGCAGACCATGAATTCCTGCAGGGCCTCCGTGCCCTGTGCGATGAGAAAGGCCTCTATCTGGGCATTGATGAGGTACAGAGCGGCATGGGCCGTACCGGTACGCTCTTCGCCTTCGAGCAGGCAGGCATCACACCGGATGTCGTGTCCTCCGCCAAAGGCATTGGCGGGGGCGTACCGCTCGGGGCTGTACTGGCCCGTGAAGACCTGGCCCAGCACCTCACACCCGGCACGCATGGCACCACTTATGGCGGCAACCCACTGGCCTGCTCGGCCGGGCTGGCCGTGCTGAAAGAGATTCTGTCACCCGGCTTTCTGGAGCATGTCCGCAAGACCGGTGCCGCCTTTGGCACAATGCTTGAAGCCTGCGTGAGGGAATATCCCACCATTTTCGAGGAAGTCCGTGGTGTCGGACTGATGCGGGGCCTGCGCTGCCGCATCCCTGTCGGGGATGTTCTGGCCGCTGTCATGGCCGAGGGCCTTCTGGCCATAGGCGCAGGGGACAACGTGCTGCGTCTGGTTCCGCCCCTCATTGCAACCGAGGCTGACTGTCAGGAAGCCTGCACCCGCATCGGGCGTGCTGCTCACGCCCTTGCCAACAAGTAAGGAGACACCTGCGTGAGTACCACCAAGGCCTCATCGCCCCGTCACTTCCTGGACATCAAGGACCACTCCACCGAGACACTGCGGCACATCCTCACGCTCGCCGCACGGGTCAAGGCTCTCCAGCAGGGGCGCAGACATCCGCTCTGCCCCGGCCAGCCACTGGCCGGCCGTGCGCTGGGGCTGATGATGTCCCGCCCCTCCACCCGCACCCGTGTCTCCTTTGAAGTCGGGATGAAACAGCTTGGCGGGACCGTCAACGTGCTGGCTCCATCCGACATGCAACTGGGGCGTGGAGAAAGCATTGCCGATACGGCCCGTGTCCTCTCCCGTTTTCTGGATGTCATCGTGCTGCGCACGGGCAAGGATGCCAACCTGCGTGAGCTGGCCCGCTGGAGCAGCGTGCCGGTCATCAACGGGCTGACACCGATCTCCCACCCTGTACAGATTCTGGCCGACATCCTTACCTTTGAGGAACACAGGGGACCTATCACCGGCAAAAAACTGGCCTGGATCGGCGATGGCAACAATGTTGCCACCTCCATGATCGAGGCCGCAGCCCGACTGGGCTTCACCCTGCATCTGGCCACACCGGAAGGGGAGTTCACCCCGTCCGAAACCGCAGTACAATGGGCCCGGGACAATGGCGGTGACATCCGCCTGACGCATGACCCCAAGGAGGCCGCAGCAGGAGCGGATGCCGTCATCACGGACACATGGGTCAGCATGGGGGATGAAGATGCGGAAAAACGCCTCAGGCTGTTCCGCCCTTACCATGTGGATGAAACCCTCATGGCGCTGGCCTCACCCCAGGCCCTGTTCATGCACTGCCTGCCTGCCCATATAGGGGAAGAAGTCAGCAAGGCCGTGTTCGAAAGCCCGGCCTCCATCGTGTTTGATGAAGCCGAAAACCGCCTACATGCCCAGAAAGGGCTTCTGCTCTGGTGCATGGAGAAGGATGATCTTTCGGCCTATCAGGGCTAGACCCTTCCGCCTGATGCCTGCCCCGGAGGGGGTACGGCATCAGGCCAGACAGGCCCGACAGAGAGGATTGTGACCCCGGTGACAGAAACCACCACGCCCGCAGCAACGCCCCGCCCGCATGATGTCCCCGACCTCACGGTCGCCCATGCCATCACACCGTTCCATCTTGGCCATGTGCCAGTACGGGGGCGGCTGATCACACTTGGCCCGCTGGCCGGGGCCATCCTCTCCCGCCATGATGAACTGCCAGAACCGGTCCGCCTCCTTGGCGGACAGGCGCTCGCCCTCGTGGCAGCCATGGCGACGGCCCTCAAATTCAAAGGGTCCTTCTCCCTTCAGGTCAAAGGAGACGGACCTGTTTCCCTGTTCCTTGCAGACTGCACCGATACAGGCGAACTGCGCTTTACCGCCCGCATGGCTGAAGATTACACCCTCCCCCTGCCGGAAGATGCTTCCGGACTGCTGGGCAAGGGCTATATGGCCTTTACCGTGGATCAGGGGCCGGATACCGACCGTTATCAAGGCATTGTCGGGCTCGAAGGCCCCACTCTGGCTGACATGGCCGAACATTATTTCCAGACCAGTGAGCAGCATGACTGCGCCATCCACCTCTTCTCCCGCCATACGGAATCGGGCTGGCAGGCCGGAGCCCTGGTACTGGAACGCCTGCCAGACAGCACCCCGATTGCGGGCAATGATGACCACAGACCAGCCGATGCCACCATCCAGGACCTGTGGGAAACGGCCTGCACCTTTGGCCAGACCCTGACGGCAGAGGAGCTCTTCAACCCACAGCTCTCCCCCGGGGCGCTCATCAACCGTCTCTTCGGCACGCTGGATGTGGAGCTGGCCCCGGCCAGGCCTCTCTCCTTCGGCTGCCGGTGCAGCCGGGCCCGCCTCCAGGGGGTGCTGGAACGTTTCAGCGGGGAGGACCTCGACCACATGGCACAGGATGGCGTGATCTCCATGGAATGCCATTTCTGCAACACGGCTTTCACCTTCACCCGTGAAAGCCTGCCCGATGGCCAGAAAAACGGTGATGCTGGAGCGCCATGACAGCAGGGCTTCCAGTACCTCTCCAGCGGGACAGGCAGCCCGTCGAACGGCTCTATCCGGGCTGGCAGTGCAACGGGCGTCATCCGGCCCCTGCCGGGATGGAGGTCCTGAGTCTCCAGCACAGGCACACAGGGCAGGAAGCCTGCTGGTGGCTCACACCTGAAGGGGATATCCTCGCCTGCCACGCCCTGGCGCTGGACAAACACTGGAGCCAGAAGATCAGGGAGGCCGTTGCCCCCGCCCTACAGCAACTCAGCACGACGCTGCTGGGCCGGGTAACACCTCTGCCAGCCGAGGCCTGCTTCCCGCATGAGGCCATGGCCCCACTCACCAACCTGCCGCACACGGCCCGCCTCCAGCTGCTCGGCCTCTGGTTCCGCTCTGTCAGCAGGTCGCTTCTTGTCCTGTCTCCCGCCACACTGCTGGATGGTGAAGAGACCTCACTGGAGCTGGAGGCAGCGGATGCAACTGGCCAGCCCTTTGCGCCCCGGTTCATCCGGGCCATGCTGGAGACACGGCCCGCCGGCCCCCACACGCTGGCCTGCTCCCCTTTCAGTGGCCGCATCATCCGGGCCGAACTGACCATGCCGACAGACAGAGGTGTGGCCTGCCGCTTCAGTGACGAAAGAAACGGAGAAACCTTCTACCTCTTCTGGCCCGGCCCGGCAGGGCAGATAGACCCGCAAACAGCACAGCAGCCCCTTTTCTACCACCCGCAGGGTGAACTCCTGCTGGGAGATGGGCCGCTTACGCCACTGGTCCCCATCTTTCTCCTCTCATGGTTCATCAGCAACCCCAACTGCATTGAGGAACTGAAACATGCCCACCCCTTCCGGCTGGAAGATTATGGCGTGGGCAAGGCCTCGGCCCTGTGGAAGGACATCGCCCTGTCACCTTCGTCCTCCCAGACCGATACACAGGCCACCACACAGGAAGAGACTGGACAAAACCGGACATCTTTTCCATTTTCTTCCAGACACTGGGGGCAGTCTTTCTTTTTTGAGGCCGGTCGGACAGCAGGCCTGCCCGACCGGGACCGGCTCACCCCGCAGGACCACGAAAAAACAACAGGCGCCGGACATGAAAACCATGACGAACCATAGTGCCAGAACGCCTCATCTGGTCAGCCGCATGAAGCTGCGTTCCTCTCTCTTCAGCCTGGGAATGGGCTGTGCGCTGGCTCTGCTGGCAGGCTGTGCCTCCGGCGGTTCCGGAGAGGAAACATTCCCGTCACCGGATTACAGCTACCTGCCCCCCCTCAACCTGAATGTCAGCCAGGTTGATGTCAGCAACCAGGTCCAGCCCGACAGTGACGCCCTGTCCTCCCACAGCCCGACCAACCCCGCCGACGCTCTGGCCCTTATGGGGCGCCAGCGCCTGCACGCCATGGGAGCATCCGGTACGGCCAGCTTCACCATCACGAAAGCGGAGATGAGCAAGGCCCCGCACCATGCCCTCAGCGGGAGTTATACAGTCCAGCTGAACCTGAATGACACCGCCAGCCATCACCACGGCTTCATCACGGCGCATGTCCAGCGCACGATTGATGCCCCGGGCAAGCTCGGGCTGGAGCACAACCTCCATACGCTCAACACGCAGCTCATGGATGACATGAATGTCGAGCTGGAATACCAGGTTCGCAGCCATCTGGCCTCATGGCTGACGGACGCAACAGGCACACCGCTGAATGCCGCCACCATTCAGAGCCAGGAGCTGAGCAGCACGGATCTATCCAGCACACCCCCGGCTGCACCGCAGCCCCCGGCCAGCACGGTCGTGACCGGTGCCACCGCAACGGCAGACCGGGCCGTTGGCAATGCTGCCAGCACTGCCGGCAGCTGGCAGAAACCGGCTGATACGGAAACAGGCCAGGCACCTTCCGCAGGCCGCATCCATTCTCCCCAGCCCCACATGCTCACCCTGCCCCAATAACGGACCTGTGCGCCCAATACGGGAAAAAAGGCGGAAGAAAACAGGCATGACAGCTGGTTAACTTGTCTTCTGCTGCCTTTTTTCCCATTCTGCCCCCTCTTCTGGACTTTCTCAAACCGGGCCGCCCTGTGCGATGACATCATCTTCCTCCCCTCCCTCCCACGATGCTCCTGCCCCGCTGTCCCGGCGTGGCTTCATGGGAGGGGCAGCCTCCCTCTCCAGCCTTCCCCTGCTCAGCCATGCCGCCCGGGCAGACGAAAAGGATGGGAAACAACAGCCCGCCCCCCCGGATGATGACCCCGCCCATTACAGGCCCGTCTTTTTCAGTGCGGAGGAATATCTCTTTCTCTGCCATGCGTGCGAGCGCATCTTTCCGCAGGATGAAAACGGGCCGGGAGCCCAGGCCCTCGGCGTACCCCGCTTCATCGACAGGCAAATGACCACCCCTTACGGCCGGGGTGACCTCTGGTACATGAAGGCTCCCTTCGTGAATGGGCCGCCAGAGCTGGGCTACCAGCTGCCCTACAGCCCACAGGACCTCTATCGTGGGGCCATCACGCCCATAAACACCCATTGCCTCATGCTGCATGATGCCGTTTTTGCAGCCCTCTCGCCACAATGGCAGGATGAGGTGCTGCATGCGCTGGAAGATAACAGGCTCCACCTCAATGACATTCCCGGTGCCGCCTTCTTCGAGCAGCTGCGGACCAATACACTGGAAGGAGCCTTCTCCGACCCTGCCTATGGCGGCAACCACAACATGGCTGGCTGGAAAATGATGGATTTTCCCGGTGCCAGGGCGGACTTCATGGACTGGATCAACCAGGACGGGGCCCGCTACCCCCTGGGCCCGGTCGGCATGCCTCCAAAACCGGACCCATACAGCGCCTCTTTCCAGAATGAGGAGGGATGAACCATGACAGACCAGACATTCCCTCCCGCCAAGCCGGATGTCGTTGTCATCGGCGCTGGCTGGGCCGGCAGCATCATGGCCAAGGAACTGACAGAGGCCGGACTGAACGTCACCATGCTGGAACGTGGGCACGACCACAGCACAGCCGTGGAAGGGACCTATCCCGGCTCCATTGACGAACTGCGGGGCGCCGTGCGCAAGCGCCTCTTCCAGAAACTGGCCCGCACCTCCCTGACCATCCGCAACCGCCCGGACCAGACTGCCCTGCCCTACCGCCAGCTGGCCGCCTTCCTCCCTGGCGAAGGCGTTGGTGGTGCCGGACTGCACTGGTCAGGCTGCCACTTCCGTGTCACGGAGGATGACCTCCGCCTGCGCAGCGCCACCATTGAGCGCTACGGGCAGAAATTCATCCCCAAAGACATGCACCTCCAGGATTACGGAATCAGCTACGGAGAACTGGAACCGTTTTTCGACAAGGCAGAGAAGGTCTTTGGAACTTCGGGGGAGGCATCCTCCGTGCAGGGGCAGAAAACAGGCCGTGGCAACGTCTTTGCCCTGGACCGCTCCAGCCATTTTCCCCTGCCGCCCATGGCAGACACCTTCTCTGCCAGCGTCTTCCGCCAAGCAGCCCGGGAGGCAGGCTTCCACCCTTACAGCATGCCTGCCGCCAATGCCTCCCAGCCCTATACCAACCCTTATGGCTGCCAGATGGGCCCCTGCAACTTCTGCGGTTATTGCAGTGGCTATGCCTGCTATCTCTATTCCAAAGCCTCCCCGAACGTGAACATCCTGCCCGCTCTGCGGCAGGACAAACGCTTCCGGCTCATCACACAGGCACAGGTGCTGGAAATCCTGCTGGATGACACCCGCAAGAGAGCCACCGGTGTGCGGTACATCGACCTCAAAACCGACTCCGAACAGGTCATTGAGGCGGATCTGGTCATCCTCAGCGCCTTCCAGCTGCACAATGTCCACCTCATGCTGACATCCGGCATTGGCAAACCCTATGACCCGGTCAGCCAGAGCGGGACCATCGGCCGCAATTTCACCTACCAGACCATCACCTCCTCCCGTGTCTGGCTGCCGGAAAACCGCTGCACAAACCAGTTTGTCGGCGCCGGCGGCGCTGGCGTGGCCATTGATGACTTCAACCAGCCCGGTTTCGACCGGGGGCGGGCCGGTTTCATTGGCGGGTCTCCTGTCTGGGTCAATCAGGCGGGCCTCAAGCCCATTGCTGCCGCACAGGGCAGTGGCGGAAAAGGATCACCCCGCTGGGGAGGTGCCTACAAGGCCGCCATGATCGACCAGTACAGGCATTCCTTCAGCATTGATGCCCATGGCAGCAACATGGCCTACCGGGATGTCTATCTCGACCTGGACCCCACATGGCGCAATGCCTATGGCCAGCCCATGCTGCGGATGACCTTCACATGGAAGGACAACGACATCCGCATGAACCAGTATGTCGTCAGGCAGATCGGCGACATTGCCCAGGCCATGGGGGCCACACGGACCAGCCTGAACAGCCTCCAGCCGGGCCAGCTTTTCGACAGCCGCATCTATCAGACAACACATCTCAGCGGTGGTGTCATTCTGGGCAGCAACCCGAAGACCAGCGCCCTGAACCGGTATCTCCAGAGCTGGGACGTCCCGAATCTCTTCGTCATCGGCTCCAGCGCCTTCCCGCAAGGAATGGGATACAACCCGACAGGCCTGGTGGCAGCACTGGCCTACTGGTCCGCTTACCATATCCGCCAGACCTATCTCCGCAATCCCGGCCCGATGGTACACGCCTGATGTCCCTGTTCCTCCGTTCCACCGGCACGAAACGCACATCCCCCCTTCGCCCCCTGCTGATGATGGGGCTGGGTCTGCTGGGCATCGTGGCTGCCACCCTGCCCACCCGTCCTGCACAGGCTGATGATGCTCCCCTGCCTGCCGGACTGATTGAAGAGGGCCATTATCAGGCCGTTCTGGGCGACTGTGCCGCCTGCCACACCCAGCCGGGGCGGCCACCCTACAGCGGGGGGATGCCCTTCAAGCTGCCCATAGGCACCATCTACTCCACCAACATCTCGCCAGACCCCGTCCACGGCATCGGCCACTATACCGAAGCCGAATTCGCCCGGGCCGTCCAGCTCGGCATCCGCAAGGATGGCAGCGCCCTCTATCCGGCCATGCCCTATCCCTCCTACGCACGGCTGAGCAAGGCGGACATCCATGCCCTCTATGTCTATTTCCAGAGGGGGGTGACACCGCAGCCTGTTGACCCGCCCGCCAATGGGCTGATCTGGCCACTTTCCATGCGCTGGCCCCTGCATATCTGGCGCTGGCTGTTCTCACCCTCCATCCAGTCTGCCCAGCTGCGCACCAACAACCAGTTCTCCGACCCCATACTTGCCCGTGGAGCCTATCTGGTGGAAGGACCCGGCCATTGCGGGGCCTGCCACAGCCCCCGCAGCATCACCCTCAATGAAAAAGCCCAGACAGCCAAGGACGGGCCGCTCTTCCTCTCTGGCGGGGGCGTGGTGGAACAATGGGTCGTCCCCTCCCTCCGGCAGGAAAACCGGACAGGACTGGGCCGCTGGAGCGAACAGGACATCGTGGATTTCCTCCGCACGGGGCGGTCCCGGACTGGTGCCAGCTTTGGCGGGATGACGCCTGTCATCGTCCATAGTGCCCATGCCTTCAAGGAGGCGGACCTGCACGCCATTGCCCGTTACCTCATGCAGCTGGCCCCGGCACGGAAGGAAACACCCTGGGTCTATGACCCCACGACGACCGACATGCTCCGCCGTGCCGACCTCTCCCAGCCCGGGGCACAGACCTACATGGACCGCTGCGCCGCCTGCCACCGCACCGATGGTGCCGGGTATGGAACGGTCTTCCCCCCACTGGCTGGCAACCCCATCGTGATGACGGATGATGCCACATCACTCATCCATATCATTCTGGCCGGCGACAGTATGCACACCCTGCCTACGGCGGCCTCCGCCTTCACCATGCCGGGCTTTGCGGACACGCTCTCTGACAGGGAAGTAGCTGATGTTGTCAGCTTCATCCGGCAGAGCTGGGGCAATAACAGCAGCCCCGTGAAGGAAAGTACCGTGAAACACATCCGCCACTCCATCCCGCAGGCAGAAACACCGGACCAGCTTCCCAAAAACTGACACTATCGGCACGGAAGGAAGAAACACCCTTGGCGGTTTTTTCCTTCCGTACCCATACAGACGGAGCGCTGCATTCCGTGACATTCCTGTAACCTATGCTCCCCTCATCTCGTGACAGGATGAGGACTGTAGAACAGAAGCAGGGGCCTTTCTGCCTGCCCTACAGAAGAAGGTGCCGTACCTTACGGAGATGTCATAACTCAGACTAAAACAGTATTTAATTCGCCCTGTCGTCCTTTTTGCCTAGATTGTCCCGGCTTCCTTCTGCCTCTGGAATAAAACTGGAACAGTCCGACCCATGAATGCCATTGTCATCACCGCCCTGAAGCGGCCTCTGACCTTTGTGGTACTGTCCATCCTGATCGTGATGTTCGGGGTGATGTCAGTCTTCAAAACACCGACTGACGTCTTTCCGAATATCAAGATCCCGGTGGTCTCTGCCGTCTGGACCTATGGCGGGATGCTGCCTGAGGAATTTGCAGGCCGCATCATCTACAATTACGAGCTGATGGTGACCTCCACCGTGGAGGGCATCGAGCACATGGAGTCCAACTCCTATTACGGGCGTGGGATCGTGACGATCTTCTTCCAGCCCGGGTCTGAGATTGGCGAGGCAGAGGCGGAAGTCACCGCCATTTCCCAGACCGTCATCAAGCAGCTGCCAGTGAACATCCCGGCCCCGATGATCATGCGGCTGGATGCGTCTTCCGTTCCAGTCATCTCGCTACAGATCACCTCGGACAAGCAGACGCCGTCCGACCTCTACAAGCTGGCGATGATCCGTGTCCGTCCGCTTCTGGTCACCGTCGAGGGGGCTGTGGTGCCGCATCCCTATGGCGGGATGGACAGCTTCGTGATGGTCACGCTGAACCAGGACCAGCTGCGGGCGCACCATCTCTCGGCCATGGACGTGCAGAACGCCATGCATGACCAGAACATCGTCCTGCCCGCCGGTGACCAGAAGATCGACGCCGTGGACTGGATGGTGCAGACCAACGCCACCCCCAAGAGCATGAAGGCCATCGGCAACATTCCGGTCAAACGGGTGGGCAATGCGGTGATCTACGTTCACGACGTGGCGGACGTCTATCGTGGCGGCCATCCGCAGACGAACCTCGTGCTCGTGAAGGGACGTCAGGGCGTCGAGGTCGTCGTCATGAAGAGCGGCGAAGCCTCCACGCTGGACGTGGTGGATGGCGTGAAGAAGGCCCTCCCCCGCCTGCGGGCCGTGCTGCCGGATGACGTGAAGGTCAGCATCCTGACCGACGCCTCCATCTTCGTGAAGGACGCCATCAAGGACGTGGTGCGGGAAATGGTCACCGCTGCCTTCCTGACCGGCATCGTGGTGCTGCTCTTCCTCGGCTCGTGGCGGTCCACCGTCATCATCGCCACCTCCATCCCGCTGGCCATTCTCTGCTCGGTCATCGGGCTGAGCTGGGCCGGGGAATCCATCAACGTGATGACACTGGGCGGGCTGGCCCTGGCGGTCGGCATCCTCGTGGACGACGCCACGGTGATGATCGAGAACATCGACACCCATCTCGAGATGGGCAAGGAGCTTGAACCTGCCATCATCGATGCCGCCAACCAGATCGTGACGGCGACCTTCGTCTCCACCACCTGCATCTGCATCGTGTGGCTGCCCCTGTTCGAGCTGGACGGCGTGGCCGGTTACCTCTTCCGCCCGATGGCGGAAGCCATCATCTTCGCCATGATCGCCTCCTTCGTCCTCTCCCGGACGCTGGTCCCGACCATGGCAAAATATCTGCTGGCCAATCATGGTCACGGCCATGACATCCCGGACAGGGAGCAGCATACTGCCGATGCCAACGCTGCTGCCGTGGCGGCCGGTCACCCGGCCAACCGTGGCGACGGGACGGACAGCCACAACCATTCCGCTCCCCTGCCACCACGCAGCGGTGTCATGGGCTTCTTCATCCGCTTCCAGCGGGGCTTTGAGGAAAAGTTCAACAGCTTCCGGGACGGCTATTACGCCATTCTGGTCCGCTGTGTGGAGCAGCGCAAACTGTTTGTCGGCATCTTCCTCGGCCTTTCCGTCCTGTCATTGGGGCTTTACTTCACGGCCGGGCGGGACTTCTTCCCGGAGACGAAGTCCAACGCCCTCCAGATGCACATGCGGGCCCCGCTGGGTACCCGTATCGAGGTTGCGGGCCGCATTGCCGCTCTGGTCTCCGACCGCATCGAGCAGGACCTGCCCGGCCAGGTGGAAGAGATCGTCAGCAACTGCGGCCTGCCGGAAGGGGCGCACAACCAGGCCTTCATCCCGACACCGACCATCGGGACGCAGGACTGCGACCTGACCATCGCCCTGAAAAACGAAGCCTCCCCCGTGTGGGATTATCGTGCCCTGCTGCGCAAGGACCTCTCCGCCCGCTTCCCCGGGACGGTCTTCACCTTCCAGCCGGCGGACCTGACGGCGAAGATCCTCAATTTCGGCTCTCCCGCACCGATCGACATCCAGATCAACGGGCCGGACATTGCCGACAATTATGACTATGCCCGCAAGATCATGACCCGCCTGCGGCACATCCCGGGGGCTGCCGATGTCGTCATCCAGCAGACGATGAAGACACCAACACTGATGATCCGTGGCAACCGGACCTTCAGCCAGGCCACCGGCCTGACCGAGGCCGACCTCGCCAACAACCAGCTGATGACGCTCTCCGGTTCCAGCACGGTGGACCCGCAGTTCTGGCTCGACCCCAGCAACGACGTCACATTCCCGCTGAACACCTACGTCTCGCAGGACCAGCTGACGCATCTGAGCGACCTGCTGACCATTCCGGTGGACAAGGGCGACGGCAACCCGACCGGTACGGGCGACCAGCTTCTGGGCAGCATCAGCACCGTCGTGCCGACCGGCACGCCGGGTGAGGTGTCCCACTTCAACTCCATGCCGGAGGTGGACATCTACGTCTCCACCGAAGGACGGGACCTCGGGGCCGTGCTGACGGACGTCAAGAAGGTCATCAGCGACACGAAATCCCTGCTGCCCAAGACGGCCGCAACGGAGATTCATGGGGCCGCCGTGACCATGTACGGAGCCTATGGCCAGCTCATCATCGGGCTGATGGTTTCCATCGTGCTGATCTACCTGCTGATCGTCGTCAACTTCCAGTCCTGGATGGACCCGTTCATCATCATCACCGCCCTGCCCGGCGCACTGGCCGGGATCGCCTGGGCCCTGTTCCTGACCGGGACACGCCTGTCCGTCCCGGCCCTGACAGGGGCCATCATGTGCATGGGGACGGCCACGGCCAACTCCATCCTCGTGGTGTCCTTCGCCAGGGAGCGGATCGAGCTGCATGGTGATGCCCTCCGGGCAGCGACGGAAGCCGGACGGGAGCGCATCCGCCCCGTGCTGATGACGGCCCTTGCCATGGTGGTGGGGATGATCCCCATGGCCACCTCCAACTCCACCAATGCCCCACTGGGCCGGGCCGTGATTGGCGGGCTGATTGTCGCCACGCTGTCCACGCTGCTCTTCGTTCCCTGTGTCTATGCAATCATCCACAACCGTACTGCGCGTCATAAGGAGACCGTCTGATGGCCAGCATGTCCCGCAAACACAAATTACTGCTCGGCCTGATCGCCCTGGCGCTGGGCCTCTACATCATCGTGCTGCTGCTCGGCCGCATGGCCCACAACGCCCACCTGCATGACGTGGCGGAACAGAGTGCCGTGCCCAACGTGGCCATCATCCTGCCCCACAAGGCGGACAGCAAGGTGAGCCTCACGCTCCCCGGCACGATTGATGCCTGGTATCAGGCGCCGATCTATGCGCAGGTCTCCGGTTACGTGAAGATGTGGTACAAGGATTACGGTGCCGTCGTCCATCAGGGTGATGTGCTGGCCGAAATCAACGCCCCGGCACTGGATGCCCAGTACGCCCAGGCCCTGGCAGACCTTGATGCCCAGAAGGCCAAGTACAATCTGGCCTCCGTGACAGCCAACCGCTGGCGGGCCATGGGGCACTCCCAGGCCGTTTCCGGGCAGTCCGTCTCCGTCGCCACGGCGGATGAACAGGCCGCCTACGCCAAGATGGAAGCAGCCCAGCGCAATGTGGACCACTTCGCCGCCCTGGAGAAGTTCAAGCAGATCGTGGCTCCGTTCGATGGTGTCGTGACGGCCCGCTCCATCAATGTGGGTGACTATGTCAACAGCGGGGGCGGGCAGCTCAACGCCACTGGTGGGGCCTCCGAACTCTTCACCGTGGCGGACACGCACCGCCTGCGTCTCTTCATCTCCGTGCCGGAAATCTTCTCCTACATGCTGACGGACGGGCTGACGGCGGCGGTCCACGTGCCGCAGTATCCGGACCGCATCTTCACGGCCAAGTTCCTGACGGCATCCCTCGGCTATGACCCCAACACGAGAACGGCCGTCTCCGAATTCACGCTGGACAATGCCGACCACGCCCTCTGGCCGGGGACCTTCGCCTCTGTCTCGCTGAAAGCCAACAATAATGCCTCCCACCTGCTGAAGATTCCCACGGGGTCCCTCGTCTTTCAGGAAAAAGGAATGCAAGTGGCAACCGTGGACCAGAAGAACACCGTCCACTTCAAGAACATCCGTGTCGGCAAGATGGCGGACAGCTCCACCGAGGTTCAGGCAGGCATCACGGCGGATGACCGCATCATCAACAACCCGCCCGCCGACCTTCTGGAAGGCGACCCCGTCCACATCGTGACACCGGCCCGGGGCTATAACCAGAGCGGCTGGGAAGAATCCGGAGATGATGACTGATGACCACCATGATCTCTGACCGTTCTTCCTCCATGAAGAAGACCCGCCGCAGGCTGGGCCGTCTTGCCCGCCGGACTGCCCTTGGTGGCAGCCTGCTGGCCCTGACGGGCCTCGGTGCCTGCGACCTCGCCCCACGCTACGAACCGCCGCATTTTGTCGTGCCGGACAGCTGGCAGGGGCAGGCCCCCTTCGCCGTGGCGCAGCCCGCCGATGCCACTCTCCCCAGCGACTGGTGGACGCTCTTTCATGATCCGCTGCTGAACGAGCTGGAAGACCGGGCCATTGCCGAGAATGGTGACCTCCAGGCCGCCGCCGAGCGTTTCCTTCAGGCCCGCTCCCTCGTGGCCAAAGCCCGGGCGGACCTGCTCCCGCATCTCAGCCTTGATGCAGGCGGGTCGGACAACAAGCAGTCGGCAGACAGGCTCTTCCGCAACGGGGCCACGCTGACCCAGACGCAGGAAGAATATGCCGGTCTGGCCTCGTGGGAGCCGGACATCTGGTCCGCCATCCGCAACCGTGTCCGCATGAACCGGCAGGCCGCCCAGCAGGAGGCCGCCCGCTTCGCCATGGCACGGCTGAGCCTGGAGGCCGAGCTGGCCACCGACTACATCCAGCTGCGTGGTTATGATGCGCAGATCGCCATCTACCAGCAGTCCATCGCCTATTATAACCGGGCACTGGATGTCACCCGCACCCAGCTGAAATACAAGGCGGCCCCCCGGCTGGACCTCGCCCGGGCAGAAGCCCAGCTCTACACCACGCAGGCCGCCCTGTATGACATCCAGGCCGCCCGTGAGGTGACGGAACATGCCATCGCCGTGCTGACCAACAGTGCGCCCTCCAGCTTCCACATCGACCCCGTCAAGGCGCTGGACTTCCACCAGCCCAACATTCCGGCGGGCGTGCCCTCGGGCCTGCTCCAGCGGCGGCCCGACATTGCCAGTGCGGAGCGTGAGATGGCCCAGGCCAACCGGGCCATCGGCATTGCCCGTGCCGCCTTCTACCCGCATTTCTCTCTCAATGCGGATGCCGGGTTCGAGGCCAACGGCTTCAAGCTGGCCAATCTGGCCAACTCGCTCTGGACCTACGGTGCCCGCATGAACATTCCGCTCTTTGATGGCGGCGTGCATCGGGCGGAACTCCAGCGGTCATGGTCCGCCTACCGGGAAACACGGGACCAGTACCGCACGACCGTTCTCTCCGCCTTCCGGGAAGTGGAGGATGGTCTCTCCCGCACCAACCGCCTGAATCTGGAAAACCAGGCTCTGGAAAAGGCCGTCAATGCCAATCTGGAAACCCAGAACATGACCATGACGCTCTATCAGGGCGGTGTGGGCACCTATCTGGATGCCATTTTCAGCCAGGAAAACACCCTCCGCAGCCGCATCACGCAGGTGGAGGTGGCCACAAGGCTGTATCAGGCTGATGTTTCGCTGATCCGCAGCCTTGGCGGCGGGTGGGACTCCAAGAACCTTCCCACGATGGCCGAGACGCTGTCGGTCGGTGCCTTCCAGTATGAGGGGCTGCACCACCCCAAGCAGGTTGGTGACGTCAATGCCTCCGAACATCCCGAGGCCCATGAGGACCTGACCCATGATGCCCCGGATGCCGTAGGCCGTGGCACCAATGCCCACCTCAAGCCGCTTCCCATCGGGGCGATGCCCTGAGAGGGACGGCAGCTCCACCCGCCCCATCCGGCGGGTGGAGACCCCTGGTGCGGCCCGTCCACTTTTCTTCCCGTCACTGGTAACATCTGATACAGCCTACGAATTAGTTTCGTCACCTGTTGAGGAGAGCATCCAATGGCGCATTCCCCCCGCAAGGGCAGTCCGGCCCGCTGGGCGGCTGTCATTCTGCCGCCACTCTGTCTGGGTGGCCTGCTGGCCTGGACGGCCGACATTTTCAGCCCGGCCGCCATATCTCCTTCCCACTTCATGCAGCGCTTCCATAATGCTGGGGCTCCGGGTAATGGCTTCCGCCGTGCCCATGCCAAAGGCATGTGCACCACCGGCTGGTTTGATCCCTCTCCAGAGGGACGGGCCCTGTCCCGTTCCGGCATCTTCAGGGGCGAACATCTGCCTGTCATGGGGCGTTTCTCACTGGCTCCGCCACTGCCGTATCTGCCGGACAATCCCGCCGTGGCCCGCAGCCTTTCCATGCAGATACGCTCCCCATCCGGTGATGACTGGCGGCTGGCGCTGGTGGATGCCCCTCTCCAGTCCATGCGGGATATTGCCGATGCTTACGCTTTCTTCGGGGCCGCAAAGCTGGACCCTGCCACCCACAGGCCCGACCCTGTAGCCGTTCAGGCCTATGCAGCCCAGCGCCCCTGGCTGAAAACGGCTTTTGAACAGGCAAAAGCCCACAAGCAGACATCCGACCTGACCAACGACACATACAACAGCCTCGACAGCTTCATCCTGACAGATGAAGCCGGAAAAAAGACAGCCGTCCGCTGGGCTGCCGTGGCGCAGGAACCCTTCAGCCCGGCTGACGGCAATGGCGCCAATGATGGCAACTATCTCTTCAAACGGCTGGTCCAGACGCTGGATCAACGGCCCCTCCGCTGGGACATCGTTGCCACGGTGGCCCGTGAAGGAGACCCGGTCAACGACTCCAGCCAACCATGGGACAATGCGGACCAGAAGGTAACGGTCGGCACGGTGACCTTCACGAAGGCCTACAGCGAGGATGAAAGCCCCTGTGGCCCCATGGTGTTCGACCCCACCATCCTGCCTGACGGAATCAGCGCCTCGGACGACCCGCTGCTGGCCCTGCGCTCGTCAGTCTACATGAGGTCCTATGCAACCCGGTCTGCCGAGCACAAAGCACCCAGCATGGTCACGCCGGGCGATGTTGCCAGTCCGACCCTCACACAAGACGAGAAGGGCCAGTAACCCATGTCTTTTCCACAGAATACAGGCCATGCTACGCCCTTCCCCCGCCTCTCCATCCTGCTGCACTGGGTGATGGCGGTCCTCATCATCGTCATGCTCTTTGTCGGGCTGGTCATGGCGCATGACTCCACCATCCACTATGCCGGTCTCTTCACGCTGCATCGCACGGTGGGGTTCCTGCTCCTGCTGCTGGTGGTCATCCGGCTTGTCAACCGGTTTGCCAACCACACACCTGCCCTGCCAATGGACATGCCCGGCCCCATGAAGCTGGCCGCCCATTTCTCCCATATCCTGCTTTATGGCTTCATGATCGCCCTGCCGCTGGTCGGCTGGGCCATGCTCTCGGCTGGCGGATACCCGATCACCCTGTGGGGGGGCTACCACATCCCGCCGCTCATGGGCTTCCATCCCCATCTGTGGGGTGTCCTGCGCTGCCTGCACAGTCTTCTGGCCTATGGGCTGATCCTGCTCATTCTCGCCCATATCGGAGCGGCCCTGCTGCACGGCATCATCCGGCGGGACGGTGTCATGGGCTCCATGCTGGGGCGATAAAAACCTCCAGACACGAAAAAAGGCGGCTCCATGATGGAGCCGCCTTTTTCATGACCAAAGATACGGGCCAGCCCGTTCTTCAGAACGGAGAGTCAATGTCCATGACATTGACGAGCTTGTGATTCACGAATTCCTTGATCCCAAGGCTCATAAGTTCACGCCCATAACCGGAGCGGGCAATACCGCCGAAAGGCAGTTCCGCTTTGGTCGTGGTCGGGTGGTTGATGAACACCATGCCGGTACGGATCTTGGACGCCACACGAACTGCCCGGGCTTCATCCCTGGAGAAGATGGCGCCACCCAGACCATACGGAGAGTCATTGGCGATGCGAACGGCATCGTTCTCATCCTTGGCACGATAAAGCTGGGAAACCGGGCCAAAGAACTCCCAATGACGGGCCTCATTGTTCTCATCCAGTTCCGTCAGAACAACCGGCTGGAAAAACGCCCCCTGGTTAGGCACGGCTACAGGAATGGTCTCAGCCTTCGCTCCCTGCTTGACGGCTTTCTCCACCATTTCACGCAGATCATCCGCAGCCTGCTGGGAAGCAAGAGGAGCGAAATTGGTGTTCGGGTCCAAAGGATCCCCGGCCCTCAGCTCGGCAATGCCCTTCTTGTACAGTTCCACAAAGCGGTCATAAAGGCTGTCCACCACAATGATGCGCTTGGCAGAGACACAGACCTGACCGGCATTCCAGTGGCGGCCGAACACGGCCCATTTGACGGTCTTCTCAAGGTCGGCATCATCCAGAACGATGAAGGCATCGCTGCCCCCCAGCTCCATGGTCGCCTTCTTGAGAGCCTTGCCAGCAGCACCAGCCACGATGGACCCGGCCCGCTCGGACCCTGTCAACGCCACACCACAGGTACGGGGATCATCCAGCACCATCTCCGTGAATTTGTGCGGCATGTAGATATTCTGGAACAGCCCCTTCGGTGCGCCCGCTTCTTCAACCAGCTCCTGGCAGGCAGCAGCACACTGCGGCAGGTTGCCTGCATGTTTCAGAAGGACCGCATTACCGGCAGAAAGCTGTGGCGCCACAATGCGCAGCACCTGATAATACGGGAAGTTCCAGGGTTCGATGGCCAGCACGATGCCCTGCGGCTCATACACCAGCTTGGCACGCCCCATCTTGGGGTCGGAGAGCTTCAGGTCTTCCGGCTTCAGCAGCTCCGCCAGATTCTCGGCATAATATTCGCAGATCTGGGCAGACAGGATGGCCTCGGCCTTCCCTTCGGCCAGAACCTTGCCCATCTCCAGCGCAGCCAGACGGGCCAGCTTCTCCGCATCACGGCGCAGCAGGGCACCGATGTTCTTCATGAGCTTGGCGCGCTCTTCAAAGCTGGTTTCCCGCCATGCTTCGTAAGCCTCATGTCCCCGGGCCAGGGCGGCCTGAACGTCCTGTTCCGTTGCTTCCGGAAACTCTTTGACAACTTCATTCGTATAAGGATTAACAGTGGCAAATGCCATGATACACCTCGTTCTTCCCGGGTCCCTGCAGCGGAACCTGGGTGTGATATGGACAGTGTTGAATCACTGCCCAAAGGTCGGCTGGGGAGCAACAACACGGACCATTGCCGCCCCCCAACCAGATATTGGAACCTTACAAACTTCTTTCCAGAACTTTGCGGCTGATTTCTGACGTAATGTCCTGATGTTCACCAAGAGTTGTCATGCCATGCTCTTCCAGCTGGGCAATGATGGGATCAATACCAGCACGGTCGATGTCGTAGGCAGAAAGACGGACCGGAATCTCCAGCCCTTCAAAGAAGGCTTCGATACGGGCGATGGCGGCATCGATGCGCTCATCCTCCGTGCCTTCCGTCAGCCCCAGAATACGGGCGGCATATTGCAGCAGCTTGGCACGCTTCTGCTCCCGACGCTCCTTCAGCATAGCCGGGAAGACGATGGCCAGCGTGCGGGCATGGTCGATCCCGTATTTCGCCGTCAGCTCATGGCCGATGGCATGGGTGGCCCAGTCCTGCTTCACGCCAGCCCCGATGAGACCATTCAGGGCCTGTGTTGCCACCCACATCAGGTTGGCACGCAGGTCGTAGTCATCAGCAGGAGCACTGGTGATGCGCTGGCCAATCTCATGCAGGCTCAGCAGCAGGCCCTCAGCGTAGCGATCCTGCACCATCGCATCCTGCGGCAGGGTCATGTACGCTTCCATCACGTGGACGAAGGAATCCGCCACACCATTGGCCACCTGCCGGGGCGGCAGGCTGAAAGTGCGGGTCGGGTCCAGAATGGAAAAGACCGGGAAGACGTGCGGGTTCGAGAAAGCCAGCTTGTCGCCCGTCTCCTTGCGGGAGATCACGGCAATGCTGTTCATCTCCGACCCGGTAGCGGGCAGTGTCACGACCGTTCCCAGCGGCAGGGCCTGCTGGACCGTCTCACCCTGCTTCAGCAGGATTTCCCACGGTTCGCCCTGATACGGCACGGCAGCAGCAACGAATTTCGTGCCATCCATGACGGAACCGCCACCGACAGCCAGAAGGAAATTCACCTTCTCCTTGCGGGCGACCTCGACAGCCTTCATGAGCGTCTCGTAAGTCGGGTTGGCTTCAATCCCGCCAAATTCGCAGAATGTCCGCTGCCCCAATGCCTTGCGGACTTCACCCAGCGTACCGCTCTTCTCGGCGCTGGCACCACCATAGAGGACAAGAACCCGGGCCTGCTGGTCGATCTGCTCATCCAGCCTGGCAATCATCCCTTTGCCAAAAAGGATTTTTGTCGGGTTATAGAATTCAAAATTATCCATGCTGTCCTCCTTGCCGCTCTTTCAGACCAGATCACATAATAGACCGGTCATCTTTAACGGCCATGTGAGATACCATTCTCTCCCTGGTCCCAAAGCCTTTAGGGAATCGGCCCTGAGCCTTCATCGGGAACACTCAACAAATAGACCGGTCATCTCGAAAATGAAAGACCCTTCCCGAAAAAAATTTCCTTCTTCGAAAAAAGACGGGAAACCGGGATGACTCAGACTGTCACAAGATGACGGGTCGCCTCGAAAGCCTCCTCGAACGGAGCCTGCTGGTGCGTGACCTTGACCAGCAGAGTGGCTCCGAGCCACGTCTGATACACGGCAGACGCCAGATACCGGGCGGGCAGCGCCTTCGTGATGGAGCCATCCTTCTGCCCCTCCTCGACGATACGGGCCAGACAGTCCACGATCCGGGTCGTGCCTTCGGCAAGGATCAGCCGCATCCTCTCCGAAAGATCGGACACCTCCGCCGCCAGCTTGACGACAAGACATTTCTCATTGAGGCAGCCATCCTGCTGGGCATCCACCCAGCACTGGCAATACAGAGACAGTTTCTCAAACCCGGTCCTGCCCGTCTGCGCAATGAGAGCTTCCAGCTTGACCAGATACTGCTCGTTGTAAAGCTCCAGAAGGGCAGCCCCGAAATGCTCTTTCGACTCGAAATAATGGTAGAATGAGCCTTTGGGGATACCAGCTGCCTCCAGAATCTGGCTCAGCCCCACGGCAGAAAACCCCCGCAGCCCAATGAGAGGGCGGGCAGATTCCAGAATACGCCGACGGGCCTGCTCATGCTTTTCTGCAACTGTCATGCTGTGACCCTATCAGGAAAGACCTGTTCTGTCCACAAAGAATAGACCGGTCATTCTATTTTTGGCACCCTCCAGATCAGATGGACGCTCCCCCGGAAGGCAGGTTATCCTGACCCCCTATCAAGGACCAGACGACGCCCCGGCACCACATCATGCTCCCTCTTTCCTCCTCCCTGAGGCCTCCCGGCCCCCCGTGGCACTACTGGCGGGCAGGCCATCCTGACGTGAAAGAAATGAGCATGGCCCGGGGCACCACGCTCGCCTTGCCGCTGCATTTCCATCAGGAAGACCAGCTGGCCTTCATCCTCTCCGGCTGTCGCCATTTTCTCATCGCCGGCCAGCCCGTCCACCTCACGGCGGGGCAGGCCCTGCTCATTCCTGCGGGTACGCCCCACATTTCGCAGGATGACGATCCAGCCCGTGTCGGGCAGACACTCTGCCTGAACCTCTATCTCACGCCCGGTCTCCCTCTGGACCAGGCAGACTGCGCCGCCCTCATCCAGCACTGCCTTGGTGACCGTCCGTCCCATGTCCATCTGGCCGCCCCACCACGCCTTCCCCTGCCCATGCAGGACATGTCGCTCACGACGTCCATCCAGAGTCTTGCCCAACAGGCCAACATGAGCCGGGAGGCCTATTCCCGCCGTTTCCAGCGTCATTACGGCTTATCACCACAGACATTCCGCCTGCTCCAGCAGCTCAACCATGTGAAAACGCAGCTGCGGGCCGGTGTCGGCAGCCTTCAGGCCGCCATGGAGGCAGGCTTTGCCGACCAGAGCCACATGGGCCGCCTCTTCCGCCGGACATTCGGCACGACACCGGGCCGGTACCGGGCAGGCCCCCTGCCCCGCTGAAACCACGGCCTGTCACATTCCTTCTATACGGCGCAGCCTTTTTCCCGCCATCATGGCCGGGACCGTACACGGAAAGGACAGACCATGACATTTTCCTTCACGGGGCTGAGTGCCTTCCCCATCACCCCCATGCACCAGGACGCACCCGATGAGGCCCGCTTCGCCGCACTGATCGCCCGGCTGGTCGAGGCAAAAGTCGATTCCATCGGTGCCCTCGGTTCCACCGGCAGCTATGCCTTCCTGACCCGGAACGAACGGGAAAAGATCGCCCGACTGGCTGTCAGCCACGCTGGCACGACGCCGGTTCTTGTCAGCATCGGGGCCATCAACCTGCGGGACACGCTGCTGCTGGCCGAAGATGCCCAGAAAGCCGGTGTCAAAGCCCTGCTGCTGCCCCCGATGAGTTACTTCCCCCTGCGGGACGAAGAGGTCTTCATCCTGTATGAAACGGTGAGCCGCCATGTGTCCGTGCCGCTGGTCGTCTATGACACCCCCGGCACGACACAGTTCCATTTCTCCGATACCCTGATGCAGCGCATCTGCCAGCTGCCGCAGGTCCGTTCCATCAAGCTCCCCAGCGGCTCCCCCACGGCAGAAGAGGCTGCCGCCCGGATGAAACGCCTGCTGCCTGCCCTGCCTGACAGCACCTCCCCCGGCATCAGCGGTGATCCGACTGCCGCCGGTGCCCTGATGCAGGGCGCCCGCATCTGGTACTCCGAATGGGGTGGCCTGTTCCCCCGTCTGGCCCGCCAGCTGACGGATGCGGCCCTGACTGGCCAGAGAGAAGATGTAACCCGCATCGAGGCCATCTTCGCCCCCTTCTGGGAGATGAGTGCCCGTTATGGTGGCTCCCTGCGTGTGATCGCCTCTGCGGCGACGATCATGGGGCTGGCTGGACCCGGTGCGCTCCCCCGTCCGCTCCAGGGCGTGTCCCCGCAGGATGCGAAAAAACTTGCCACGCTGATCGACACCCACCAGCCGGGCTGATCCAGCAGGATGGGCCTCTGATCCCTGGGTCAAGGCCCATCATTTCCGGGACAACAGGGCTTGGAGATGAGGCAAACTATGGTAGCGTCTGACACGATGTGTCCCATATTTCTTCTTCCGTGATGTTTGCCATGCGTTTTTCTGCCCCAAGCCCTTCACCGCTCCGATGGAGCACCAAAATCCATTTTTGCCGGTACAGCCTCTGCACCGGGCTCATGAGTCTGATACTGGGTATTTCAGCCCCCACCCTGGCACAGGCCGCCTCTGCTGACTGCGTTCCCCTGAAAGCCCTCCAGCCCCCACAGGCCAATACAACCGCACCACACAAACCTTTCTTCATCGACACATCCGGCCTGAGTGGCTCTGGCGCCATGCCGATACATGATCCACATGATCCACTTTATCCTGAAGCCATTGACCTGCCCGACAACGCCCTGCCGCCTGTGGATAAAACAGGCAACTACATTCTTGGCACCTCCCACACACTCCCTGCACAGTGGCAGAACATACAGCTCCCGGAGGGGCGGATCATCAGCTTCACGCTGGCCTCATCCCCGACCAGTGGCTACAATCCCGGCACTGTACGGGATGACCCGGTCCCCTGCACCACCAGCACAGGGGAAGCAGGCATGGTGCATGTCTCCACAAGCGTGCCGGGCGATCCATCCAATCTGACCGTTCCCGGAGTTCACCCGGCCCCATGGACCCGCACGGTGGATATCTATATCCCCCCCAACACGCCGACCGACCGCCCCCTTCCCTTTCTCATCTTTGGTGATGGCAGCAATAATGGCCTCTATCCGGGACGGGATCTTTTCGCCATGGTGGACGGGCTGCTGAAAGAAAAACGTATCCCTCCCATGATTGTCATTGGCGTTGGAGCCGGGGGGGGCGACGCCCAGGGCAGTGAACGGGGACGGGAATATGACACCATGTCCGGCGCTTATGCCGACTGGGTAGAGGCGCATGTCCTCCCTCTTGTGGAGAAGAAGGCCAGCCTCACTCTCTCCCGCAACCCGGAGGAACGGGCCACCATGGGGTTCAGCTCCAGTGGGGCAGCGGCCTTTGCCATGGCCTGGTTCCGGCCCAACCTCTATCACCGGGTGCTGGCCTACTCTCCTTCGCTGGTCAACCAGCAATGGCCGCACGACCCCGCCCTGCCCGGCGGGGGATGGCAGCTTCACTCCCCATGGGCCGGAACACTGGAAGCCGTACCACCCCATCCCGGTGCGGCGCTCATCCCGGCGGCACCACTGGCCCCGCTGCACATCTGGTACGAAGTAGGCGACCAGGACCTGTTCTACCCCGTTCCGTCCATGCCTGATGGCATGCATGACTGGGTGCTGGCTGGGGAAAACATGGCCCGCGTGCTGGCCGACAAGGGCTATGATTACCAGTTTGTCTTTGCCCGCAATGCCCGGCATGTGGATGGCCCCACCATCGAACAGACCCTTCCCGAAGCTCTGGAATGGCTCTGGCGACCACATATGCCACCAACCACCCCATGACCCACCGGCGAACAGTTCGGTACAGGCCAGTGATGGCGGTCTGGCACCGAGTTTGTCCCCGCGTAGGCGGGGAACAGGGGTAGATGGGCTGACTGGGACCAATAAGTCTCGGTTCATCCCCGCGTAGGCGGGGAACAGATGGTGGCTTCCTTTGCCTGTTCTGTGAGAGGCGGTTCATCCCCGCGTAGGCGGGGAACAGAAAAAGCGGGCTTTCCCGCTGGCCTGTGCAGCCGGTTCATCCCCGCGTAGGCGGGGAACAGGGAGCATGATGGAATGTGCCGTCGCTGGCCGCCGGTTCATCCCCGCGTAGGCGGGGAACAGCTTGCCGGTGTCAGACTGCAGCTGCAGTTCGCCGGTTCATCCCCGCGTAGGCGGGGAACAGTCTTTATCCTCTGCATCTCCCACCATGACGGCCGGTTCATCCCCGCGTAGGCGGGGAACAGCCTTCTGGCAATGGCGGGACAGTGACGTGGAACGGTTCATCCCCGCGTAGGCGGGGAACAGTAGTCGGACGGGGGAATGGGGTGGCACGAAGACGGTTCATCCCCGCGTAGGCGGGGAACAGCAAGCGGAGATGGGAAGGCGGGCACGGGGCAGCGGTTCATCCCCGCGTAGGCGGGGAACAGTTTCGGGTTGAATGGCGACCCTCTGGCAGCCGCAGTTCATCCCCGCGTAGGCGGGGAACAGCCCCTGATCGTGTGGTAAATATCGAGAAAATTCGGTTCATCCCTGCGTAGGCGGGGAACAGTCTTCATCGCAGACCGTCTTTTTGTTCATGTCCGGTTCATCCCCGCGTAGGCGGGGAACAGTTGTAGGCGAGCGATTTGATTTCCTGCCGCCCCGGTTCATCCCCGCGTAGGCGGGGAACAGAGTCCAGCGCTGCTGGAGGACGCTACGCCACTCGGTTCATCCCCGCGTAGGCGGGGAACAGGGCCTCATTTTCACCGAGCCTCTCATCATCTGCGGTTCATCCCCGCGTAGGCGGGGAACAGTCAATCCAGCAGCCTTCAGAGAGCTTAAAACACGGTTCATCCCCGCGTAGGCGGGGAACAGAGTCCCTAACAACTCATTATCGCTACGGATACCGGTTCATCCCCGCGTAGGCGGGGAACAGTCGGGATACACGAAATCGACAACACCCTGGGCCGGTTCATCCCCGCGTAGGCGGGGAACAGGCAGGGCGGCAGTGTTGAGGGAAAATTGGACACGGTTCATCCCCGCGTAGGCGGGGAACAGAAACAGTACACCAGCGTCCGTCCAGAGCCCGACGGTTCATCCCCGCGTAGGCGGGGAACAGTTCCAGTGCCTGGTTGATAGCCACCTCATCCGCGGTTCATCCCCGCGTAGGCGGGGAACAGTGTTCCCGGAATCTGCTCAAAATCCATCACTTCGGTTCATCCCCGCGTAGGCGGGGAACAGCATGCCGCCAAGATGGCCGGGGCGGAGCATTTCGGTTCATCCCCGCGTAGGCGGGGAACAGTTTGTCGGGACCAGCAAGGAACCTCACAGAGGCGGTTCATCCCCGCGTAGGCGGGGAACAGCCAGCCGCCCATACCCACGGCCACGCACGGGGCGGTTCATCCCCGCGTAGGCGGGGAACAGACTTCCTGTAACCATTTGTATTATAAGTCTTTTTTAATTGTCAAAGAACTTACAGAATTAAATATAATTTTAATGACCTCGCCGAGGCAAGTCCTCTCCGGCCCTTACAGAAGAAAGTTGAGACGCTGAACAGCCAAAAACCACTCCAGCAAATTTTATCCACAAGATTGACAGCAAACATGAAAAAGGGAGGCCGGAGCCTCCCTTTCTCTACACACAATCAATTTTCAACGGATCATCGCCTCATCACACGGGCAGGCTGGCCAGAACACCCTTCTGACGGATCAGCTCCCGATCACGCACAATCTCCTGCTTAATCTCTGGAGTCAGAAGATCACGCCAGCTGTCGAAAGCAGGCAGACCGATGGAAGCCTCAAAATCGTCAGATGCAGCAATGTTCAACTGTTCTGCCGTCAGGAACGGCTCCTGAAGCGCAATTTTCTCGCCTTTTTCATTCCTGCCCCGCAGCAGCTCCAGCAGGAGGGCCATGCAGTACACGATACGGGTCCGCTCCCGGCCACCCTCCAGCACGGCACGCACTGTTTCCGTCCAGAACACCTGCGCCTTGGATGTTGCATCCGAGGCAATACGGGCTACCTGGTCTGCCATGGCAGCGTTGGAGAAGCGGGTCAGAAGTGTCGCCTTATATTTATGCAGGTCCACACCCGGCGGAGCCTTCAGTGTGGGGATCACATCCTTTTCCAGAACAGAATCCACAAACTTATGCACACGTGGTTCACCCAGAACCTGGTCCACAAGTTCCAGATTCAGCAACATGCCCGCAGCACTGAGAATGAGATGGCTGGAATTGAGCATACGGATCTTGGCATGTTCATAGGCACTGACCTGATCGGTAAACTCCACCCCGACCTTATCAAAGGCGGGACGACCTGCCGCAAATTTATCCTCAATCACCCACTGGATGAAATCCTCGGACAGAAGCGGCTGGAGATCGTCCAATCCGCTGCGCTCATTCAGCTTGGCTTTACCCTCATCAGAGACAGACGGCGTGATGCGGTCCACCATCGCATTGGGGAAGGTCACGTTCTGATCGATCCACTCGGCAAGGTCCGCATCCACAGCCCGGGCATACCCGACAAACGCCTTGCGGGACACATCGCCATTATGCCGCAGATTGTCGCAGGACATGACAGTCAGACCACCGTGACCCGCCTCACGGCGGCGGCGCAGCCCTTCCACCACGAAACCGAAGATGGTGCTGGGCTTTTTCGGGTTGGCAAGGTCCTCCTGCACGGCAGGCAGAGACGTACGGAACTCCCCTGTTGTCTCGTCAATATTGTAGCCGCCTTCCGTGATGGTCATGGAGACGATCTTCGTGGCCTTGTCCGCCAGAAGGGCGAGAACCGTCTCCGGCTCATCAGGCGCCTGAAGATAATCCCTCAAACATCCCATGACACGGATCTCCGCCTTGCCATCAGCGGCAATCTCCGTCAGAGAGTACAGCCCCTCCTGTGCCCGAAACTCTTCGGCCTTCCTGTCGGAGTTCCCACCGGAGCGCAGCCCGACACCTGTGATGCCCCAATGCTGCTGGTCCGGCAGGGCCAGAACACGGTCCACATAGTATCCCAGATGGGCTCGGAAGAAATTGCCCACCCCGAAATGCACAATGCCTGACGTCACCTTGCGGACGTCATAAGCAGGACCAGCCACCTTCTGCGGCAGGGATTTCAGGCTGTCATATGTCAGCATAACAGGTCTCCAGCAGGATCATGAACAAAACGGGCGGGAGCGTGGCTCCGGCCTCCAGCAGGCAAGGATGTCTCAGCCCTTGCGATGCTCTTCCTGTGCAGCGATGATTTTCTTGAGCAGCGGCACGAACTCATCAAGATGGGCAATACGCAGCAGGCCCGGCCAGGACGGGGCAGGCTTGTCAAGGTCACGCAGCAGCACGCAGGCCATACCGGCACGGCGGGCAGCCTCGACCCCGGCATCCGAATCTTCCAGCACCAGGCAATGCGCCGGATCAACCCCTTCCTGCTTCGCCCCGTGCAGGTAGATATCCGGGCGAGGCTTGGGCATGTTCAGGTCACGGCCGGAATGGATGCGCTCTTCCTTCAGAATCTTGTCCAACCCTGTGCTGGAAAATTTGGCCTCCATCTCTGCCTCGGAAGAGTTGGAGCCAACACGGATCGGCAGGCGAATCTCGTTGACGACATCACGCAGCATCTTCGTGGCACCGGGCACTTCCTTCGCCTTCTTCCGCATCATCTCCACAATGCGGTCCTGCATGATCATGTCCCAGTTGTCCGGGAGCTTGTCACCTGTCTTCTCGGCGATCATCTCACCAATCTTGGCCAGCTCACCACCACCGAAGAGCTTGTTGCCTTCTTCATCGCTGATGTCCCAGCCATGGCTGCGGGCATCTTCGGACATGAGCGCTGTGGAGAGATGCTCCCCCCCTACCAGCACGCCGTCACAGTCAAAAAGGATCATATCAAGGCGCCCCGTGGGCAGCACCGCAGCAGGGGCCTGATCGGGGATCGGAAAATTCGTGTGCTTGCTCATGAATACTCCTTGTTTGCCTGACCTGATTCGGTCTCCGAAAAATTCGATGTCTGTTCTGTTTCCTCAAGGGTAACAGGCAGGAAAAAGATCGCAACATCTTGAAAAGATATTAATGCCCCTTATAGCCTTGCATACAAAGGTGCATCTCCCTTACACGGCAGCAGGGGGACACCCGCTGCCCCCTCTTCCCCATAGCAAGGTTCTCCCCGATGCTTCACCAACTCTTTCCGAATCTGGCTCTCAACATCTGGATGTTCCTGAAGCTGGTCACCGGCTTCGCCATCATCATTGCTTATCTCAACATCTCTGGCCGCAGCCAGGTCTCCCAGATGAACGCCATCGACCTCGTCGGCAACTTCATCCTCGGCGGACTCGTTGGCGGCGTCCTTTATACGACCAACATATCCTTCCATGAATATGTCATCGCCCTGCTCATCGGGGTTGGTATCCTACTCACCCTGACACGCTTCTGCAGAAAAATCAACATGTTCAGAAACGTGACCATCGGCAGGCAGATTCCGATCATCAAGGATGGCCGCTTCCTCATGGAGAACATCCGTGACAAGAACAACAAGATCGACATGCTCAACATTGCCTCCCAGCTCAACATCCAGGGTATTTATTCCTTTGATGATGTTTACTTTGCCCAGATCGAGCCGAGCGGCGCCATTACTGCCATCACGGACAAGAAAAAACTCCCTGCACTGATCGTCTATTATGACGGGGTTGTCCGTGCTGATGACCTTGAAGATGTTGGCCTCTCCGAAGAAGCCCTTATGGAAGACATGAAAAAGCGGAACATCGAAAAACTGGAGGACATCTTCCTGGCAGAGATCAAGGATGGCCAGTTCCGTTACGTGCTCATGGATGGTAACGTCATCCCGCACACACGGCATGATGACCGGGATGGTGCACCAAAAAAGGCTCCTCACAGCCCCGGTGCGGCAGCGGCCCTGGCCAACGGCCTGACAAGCCCGCAGAAGGGCGGCTGATCAAAACAGCCAGTCCCAGAAATTTTCCCACCAGCCGCCCTTGAGCCTGTCCCGACAGGCATCATACTGCTGCTGATACTGCCGGGCACGGTGGCCCACCTTGCGGGCCACCGTCACCAGCCAGCCCTTGCTGGCGTAAGTCCGGCGACGATACCCCGTCCATCCCTCATGATAAGCCAGATACTGCCTCGTGGCATCCGTGACGGGGATGCCATCCACCTTCCGGCTGTTGGTGATATACCAGTTCATGAAATTGAGAGCGTCGGCATAATCTGTCCGGCTGCCACCGGCGCCAGTCTGCCGCTGGTAATCACGCCATATCTCGTTCTTGGCCTGGGCATAGCCGTAAGCCGTACTGATATGCCCCCACGGAATGATCCAGAGTATGTAGGTCCGTCTGGTCCGTGCATTGGCCCGGAAACTTGATTCCTGATTCATGATGGCCATGGGAACGGAAGCAGGAATGTGCCATTTGGCCTCCTGCCGCATGGCTGTGTGATACCAGCTGCGTTTTTCCTGAAAAATGTCGCAGATATTATTGGGATGCTGCGGGGGCGTTGCCGCACACCCAGCCAACAGGCCTCCCGCCGCAACCAGCACGGCACCAGCCTGCACCCGCCACCTTACGGCACGCCTGCTCCCCGTTCCGCCCATGTCCCACCCGTTCCCTGCCTGCTGCCTGCCTGTCCTGCACGACCCGATGGCACCCACCGGACCGTGCCTCATGAAAGGACAGGGTCAGAACGGAATCTCGTCATCCAGTGCCTGATCACCCTGCCCGGAAGAACTGTCCCAGCCAGCACCGCCACCGAAGTTGCCACCCTGCTGACCACGACCACCGGCACCGCCACGGCCCGCCGGAGCGGACCCGCCACCAGCCCAGTTGCTGCCGCCATCACCATAACCACCGTCATAACCATCATCACCATAGCCGCCGCCGTCACCACCGCCACGCTGGCTGTCCAGCAGGACAAGATTGCCACGGAAGCGATCGATCACAACCTCGGTCGTGTATTTCTCCACGCCCTGCTGGTCCGTCCACTTGCGGGTACGCAGCTCGCCTTCGATATAAACCTTGCGGCCCTTGCGCAGATAACGTTCCGCCACATCACCGACACGCTCGTTGAAAATGACGACACGGTGCCATTCCGTACGGTCACGCCGCTCTCCTGTATTGCGGTCGTTCCACGTATCGCTGGTAGCGATAGCCAGATTGACGATCTTGCTGCCGGACTGGGTGTTCCGGACCTCCGGGTCACGCCCGAGATTTCCCACCAGAATGACCTTGTTTACGCTACCTGCCATGCGTTTTTTCCACTTCTCTCAAGAACTTTTCATTGCCACGGTTCGATTCTGGCACCGTGTACCCATATTGCCTATATTGCACAGATGGACCGCCCGTGCATCCATACCTGCCACAAAGGCCGTAATGAGGACATAGCGTGACAGACACAGCCCGCCCTGCCAGCACAAGCCACATCATCGTCCGTGGTGCCCGTACGCACAACCTGCGGAACGTCAACGTCACCATCCCCCGGGACAGGCTGACCGTGCTGACGGGCCTTTCCGGCTCCGGCAAGTCCTCCCTCGCCTTCGACACCATCTATGCCGAAGGGCAACGTCGCTATGTGGAGAGCCTCTCCGCCTATGCCCGCCAGTTTCTGGAACTGATGGGCAAGCCGGATGTTGATTCCATCGAGGGCCTCTCCCCGGCCATTTCCATTGAGCAGAAAACAACCTCCCGCAATCCACGCTCGACGGTCGGCACGATCACCGAAATTCACGACTACATGCGCCTGCTCTGGGCACGGGCGGGTATTCCCTACTCCCCGGCTACCGGCCTGCCCATCGAGGCCCAGAGCATCAGCCAGATGGTGGACCGTGTGATGGCCATGCCCACCGGCACACGGCTCATGCTGCTGGCCCCGGTCGTGCGGGACCGCAAGGGCGACTGTGCGAAGGAACTGGCCGAGCTGACCCGCCGTGGCTTCGCCCGTGTACGCATTGATGGCACGCTCTACGAGATCGGCGACGCCCCGAAGCTGAACCGCAAGACACGCCACAACGTGGATGTCGTGGTGGACCGTGTGGTGCTGAAGGACGGTGTGGAAACCCGGCTGGCCGACAGTTTTGAAACCGCCCTGGACCTCTCGGACGGCCTGGCCTCTGTCGAGGAAGTCCTCCGCAGCGGGGAAGACCGTGAGCCGCTGAAGGCTTCCTTCTCCTCACGCTATTCCTGCCCGGAATCCGGCTTCATGCTGGAAAGTGTGGAACCCCGCCTCTTCTCCTTCAACGCCCCGATGGGAGCCTGCCCGACCTGTGACGGGCTGGGTACGGAAACGCATTTCGACCCCAACCTCATCATCCCCGATGACAGCCTGACCCTGCGGGAAGGCGCCATTGCCCCGTGGCGGAATGAGCAGGACCCGCTCTTTGACCAGACCCTCGCCGCCCTGGCCCGCCATTGCGAGGAAACGCTGGACACCCCATGGAACAGGCTGAAGGACAGTTCACGCCAGTTCCTCCTGCATGGCGGGCCGGAAGCCGTCAGCATCCCCTATCAGGATGGCAAGGGGAAGACACACACCATCCACCGGCCTTTCGAAGGCATCATCAGCCATCTGCAACGCCGTCTGGCGCAGAGCAGCAGCGTCCATGTCCGGGAGGCCCTGGGCCGGTACCAGTCCGCCATGCCCTGCCCGGCCTGTCACGGTGCCCGCCTGCGGCCGGAAGCCCTCTGCGTGAAGGTCAATGACAGCAACATTGCCGAGGCCTCTGACCTGACCATCAGCGAGGCCCTTGCCTGGTTCAGCACCGTGGAGGCCAGCCTGACACCCCAGCGGGCCGAGATCGCCCGGCGCATCCTCAAGGAAATCACCGAGCGGCTGCATTTCCTCGACCGTGTGGGGCTGGACTATCTCACCCTCTCCCGCAGTTCCGGCACGCTCTCCGGCGGGGAGAGCCAGCGCATCCGGCTGGCTTCGCAGATCGGCTCCGGCCTGACGGGCGTCCTCTACGTGCTGGATGAGCCCTCCATCGGGCTGCACCAGCGGGACAATGCCCGCCTGCTCACCATGCTGGAGCGGCTGAGGAATCTCGGCAATACCGTCCTTGTCGTGGAACATGACGAGGATGCCATCCGGCAGGCGGACTACCTCATCGACATGGGGCCGGGAGCCGGAACACAGGGCGGGCACGTCATCGCCTGCGGCACGCCGGAAGAGGTCGCCCAGAATCCCGACAGTCTGACGGGCGCATGGCTGGCTGGCCGCCGGGGCATCCCCGTCCCCGCCACCCGCCGCAAGAGCAGACGCTGGGTGAGCATCCACGGGGCAAAGGGAAACAACCTCAAGAATGTCAGCGTGAAGTTCCCGCTCGGCACCTTCATCGCCGTGACGGGAGTTTCCGGCAGCGGCAAGTCCACGCTCATCACCGACACCTTCTACAAGGGGCTGGCCCGGCAGATCATGAAGTCCGCTGCCGTCCCCCTCCCTTATGGACGGCTGGAAGGCACCGAGCAGCTCGACAAGATCATCGAGATCGACCAGTCCCCCATCGGGCGGACACCCCGCTCCAACCCCGCCACCTATACGGACCTCTTCGCCCCCATCCGGGACTGGTTCGCCGAACTGCCGGAGGCCAAGGCACGGGGCTACAAGCCGGGACGTTTCTCCTTCAACGTCAAGGGAGGGCGCTGCGAGGCCTGCCAGGGTGACGGCGTGCTGAAGATCGAGATGCACTTCCTGCCGGATGTGTTCGTCACCTGCGATACCTGCAAAGGGGCCCGCTACAACCGGGAAACGCTGGAGATCAAGTTCAAGGGCAAATCCATTGCCGACGTTCTGGCCATGACAGTGGACGAGGCCGTGCCGTTCTTCAGTGCCGTGCCCCGCATTGCGGACCGTCTCTCCATCCTCCAGCAGGTGGGGCTGGGCTATGTAGCCCTCGGCCAGCAGGCCACCACCCTCTCCGGTGGTGAGGCCCAGCGTGTGAAGCTCGCCAAGGAACTTGCCCGCCGTGCCACGGGCCGGACCCTCTACGTGCTGGATGAACCCACCACCGGCCTGCATACCGAAGACGTCCACAAGCTGCTGAATGTCCTTCATGCCCTTGTGGAACAGGGCAATACGGTGCTGGTCATCGAGCACAACCTTGATCTCATCAAGACGGCGGACTGGGTGATCGATATCGGGCCGGAAGGCGGTGCAGGCGGTGGGCAGGTTGTCGCCACCGGCACGCCGGAAGACATTGCCGCCTGCAAGAAAAGCCATACCGGGCAGTTCCTCGCCCCCATGCTGGCCGCCGGGAAAAAAGACCCGGCACCAGCCACGCCGCAGCAGGGTACCGGCAGGGAAGGTGGCAGAAAAAAGAAATCCTGATATAGGATGTCGCCATGACGCCTTTTCTTGCCTGGCTCTTCCTGTTCGGGGCCATCCTGCTGGAGGTTCTGGCAACCAGCCTGCTCAACATCTCCAACGGGTTCCGCAGGCCCCTGCCCACCATCGGCTCGCTCCTGCTCTATGGAGCGGCCTTCTTCTGTCTGGCACAGGCCCTCAAATGCGTCCCTCTTGGCATCGCCTATGCCGTCTGGTGCGGGGTGGGGATCGTCTGCATCGTCCTCATCGGCGTGACCATCTTCCGTCAGCCCCTGTCCCTGACGGCCTATCTGGGCGTGGGGCTGATCATGCTGGGCACGCTGCTGGCCTGTCTCTCCGGTGGAGTCCGGCACTGACCCATGAAGGCTCTCTCCACCCACGGCCTGATGACCTCTGCCCTGTTCCGCTGGACGCCGCTGCGCCTCCTCATGGTACTGGTCATGCTGCTGGGATTCGGGGCACAGACCCTTCTCACGGCCGCCAGCCTGCCCGATGAAAGCCCCCGGGCCGCCATCCTGCGGCTGACAGGCATCGACATCGCCCCCCACCAGCCAGAGGCTGAACCTGCCGCCATCATGCCGGGCATGGATCATGCCACCATGAAGCAGGGTGCGGAGCCACAGGCGCACTGCCATCCCCACAGCCCGACAGCACCATCAGCTCCCCTGCTGATGGACCATCATCATTCTG
This sequence comes from Parasaccharibacter sp. TMW 2.1888, assembly GCF_023167265.1. Classification (NCBI taxonomy): domain Bacteria; kingdom Pseudomonadati; phylum Pseudomonadota; class Alphaproteobacteria; order Acetobacterales; family Acetobacteraceae; genus Parasaccharibacter; species Parasaccharibacter sp. TMW 2.1888. The sequence goes on from NZ_CP030979.1 coordinate 799,050, forward strand.
GCGGGCACCACCATCACGGGCTGGACTGTCCCCTCTGCCCCCTGCTGGGCCATGTCCTGCTCGCACTGACCGTCCTTGCCGTCCTGCTGAGCTGCACCCGGCTAGCCCGCCAGATATGGCAGGCGGTTCCTCCCGCACAGGCACCGCCAGAACCGACCCGCCAGCGGCCACCGAGCCGTGGGCCACCCGTCACCATCCTGAGCCACGCATCCGCCTGACCGGCCCGGCCTGAAGAAGGCTGCGTGTCGGCCTTTCCGCATGTTTTCTTCAGAATGGATGACTCTTGTCTATTTTTCCCCGTTGCACGGGTGGACGTATCGTGCGTCCGGCCCTGACCACCCTGTTTCTGGGAGGTGTGATCCTGCCAGCCGGACAGGCCACCGCCCAGACCCTGCCAGCCTCCGGCTCTTCCCTCCCCGGCCATGGGACCACGACCAGCCCCCCGGACAGGCCGCAGATGTCGCCCATCCGGCAGGTCCCCACCTCCCTGAAGCCTGGCCAGGCCCCAGCCTCCTCCAGCAACCGACCGGCTGAAGAGATCAGCGTCACAGCCATCCGGCGCCCCTTCACGCAGGCAGCCGACACGGCGGCCCTGTTCCGGGACGTACCGGGTTACAGCAGCTACAGAACAGGTGGCATCGCCAGCCTGCCCGTTCTCAACGGCATGGCGGATGACCGGGTCGCCACATTCGTGGACGGAATGCCCCTGATGGCGGACTGCCCCAACCACATGAATCCTGCCCTCTCGCAGATCAGCCTTGATGAAGTGTCCCACAGCGTGGCCATTGCCGGGATCACGCCTGTCAGCCTCGGCGGAGACAGCACGGGGGGCACCATCTCCGTGGAACGGAAAGACCCGCAGTTCGCCCGGGAAGGCAACATCCTCGTGACAGGCGATGGAAGAGAAGACTGGCGCAGCAATGGCGGCGGCTCCGGTGCCGGTGGTTCCATCACGGTTGCCAATGACATGCTCAGCCTGCGCTACAGCGGCTCCTACACCCATGCCAGCGATTACACCGCCGGAGGGCGTGGCGGACGGGTTCTCTCCAGCAGCTATCTCAGCTTCAATCATGATGTGACGGCGGGCCTGAAACTGAAGAACCATCTCTTCAGCCTGACATTCGGACAACAGGACACGCCCTACGAGGGTTTCCCCAACCAGTACATGGACGAGACCAACAACCGCTCCACCTTCGTGAACGGCAAATATGTGGGCACCTTCGGCTGGGGGACGCTGGAGGCCCGGGGCTACTGGCAGCGTGTGACCCATGCCATGAACATGCTGGCCGACAAGGGCGGCCACAGCGCCACGACCGGCATGCCCATGAACAGCGATGGCCGGACAGCAGGCTACAGTCTGGTCGCCACCATGCCGCTTGGGCGACGCCATCAGCTCAAGATCGGCAGTGCCTTCAGTCATGATGGCCTCAATGACTGGTGGCCGCCCGTCATGGGCAGCATGATGATGGGGCCGGGCACGTTCCACAGCCTGAACGGTGCCCATCGGGACCATCTTGGCCATTTCATCCAGTGGAATGCCCAATGGACGCCCCGCCTCTCCACCGAACTCGGCATGCGCAGCGACGTCATCATGATGAATACCGGCCCGGTCTCTCCCTATCAGGGCCTCTCCCCCATGAATGACACGGGAATGGGCAGCATGGGCATGGGAGGAATATCTGGCATGAACATGATGAGCATGGGCCACATGTCGGATATGGGCATGTCCGGCATGGGTATGTCTGGCATGAACATGGGCAGCACCAATCAGGCGGCCGCACGTGCCTTCAACAGTGCCCGCCGGGGCCGCACGGATGACAATTTCGATGTCACAGCCTTGGTGCGCTACAAGGCCAGTGCCTATCTGAACATTGAGGGCGGCTATGCCCGCAAGACACGCTCCCCCAACCTGTATGAACGCTATGGCTGGAGCCGGGACAGCATGACGGCCCGGATGATCAACTGGTTTGGTGATGGCAACGGCTATGTCGGCAACCTGAACCTGAAACCTGAAGTCGCCAACACCACCAGCGTGACATTCCGCTTCCACGATGCGGATGACCACCAGTGGGAGGCCATGATCCAGCCTTTCTACACCTACACGCACAATTACATGAACGTCGTGCGCATCGGTGCCCTGTCACGGGGTTTCAACCTGCTCCAGTTCGCCAACCACAATGCCCAGAGCTACGGCATCAACGCCTCTGGCCGGACGACCCTGTGGGACAATACACACTGGGGCACGGGGGAACTCTCCGCCACTCTGAACTGGGTGCGGGGGCAGGACTTCAAGACCCATTCGGGACTGTACCAGCAGATGCCGCTCAACGGGACCATCCGCCTGCATGAGCATTTCGGCCCGTGGCACGGCATGGCGGAAGTCGTGCTTGTCAAAGCCAAACATACGGTGGACTGGGTCCGCAACGAGCCCCGGACACCCGGCTATGCGCTGTTCAATCTCGGAGCCGGGTATCACTGGTCCCGCTATCTTCAGCTGGATGTGAGCCTCGACAACCTGCTGAACCAGCGTTACGCCCTGCCGCTGGGGGGCCGGGCCGTCAGCACGGCGGGCAGCCCTCCCGGGGCTGTTCTGGGCATGGGCCGGTCCGTCAACCTGACCCTGCGGGAACATTTCTGAACAAGATGGAGGCGTCACCCCGTTTCGGGGGACGCCTTTTCCACGGCAGACCGGGGCTGAAAAGCCGGTCAGCCCTGCGCCTCATCCCCCAGATGGGCCTGTCCCCGTTCTGCCGCCAGCTGCGCCTGACGCTGGCGTTCACGGTAACGCTGCCGCTGGGCATCCGTTCTCTGCCCGTAACAATGCGGGCAGCTCACGCCTTCCTCATACTGGGGCGACTCCTTGTCTTCCGCACTGATGGGCGCACGGCAGGCATGGCAGAGGTCATACCTGCCCAGTTTCAGCCCATGCCCGACCGACACACGCTGGTCGAACACGAAACATTCGCCATCCCACAGGCTTTCTTCCTCCGGAATCTCTTCCAGATATTTCAGGATGCCGCCTTTCAGATGGTACACATCCTCCACCCCTTCCTGCCGGGCAAAGGCGGTAGATTTTTCGCACCGTATGCCCCCCGTGCAGAACATGGCGATCTTCGGTGTGCGGCCCTGTGCCTCCACCTCTTTCCGCCAGTTGCGGAACCACTCCGGGAAGGCACGGAATGTCTTCAGGTTCGGGTCCACGGCACCCCGGAAGGTGCCGATGGCCACCTCATAGTCGTTGCGTGTGTCCATCACGACCGTATCAGGGTCAGAGATCAGGGCATTCCAGTCCTTCGGCTCGACATAACGGCCAACGCAGACATGGGGGTCAATGTCCGGCTGCCCCATCGTGACGATCTCTTTCTTCAGCCGCACTTTCATCCGCAGGAAGGGCATCGTCTTCGCCCGGGACTTCTTGTAATCGAACCCGGCACAGCCCGGCAGGCTGTCGATGTAGGCCAGTACGGCATCGATGCCTGCATCAGGCCCGGCGATCGTGCCATTGATGCCCTCACGGGCCAGCAGCAGGCTGCCTTTCACGCCCTCCTTCTGGCACAGCTCCAGAAGGGGCTGGCGCAGGGACTTGTGATCCTCAAACGCCGTGAAATGATAGAGGGCGGCCACGCAGACCGGCAGGGATGTATCTGTCATCAGTCAACCATTCTCGCAAAGAAGGAACCTGACCGCCCTTCTAGCAGGCTGACCAGCAGATGGCACCCTCCGGCAGACAGGAGATGCTGCCGGCCCGCCGCTGGAAGGCTCAAAGCTCCCAGTACACCTCATGCCTGTGCTCGTAATGCAGATTTCCCTTCACCATGGCGATCCGTTCTGCATCATCAGGCCAGGGTTCCCCGGCGGCCACAGCCGGTGGCACATAGCCATGATCCCTGCACAGCTTCTTGATGACGGACAGTACATACGATGTGCTGATGTTGCGTGTACATTCAAACGCCTTGTCCGTCCCTTTGTGCCGGGGGCAGAACAGATGATCATCATGCTGGAAGGGCGTCCGGATATCGTGCCAGCAACTGTTGCAGCCATGGTTGCTGAACACCCGGTACGGCGTATGGAACTCGTTGATCGGGTCCGTAAAACCACTGATCATGATGACAGGCGTACCGGTAGCCCAGGCCAGCCATGACAGGCCGGAGGACAGACCGACAAAAAACTCGGCATGTTTCAGCCAGCGGGCCCGTTCTGCCAGCGGGCGCTCCCCTGTTTCATCCTCCACGCCATTGGGTATGTGGTTCCAGGTAATATTGTGCCCGACCACCGGGTCCTTGTCGATACAGATGACCCGATACCCCATCCTCTTCAGATACTGGACCGTATCCAGCCACCCGAATGGATTCTGCCACATCTTGCAGGCACAGGAAGCCTGCACGGCCACCACGACATAAGGCTCCTCGATCGGGCGGGTATCAGCCTTCTCGATGACCACCTTCGGGCGAATCTCTGTTGGATCCACGCCAAGAATCCACCCCGCTGTCCTGTGCAGGCCAACGGCACGGAAGTCCCGCGGCTGCCAGGCCTGTTCCACATCATGAAAGAACAGCCCGATGTAATAGGTGGCGTAGAATTCGTCCTTCACATCCGCAAATTCCTCTTCCTTCAGGAAGCGGACATGCGGATAGGCCGGCCCCATGAGGTCGATGATCACCTCACTGGTCACGATGGTCATTTCACAGTCATGATCACGCCCGAACCGGTCGGCATAAGGGACCCAGCCCAGCGGATCCCCCAGAGTGCCTGTCGGCATGAGGACAGCGACCTTCTTGCCCCGTGCATCATATTCGTGCGTCCAGACAAGCGTTTCACCATCGAACAGTTCGATCAGCACGTTCATGAAATACTTTTTGCGGGAGGAAACATATTCCCCACCAACCTTGCCGTCATACAGGCAGGTATCCGTATCCATGTCCCAGAAACGCAGCCGCCACTGCTCACCCTCCGGCACCTTCACCCGGACGCCGAAGTTGAAATCATACCGAAGGCCGTGGTCACCTCCCTGCGTCGGCTCCATGGCAGGCGCAGGAAAAGGCAGATGGGGCAGCCTCTCGATGCCATCGTCCTTTTCCTTCAACGATCCCGCATCACCTGCCCCGGATAGGACAGATGGCAGCTCCGCAGCGGAAAGAGAGGAGACAACAGACTGTTGTTCCCCCTGCTCCTCCAGGCCAGAACCTGCCGTCTCCTCCGTAAAGGGCAGACGTGATGCCGAGGAAGGGGCCTTGAGAGCGACGATATCCTGAAGAACACGTTCCGTTTTCTTTTCAGTCATTCTGACAGCTCTCCAAAACCCGGAATCCGCTCAATGGCCTTTTTGACCTGCATAAAGGAAATCCCGCGTGAACACTCAAACATCCTCTCCGTGCCTTTATGATGAGGACAGAAGAAAGGATCCTCCGCTTGCAGGTCGATGTTCACATCATTGGCACAACCATTGCAGACATGCCTGTTGATGACACGGTATGGCGTATAAAACTCGTTATATGGCTCTGTATAACCACTGATCATGACCACCCGGGCTCCGGCTGCCCAGGCCAGCCATGACAGACCGGAGGATGTCCCCACAAAAAACTCGGCATGTTTCAGCCAGCGGGCCCGTTCTGTCAGCGGGCGGGGACCTGTTTCGTCCTGAGCACCATAAGGAATGGTCCGCACCGCCGTGACAGGGCCTGCCACACGGTCTTTGTCAATGCAGACCACCTTGTATCCCTTCTCCTTGAGAAAGCGGATCAGATCATACCAGCCACGGGGATTATTCCAGTATTTGCTCAGACCCGAAGCCTGCGCCCCGATGCAGACATAGGGCTCCTCCATCGGGCGCCCGCCCGGATCCACCACAATACGTGGTTTCCTGTCCTGCGGTGGCAGTCCCAGAATGTAAGCCCCCATATGGGAAAGACCCGTCTGCCGATAATCGTTGGGCTGACAGGTGAATTCCCTGTCCCCGAAGAAAACCAGAACCCTATACCGTGCGTAATATTGCCTGTCGCCCACGTCCTCTTCATCAATGAAGCGGATATGGGGATAAGCATCCTCAAAAAGGGAAATCAGAGCCCCGTTCACAAGAAAGCTTGCCCGGCAGCCATGCTCCTCCACAAAGGCGGCGGCCTGTCCTACCCAGGCAATATGGTCTCCCAGCCCGCCCAGCTGCATCACGATGAGCACTTCACGGTCCTTCAGGTCGCAGACATGGGTAAAGACCTCGCTGCCATCCTTGCAGACGGTGATCTCGAACCGGACATAGTAACGCTTGAGGCTCTGCACCATGCCGGACCCGTTGATCTCCTGAAAGAACAGGACAGTATCCGTATCCACATCACGCAGGCTGACCGTCCAGCGGGCCCCCTCCGGCACCCAGACACGACAGCCATCCATGAAATCATACCGGATGCCCTCGGGGCCAACCTGTGTCAGAACGACCCTGTCATTATCACTCATGGCCACACACTCGCATACATGCCTTTCCTTCTCCCCCGGGCGCCTCTCCACCCGTCACCATCATAACCAGTCACAGCGGCGTCTTTCCCCAGGCCAGAATCTCGACCCTCTCCAGGGCCTCCTGACCAAAAAGCTGCTCTGCCACGATGGGCAGACGCCCCGCTGCAAAAGCCCCGGCTGTAGCCGCAAGACGTATCTTGCCACTTGGCGTGCGAAACACGCCGCCCTGCCGCACCAGAACACAGCGCAGCTGCCGGACCGGGCAGACCCGCCCTATGGCCTGGGCCATGTCGGCCAGAAGCCTCTCGTACCCTGCCACCTGCCTTGCCTGTGTCAGGGACAGCTCCCCCATGACGCACAACACGCCCTCATGCCGGAAAACCGCCACACTCCGGCTGGTAAAGACAGGACAGGCCTGCCGGACAGCCTGTGCCAGATCATCCGGGTCATAGCGGTGGTCACCAATAGGGAGGCTGTTCTCCATGCGACCTGTCACGAACAGATGCCCCTTCACAAGAAAGCCTGAATCCCGGCTGCGGAACCAGGTGCGACCATCCGCCCCCGTGACGAAACGTTCCCTGTTTTCCTGCTCCCGGTTCAGATACCCCGGTGTCACGCAGGGGCCACTCAGCCATAGCTCGCCCACCCGACCATCCGGCAGGCTGTCTCCCGTCTCCGGGTCCACAACAAGAACGGCGTGTTCCTCAATCACACGGCCACAATCTGCGAGAACACGCTCGTCATGCTCATCACGGGGCGGGCCGACCCGCCCTTCTGCCAGCCCGGCACGGGAAAACGTGGCAAAAGACACGCCCTCACCGTCCCGGCTGTCACCAGTGATCATGAGGGTTGTCTCAGCCATGCCATAACCCGGCCGCAGAATGGACGGCTTCACCCCGAGCGGCCCATACCGGCTGAAGAACCGCTCCACCGTTCCCCGTTCAATCATCTCCGCACCGATGACGGACTGTGTCCAGCAGGAAAGGTCCAGCCCTTCCAGGGCGGAATCCGGGACATGCCGGGCCAGAAGCTCATAGGCAAAGTTGGGACCGATGGAGAAATTGAGACGGTACCGGTCAATCGCCTGCACCCAGCGCTCCGGACGGGTGATGAAATGCTCCGGTTTCATCAGCCACGTCGTGCCTCCCATCGCCACACCGAACATGAGACTTACCAATCCCATATCGTGCGACAGAGGCAGCCAGACCAGCCCACGCCGGCTGAGCCAGAAGTCACTGCGGATGGCCAGCAGATGCAGGTTCGTCCCCAGATTGCGGTGCGTGACCTTCACACCACGGGGCCGCCCTATGGAGCCGGACGTATATTGCACAAGCGCCGTATCATCCAGGCCTGCCGCATGGCGGCGCTGGAGCGGCTCGGCACTTTCAGCTCCTTCAACGGGAATCCACTTCACCTTGCGGGCACGGCCCGCCGCCTGCCGCCGAAACCCCATCAGGGTCTCCCGTGGCCCCAGAACGGCGACCGCACCGGAATCCTCCAGAATGTCAAACAGGCGGTCCACACTGCCCACCATGCTGGGATACACACCCAGCACAGGCACGGTATTGGCATAAACACAGCCAAAAAACCCCGCCACAACTGCCGCCTCATTCTCAAAACAGAGCAGGACCAGCCCCCGCTCCGGCACGAAACGGCTCACCAGTCCCGCCACCCGGCATGCCCACTCATGCGCCTGCCGGAATGTCAGGGACGCAGCAACCTCCAGCGTCTGGTCCAGTGCAACGCACTGAAGCTCATCAGGCCGCTCCTCCGCCCGGAAGCTCAGCATCTCATCCAGTCTGCTTTCGTACCTGTCCAGTATGCTGAACCCATTGTCGTAATACTCGACCACATAACCGGACTGGCGGACAATATGGCATGTCCAGGGGATCATGCTTCCCCTCCGACGGCCTGTGCCCCTTCCAGAGCAACCGTGCCCCCCTGCTGGGCCATCACTACCGCCTGACGCAGCAGGCTGCGGGCCATTTCGAGAATGGTTTCGTTACGGGCCAGCAGCACGAGGGACACATCCACCCCAAACTCCGACCGGATGGCTGTCTGAAGTTCCACGCCGGCGAGGGAGTCAATCCCCAGCTCGGAAAGGCGGGCACTGTCCTCGATCGTCTCCGGCTCAACCTGCAACACGGAGCCAAGCTGCTGTTTCAGACGGAACAGGACATAATCCAGACGCTCATTTTCCGGCATGCTCATCAGCAGCTGGACCGAGCCCGACATGCCTCCCTTGAGGCTTTCCTGCTGCAACAGCGTAAAGCGTGCCGAAGTTTTCAGCCAGGCCAGCGCCCCGAACACCTGCGCCCAGTTGAGGTCCACCAGAGACACGTCACTGCGGTCCACGCCATAGAGCACCGGCAGATACGCCAGAGAGTCCGCCGCCATCATGGTTCTGATGCCAGCGACATCAAACATGCGACCGGCAGCATCACTCTCGGTCAGCATCCCCACATCCCCAATGGCTCCCCAGCCCACCGCCATGGCGGGCAGCCCCTGCTGGCGCCGGTTTTCAGCCAGGGCATTGAGGTAGCTGTTGGCCGCCATGTAGCTGCTCTGCCCCAGATTGCCGATCTCTGCCGTAAAGGAGGAGTACAGCACGAAATGGTCCAGCTCCAGCCCACGGGTGGCATCATCCAGCGCCTGGGCCCCCAATACCTTGGGTGCCATGACATGGGCGACATTCGCCGCATCCATCCTGCTGAGAAGCTGGTCATCCACCACACCGGCGGCATGGAAGACACCCCGCAGCGGCACATCATCCCGGGCCAGTTTCCTGACCAGACGACGCACAGCCTCCTGATCCGTCACATCCAGACGATGGGTCACCACCGCACCGCCAACACTTTCGGCCAGCTTCTTCAGCATTGCGATGGCCTGTTTACGCTCCGGGTCTTTCGGCAGGGACCGCCCTGCCAGATGCAGCACCCCTGCCCCCTGGGACAGAAGATATTCTGCTGTCTTGAGGCCAAATCCGCCCATGCCACCAGTGATCAGATACGCCCCCCTGCGGCTGAATCCCGGCTGAACCTGCGGCAGCGGGCGGGCCTTGAGGCCGCTCATGTCCTCATAGGAGAGCATGATCTTGCCAATGTGCCGGGATGACATGAGGTAGCGGAAGGCCTCGGACGCTTCTGCGGCCGGGAAGATGCGTGTCTGCGGGAAGGAGAATTTCCCCTGACGGGCCAGCAGCAGGATTTCGTCCATGACGCCATACAGTTTCCTGTGCGGCATCATCCGATCCATGTCGAAGGAGAAATAGGCCAGATTTTCATTGAAAGGCATCAGCTCCAACGCCCGATGCTCCACGATGTCCCGCTTGCCGATCTCCAGAAAACGCCCCATCGGCGCCACGAGCCGCAGGCTGTGGATCATCGCCTCACCGGGCAGGGAATTCAGCACCACGTCGACCCCCCGGCCATTGGTGGCCTCACGGATGCCATCCACGAATTCCAGCGTCCGGGAGTCCCAGACACCCGCACAGCCCTGCTGACGCAGATAATCCCGCTTCTCCTGGCTGCCTGCCGTGCTATAGATCACCGCCTTTTTCAGCTGGGCAATCTGGATGGCGGCCTGCCCCACGCCACCAGCCCCGGCATGGATGAGAACACTCTCCCCTTCCTGGAGCTGGGCCAGGTGGACCAGCGTATAATAGGCTGTCACGAACACCAGCGGCAGACCGGCAATCTGCTCCAGCGAGAACGGCAGGGCCTCTTCCGACAGGGGCAGGGCACAATAGGCCAGTTCACTGGCCTTCACGATGCGGCGGGATGCAAAACTGTCGGGATAGACAAGTGCGAGCATGTCGCCCGGCTTCATGTCCTCAACCCCATCTCCAACCGCCTCGACCTCAACCACACATTCCAGCCCGAGCGCATCGCCGCTGAAGGTCCCTTCCGTCACGCTCTCCGGCAGGAGAGACATGGCTTTCAGCACATCCTTGAAGTTGAGGCTGGCCATGCGGGTACGGAGCCTGACTTCGCCCGGACCCGGCTCCGGCACGGCAAAAGCCTGCCATGTGACACCATCCAGTGTCCCGGACCGGCTGGCCTCGAGGCGGACACCGACGGTACCATCATCCTGTCCCCCCATGATCTGCTCCAGCGGAACAGGCTGGGGATCGGGCTCCAGTGGCGGAGATACCAGCCGCTGGACCATGCGTTCCACCATCTCCCCGGCTGGAGCCGCCCCATGGCCAGCCCCGCCATCAGCCTGACGCAGCCAGACCGTATCCTCCGATGTGTCCTCAAGAACGAGTTCGGCCGCAATATCCTCCAGAAAGGCCTCTGTGCCCTCGGCAGGAACATCAACACACCGTACGGCGAGGTCCAGAACACGCTCAGCAGCAGCACCACGAAACAGACCATGGAAGGCCCGCTGGAGCGCCTGCGCCTGCCCATCCCTGCCATAAGCGCCACGGGTCACGATGATGACCGGCAGGCGCCGCTTGCGTGCCCGTGTCGGCACACGCTGGAACAGCGCCACGCAGGCGGCCATATCATCAAGGCACTGCTGGTAATCATCCCCGCCATGCGGGAACAGCACCAACGCCCGCTGTCTGGCGAGGAACGGTTCCTGATCCAGCTGCTCCGCCAGATCAGCCCCATCCAGACGGGAGCTGACGGTCAGCTCGGCACCATTATCCTCCAGCAGGTCTGCCAATCCGGCTACCAGCCCATCACCTTCACCCAGCAGAGTGATGGCCAGCGGTTCGCTCAGCAACACCTGTCGCTCCGCACTCATCCAGTTTGGCGCATAGACCAGCCGTGCCGCAGATGACGCCTCATGCCCGCCACGGGCCACACGGCGACAGCACAGGCCCATCACCTCGCAGAGCAGCTCACCCTCCGGTGTGAAAAGCCGCAGATCGGCCACGATCTTGCGGGAGGTCCGCAGGGTTGGCGTCACCTTCACATGGGCCCGGGAGACCTTCTGCCCCATATAGCTGATACGCTCGATGGACGCCGGAACGTACACGTCCTTCTGCTCCTCAAACGGGAAAGCCCCGATGAGAGCATGCATGGCACCATCCAGCAGTGCCGGGTGCAGATGATACTCCTCCAGCGTGGCGGCCTGCCCATCCTCAAGGGCAATCTCCGCCACGGAATACCCTTCACCACGATACAGGTGCCGCAGGGTCTGGAAGGTTGGTCCATAATCCAGCCCCATGGCGGCAAAAGCCTCGTAAACCTCTTTCCCTTCAAAATGGGCCGTTCCCGCACACAGGGCTGCGAAATCAAAATTCCTGTTCTTTTCCGATGCTGCACACCATGGAGCCGCCTGAAGGATGGTGGCCTGCCCATGTGTCTGCCAGTCCCCATTCCAGGCCACGGTCTCGCTGTCAAAAACGAGACGGCGGGTCGCCATGTCAAACCGCCACATGACAACCGGTGCCTGCCCCTCCTGCACGACCAGCGGTGTGCTGATCGTGATGTCCTCGATCACGGCCGGAGCTTTGGCCTCCAGCTGGGCATGAGCCGCAAGAGCAGCCTCGACATAAGCAGCCGCCGGGAAGAGCGCCATACCGTGGACCTTGTGGTCCATCAGCCACTCCATGGAGGCCACGCCGATATCAGCCCTCCAGGCACGGCTTTCCAGCAGACTGGGCGCGCCAAGAACGGGGTGGACCTGCGTATCCAGGCGGTCACGGCGGGAGGCCTCGGTCTCCAGCCACATTTTTCCCCCTTCTTCCCACCGGTAGAAGGGCAGCTCCATCCGCTCCGGCCGCAGGACATGTCGCCAGTCCGGCTCTGCCCCGCTGAGTGTCAGGCGGACAAGGGCCCGCAACAGCCCTTCTGCATCATCCTGCATGCGCCGCAATGTCGGAATGACAGCCACCTCGTGACGTCCCTCCCCAGCACAGCCTGTCACGGATGCCCCCAGCACCGGGTGGGCCGCAAGCTCAAGGAAAATGACGTGACCATCATGCAGCAGAGCCCGTATGGCCTCATGGAACAGGACCGGCTCCCGGGCATTGGCGTACCAGTAGGCACCATCATGCAGCGCCCCATCGTCCCACAACCTGCCCGTAACGGTGGAATAGAGCGGAATCGCTGGAGCACTGGGCTGGAGATGGGCCAGGGAGGATAACATCTCTGCCTCGATCGCAGCCATGTCAGGACTGTGATAGGGCACATCCACCTTCAGGAACCGGGCAAACACGCCTTCCCTCTGGCAGTCTGCCTCCAGCACGGCAAGGTCATCACGGGGGCCAGCCACCGTGCAGGACTCACTGCTATTGATGGCAGCCACAGAGAGCCTGCCACCGAAGGCCTCCAGCCGTTCTTCCAGCAGGCTGCGGCCCATGCCGACAGCCAGCATGGTGCCCCGGCCTGCCAACGTCGCCTGAAGGCGGCTGCGGTGATAAATGACTGTCACGGCGTCTTCCAGCGTCAGTGCCCCACTGACATGCGCCGCTGCCACCTCTCCCACGCTATGGCCGACAATGGCGCCCGGCGTTACGCCATGCCGGGCAAAGAAAGCTGCCAGACATATCTGCACAAGGAAAATGGCAGGCTGGGCAACTTCCGTCTCCTGAATACGGGATTTCTGTTCCGGCTTCAGCAGTTCAGCCCGCAGGGACCACCCTGCCATCTTCATGAACAGTTCATCACAGCGCCGGGCCAGCGCACGGACCTCCGGCGGCCCCTTGCGCAGGAGATGACGGCCCATCCCCCACCATTGCGGCCCCATGCCGGAAAAAAGGAAAACCGGTTTTACAGCCTCATCCACAACAGCCTTGCCCGTGAACAGGGCCGGATGGGTCCGCCCTTCGGCCAAAGCCTGCAAGGCCTCACGGGCCTGGGGGATCTCATCCTCTCCCCGGGCCGGGAGGATCACCGCCCGCTGCCGGAACCGTGCCCTGTACCGGGCTGCCGAGAAGCAGAGAGCCTCCCACAGGCCATGCCCGGCCTGCCCACCTTCCAGCCGTTCGGCATACGCTTTGGCCATATAGCCCAGCGAGGGCTCCGCAAACGTACTGAGCAGCAGCGGCACACGCTGCATGAAACCCGCCGGACGAACGCCTTTCAGCCGATGATCCCGCACGGCCCGACGCTGGGCCACCTTCCGCTCCGCCTCGGTCGGGCGGCGCAGCAGGGCCACGGCATTCGTCCCGCCATAACCGAAGGAATTGACAACCGCATACAGCTTTTCCCGCTCAGGCAGAGCCGTGGCCTCTCCCTGCGCCACCTGTACGCGATACTCCTCGAACGGAATGGCAGGGTTCAGCTCCTTCAGGTTCGCCTGTCCGGGCACCATGCCATGTTCCAGACACAGCATGGTCTTGAGAACAGCCACAGCACCAGCTGCCGCTTCCATATGCCCCAGGTTGGCCTTTACCGAGCCAACGAGAATGCTGCTTCCCTCCGGCTGGTACTGCCCGATGGCCCGTGCAATGGCCTTGGCCTCGATCGGATCGCCAACAGGCGTCCCCGTACCGTGTGCCTCGACATAGGCCACATCCCGCGCTGCCACATTCGCCCGACGCAGCACATCCCGGATCAACGCCTCCTGCGCCCCGGCATCCGGCATGGTCAGAACCGGAGTCCGGCCATCCTGGTTCACACCGGAGCTGCACACGACACCCCGTATGTCATCCCCATCCCGCATGGCATCCTTCAGGCGCTTGAGCATGAGGACCACGCAGCCCTCACCACGCCCATAGCCATCCGCATCTGCCGCAAAAGATTTTGACAGGCCATCCTTGGCCAGAAAATGGCCCTTGGTCATGAGCATGGCCGTCTGCGGGATCACCATGAAGTTCACGCCACCTGCCAGAGCCACGTCACACTCACCAAGACGCAGACTGTTGCAGGCCTGATGCATGGCCACCAGCGAGGATGAACAGGCTGTATCCATGGCAATGGCTGGCCCCTGCAGCCCGAACACATGGGCAAGACGGGCCGCATACATGGTCATGCAGGAAGACACCGCCGCAAACTGGTCACGAATCTGCGACTGCATGAAAGGGCTGCCACACTGGACGAGCTGGTCCTGTGTGAAGCTGCCCATGAAAACACCCGTCCTGCTGCCCTCGAGCGTACGGGGAATCACACCGGCATTCTCCATGGCACGCCAGCTCACATCGAGCAGAACACGCTGCTGGATGTCCATCACCATCCCCTCACGGGGAGAAATGCCAAAAAACAGGGGCTCGAACTGATGGTCTTCCGGCCTTACGAAATGACCATACTGCATGGTCGTCTTGCCCGGGGTCTGGTCAACCGGGTCATAGAACCGTCTGCGCCCCCAGCGGTCATCAGGAACAGGCACGCAGCCATCCCGACGCTCCAGCAGAAACTGCCAGAGGGCATCCCTGTCCCCCAGCCCGGCTGGCAGAATACAGCCAACACCAATGATGGCGATTTCATCGGGAGTGTATGTCTGGCTCATGAATGATCTGTTTCCTGTTCCCGGTTGGTCCAGCAGCTATCCTGCATCATGAAAAGGTCAGGCCTGCCCTCTATGCAGCCCACGCTGGATATAGTCCTTCAGCGTCGCTTCCAGCCTGCGTCTGTCCACGTGGCCCTCCTGTGTGCGTGGGATTTCCGGCACCCAGATCATGACGACCGGCGGCAGTGCAGGGTAACGCTTCCGCAGGCGGGCAGACAGGGCCTGCTCATCAAACGACTCATGAGACACGATGGCCGCATAAAACCGTTCCTGCCCCTGCCCGTCCGTCATCATGAAAACACCCACGTCCCTGATCCGTGTTTCGGAGCGCAGGATGTCTTCCACCACCTCCAGGTCGAACTTGGCGCCACCGGCATTTACCAGCGCATCCATTCGCCCCCGCAGGTGCAACCCACCTCTGGCTGACATGAAGCCCCGGTCTCCCGGGTAAAACCAGCCATCCCGGAAGCGCTGTTCCGCCGCCGGGTTGTCATCCACATAGCCCCGGACAACACCACCGCCACGGATGCGGATCTCACCCACCTCTCCTGCCGGTACCCTGTTGCCCCCGGCATCCACGATCTCGACATCCACCCACGGCAGGGGAGCACCGACATCATCCTCACTCCTGCGCTGATCGGCAGGCATGGCCGCCACCAGGCCGCTTTCATCCGTCCCGTACACGACCTGAACATGCGGCGTGAAACGTTCTGTGGTCTCCTTCAGAAGACTGTCGGACAGCCTGCCCCCCACGATGCTGAGATAGATATGGCTCATGGGACGCCCCTGTGGTGGCAGGGCACGCAGAAGATGCCTGAGATGAACCGGCGTCATGACGATCATGAGGGCAGGCGCCTGCATGACTTCCGTCCCGATATTCTGGGCATCGCTGCTCCGCAGCGTGGTGCCACCTGCAAGGGCGGCCCCCATCATGAGAAACCCGCTCAAGGATTGCGGGCCAACCGTGCAGAGCAGCTGTGGCTTGCCCACCATACGGCTCTGGCCCCTGCCCATGCGGGTAAAATACTCCACCATGTCATGATAGATGATCCGGTGCAGCTGCTCCTCCACCTCACCGAAGCTCAGCTCCAGCAGATGTGGCTCCCGGCCTGTCCCGCTGGCCAGGGCAGCACGGCATGGGGCCGACCGCTCCACAGGGACAGGCGGGTAGTAACAGGACGCATCATCATCCTCCACATTGGCGAGGGCACGGCTGAACCAGTCCTCACCGAGGGCCAGACGCCCCTCACCGGGAAGCAGGCCGCCCGGACCGTGGAGGATGATGAGGTCCGGGCGCAGGGTGGCCAGCTCCTCCTCCGAAACATCCCCATTAGACAGGGAAGCAGATACAAGCCCCAGCCGGCCAAGCGCCAGGGTCAGTGCCCAGTGCCGCCATGTATCGGGGCACTGCACGGCCACACGATGAAGATTGAGGGAGCGCAGCCCCTCCAGCGCATGGGCCAGACGGCTGACCGTTGCCTCCAGCAGGGCATAGGACCGCTTCCGGGACAGGCTGCCAAACGCCACCTCGTCTCCTGTCATCCGGGCATTGTAAGCTACAAAGCGGTCCAGCATCGTCTCACCCTCCCATGCGGCCTGTCGGAAAACCCGCCGCCATCCATGTCTCTCTGACAACCAGAAGACGCCATTGATTAATGAATGTCTTTTATATCGTTAACGAGTGACGAAAACATCCCTGCCGTACAGCTTTTTCCTGCCCCCGGCAGCAGTCTCATCCGCAGAGACATCCATAGACCTGCCGTATCTGCGCACTGACCCTCTCTGGCGCATGCCCGGGCCCGTACACCGCCCCTGTTCCACCATCTTCAGCAGAGCGGAACTGCCGGAAACATATCCCTCCAGCGCCATGGCCAGGGAGTCCACGATGCCTTCCATATCCTCCGGGGAATGCCGGAACCCGTTCTGCGGCGTGGCGTACTCACGCCCACCACCACCATGATACCCCACGACAAGGCAGCCTGCCGCCATGGCCTCCAACGCCGTGATGCCAAGAGCCTCCATCCGTCCCAGAGCAAGACAGACAGCGGACTCACCCATGAGGGCCGCCACCTCCGCCTCACCCCTCTTTTTCAGAGGGATCCACGGAACGTTGGAAACCTGGGGATACTTCAACGACAGCATGTCACGGAACAGGCAGACATAGGCTGGTATCCCTCCCTGATGGGGCCATTTCCACTCAGCACAAAGGATCTGGAGTTTTTTCTGCCGTGGCCTGAACACAGCTCCATCCACCACGGGCGATGTGACAGGAACAGCCTCCAGTCCCAGCACCCGCTGGATCAGATGCGCTGCCTCCATCCCCGGAGCCAGAACCTGCGTCACGCCCCAGTCCCTCAATTTTTCAACTGATGGCCTGTATGTGAAGAAATAATAGGGATTCTGACAGAAGATGATCTTCTTCCCGGCCATGGGCTGGCGGATCATGTCCGCATACCATCCATCCAGCACTTCGGGAAAAACGACCATATCCTCTTCTGCAAGATCCTTCACATCCCTGCAGACCAGCGGCAGCATCTCCTGCCCCAACCATGACGGCAAGCCTTCGGACTGCAGGACCTGCGCCTGAAATCCCGCCTGACGGAGCAGGAAAGCGTGGCGGTAGACTGTCTTGATGCCGCCAGAAACGAGATCCCGTGGGAAGCAGTTCAGAAAAATGATTCGCCCCGCCACCAGTCAATCTCCCAGCCCACCACTGCACCCTGCCCACTCCGGGTAGAGAATGACTGTAATATTTACAATTTACTAATTAAAAGTAAATATCATACCTCTGGAATCATTCCTCCTTTCCACGCTTCCCGGCAGGTGAAAGCACATCCAATACAAGGCCGGGTGTAAGAATCTGTGGCAACACCTGCTCCGCTCCCCCAGAAGGATAATACAGGTATAGCGGTACCCCATCACGATCATGGGCCCTAAGAAACGCCGTGATCCGCTCGTCCCGGCGGGTCCAGTCGCCCCGCAGGATGGTCACGCCATGCTGCCGGAATGCCTGCCGGACAGACGGAACATCCAGCGCCACGTGCTCATTGACCATGCAGGTCACACACCAGGAGGCTGTCATGTCCACAAAAACTGGCTGCCCTGCGGCCCTCAGAGCAGCCAGACGCTCTGCCGAAAACGGTTCAATGGTAGGGCCATCCTGTCCCTGTATCGCTGCTCCGGTCTTTCCGGTGGCTGCGACGGGAGAGCCAGACTCATCATCCATCACCACACTGCGCCCCAGCCCGGCAAGACAGACCAGCAGGCACAGCAAGGCAAGCAGGCGGCAGCCCAGCACGAAACGGGGTGCCTGCCCCAGCATGGCCCGCTGCTGCGCCAGCCCGTACAGCCAGCTCCCCAGCCCCAGAAGCACGGCCCCTCCGGCCATCAGCAGTACTGCATCTCCCCCACGCTGAAGCACCGCCACCCAGAGCAGCCACACGCAACTGGCCAGCAAAGGAAAAGCCAGCAGCTGTTTCAGACGTTCCATCCAGCCACCGGGACGTGGCAGACGCTGGGCCAGTCCCGGCACAAGTGCCAGCACGCCATAAGGTGCTGCCAGCCCCAGCCCCATGGAGAGAAAGATCAGCAGGCCAGACCAGATCGGCCCACCCAGTGCTACAGCAATGGCGACCCCCATGAAAGGTGCCGTACAGGGCGTGGCCACGATCACCGCCAACAGGCCCGCCAGAAGATCACTGGCCGGACCATGCCCTGCGGCCATCTGCCCGGCCCGCCCGGCCAGGCGCCCCCCCGTTATCTGGAACACACCCAGCAGATTGAGCGCCATGACAAACAGCAGCCAGCCAACCCCCACAACAAAAGCGGAAGACTGGAACTGGAACCCCCACCCCACGGAAGAGCCTCCATAACGCAGGGCCATCATCAGGGCACCAAGAAGGGCAAAGCAGCCCATGATGCCCAGAGTGTAAAAGGCTGCACTCCGCCAGCGTGTCCGCCAGCCAGCTCCCCCCATATGGGCAAAGGAGAGGATCTTCATGGCCAGCACGGGAAACACGCAAGGCATGAGATTGAGAATGACACCCCCCAGAAAAGCCGAGAGCAGGCTGCTCCAGACGGGCCGTTCCCTGTTCCCGGTGGCAGCCACGACGGGAACAGCCGGACTGGCGCCAGACACTGGAACCGCCGTTACCTGAAGGGCCGACCGGCTGCCAGCAGCATCCACCAGCACGACAACACCAGCCAACGGTTTCTGCCAGAAAGGCGGATGAGCGTAGGAATCCGGCTTCAGTGTCAAAGCCAGCTGCCCGGTCTGGACAGACAGGGGCTGCGGCGCATTCTGGGCGATCACGCCGCCCTCCTGTGGCAGAAACCAGGCCTGCCGCACCGTATCGGGCGAAAGGCCAGCTCCATGCAGGGTCAGCAGACCATCGGGGCCAAGACGGGCCTCAAAGGGGGAAGGCTGGGGCATGGCCGCATCGGCCCGACGGAACAGGGCTGCCTCGGCAGCATCCGGCACAACATCCGAGGCAACAGCAGGCAATGCAAGGGAAAAGACGCCTTTTTCGGGCACGCAGACATCCGCACAGACCAGCCAGTCTGCACGGGCCGTGACCTGCACCGCACCTGCCCCCCGCCCCTGGAGGGGAACCCGCACAGGCAGCAGCACATCCCCCTGGTAGGCATAGGCCATCAACCCGCCCTCTGGAATGCGCTCCGGCACGGGCCATGCGACCGTGTCCGTCCCGCCGGACCGGTTGCCACTCACCATGACATGGACATGCGGCGCCTCACCGGCATCACCGGGATTCTGCCAGTATGTGTGCCAGCCGGGCTTCAGCTGGAGCCTCAGCCCGACCCGCAGCGTGCCCCCGTCAGCCTGACTCTCCTCCTGCCCAACAGCATCCACCGCACTGACAAGGGTAGCCGTTGTATGGCTGGTCACGACCGGTGTGCTCTCCGCCGCCCAAACAGGAGAGGCCAGAAAGACCATCCCGCTCACCATGGCAAACACAGCCATCATCATCCTGCCAATATGCCGCGCCATCCGCTTACCCTCCCTTTCATGATTGCCAGACAGCCCCGGAACCTGTCCCCGTACCCCGGGCAGGCAGCACTGGCCCATAGCATTGGCCCATATCCGTCTTAAAGACATAATTGCTGTCTACCGTCCCCAGTTCACTCTTGCACAGACCATGATAGGCCATGACCACACATCCCGCCCCATCCGACCATCCCAAAGCAGGCCCGTGGAACCGCCTGATAGCCCGCAGCATTGATCTGGACATCTACGGAAGCCTTCTCATGCTGCCAATCTATGGTTCCATCCACCAGCTGGAAGACATATTTCCCACATTGCAGAAAATCGGCAGTGCATCCTTCAGCCCCATGATGCCACGCTGGGATACCCTCATCGCCAGCCTGCTGCTCATCTTTCCCCTCTCCATGGTGCTGGATGCCCTTGTCTGCGCCTGGTTCGGCAATACGCTGGGCAAGCGCCTCCTCGGCATCAAACCCTACCGTACCAATGGCCGCCCCCTCGATCTTTCCACCTGCCTGAAACGCAACTATCTCATCTATGTTGCCGCCTATATGGGGGGCATGGATGTCCTGTCACCGCTGGCAGGCCTCATCCATTACATACGCTACAGACGCACCGGAACGACTTTCTGGGACGAAGAAATGGGCACGGTCGTCCGCTCCCTGAAAAGTAGCGTCGCCCGCACGGTCACAATCACCATCCTGTGGTTTCTGGTCTCAATCCCGCTCACCATGGTTGGAAACCTGCTCTTCCCGTCCATTCTGAACAACATCAGCACCGTGACGCCCACATCCCTGCAGAAACCGGCCACTCCCTGAAAGACTACAGGCCATAATAGCCCTGGGCCTGGAAATGGGCTTTCACCAGCGCCACGAAACACGCCCGTTCATTCAGGGCAAGCAGCAGGCTGCGCCTGTCCAGCTCATGCCCGGCCCTGATGGCTGGCAGAAGCCTTTCCGCCACGGCCCGCCGATGACGGATCTGCCGATAATGGGACACATAGAACAGGGGACTCTCCAAGGCATGGCGAAGGATGGCACCATCCGCTGGTGGAAAGCAGCTCCCAAGCCACACGAGAGCTGCCTTCAGGCAGCGGATGACAGCGGGTTCCGACTCTTCTTCCGGGATGAGGAACCACCTGCAGCGATTGACCAGTGCTGATGTCCGGCTGGTCAGGTATGCTGTGAAAGGCGCCAGAACGAGACCGGCAATCACCGGCAGAAACCAGACCAGTAGCGCCTCCCCTGACAGAACTCCCCCTGAAAGATGATCCAGCAGGGTAGCGCCGTAAGCAAACTGCTTCTCCAGCACCTGCACCAGCCCCCAGGCCCCCGCCAGACCAAGGGCAGAACACCATCCGTAATCCTGCAGGCAACTCCGGAATGTCAGTGGGGCATCATCTCTCTGCTGCCCTGCCCAGCGGATGGATGACCGCCTGAAACAGGCCAGCAGGAACTTCACGATGAAGCACATGAGAACCGGATTGAGCAGAAAGGCAAACAGCATCTCCAGCAGGAAACTGAGCAATAATCTGCCACGACCACCATACTGCCTGGCCACAGGACGCCGCATGGCAACGGCCAGGGCAATCAGCCTTGGCGACAGCAGGAAGATCATGGCCAGCACGAACAGTCCGGCAAAGGCCAGCCTCACACTCTCCAGCTCCCCCGTTCCCTCTGCCCCCATGCCCGCCTCCAGATGGGCCAGCGTATAAACGGATGACACCATGAACAGAACACTGAGCGGCGCCATGAAATAGGCCAGTGCCCCCATCAGCAGGGTTTCCCTGTGCACCCCCTGAACCCTGTCTGCCGACAGAAAGCGGACATTCTGGAAATTGCCCTGCATCCATCTGTTCTCACGGGCCAGAAAGCCCGAAAGATTGGCCGGGAGCTCCTCATAACTGCCCCTGACATCCGCAAGAAACCAGACTTCATGGCCTGCCCGCCCCATCATGGCGGCCTCGGCAGTATCATGTGAGAGCGGCCTGCCGCCCCATGGCCTTTCCCCCGGAAAATCCGGCAACAGGCAATGCTTGATGAAGGCATCCGTCCGTATGATGGCATTGTGCCCGATATAGCTGCCATGCCCCATGGAAAGAGCCTCCACCGCCTGGGGAAAGACAGCTCCCTGGAGGTGGCTGCTGAACTGCATGAGCCGCCCGAAAAAGGATTGCCGCAGGACAGGCAGCGGGCTGGTCTGGATGATGCCGACATGCGGGTTGCCTGCCATCATTTCCAGACACTGATGGACACAGGCCCCCGACACAATGGAATCAGCATCCATCACGTAGAAACAGGCATAATCCCGTCCCCACCGGCGAAGAAAGTCCGTGATGTTGCCCAGTTTGGCATTGGCGTTATGTGCCCTGCGCCGGTACCGGACTGTCACACCCGGATAACGCTGCCTCAAATGATAGAGGGTGGCCTGTTCGGTCAGGACATGTCGTACGTCCGTACTGTCCGACAGCAGATACAGGTCATAATGGTGGAGCTTCTCTGGCACATCCTGGCTGAGTGTCTCGATCAGGGATGCCATGCCCGCCCCGACCCGGTGCATCTCCTCATGATGGACGGGGTACAGAATGGCACAGCGCTCTTCCGGCCCCGGCTCCCTGGCCCTGTGTGCCGGATGGCAAGGATTCCCCGCCGCACCCCGGCGGGCCAGCCGGTAACCGACAACCATCTTCACGAAGGCATATGTCGCAAGAAAGGTGAACAGCAGATACAGGGCCGCATAAAGGCATGGCAGGATTTCATGGTCGTCCAGATCGGGAAACAAGGTCCCACTGGCCAGGCTGAACATGAAACCGGCCACCAGCAGGGAGACAAGCAGCATTTTCCGCCGCCGTCGGGCCATGATTCTTACCCAACCCGGCTGTCTCTGCCCCCCTTTGGGACATGCCTGCCAGACCAGCTGGCGGATGATCTTCTTCCAGTCCGTATCAAACCGCATGATCTGGAGAGGCAGCCGTCTGAATCCATCGCCCGATGCACCGCCATCAGTTTCCTCCCGCTCCAGAAACCGGTTGAGGGTCTCGAATGACGTGACCTCCCCATCCACGCCTCCCAGAATGTCCCTGTAGGGAGAAAAATCAAACGGTATCGCCCCTTCTTCCTCCTGCCCGTTCATCGGGCAATGGAGGCCAGAACCCCCGCCTGAAGCATGAGGGAAAAAACCTTGAAATAAGACACCCATGATGACTCGGCGACATAGACGACATCACCATCCTCCAGCAGGAAACTCTGTGCGACAAACAGGCCGTAGGTCCGGTCAAAACGGATTTTCAACAGATGAGGCGTGTCATGATCCCGTCGCAGCACGAAAATGGCCCGACTGGAGGCGGCGTCCCGTTGCAGGCCGCCTGATATGGCCAGAATGTCCGCCAGTGTCGGACATGTTCCGAAAGAATAGATACCCGGCCGTGATGCTCCCCCACCCAGAACCGGAATCCTGATGGAGGCCTCCTTCTTCACGATCACCCGGTCATGTGGGGCCAGATGAATGTCATTCACCAGCCCATCATCCAGCGGCAGGGCTCCAACCACCTGCCCATGTCTGACAACAGACACCACAGTTTCAGGCCGAACAGACACAGGCTGCCCATCACTGGGCCCTCCGGCGGGCACAGGCGGGCCTCCCCCCATGGCTTCCGCCAGAACATGGGCCAACATCAGCCCGCCAGGCTGCCACCGCACCTCCCCGGGTGTCTTCACTTCACCCAGTAAAAGTACGGAATCAGCTTCCCACCGGCCATCCGGTGCTTCCTCCTGCACGATGACTGACGGATGGCTGAACACACGCTGTGCCGCATAAAGGCGGGACAGCTTCTGCTGGATGCTGGCATAGGTCAGGGACACCACCCGGACAGCCCCCACATAAGGCAGGGTGACCATGCCATCCCGCAATACGGGAAAATGCCCCAGCTTCATGATGGCTGGCGTGTCTCCCCCTCCAGCAAACGAAAGAATGGACACGCTGAGATCATCCCCCACATGGATGACTGGATCCCGGGTGCTGTGCCCCGCATCAATGGCCCATATGGCCTGCCGGACCCGCAGCTTTTCTGCCTCCCGCATCTGCCCGGCCATGATCGTGGCCTCTCTCAGGGTAATGTCCTGCATCACAAGGCCAGAAAAAAGCCGCCTGCTGTCCTGCCTCTGGGGCTGGGCTGTCAGCTCCTTCACGCCTGGGCCGCCACTGGGCAGGTCACACCCTGCCAGAACCGGCACCAGCAGGGCCATGAACGCCAGAGAACAGAAAAACGGGCCCCTCATCATCAAGCCAGAGCAACATACAGGACCAGCCCTGCGACCAGCGCAATGGCGCTACTCCACCAGAAGGCCGGTCTGAGAGGCGTGTCCTCCACAACAGGCCCGCTGACGGTTTTCAGGAAGTAATGCCCCATGATGGCATTTGTCCTGACAGTCTCACAGGCGGCCATTTCGGCATCCAGAATACTGGAAAGGGACCTGACCTCACGAATCAGACGATCATTTTCCAGGATGACATGCCGTGGTGTCACGCTCCGTTGGCGCAGAACCTCCTGCTCGCCCTCATAGGCCATCACCTCCCTGTGCATGGCTTGTGCGGCATGGTCCACATCCTCCTGAAGGGCCGCCTGCCTGCCCTTCAGGGCTGCCTGGTCCTCCATCAGCCGGAACTGCGTCTTCAACACCGTATCGTAAAAGCCGCTGCCCTCATAAATGCCGGAAGACAGGATATTGTCGGCAATCACCTGCTCATCATGAGCCATGACCTGCCTGATCCTGTTGATGGAGGCCTCATGCTCATGCAGCAACAGATCATCCGGCTCGACATTCAGGTGAGCCAGCCGGGCCCGGGCATCGCCAAGTATCTGCCCTGTCAGACGTTCGGCGAGAGCCGCAGAAGGGGCCCGGAGGGTAAATTGTACGAGGCCATTCTTCTTCCCGACATCAATATCCACGATGTAACGGTCATAATAGCGGTAGAGAGCATGATCATCGTGCGAAAACAGCGACAGAACACCCCCGAAACTCTGGACGGGATCTGTGAAATCATACGCCTCTGCAAGATTCACGTTCGCCCTGAGGGCCCTGAATTCCTCATAGGACAGCACGAAAGCCTGGAAGAGATAATTCCCCTCATTCCGGCCATCCGGACCTGTAAAAACTCCCCCGCCACTCCCCCTGCTATCGGGCTTCTCCACGACAAGGACGGTCTGTGTTCTGTAAAGAACTGGCGAGAGGAACGCATAATAGGCCAGCGTTACCAGCAGGGGAACCAGCAGGAGAAAACGCACGGCACTTCCTTTCGTTTCCGTCAGGAAAACACAATCATGCAGACCATCTGTCGGGATGAGCATCCCATAATGACTGGACGCAATGCGTCCCTTCTTATTTTAACAATACATTAACTTTACAGAAACCATTTTCTCCTCCCCCTCCGCAGCCAGACACAAAAAAAGGAGGCCAAAGCCTCCTTTTCCTGAAAAAGCTCCATGAGAGGGAGTAACCCCTGTCTGGTTTCTCAGCGCATGATGCCCGTATGGCCAATGCTGTAGCGACCCGGCTGGGGCCAGACTGTCAGACCATGCGGTTCTGCCCCGACAGGAATCTGTTTCATGGCACCGCTTTCCGTATCAATGGCATAGACGACATCATCAAAACGGCCGGAGAGCCAGAGTGTTCTGCCATCCGCACTGACATTGCCCATGTCCGGGCTGCCACCACCGGGAATGGGCCAGGTCTTCAACACCTTGTCCGTTGCCATATCCACGACGGACACACTGCCCTTGCTGTGGCGTGGCCCATGCACCATGTGGGACCCACGGTTGGCAACATAAAGCAGCTTTGCATCACGGCTCGGATACAGCCCATGCGTCCCCAGCCCCGTGGGAATGAAACCCGTCTCCCTGAAGCTGTCGCCATCAATGATGAACACGCCATCAGCATGCATGTCGGCCACATAGAATTTATGCCCATCCGGTGCGGCGAGAACATCCTGCGGCATCCCCCCCTTGGAGAGTTTCAGCATCCCCAGAAGGGTACGGTTGACCGTATCCACCTTGGCCAGATAGCGCCCGAATTCGCAGGTGAAGATCGCATAACGCCCATCTGCCGAGAAGGCAGCATGATTGATGCCCTCACAGAGCGGAGCCTCGACAGACCCTTTCAGCACCATGCTGTGCGGATCACGGAAATCCAGACGGCGATGGGCTTCTGCCACAACGATGGCATTCTGCCCGTCCGGTGTGAAATACATATTGTAGGGGTCATCCACGGCAATGGCCTTGCCGGGCTTGCCTGTCAGCGGGTCGATCGGTGTCAGGGAGCCATCCGTGTGGCCCTCGCTGTTGTTGGTCACCCACAGGGTCCGCAGGTCCCATGAGGGGACGACGTGCTGGGGGGACCGCCCCACCGGGAACGTATCCACGACCTTGTAGGTCTTCGGGTCGATCACGGAGACACTGTTGCCACGCAGGTTGGGCACATAGATCCGCTCCAGATCATGCGCCACGACGGGGGACAGTTTGTCCGGGCCGCTGGCTTCACTGTAAATGTTGTGAATGTCCGGCACGGGCGGCATGCCCGGAATGGTCTGTACGACCAGCGCCTGCTCCGTCACGGCACCAGATGGTGCAGGTGGTGCCTTTGCCGTGGCGGATGGATCACCATCCGGAAAAGGCTTTGGCGAATCGGCAGCAATCGGTTCATCCTGCGGGTCAGGATGGTTGGCTGTCTGCTGGGCCTGCGCTGCCCCCGCAGCCAGTAATGCCCCCATTGCCAGAAACGAAATTTTGAGCCTCATGGGTGTCTCCTGTTGAAAGACGAAATGGCCTCAACGGCGGCCTGCACCTGCATGGCTGTGCCGACCCGGCCAAGTTCAGCCGTTGCCTGCCGCGGGTCACCACCATAGACACCATCGGCAGAATCCGGTTTTCCAGCCTGCCTCAGAAGCCCCTCCCGCACAAGGGACGGATCCACGGCCAACATGAGGGATGTATCGCTTATGTCGGCATGTTTCCCCAAAGCCACACCATGGCCCTGTCGGCGCAGGTAATCTGCGTACTGTCCGGCCACGACATCATAATAGGCTCCGACATACAGCACCCTTGCCGCCCCTTCACCAGCCCAGCGCCTGTTCAGCCTCTGTGCCAGAGCAGCCAGCTGGGCCTGATAACCACCATGGTCCCCCAGCAGCACAATGGTGGTGAAGCCCTGCGCCCTCAGGCTTTCCGCCGCTCCTTCCACCAGCCCGGCAAAAACGGCTGGTGGAATGGAGAGTGTCCCGGCAAACCGCATGTGGCCTGTGCGGGGCCGGGTCGAGCCTTCCGGCACATAGGCCAGCACGGGGGCCACCAGGGTTTGCCCTACCCTGCGGGCAATCCTGTCCGCCAGAACACGGGCCCGCACATCATGCTTGCCCACTGCCATGTAAGGCCCGCTCTGCTCCGTACCACCAACCGGGATAATGACCGTTCTGGTCCCGGCTTTAAGGCCGGCGTCAATCTCCGTCCAGCTCTGGCAGGCCAGCTCCACCTGCCGGACCGCAGGCGGACAGGCCGGAGACACCCCCTCCGGCTCTTCTGCCATGGCCGGAGCCACCAGCCCGGCCAGGCAGGCCAGCAGGACCAGCGGTCGCAACCGGGGCCAGCACGGATACCCGGCCACCACCTTCACAGTTCTGTTGCTCATCCAGCGCCCCTTGTGCATTATCACCCCACCCCCATGGCCCCGGTGTTCCGGATACGGGTCCTGCACAGGCCCATAGCCTGAGCGGACTTCATCCGGCATACTGTCCCGGCGTACAACCACCAGAACCGTCATGACCGTGCCCCTGCTGAACACCCTGCCCTTTCTTACCCAGATGAACAATATCGACGACGCCGCCCACATCATCCAGATGGCCCTGACCCCCGTCTTCATGCTCTCCGGCATCGGCACGCTGATCAACATCTTCAATACAAGGCTGGCCCGTGTCTCGGACCATCTGGACAATGTCAACCGTCTGCTGGCCGCCCCTCCTTCCGAACAGGACCACCAGTACAGCTACGACACGCCGCAACGGCTGAAAACCCGCCAGAAACGCCTGACACGCCGCATTGTCGTGCTGGACCTTGCCATTATCCTCAACGGGCTGGGCGGGGCCATGACCTGCGGTGCGGCCATCGCCCTCTTTGTCGGCTCACTGGGAGATGCCACGACATCACTCTGGCTGCTGGCCCTCTTCGGCACTGCACTGGGCTGCACCGTGGCAGCCCTGCTGGCCTTTCTGGCCGATACGCTCCTCAGCTGGCATGGCCTGCGGCATGAAGGGCAGGTCTCCCTGCTTACTTCCCTGCTGCGCTCGAAGGCCAGCCACGCAAAACGGCATCACTGACCGAGCTTGGCAGCCCCACATAGCCCAGCCGGGCATTGATCTTTGCCCCATGGGCAAACCCCCAGCTGAAGAAGCGCTTCACACCCTGCCCCTCGGGCCGGTCCACGGCATCTTCCGGCACCAGAACATAGGTGGCTGACACGATGGGCCAACTCTCCGCCCCGGGCTGGTCCAGCAGATTGACGGCAAAATGGTCCTCCGCTTTCCATTCCGCTGCGGAGGCAGCGTCAATGAAGCCCTTCAGGGATGGCAGCACGAACCGCCCATCATGATTCTTCATCTGCACGATGCCCAGATGGTTCTGTGCGGCGTAGGCATATTCCACATAGCCGATGCTCCCTTCCGTCTGACGGACAAGGGCGGCAATGCCGTCATTGCCCCGTGCTCCAGCACCGCCAGCCCACTCCACAAGGGTCCCTGCGCCGATACGGGCCTCCCACTCCGGTGATGTCCGGGAAAGGTAGGATGTGAACACATAGGTCGTCCCGGCACCATCGGCCCGATGCACGGCCACAACTCCCATATCCGGCAACGTCACCCCGGGATTGAGAGCCTGGATGCGGGGGTCGTCCCAATCCGTGATGCGACCATCATACAGGGCCGCCAGTGTCGGACCGTCCAGCCGCAATGCCCCGGCGGGAACACCGGGCAGATTGACCACCAGCACCACACCACTCATGACGGTCGGAAACTGGTAGAGGTGCGTCTCTGCCAGACGGTTCGGGCTCATCGGCTTGTCGGATGCTCCAAAATCCACCGTACGTTCCACGACCTGATCCTGCCCGGCGCTGGAACCGACCGTCTGATAATTGACCTGAAGCCCTGCCTGTTCTCCCGCCGGAACGCTCCAGCTCTGATAGATGGGGGCAGCAAAGCTGGACCCTGCGCCCGTTATCTCCACATCCTCCGCACGGGCCACCCCGGCCAGGGCTGACGAAATGGACAGCACCAGCATGAAGGCCCTGCCGCAGTTCTTCCAGCGGAGAAGACGTTTATCTGTCGGACGCATAAATCCCTCGGCACACGCAATGATCACCTGTCTGCCGTTATAGCTTCGCCGACGCTTCAGACAATAAAAATATACCACAAGACAAAGAAAAGTCTTTTTTGACACAAAAAAATGAGTAAATAGACATGAAGGCATGTGATGACTGCGGGAGATTTTCGTGAAACTGACAAAAAAATGTAATATAAATCCCTTTCATTACAGTTTTATGACAGTAATATTTCTGTCATACAGTGCATCACACTTCGCATCATCTGCCCATGCCGCCGGCACCAATGATGCAATTGCCCTGATGGAAAAACAGATACACGCCATGCAGGCCCAGCTCGAAGCCATGAAGCAGAAACAGGCTGCCGAGAATCGGCGTGTCCGTGCTGAACTGGCCCGCCAGAGAGAACTGATTG
The DNA here is from genome assembly GCF_023167265.1 of Parasaccharibacter sp. TMW 2.1888. Lineage (NCBI taxonomy): Bacteria > Pseudomonadati > Pseudomonadota > Alphaproteobacteria > Acetobacterales > Acetobacteraceae > Parasaccharibacter > Parasaccharibacter sp. TMW 2.1888. The sequence goes on from NZ_CP030979.1 coordinate 828,676, forward strand.
AGGCCGACCCTTATGCCCCCCGGGAAAGGCTGCTTGGCTCGGCAGCCGCGGCGGGGCATCTGGCGTCCTCCCGGACCAGGCATGACGATGTATTCGGCCTTGGTGACAATGCCATCCTGACCCCTTCCCGCACGGCCAGTACCCCCTATGGCGAGCTGACAGCCATTCCACCCGCCCATCCAGACCTTTACAGCCCGCTGCGCCGGGGGCAGCTCCAGATTGGCGGTATCCGCCTGACTCTGGGGGGATATCTGGAGGCCGCAGGCGTCTGGCGCTCCCGCAACAGTGCTGCCGATATTGCCAGTGCCTATAACGGCATTCCCTGGCATAACCAGCCTGCCTCCCACATGAGCGAATTCCACCAGACAGAGCGGCAGAGCCGGCTGGCCCTGCTGGCAGAAGGGATGCTGACCCGGAAACTGGTAGCCGATGCCTATGTGGAGACGGATTTCCAGGGTTCCGGCTCATCATCCAACTCCCGCCAGTCAAACTCCTACGTCCTGCGTGCCCGTGTCGTTTATGGTGAACTGAAGAACCACGAAGATGGCTGGTACCTGCTGGGTGGACAGAGCTGGTCTCTCATCACGCTCTACAACAAGGGCCTGCTGGCCCGTGACGAACAGACCCCCATGGTCATCGAGGCCCAATACGTCCCCGGCTTCAACTGGACACGCAACGCCCAGTTCCGTGCTGTCAAAACCTTCGGCAAGGAGGAACGTTACGCTGCCGGCCTGTCCATCGAAAACCCCAGTGCCATCCCGGCTGGTGTATCTCCCTGCTCCAACGCTGCCAGACACTGCACCACGACCGACCGGCTGACCGGCACGAACGTCAACAACCCTTCCACCTACTACACGACCGACCCGGCACCGGACCTCATCGCCAAGATCGCTGCCGACCCCGGCTGGGGCCATTACGAACTTACTGGCGTCATGCGCTTCTTCCGGGACCGGACCAGCACGCTGGGAGGAGGAAGCAACCATACCCGCATCGCCGGTGGAGGCGGGGGCGGCATGGTCCTGCCCCTCATCAACAGGAAACTGTATTTCCAGGCCTCCGGCCTTGTCGGCACGGGCCTAGGCCGCTACGGCACGTCCAACATGCCGGATTATACCTACGGGCGTAACGGTGCCGTCACGCCTCTGCCGGAAGCCAGCCTGCTGCTCGGCCTCTATGGCAACCCTCTCAAGACCCTGAAACTCTATTCCTATGCCGGGGCAGAAACTGTCCTCAGCCGCCGTTCCTTTGATGAAGATGGCAGCCATTACGGCTATGGCAACCGTGGTTTCGACATGCGGGGCTGCTTTACAGAACTCGCCACCAACTGTGCTGCCTCCGGCAACATCCGCACAGTGGCGCAGGCAACCGGGGGTTTCTGGTACACGGCCGCCAAGGGTGATTATGGCACCCTGCTGGTGGGGGGGCAGTATTCCCACACCCATGTGCAGGCCTTCTCCGGCGTAGGGGGCAAACCCAAAAGCGACGCTGACATGGTCCTGATGTCCCTCCGCTACCAGCCCTTCAATTGAGGAGTAATGTGTTTCCCCTAGCCAGCACCGCCTGCACCTGACAGAAACAGAATGATCGTTCCATTCTTTCCAGCCCGAAGGAGACCCCATGCACATCACCATGATTGGCGGCGGTTACGTCGGGCTGGTATCAGGGGCCTGCCTGGCGGCCTTCGGGGCGAATGTAACTGTCATCGAGCATGATCCTGCACGGCTGGACCGCCTGAAAACCGGAACCATGCCCATCTATGAACCCGGGCTTGAAGAGCTGGTTGCCGCACAGCGGCAGGCGGGACGGCTGGCCTTTTCTGGTGATCTGGCCACCGCCCTCCAGAAAAGCCGGGCCGTCTTCATCGCTGTGGGAACACCCACCCGCCGGGGCAGCGGCCATGCTGACCTGAGTTACGTCCATGCCGCCGCACGGGCCATTGCCACCCATGCCCCTGACGGCCTGCTGATCGTCACGAAATCCACCGTCCCGGTCGGGACAGGGCGGCAGGTCGCCGCCATCGTGCGGCAGGCCCGGCCCGACCTGACCTTTCACATCGCCTCCAATCCCGAATTCCTGCGGGAAGGCCACGCCATTGCCGACTTCATGCAGCCGGACCGCGTCATCATCGGGCTGGAAGAACAGCTGGGGGCCCCCTCCACCGCCCGCACCCTGCTGGAAACACTTTACGCCCCCCTGTCCGGGCCAGAGGGCCGTCTGCTCTTCATGGGGCTGGAAAGTGCGGAACTGACAAAATACGCCGCCAATGCCTTCCTCGCCATGAAGGTCACTTTCGCCAATGAAATGGCCGATCTCTGCGAAGCCACAGGCGGCCAGATTGCCGACGTAACCCGTGGCATGGGGATGGACCCCCGCATCGGCCCCCATTTTCTCACACCCGGGCCAGGCTATGGTGGCTCCTGCTTCCCCAAGGATACGCAGGCTCTGGCAACCTCCGCACGACAGGCCGGAACCCCCACGCAGCTCATCGAAACCACCATCGCAGCCAATGAGGCCCGCAAACGCCGCCTTGCCGAGCGCATCCTTGCTCTGGCCGGGGGTGACATCACACGCTGTACCATCGCCGTACTGGGGCTCACCTTCAAGGCCCATACGGACGACATGCGGCAGGCCCCAGCCCTGACCATCCTCCCCCTGCTGCACGAGGCCGGTGCCACGCTGCGGGCCCATGACCCGCAGGGCATGGAGACAGCCTGCACCCTGCTGCCAAAAGGCATCACCTACACCGCCACCCCTCTTCAGGCCGCCGAGGGGGCTGACATGCTGCTGGTCCTGACAGAATGGCCCACCTTTGCCGCTCTCACCCCGGACCAGCTCGCCCCCCGGATGCGTGGCAGGCTCGTGCTGGACTACCGGCAGATATGGCGGAAAGATGAATGGCTGGAAGCCGGCTTCCATTATCACTGTCTGGGCAGCGCCCCCCTGCCGCCACATACCTGCCCATAAAGCGGGCTATCCTCATGCGGTCAGGCTGCCTATAATGGTAGCCATCAATGACGGAATCATGAACGGGGGCAGGCTGACAGGGCCTGCGCCCTGTCCATTTCCGCAGGCGGTACAATCCTGCCATCTCTTGTAGCCGGGAGTTCCTGAGTGAACATGCGTAACGTCCAGACCTGTCTTTCCCTGTTGCTCGGGCGCGGCATGTGCCTTGGTGCCATGCTGGGTGGAACCCTGATGGCCAGCAGCGCTCTGGCAGCCGATGTGCGCACTCCCCTCCATGCAGACGAGCTGGACCTCAGCGTGCCCTGTGCGCAGGTCCATATCCGGGCTGATGCCGCCCTGAAAGACAGCGTGGTGGTCGAAGAGGCTACCGGCCTCACCCCGGATATCCAGACAACCCGGGACGGGACGGAAAGCCATATCCGCCTCGCCCTGCACAACTGCCCAAAGGGCGGACGGCTGACCCTGCACCTCTCCAGCGACACGGCGCTGACATTGCATGACAGCCCACAGGCCCACATCACCATCAGTGGCACACTCACCACGCTGGAAAGCAATCTGGATGATGCATCCCTTCAGGTGGACCGTGTGGAATCGCTGGACATGTCCATCTCCGGCACGACACAGGCCCACATCCACCAGCTGAACCGTGCAGCACAGCTCAATGCCACAGGGGGGAGCCACCTTGAGGTGGATACCGCCCTTCTCTCCGCCTTTTCGGCCCAGATGTCCGACAGCAGCCATCTTTCCATTACCGAAGGGCAGATTGACAGCCTGACACTGAATGCCTCCCAGCAGGCAGATGCCTCCATCATGGCCACGGTCAACAATGCCAGCATCACCACCAGCGATGCTGCCAGCGTCACGCTCAGCAAGGTGACAGGCACCGTGCAGGATGGGGGAACAAAGCACATCACCCACGCCAGCCCGCCAGAGGCCACCCCGGCAAAACAGGCCGCAGGACCGGCACCTGCCGCCCAGCCCCCCCAGCCGGATGGCCAGGCACAGGGGCTGAACAATCCTGCCGTTCCCCATGTACCGAAGCAGGCTGCCGGAACATCCACCCCTCCTGCTGGAACAGCAGCCGGACAGACGGCGGGGACACCCGTCCGGCCCGCAGTGCCCGCTGTTGCGCCCCCCGCCACACCGGCAGCAACACCCCCTGCGTCCAGCCCCGTTCCACAGGCCCCCACCCCCGCACCACCGGCATCAGCTACATCCCAGCCTGCCCCACAGGCGCCGCAGGCAGGCACCCCGGCAGGGCCGCAGAACACACCATCGCGGTGACCGGCAGAGAACAAAGGCAGACCGTGTGAGAGCTCTATCCCTTCCCTTCATCTTTCTTGGCCGTGGCATACTGGGAGGCCTGCACCATGCCGGGGCCCTCAGCCTGTTCGCCCTGCGGGGGCTGGGAGGCATTTTCCGCCTGCCCGTTTACGGGCAGGTCATTCTGTCCTGCCTGGTCGAGATCGGCTTTCTCTCGCTACCTGTCGTGGCCCTGACAGCCATATTTTCCGGTGCTGTCATCGCTTTGCAGTCCTATAGCGGCTTCAGCCAGTACCATGCCCAGAATGCCGTTGGTGGCATCGTGGTCATGTCCATCACGAAAGAGCTGGGGCCAGTTCTGGCAGGCCTCATGGTGGCTGGCCGCATCGGGGCAGCCATTGCGGCACAGATCGGCTCCATGAGGGTCACAGACCAGATTGACGCCCTGAACACACTGGCAACCGATCCAATCAAATATCTCGTCACGCCCCGCCTGGTGGCAGGTATCCTGGCCCTGCCGTTCCTCGTCCTGATCGCCGACATCCTGGGCGTTGCCGGGGGCTTCATCGTTGCAGTGGGGAAGCTTGGCTTCAGCCCCGCACTCTACATTCATGCCACCCATGCCTCCCTGCACAGCCATGACGTACTGGTCGGACTGCTGAAGGCGGCTGTCTTTGGATTTCTCATCACCCTGCTGGGCTGTTACGAAGGCTACAACAGCCGGGGTGGAGCCGAGGGTGTCGGCCGGGCGGCGACAGCAACCGTCGTCGCCTCCTCCATCCTGATTCTCGCCTTTGACTACCTGCTGACGGATCTCTTCTTTACCGCATGATGACGTCTTCCTCCTCTTCCCAGACGGCAGCACCGTCTGGCCAGCCCCGCCTCCGCATCCGTGGCCTGAGAAAATCCTTCGGAGACCGGACAATCCTCAACGGGATTGATCTGGATGTGCCAGCCGGGAAATCCACAGTCATCATCGGAGGATCCGGCAACGGAAAATCCCTGCTGTTACGCTGCATCCTGGGATTGATCGAGCCTGATGAAGGCACCATCGAGATTGATGGCGAGAACATCATCGGTGCCTCGCGCAGCCGACGTGGAACCCTGCTGAAACGGATCGGAATGCTGTTCCAGAATGCTGCGCTGTTTGACAGCATGAGCGTGATGGACAACGTCCTTTTCGGTCTCACTGCCAAGAGCCATGGCCGGCGCCGTGATCGGGCCACGCAGGAGAAGGAAGCCCTGCGCCTGCTGGAACAGGTCGGGCTGGGACCGCATGTGGCTCCGCTCAACCCGGCGGAGCTCTCCGGCGGCATGCAGAAACGTGTCGGACTGGCCCGTGCCCTGGCCGGACAACCGGACATCCTCTTCTTCGATGAACCCACGACCGGGCTGGACCCCATCATGTCCGCCGTAATCGATGGTCTCATCAGCAGCTGCGTCACCCAGCGGGGGGCCACGGCGCTGACCATCACCCATGACATGACCTCCGTCACCCGCATCGGCGACCATGCCGCCATGCTCTACGGGGGGAAGATCATCTGGCAGGGACCGGCCAATACGCTGATGCACAGTGGCAATCCGATTGTCGATCAGTTCACCCACGGGCGGCTGGACGGCCCGATCCCCACCAGTGGCATGACGGCCAACCCTGCGGAAAAACGCTGACATGGCCCGGAAACCTGCCAGCCTGTTCGTCTGCCAGAACTGCCAGGCCCAATACCCCAAATGGACAGGCCGCTGCGAACAGTGCGGCGAGTGGAACACTCTGGAGGAAGAAACCAGAACCGCCACCCCCAGCCGTAGCGCCACCACACGAAAAGGTGCGGGCCTGAAAACGACACGGCTGGATGGCAAGGCCACCCCTCCGGCCCGGCTGGACACGAACATGGCGGAGCTGAACCGGGTGCTGGGCAGCGGGCTTGTGCCCGGCTCGGTCGTGCTGGTGGGCGGAGACCCGGGCATCGGCAAATCCACCCTCATGCTCCAGATGACCTGCGCTCTCGCCAGAGCGCAGCACAATGTCCTCTATGTCTCCGGGGAAGAGGCCATCGACCAGATCCGCCTGCGGGCACGGCGGCTGGAACTGGACCGTGACCCCAAGGCGCTGGACCAGCTGGAGCTGGCCGCCTCCATCAATGTCAATGACATCACGGCCTCGCTGGAAGAAAGACGGGCTTTTCAGGTCGTCGTCATCGACTCCATCCAGACCATGTGGCTGGAAGGCGTGGCCAGTGCCCCCGGCTCGGTCTCGCAGGTCCGCAGCTGTGCCTTCGAGCTGATCCGTCTGGCCAAGACACTGGGGTTTGTCCTCATTCTCATCGGCCATGTCACGAAAGAAGGAGCCCTTGCCGGCCCCCGTGTGCTGGAACATATGGTCGATGCCGTGCTGTATTTTGAAGGTGACCGGGGCCATCAATTCCGCATTCTCCGGGCAGCCAAGAACCGTTTCGGAGCCACGGACGAGATCGGCGTCTTCGCCATGACCGATACCGGCCTGCGGGAAGTACCCAACCCTTCCGCCCTGTTTCTGGCCGAACGGCATGGCAATATTGCCGGTTCTGCCGTTTTTGCCGGGCTGGAGGGAACACGCCCCATCCTGCTGGAGGTGCAGGTCCTGCTTTCTGCCAAAAGTGGTGATGGAGCCGCCCGCCGTGCCGTACTGGGCTGGGACAGCTCCCGACTGAACATGGTTCTGGCCGTGCTGGAGGCGCGCTGCGGACTGAAACTAGGCAGCCTGGATGTCCACCTCAACATCACCGGCGGGCTGAAGGTCACCGAACCGGCTGCCGACCTTGCCGTAGCCGCAGCCCTGATCTCCGCCGCCACGGGCCAGCCCACTGCCCCTGATGAAGCCTATTTTGGCGAGATCGGTCTTTCCGGAGAAGTCCGGCAGGTCAGCCAGACAGGCATCAGGCTGAAAGAAATTGCCAAGCTGGGCTTCCGGCAGGCAGTCATCCCCCGCCATGTAGGCACCGCCAACGCCCGCCCCAAAGCCCCTCACGCCCTCACCATTGCTGAAACGGGACATCTGAGCGACCTCGTCCGCCGCTTTTCCCCAGCTGGAAAAGATTAAATCATCTTTATTGTCTTGACCGGCCCGCCAGCAATTCTGAAACATGATGGGTAGTTCCTCCATCTGTTCACAAGAGAGGCCGCATGACCATCTCTTCTCCCCCTCCGCAGCCGGACGATAAAAAGCGTTTTGCCGCCCACCACGTCCGCTTTCCCCATATCCACCTGCCTCATATCCGGTTTTCCCACCGGGAACTGGTGGACCGCCCCTTGGCTGGCAAACCTCACCCTGACCAGCCCCTCCACTGGAAACTGTATGCCATGGAGGCCATCGCCACGGCCATCATGCTGACCATCGGCATCAGCACGACCACCATCCTGGCGTCAGACCGGTCCCCCTTTGCGGCCATGCTGGCCCCGCATCCCATCATCCGCTCTGTCCTGATCGGCCTGTTCTTCGGGCTGGCAGGGACAGTCGCCACACTGTCCCCCTTCGGCAAGGTCAGCGGTGCACATCTCAACCCCTCCGTGACGCTGGCCTTCTTCCTGACGAAGAAAATCCGTTGGCCAGATGCGCTGGGTTATCTCGGGGCACAACTTGTCGGGGCCTTCAGCGGGACACTCATTTCCTGCCTGGGGATCAGCCTGCTGCTGCCTTTCTGGCAGCCCATGGTCAGCCAGATCAATTATGCCGGAACATTCCCTTCCAGCAATTACGGCCTCGGCCTTGCCGCCCTGATGGAAGCCATCGCCACGGCGGGACTGATCATGATCATCTATTTCACGGCCTCACGCCCGAAATTGCAGCATCTGACGACATGGATCTGCGCCTTCTATTTTGCCGTCACCAACCCGTTGATTGCCGGGTTCTCCGGCAACAGCACGAATTTCATGCGGACACTGGCCCCCGATACACTGGCCCATAACCTGCATGGTGTGTGGATCTATCTTGTCGGCCCCTTCATTGGCTCTGCACTGGCACTCCAGCTTGCCCGCATGCTCTTCTCCATGCATGGGCTGAAAGAGGCCCGGATCGTCAATTTCGGCCATCACGGGCGTGTTCCCCGCTACACGGCACCTGAAGCCACCGGCCCCTCACCGGAAGAGCTCAAACGGCAGGACAGAAAGAAAAACTGACAGAAACGGGAGCGAAAGCAGAAGCCCCGTCTCTTACCCTTCCGGCTCCCCGTCCAGCACCCGGACGGGTTCCTGCCCCCGTGTCAGGTCCCGCAACCAGGCCTCCACGGCCATGCGCTCCTGCACGGGGACAGCCAGCTCCATCGTGGCACCAGCCGCTCCAAAATCGCAGCGCCGTGTTTCCACATTCCAGCCCGGCAGTTTGGCTTCCACCTCAGCAAAAACGGGAAAGGGGCAATGAAAGCCAAGGCGGACACGCTCCACCCGCTCGATCCTGGCGGCCTCCCGCAGGCAGGCCGCTGCCGCACCGCCATAGGCCCGGACCAGACCACCGGCCCCCAGCTTGATGCCCCCAAACCAGCGGGTCACGACCACCATGACCCCGTCAAAGTCCTGCCCTTCTATGGCTGAAAGAATCGGACGGCCCGCCGTACCGGATGGCTCGCCATCGTCACTGACACGATACCGCCCTCCCACACGGAAGGCCCAGCAGTTATGGGTGGCATCCGGCACGGCCACCTCTGCCAGAAAGGCCATCGCTCCTGCCTCGTCCTCCACAGGGGCGGCCAGAGTCCGGAACACGCTATGGCGGATGATGCTTTCATGCTCGGCAATGCCGTCCAATGTCCAGGTCATGCCGCCCATTCTGCCGCAGAATACTCCTGCTGTCAGCCAGAAAGCCTGCACGGGCACAAGAACACCACCACGGACCGGGCAGCCATGAGCCCTCCCCTTCATTCCCTCGCCACCTCATGCAGGGGATAGAAAAAAGCCCCCCTTCAGGCTAGTAATTCCTGTGCGCATGGTATCCGCAGGGATGGTCCCTCCGCCCCGAATGGCCAGAAAACGCCATCCGTCATGCGTCCCGGCAGGGGCCTCCCGGCTGCCCTGCCAGGTTCCTTCCGGTCCGGCCGAGACGCCTTCTGGCCCCGGCCTTTCTGTTATATGCAGGGTGCCTGCACGGTCACAAAGAGGTCAGATTTCCCCATGCTTTCCACTCTGACAAGCCGCCTCAATGCGTTCTGCGGCCGTCATGTCACCCTTGTCCTGACCATCTTCATGCTCCTCTGCGTGGGATCAGCCTGGCTGAGCATGACCCAGCTGGGCATCACGACAGAGACGGACAGGCTGTTTGCCGACACGCTGCCATGGAAGCAGAAAAACCGTCAGATAGAGAGCCTCTTCCCCGGCGAGAAGAACACCCTCGTCGCCATCATCAGCGCTGCCACGCCAGAAGAAGGCCGGGAAACCGCCAATGCCCTTACGGCTGTCCTTTCCCGGGACACGACCCATTTCGACCGAGTGGACCAGCCGGATGCCAACCCTTTCTACACCCGGAATGCCTTCCTCTTCATCGATACGAAGCAGCTGGAACCGCTGATGGATTCCACCATTGCTGCCCAGCCCTTCCTTGGCATGTTGGCAGCAGACCCCTCGGCCCGTGGGCTGTTTGGCACATTCAGCCTCATGGCCACGGCCATACGCAGCAATCAGCCCATCCCTGCCAGTTTCAATACCGCTCTTGATGGCCTGACACGGACCCTCAACGATGGTCTTGCTGGCCATGCTGTTCCTCTTTCATGGGAAAAGCTGCTGGCCGGTGGCCTGAGCGACCTAGGCAGCCATTACCAGTTTGTCGTCACCCACCCGAAACCTGACTTCACCTCCTTCGAACCGTCCGAAGCCGCTACGGTGGCCATGCGGACCGCACTGGACAGCCTGCCTACTGTAAAGGCTGGTCGGGCCCATGCGCTCATCACCGGAGAAGCCAAGCTGAGTGATGAGGAATTCTCCACCGTGGCCCAGGGCATGATCATCGGGCTGTTCATCTCCCTCGCCCTTGTCACGCTCTGGCTCCTGCTGGCCGTCCGCTCGCTGCGGGTGGTCATTCCCATCCTCCTCACGCTCATCATCGGGCTGCTGCTGACAACCGGCTTTGCCACACTGGCCGTTGGTACCCTCAACATGATCTCCGTGGCCTTTGCCATCCTGTTTGTCGGCATTGCCGTGGATTTTGCCATCCAGTTCGGCGTGCGTTTCCGCTGCCAGAAGGATGAACAGGGGCGGCCTCTCTCCCCCCTCGCCGCACTGGACCGCACAGGCCTGGAAAGTGGCGGCCAAATATTTGTTGCCTCTCTGGCCACCGCAGCGGGCTTTCTTGCCTTCACGCCCACCAATTTTGTCGGCGTGGCCCAGCTGGGGCTGATTGCCGGTGGCGGCATGGTGATCGCTTTCATCTGCACGCTGACGCTGCTGCCTGCCCTGCTGCGATTCTTCCAGGCCATGCCGGGGGACAACCTCCGGGGATTCACCTGTCTTGAACCACTGGACAGGGCCCTGCACCGTTTCCGCCTGCCCGTGCTGGCCATCTTTGCCGTGCTGGGGCTCATCGGAGCCGGGCTGGCGCCATCCCTCATGTTTGATGCCGACCCGCTCCATACCAAAAATCCCAATACGGAAGGCATGAAGGCCCTGAGCCTGCTTGAGGAGAACCCTCTCACCACACCCTACAATGCCCAGGTGCTTGTCCCCGACACGACAACGGCAGGCCGGCTGGCCGCCGCTCTTGGCAAGCTGGACAGCGTGCATGATGTTCTCTGGCTGGGAGCTCTGGTCCCGGACGATCAGGAAACGAAACTCCAGCTGATTCATGAAGCTGCCGACATCCTGCTGCCCACGCTTTCCGTTGCCCATCCGGCACCGCCCCCCTCGGCAGCGGACCTCCGGGCAGCAGCTCTCAAAGCGGCACATGATTTTGATGGGCTGGATGACAGGCTTTCCCCTTCCCTGAAAGCCCTTCATGCAGCGCTGGAACACCTCTCCACAGCACCCGATGCCACGCTGATGGCCACCAATGAAGCCCTGACACGCTTCCTGCCGGGAGAGCTGAGCCAGCTGAAGGCACTGCTCGCCCCGTCCCCCATCACCCTTGATACCATCCCCAAAGACATACGCAGCGACTATATTGCCTCCACAGGGGCTTACCGGCTGATCATCCACCCCAATGGGCGCATGTCCGAAACGAAAACACTCCACCATTTCGTGCATGAGCTGGAAAGCGTAACCCCGGACATCTGCGGCCCTGCGCTGGAGATCATCGCCAGTGCGCAGACCATCACACACGCCTTCATCACGGCGGCCCTGTGTGCCATCGTGGCCATTGCGCTGATCCTCTTCGCCACGCTGCGCCGCCTGCTGGATACGCTGCTTGTCCTGCTTCCGCTGCTGCTTTCCTCCCTGCTGACCGTCATTCTGATCATCACGGTGCCGGAGCAGCTCAATTACGCCAACATCATCGCCCTGCCGCTGCTGCTGGGCGTTGGTGTTTCCTTCAACATCTATTTTGTCATGAACTGGCGTGCGGGCCTTCAGAACCAGCTTTCATCCCCAACAGCCCGGGCCGTGCTGTTTTCTGCCCTGACAACCGGCTCCGCCTTCGGCTCACTGGCAGCTTCAGCCCATCCGGGGACAGCCAGCATGGGCCGGCTGCTGCTGCTCTCTCTTGGCTGTACGCTGGTCTGCACCCTTCTGTTCATCCCGGCCCTGCTGCCACGCCACCGAACGACAAAAGACTGACCGGCTGAAAGGTGAACATCCTCACCTTCTGCTGGATCATCCCTGACACCTGCCCATGCTGGCAGATGTCAGGGGCTCACCGTTCCGTGAAAAAAGTCAAGTGCATCTTATATGAAAATCACAGAGAAAAGGAAATCCTATAAATAAATAGGTAATAAAATTTCCCCCTACCCTTCTTTTTCAGGGCAGGACATCTGATCAACATCAAAGAATAATCCACTGTTTTATAATGATAATCTCAAGAAAAAACCACGGATGGAGCAGGTCCGTTTTTTCCGTCTGAAAGGTTTTTCATGTTATTGTAAAAGGTTTATTCTGTAAGAACCTTTTGCACATTCTTGCCCTAAATCAATGTTGAGGGGCATTTTTTCCCGTCTTCTTCCGCTCAGCAATTCACAGACGAGCCTGACAGAAGACAATGAGACATTTCTCCCTCTCCCGCACCATCCTATGTACCACACTTCTGGCAACAGGTTTCGGCACTGCTTTTTCCTCCGCTCATGCTGAAACCTCCACACTGGATGCACCACAACAGCGCAGCATTCTGGACCGCATCATGCACACGGTTCCCGGTGGTTGCCCCAAGGATGACGGAAAAACCACCCCCAACCCCTACGGCGTCTGGGCACGGGGCGATGGCAGCGAGACGGGCTTCGGCCCGGTCTCCCAGTATGGCACACCCGCCGGGATGGACAGCATCAGTGCCCCCGGGAAAGGCATCTGCGACAGGGACGATCCCTTCGATTCCTACAAACACATGAAGCTGAATGACAGCGGGTCCATCTGGCTCAGCCTGGCTGGGGAAACACGCCTCAACAACTGGTATGACAAACGCCCCGTTTTCGGTGCGGCCATCGACCCCACCACCTCCATGAAGGCACGGCCCTTCAATTCAGGCCGCTTTGCCGTCCGCAACCTCTGGAGTGCCGACCTGCATCTCGGCCAGCACGTGCGCTTCTTCGGCCAGCTCATCAATGCCGATGCTGGCGGGTGGCGTGGATACAGCTATGACGGTACGTTCCGCAAAAACCTGGACCTGCAACAGGCTTTTGTGGAACTCAGCGGCAAGGCTGCGGGGGGGCATGGCGGCTTCATTTTCGGTCGCCAGCAGTTCCTGGATGCCCCGGATTACATGATCGGCAACCGTGACGTGCTGAACGTACCGCTCAGCTGGGATGGTTTCCGCATCTATGAACACTGGAACCGGGTCCGTTTTGACGGCTTCTACTTCATCAACACAAAAAACAACCATACGGACAGCTTCCGTGGCGGCAATTCCCTCTTCCACGACACGCTGGATTACAAGACACGGCTGTACGGGGCCAATGTCACCATCGCTCCGCCTGACTTCCACTTTCTCGGCGAGAAGGGCTATTCTTTCATCAACCTTTTCTATTACGGTTATGAAATAAATGGCGGCCCTGCCCAGCAGACCGTGATGTACAACGCCTCCGCCCTCGGCCACACGAAGCGCAACAATTTCGGCCTGCGCTGGCATGGTGAGGCCGGTCCCATCAGCTTCTCTTTCGGCGGGGCCTACCAGCAGGGCACGTTCTACCAGTCCTACAACAGGGCCAACCATTATGACCGCATGAACCGCAACGTGAATGCCTGGTCCATGAACGGTACGGTGGATTACCACTTCCGCCATGTCATGTGGCATCCGACCATTGGTGTGCAGGGTGATGCCTATTCCGGCGGTGGTGCCCGTGGAACGACCGGCAGCGTGAACACCTACATCGAGCCCTTTGGTGTGAACACCAACTATCTGGACCCGACCAACTACCTGACCGGCCAGAACCTGATCGACTTCGCCCCCAAGGCCAGCTTCTCACCCACCAGCTACCTGACCTTCCAGCTGAAGCTGCCCATCTACTGGCGTTACAGCACAGGGGATGACACCTATTCCATCTATGGCCGCAACATCTTCCAGCGGCAGTTCACCTCCGGCATGTTCAACTCCTACAATCATGATTCCTTTGTCGGCATTGCTCCGCAGATGGCCGCCAGCCTGCGCCTCGGCCCGCATCTGACATGGGATCACCACGTCGTCCGCTTCCTCACCTCCCATGCCATGCATCAGGTTGGTGCCCGCGACGCAACCTACTATCAGTCCTCCCTGACACTGACCTACTGAGCACCGGCGTCACACGCCCTTTCCCAGATCGCCCCTGCCGTGATGCCACGCAGGGGCGATCTGCGTTCCCACCTCTCGGGAATGGCATTTGCATCCCTGTGACAATGAGTCCATAATCAGTCCTTCATTGGTCCTGTTTTATCACTACCAGAAGGTCCCGCCATGCAGGCTGTCTTTCGCAACGCCATGAGCCGCCTTGGCTCCCCTGTCGTTCTTGTCACGACTGATGGTCCAGCAGGCCGGCATGGGCTGACTGTCTCTGCCATTACCAGCGTGACGGACACGCCTCCCACCGTTCTGGTCTGCCTGAACCGCAGCAACCAGTCCCATAGGGCCTTTCTGGAAAATGGCAGGCTGGGCATCAGCATTCTCGGCAAGGGGCATGACACTCTTGCCTGCGCTTTCGCCAACAGCACCCTTTCTTCTACAGACCGTTTCGGTTACGGAACATGGCAGACTGGTCCGCTTGGCTCACCGCTTCTGGATGGTGCCCTTGCCACGCTCGACTGTACGATAGACGATACCCACAGCATCGGCACACATGACGTGCTGATCTGCCGTGTGCATACCATCACCGTCAAAGACGGAGCTGGTCACGGTCTGACATGGTTCGACCGCAGCTTCCATTATCTGCCCCCGAAATGCACACCCTGCTGACACGCTTCAGAAAAGGGCATCTCCCAGCAGCTTGATGTTCAGTCCGACAATCACCAGCACAACCAGCCAGGACAGCACAGCCAGAAGAGGGGAAAGATGGAATCGCCCCATATGCTTCCGGCTGGACACGAACCAGACCAGCGGAACCATGGCGAAAGGCAGCTGCATGGACAGCACGACCTGACTGAACACCAGCAGGTCACCCACCTTGCCCTGCCCGAAAATGGCGATCACGACAATGACGGGCAGAACAGCCAGCCCCCGGGTCAGCAGACGCCGTGCCCAGTAGGGCAGACGAAGATGCAGGAAGCCTTCCATGACAATCTGCCCGGCCAGCGTCCCCGTCACGGTGGAGTTGGTACCCGCAGCAAGCAGGGCTACGGCAAACAGTGTGGAGGCCAGCCCGAACCCCAGCACGGGGGAGAGGAGCTTCCACGCATCGCTGATCTCCGCCACGTCCTGATGCCCCGTGCCATGGAACGCCGCTGCTGCCACGATCAGGATGGCTGCATTGATGAAGAGGGCAAGCGTCAGGGCCAGTGTACTGTCCCATGTAGCCCAGCGCAGCGCATCCTCCCGCCCTTCATCCGTGCGGGTATAGGTACGGCTTTTGACCAGCGAAGAATGAAGATAAAGGTTGTGGGGCATGACAGTCGCCCCGATGATGCCTATGGCCACATAGAGCATACCCGGATTGGTAAAAACCTCTGACGAGGGGAGAAACCCTTTCAGCACCGCTCCAACAGGCGGGGCCGCTGCGACAAGCTGCACACCAAAACAGACAGCAATGATCCCCAGCAGGGTGATGACGAAAGCTTCCAACGCTCTCATGCCCCGCCGCATGAGCAGCAGGACAATGAACACGTCCAGCACGGAAATCAGCGTTCCGGCCATGATGGAGATGCCGAACAGCAGATTCAGGGCCACAGCCGTGCCGATGACCTCCGCCAGATCACAGGCGATGATGGCCAGTTCACAGGTCAACCAGAGAGGCAGGCTCAGCCCCCGGGGCAGCCAGTCCCGGCAGGCCTGTGCAAGGTCTTTCCCCGTGACGATCCCCAGCCGGGCGGCAAGGGCCTGAAGCAGGACGGCCATGATGTTGGCCAGCAGAATGACGGACAGCAGCCGATAACCGAACTGGGCCCCGCCCTGGAGGTCGGTCGCCCAGTTGCCGGGGTCCATGTACCCCACGGCCACCATGTAGCCCGGCCCCACGAACGCCAGAAACCGGCGGAACCAGAAGCTCGCCCTTTCCGGCACTGTGACGGCACCGTGTCCGGCATCCCCCACAGGCATGGCAGCATCAGCCTCTTTCACGGTTCCGCCCCTCCCGTCATCCGCACCTGCCTAGCTCAGGCATCGGCCTTGTCCTTGAACCACACCTCAACCGGGCCAGTCAGCTTCAGTGTCATGGGCCGACCACGACGGTCCAGCGTCCGCCCGACGGACACACGGATCCAGCCTTCACTGATGCAATATTCCTCAACATTGGTCTTCTCTTCTCCCCTGAAGCGGACCCCAATACCACGGAGCAGAATCTCCTCATTGAAGTACGGG
The DNA here is from genome assembly GCF_023167265.1 of Parasaccharibacter sp. TMW 2.1888. Classification (NCBI taxonomy): domain Bacteria; kingdom Pseudomonadati; phylum Pseudomonadota; class Alphaproteobacteria; order Acetobacterales; family Acetobacteraceae; genus Parasaccharibacter; species Parasaccharibacter sp. TMW 2.1888. The sequence goes on from NZ_CP030979.1 coordinate 844,982, forward strand.
CTGTCCGGGTAGATCGAGAGACGATCAGGAACTGTATCACTCATCCGTCAATTCATCCTTTTACAGAGTATTGCCACACCACCACGGCACGCTTCTGGTGATGATGATCCTCCTCCATAACAGGCAACCAGCCAAAAAGAACCCCCCAATATGATACGGGCCGCCCCCCTCAGGGATGGACGGCCCGTCCTCATATCTGACAACCGGACAATCAGACGACTTCAAACATCGCCTCAACCTCAACCGGCGCATTCAGCGGCAGGCTGGGCACCCCGACGGTGGAGCGGGCATGCTGCCCGACTTCCCCGGCGAAAACCTCCGCTGCCAGATCAGACGCCCCGTTCATCACGGCAGCATGATCGGTAAAGTCCGGCGTGCAGGCCATGAAGCCCCCAAGACGCACGACACGGCGCACCCGGGACAGATCACCATTCAGGGCCGTGTTCAGCTGGGCCAGAATGTTGATGAAACAGGCCCGGGCACAGGCCGTCCCCGCCTGATTGGAGACCTCGGCCCCCAGTTTGCCGGTAATCAGCAGCTTGCCATCCACCAGAGGCAGCTGCCCCGACACGACCAGCAGGTTCCCCGTCCGCACGACCGGCAGATAATTGGCAACCGGGGCTGCCGCCACGGGCAATTCGATGTTCAGTGCGGCAAGGCGGCTTTCTGGTGTGGACATGATGATCTTCCTTTCCTGTTCATCACTTCATTGAATGGGCTGACCGTCACACTGCGCCGTAAAGAAAGCCTTGCCAAGAGGAAGAGACGGGAAACACCCTTCATCCCGCTGCACGATCCAGTGCCTGAGCCAGATCAGCCAGAATATCCTCGGGATGTTCCAGCCCGACAGACAGACGGACATAGCCCGGCGACACACCAGCCGCCTTCTGTTCCGCCTCGCTCAGCTGTGCATGTGTGGTGGACGCCGGATGGATGGCCAGACTCCGGGCATCCCCAATATTCGCCACATGATAGAAAAGCTCCAGCGCATCAATGAAACGCTGACCCGCTTCCCGGCCACCGGGCAGCTCGAATCCGACAAGTCCACCCAGTCCTCCTTTCAGGACGGCTTCGGCCCGCTGACGGGCCTCCCCTTCCTGCACGGCAGGATGGATCACACGCTCCACATCACAACGCGCCTGCAGGAACTGCACCACCTTCAACGCATTCTCGCAATGGCGGGGCATCCGCAGGGGCAACGTCTCCACACCCTGAATGAGCTGGAACGCATTGAAAGGCGACAGAGCCGCCCCGCCATCCCGCAGCAGCACGGCCCGGGCCCGCAGCGCATAGGCCACCGGCCCCAGCGGGCGGGCGGCCTCCGTCCAGATGGCACCATGATAGCTGGGGTTAGGCCGTGTCAGCAGTGGATGACGCTGCCCCCAGTCAAACTGGCCACCATCAATGATCAGCCCGCCAATGGATGTCCCATGCCCGCCAATATATTTGGTGGCCGAATAAACCGTAATGGCAGCCCCCTGCTCCAGCGGGCGGGCCAGCAGAGGGGCTGCAGTATTATCCACAATCAGCGGAATCCCCTGCGCCCGCCCTGCCTTGGCAATAGCCGCCATGGGCGGCACAACCAGCTTGGGATTCGGCAGGGTTTCCAGATACCAGGCCCGTGTCCGCTCATCGCTGGCCGCCTCAAAAGCAGCCGGGTCAGAGGGGTCCACGAAACGGACCTCCACACCCATGTTCTTCAGCGTATGGGCAAACAGATTCCATGTTCCGCCATACAGGTCCGTCCCGCTGACAATATTGTCCCCTGCTTCTGCCAGTGTCTGTATCGCCACGGTTGCCGCCGCCTGGCCGGACGCCACAGCTACGGAGGCCGCACCACCCTCCAGCGCCGCCATGCGTTTTTCAAACACATCCACGGTCGGATTGGTCAGGCGGGAATAGATCATGCCCACATCCTTCAGCGCAAAACGGTCCGCAGCCTGCTGGCTGCTCTCGAACTGATAGGATGTTGTCTGATGGATGGGTGGCACGACCGATCCCGTTACCGGGTCTGCCCGCCAGCCTGCATGAAGGGCCAGTGTTTCAGGGTGCTGTATCTTCCGGGCCATTGGAGCGTCTCCTTGCATGCATCATGACATCGGCTCCACCGTGCCCGAGAATGCCCCCGTCCGTCCAGCACCGCGCTCCATGCCTTCTCTGCCGCAGCTCCTGCCAGAACCATTTCTTTACAGAAATGAAGAAACTGCAATAGCTCTCATAGGTAATATAGGATTGATTTTATCCAGAATGACTCTATAAGCAGCGCTTCTTCCTGTTTTTTCAGTCCGTTAAAGAGTTACAGTCATGCAACTTGCTTCCCTTGTTCGCAATGAGACGGGTGTGGACAATGCACCGACAGTTGTCATGCTTCATGGGGTTTTTGGGCGGGCCCGCAACCTCGGCATTCTCCAGAGAGCCTTGAGTCCCTATTTCAACACGGTGGCGTTCGACCTCCGCTGCCACGGGGACAGCCCCCACGCCCCCATCTCCTACCCGGAAATGGCCAAGGACGTGCTGGAGAGCATGGATGCGCTGGGGATCAGGGAAGCCTACATCGTGGGACACTCCATGGGCGGCAAGACGGCCATGGCCACTGCGCTGACGGCACCGGAGCGCTTCAGGAAACTTCTGGTAGCGGACATTGCCCCGGACATCATGATCCACGGTCAGCACGATCTGGCGCAGCAGCTGTACCACACGCCGCTCCCGGCCCTGAACAGCCATGCCGAAATCCGCAAGTTCCTTCATGACCTGACAGAAGACCCTTCCGTTGGCGAGCTGATCGCCCAGCACATCACGCCCGGCAACCCGGCCCGGTGGAACATCGGCGTGACGGACATCGTCGCGAGCTTCCCCGTCATCCAGTCCTGGCCGGATGTCTTCAAGGGCAAGACATGGGACGGTCCGGCCCTGTTCATCCGGGGCGGAAACTCTCCCTACATCAAGCCGCAGCATCATGATGTCATCCGGAGTTACTTCCCCCAGGCGGACATCAAGACCATTCCCAACACCGGGCACTGGCTGCATGTGGAAGACCCGACCAGCTTCAACAGCCTGATGCTGGAGTTTCTGCGGGGCTGAGCACAACCTCCCTCCAGTCCGGAACGAAGAAGGGCCGCTCCCATGCCGGGGCGGCCCTTTCTTCATGACAGGGTCTCCTGCCTCACCCCTGCTTCAGACGTTCCGACAGGCTCATGGCATGGGCGTCCAGCCCTTCCTCCCGGGCAAGAATCACACCGGCGGGGCCGACCTTCTTCAGCCCCTCCATATCCGTCTCGATGGATGTCGTCCGCTTCAGGAAGTCATAGACGGAAAGACCGGAGGCAAAACGGGCTGTGCGGCTGGTCGGCAGGACATGGTTGGGACCACCGACATAATCCCCGACCGCCTCCGGGCAGAACCGCCCCATGAAAATCGCCCCAGCGTGACGGACCTTCCTGCTGAAGGCTCTCGGGTCATCCAGCAGGACCTCCAGATGTTCAGGGGCAAATTCGTTTACCACCTCGGCCGCCTCATCTTCCGACCGGACAATCACGACTGCCCCACAATCCTCCCAGCTTCTGCGGGCGATCTTCGCCCGGGGGAGTGTTTTCAGTTCTTCTTCCACTGCCACAATGACCCTGTCGGCAAAGGCTTCATCCTGCGTGATCAGGACGGACTGCGCCTGCTCGTCATGTTCTGCCTGTGCCAGAAGATCAATCGCTACCAGACGGGGATCATTGCTGCCATCCGCCACCACCACGACCTCGGACGGACCAGCAATGCTGTCGATTCCCACATGGCCGAACACCTGCCGCTTGGCTTCCGCCACGAAGGCGTTGCCCGGCCCCACGATGCGGTCCACCGGGGCGATGCTCTGCGTGCCATAGGCCAGGGCACCCACGGCCTGCGCCCCGCCAATGCGGTAAATCTCCGTCACGCCACAAAGCCGGGCCGCCTCCATGACCAGCGGATTCAGCACGCCATCCGGTGTCGGCACGCACATGGCCAGCCGTCTGACACCAGCCACATGAGCCGGAAGGGCGTTCATCAGCACGGAGGACGGATAGGCCGCCTTGCCACCGGGCACGTAGAGGCCGGCGGCATCCAGTGCCGTCCAGCGCATCCCCAGCCGCAGCCCGGCATCATCCGTATAATCGAGGTCCCTGGGCAGCTGGGCCTCATGAAACGCCCGGATGCGCTCTGCCGCCAGGGCAAGGGCCTCCTTCGTCTCCGGGGCAACACGGTCTGCCGTCTCCCTGATCTCCGCCTCACTGATGCGCAGCTGGTCGGGGGTCAGGGCCAGCCGGTCGAACCGCTCCGTATAGTCACAGAGAGCTTCATCGCCCCGTTTCTGCACGTCGGCCAGAATGGCCCGTACCGGCTCCGCCACGGAGCCGCTCTGCTCACCACGGCGGGCCAGAACGGCCTTCAGCTCCGTTGCGAACTGCGGTGATGTCGTATTCAGGCGTTTCATCAGATGGACTCTCCCTTCCGGGCAGACTGGGCAACGGCAGACCGGAACCGTTCGATCAGGCTGCCGACTTCCTCGGGGCGGGTCTTCAGGGCGATGCGGTTCACGATCAGGCGGCTGGTCACATGGGCGATGGTTTCCACCTCTTCCAGCCCGTTGGCCCGCAGGGTGGAGCCTGTATCCACAAGGTCCACGATCACGTCGGCCATATCCAGCGCCGGGGCCAGCTCCATCGCCCCATGCAGATGCACGATCTCGGCATTGATGGCGCGGGAAGCGAAATGGCGGCGGGCAATGGCCGGATATTTGGTCGCCACCCGCAGTCGGGACCGTCCTTCCGGCGGCTCTTCATCCCCGCTTCCCTTCGGGCGGGCCACGGCGATGCGGCACCCGCCAATGCCAAGGTCCAGCGGTGCATAGAGATCGGGATAATCGAACTCCATCAGGACATCCGCCCCGCAGACACCAATATCAGCCCCACCATAGGCCACGAAGGTTGCCACATCGAAGGACCGGACCCGCACGACATCCAGCCCCGGCTCGGACGTGGGAAAACGGAGGCGGCGGCTGCTCTCATCGAGACAGTCCTGCGCCGGTTCAAACCCCGTATGATGCAGGACAGGACGTAGGGCCTTGAGGATCCGCCCCTTGGGGAGGGCCAGAATAAGCGGCGTCTTCGCCTGCATATCAGTCATCAGTAAGCTCCTGCTTGCAACATACGGGGCCAACTTATCAGAGCCGCTTTCAGCCCGCTACTGGCCAGAGGGCGGCAACATCCCGGCGGCGGGCACGGGCCAGACGGCTGGCCGACAGCACGGCCCGTGCCTCTTCCACAGCCCGGTCCAGATCATCATTGACCAGAACGTAATCAAACTCCGGCCAGTGCGAAATCTCGCTCATGGCGGCCTTCATGCGGGAGGCGATTTCCTCCTCACTGTCCGAGTTCCGCCCACGCAGGCGGGACTCCAGCTCTTCCAGCGAGGGAGGCAGGACGAACAGCCCCACCACATCATCCGGCATGGCCCGGCGCATCAGGCGGCAGCCCTGCCAGTCAATGTCCAGAATCACGTCACGCCCGGCGGCAAGAGCTTCCTCCAGCGGCGCACGGGGAGTGCCGTACCCACGGCCGAATACCTCTGCCCACTCCAGCAGCTCACCATTGGCCGCCATGTGGCGGAATGTTTCCAGATCACGGAAGTAATAATGAACGCCCTCTTCCTCACCGGGGCGGGGGGAGCGGGTCGTGACGGACACGGACGTGAAGATGGTCGGGTCAGCCTTGCGGAGAGCCTGCGCTATGGTGGATTTTCCCGCCCCTGATGGTGCCGAAATTACCAGACACACGCCCCGTCGTGACTGCTCAACCATACCCTGCCTCATCTGCTTCCCTGTTCTGCCGTCTGGATGGCCTGCCCATCCACGGCCTCCGTTCCTGCCAGAAAAACACCTCCTTTGCCAGCAGAGGCCCGCTGTCACCCCACCGCCTGGCCGGAATACCGTCAGGCCCGGGCTGCCTCTCATGTTTCTTCTGGCATTTCCGGCTGTTTCTGCTCTATCCTGCCTTAGCAGGTTCGTTTCCTGTCCGGGACACGGCCTGTATTGACCATAAAAAAGGAGTCCCATCATGGCATGGAACACACCGAAAGTAACCGAGATCCCTCTGGGCGGCGAAATCAACTCCTATGTCTGCGGCGAGAAGAAGTAATCTCCGCACGGGCATATGCGTGACAGGGAGGTGTTGGCAGACATGCCTGACCTCCCTGTTTCCGCACCTGATGGATCGGCGGGGCAGGTCCGTAGCCTGAGAGCGTCGCAGGTGCATAATACGGACACAACCAGCTGCTGCACTGCTGGGGAAAGGTGGTCTCTGTCGTGCTTGATGTCATTATTCTGGGCGCCGGTGCCGGTGGCGGTTTCCCGCAATGGAACTCCGCTGCACCGGGCTGCCTTCAGGCCCGTGAGGGCAGAAAAGCCAAGCCTCGCACGCAGGCCTCTCTGGCCGTCAGCGGTGATGGGGTTCACTGGTTCCTGCTCAATGCCTCACCGGACCTGCGCCAGCAGATTCTCGCCACCCCGGCCCTCCAGCAGCATGGCAGTACCCGTGGGACGCCGATCCAGGGGGTCATTCTTGCAGGGGCGGAAATTGATGCGATTACCGGCCTGCTGACCCTGCGGGAACGAGAACCATTCACTCTGATGGGCAGCCCGTCTACCCTGGCCCAGCTGGACCGCAATCCCATTTTTGAGGCGCTGGACCGCAGCATCATTCCCCGTATCGCCCTTTCGGAAGGCACGACGGTGCCACTTCTCCTGAAAAACGGAGCCCCATCTGGCCTTGTGCTGGAAGTTTTCACCGTTCCCGGCAAGGCGCCCCTTTATGCCGAGGCGGAAGGCACAAAGCCTGACGACACGCTGGGTCTCTCCATCTCCGATGGACAAAAGACCATGCTCTTCGTCCCCGGCTGTGCCGAGATCACGCAGGCCCTGAAGGACCGTGCCAGCCGGGCTGACCTGCTCTTTTTTGACGGGACGCTCTGGCAGGATGACGAGATGATCCGCACGGGCCTCAGCCCCAAGAGCGGGCACCGCATGGGGCATGTCTCCATGAATGAAACAGACGGCCCGCTCCGACAGTTTGCTGCCTGTACAAGGCCGAAGAAATTCTTCGTCCATATCAACAATTCCAATCCTGTCCTCCTGGAAGACAGCCCCCAGCGTCAGGCAGCCGAGCAGGCGGGCTGGGTCATTGGTGAAGACGGGATGAGACTCAAGACCGAGGGACCGTCATGAACACTCTCCTTTCTCCTGACGAGCTGGAAGCCCGCCTCCGTGCTATCGGGGCGGAGCGCTATCACCGCCAGCACCCGCTTCACAAAGCCATGTATGAAGGCAGGCTGACCAAGGGTCAGTTACAGGCATGGGCCCTGAACCGCTATTATTATCAGGCCCAGATCCCCCGGAAGGATGCCACCCTGCTCGCCCGCCTGCCCACGACAGAGCTGCGCCGTGAATGGCGCCGCCGGATTGAAGACCATGACGGTACGGCCGAAAGCCCCGGCGGCATTGCCCGCTGGCTGAAGCTGACCAACGGCCTGGGGCTTGATGATGACTATGTGACGAGCCTGAAGGGCCTGCTGCCTGCCACGCTGTTTGCCGTGGATGCCTACGTGGCCTTCGTGCGGGACCGCTCCATCCTGGCGGCCATTGCCTCCTCCCTGACAGAACTCTTCTCACCGACCATCATCGGGGAACGCATGGAAGGGATGCTCCGCAACTATCCCTACATCTCAGAAGATACGCTGGCCTACTTCAAACCCCGCCTGACACAGGCCCCGCAGGATTCCACCTTTGCGCTGAATTACGTCAAGGAACATGCCCGCACGCCGGAGCAGCAGCAGGAGGTCCTCGGTGCACTGGAGTTCAAATGCGCCATCCTCTGGCAGCTGCTTGATGCTCTGGACCATGCCTATGTGGAAGGCCATGTTCCGCCCGGTGCGTTCGTCCCTGAAACCCCCTGATTCCTCTCCTGCCCGTCTGAAAGCTGTCCATGTCCTCCCCATTGCCCACGCCACCTGTCAGAGTGACTGAAGATGACTGTCCCGGTTTCAGCCGGGGTTACCGCCTCCAGCATGACAGGGTGCGGGAGCAATGGGTGATCCAGGCCCCCGAGCGGGCCCTGCTGGCAGACCCCATTGCTGTTGCCATCCTCCAGGAGCTGGATGGACAGACCCGTCTCGGTACGGTCATCGACCGGCTGGCAGCACGCTACGAGGCCCCCAGGGAACAGATTGCCACGGATGTGCTCGCCCTGCTCTCCGAGCTGACGGAGAAGAGGATTCTCCGGCTGTGAGCGGGACACCAGACAGCCCCATGACAGACGGAACCTCCACGCCTCCCCCGGCTCCCATGAGCCTGCTGGCCGAGCTGACACACCGCTGCCCGCTCTCCTGCCCCTACTGTTCCAACCCTGTGGAGCTGGAGCGCAAGGCACAGGAACTTGGCACGGAAGACTGGCTGCGTGTGCTGGAGGAGGCAGCCGGAATGGGCGTCCTTCAGGTCCATTTCTCTGGCGGGGAGCCCATGGCCCGCCCGGACCTCTACACCCTCATCTCCCATGCCCACAGGCTGAACCTCTATACCAACCTGATCACGTCTGGTGTTCTCATCACACCTGAGACCATGAAACGGCTTGATGAAAGCGGGCTGGACCATGTGCAACTCTCCTTTCAGGATACCGATGGACCAGAAGCGGACCGGCTGAGCGATTTTAAAAGCGTCCAGCCCCGCAAGCTGGAGGCAGCCCGCCTCATCACGCAGGCCGGCATCCCCCTGACGCTGAACTTCGTACTGCAGAAGGCCAACATTTCCCGCATTCCTGCCATGTTTGCTCTCGCCCGCCAGCTTGATGCCCAGCGTGTCGAGATGGCCCATACCCAGTATTATGGCTGGGCCCTGAAAAACCGGGCAGCCCTGCTACCATCCCGCACACAGCTGGAAGAGGCGGGCCGCCATGTCGAGGCCGAAATGGCAAAAGGCGGGCTGGCCATTGATTATGTCACGCCAGATTATTATGCCGAACGCCCCAAACCCTGCATGGGGGGCTGGGGGCAACGCTTTCTCAACGTCTCACCCTCCGGCCATGTCCTGCCCTGCCATGCAGCGGAAACAATCCCCTCCCTGCACTTCGACAATGTGCGGGATCATTCACTCAGCCATATCTGGTACCACTCACAGGCTTTCACCCTCTTCCGGGGAACTGACTGGATGCCGGAGCCCTGTGCCTCCTGCGCCCGCAAGGAAATTGACTGGGGCGGATGCCGCTGCCAGGCACTGGCCCTGCTCGGAGATGCCTCCCAGACCGACCCTGTCTGCTCCCTCTCTCCCCATCGCCACCTGATTGATGACGCCATTGCAGAAGCAGAACAGACTGACGAACAGGCGTTCATCTATCGTCGTATGGGCCAAAAGACTTTCTGAACAGCCCCCTGTCTCCAGAAGCACCAGAACTTCATTTACACATCTGAAATAATGGGAAGCAGTTCCATTAACAAGATATTATGACATCCCGCACGGGCAGGGTCATTACCTTGCGCTCACCTGTCATCCCCCTTATTAGTGGACATCCCCCTCACATGGAATCTGCTATGACCGCCCCTGAGATCAGCATCATCATCCCATGCTACAATGAGGTTGAGAACGTTGTCCCCGTCGTGGATGCTCTGGAGACCGTCCTGAGTGGCATGACATGGGAGGTTGTCTTCGTGGATGACAACTCCCCCGATGGCACGATGGAAGCTGTCCGCCAGCTGGCCCAGAAGAAACCCTACGTGCGGGGGCTGCTGCGTATTGGTCGGCGAGGGCTGTCCTCCGCCGTGATTGAAGGGGCCCTCAGCGTGTCTGCTCCCCTGATTGCTGTCATGGACGGCGATCTCCAGCATGATGAAGGCTGTCTGCCCCACATGATTGCCGCCCTGCGGGATGGTCGGGCAGATATCGCCGTTGCCAGCCGGCACATCACGGGTGGCAGCAATGAGGGGCTTTCCAGCGTCTGGCGCCGCTTTCTCTCCAACACCGGCATCTGGACAGCCCGCCAGCTTCTCAATGTCCCCCTGACAGACCCGATGAGCGGCTTTTTTGCCATGCGGCGTTCCGTCTTCATGGACCGTGCCCCCCGTCTGGATGGCACGGGCTTCAAAATCCTTCTGGACATCATGATCGCCCGCCCTGAACCTCTGCGGGTTCAGGAAATTCCCATGAATTTCCGGGACAGGGCCCATGGGGAAAGCAAGCTGGATTCTGGCGTCATGCTCTCCTTTGCACGGATGCTGACCAAACACAGCTTCCGCCGTCGCCCCCGGCTGACCTATGGCACGACGGCTCTTGCGGGTGCCGGGCTCTTCTGGGCTGGATGGCGCCTGCTGTCCCGCAAACGATCAGCCTGATTCACAGCGCCACCGCTGATATGAAAAAAGGCCGCCCCATTGGGAACGGCCTTTTTTCATCCCCTTCGGCAGGGCCTCTTCAGGCTTCAGGCTTCAGCAGGGTTCTGACTGTCCGGGCCACACTGTCACGCCAGTCTGGCATTTTCTGCCCGAAAACACGCTCCAGCCTCCCATTGTCCAGGCGGGAATCCGCCGGGCGGGCTGCCGGTGTGGGCCAGTCTGCCGTAGTAATGGCCTCTACCTTCGGCATGGGCTGGCCATGACGGGCGGCTTCCTCCAGAGCGTGGCAGGCAAGCTCATGCCATGTGGCCTCACCAGCGCCCGTGGCATGGTAAATACCAGCATAGGAATCCTGCCAGCCTGTCTGTCTGATCGTCCCGATGATGCCCAGAATCACAGCGGCCAGATCATCGGACGAGGTCGGGTTTCCCCGCTGATCCCCCACCACACGCAGGTGGGGATTCTTTGCCCCCGCATTCAGCATCGTCTTGACGAAATTCTTGCCATGAGCGGAGTAGACCCATGCCGTCCGCAGGATGATGCTCTGGGGCTGCGCTTTCAAAACAGCCGTCTCCCCATCAGCCTTGGTCCGTCCATAAACAGTGACAGGATTGATCGGATCACTCTCCAGATAGGGCGCTCCCTTCCGGCCATCAAAGACATAATCCGTCGAGACGTGAATGAACGGAATCCCCCGGCGGGCAGACTCCTCAGCCAGACGGGCCGGGCCAGCATGGTTGCCCTGCCGGGCCCCTTCCTGTTCCGTTTCAGCCAGATCGACAGCCGTCCAAGCCGCCGCATTGACAATAATATCAGGCTGGTATGTCTCAATGGCCGCAGCCAATGTCTCCGGGGCTGCAAAATCCACCTCCGGGCGGCCAACGGTCACGACATGCTCCCCACCCTGATCTCTCAAGGATGTGGCAAGCTGGCCTGTCCGGCCGATCACAAGAATGGAAGGCTTCGTCATGATGAAGACCCTTTCATGCCAGAAAACACGTAGCCCGCACGGGACTCACCGGTACTCGAACCACCCCTTGGCAGCCTCGAAGGAAGGGGCTTCCAGGTCTTTCTCCGAGAGAACAGCCTCCCCCGGGGCCACCGGCCAGTCGATCCCGATCTGGCTGCAATCCCAGCGCACGGACCGCTCGGATGCCTTGTCATAAAAACCGGTGCATTTGTACTGCACCTCGGTATTTTCCTCCAACGTGACAAAACCATGCAGGAACCCGACAGGCAGCCAGAGCTGGGACCAGTTTTCAGCCGACAGTTCAACACCGACCCACTGGCCGTAAGTCGGTGAGCCAGTGCGTGCATCTACCGCCACGTCCCAGATGGCCCCCCGTGTCACCCGCACCAGCTTGCCTTGCCCATGAGGGGCCAGCTGGCAGTGCAGCCCACGCACCACACCCTTCTGACGGGACAGACTCTGGTTGTCCTGCACGAACGTATCAGGAATGCCAGCCGCAGCCATGCTCTTCTGATTGTATGTCTCGGAGAAGAACCCTCGATTATCCCCAAAACGGGCCGGCGTCACCTTCACGATGCCGGGCAGGGACAGTGCCTCAACCTTCATCTCGTCATCTCCTCATCTCTCTGTTTCATGGCCCGATACAGGAGCCTCCCGGACGGGCAGAACCGGGGCAGGCAGCCTCACACCACTACCGGCCCACTCTCTGCTGCCACATAAAGCAGCATCTGCCCAAGCGGCGTTTTCTTCATCCTGGTGCCTGTCTCCAGAAGCTGCGCATGGGAGATGAATCCCATGCGATAGGCTGCCTCCGTTGGTGAACCAACCAGCAGCCCCTGCCGGGACTGGATGGCCTGCACGAACGTACCGGCCTGCATCAGGCTGTCCGGTGTTCCAGCATCCAGCCACGCACACCCACGGGTCAGCCGGTCCACCTCCAGCGTTCCTTCCTCCAGATAGATGCGGTTCAGATCCGTGATCTCCAGTTCACCACGATCACTGGGACGCACCCGACGGGCAAAGTCGCACACCCGCCCATCATAGAAATACAGCCCTGTCACCGCCCACTGGGAGGGAGGTGTGACCGGTTTTTCAATAATATCAAGCGCCCGCCCAGCCTCATCGAATGCCACAACGCCATAACGCTCCGGGTCCCGCACCTGATAGGCGAATACCGTCGCACCATGAGACCGCTGTGTGGCATCCCGCAACATATGTCGCAGCCCATCAGCAAAAATGAGGTTGTCCCCCAGAATCAGGGCACAAGGCGCACCATTGATCCAGTCTTCGGCAATATGAAAAGCCTGTGCAATCCCCTCCGGCTTCGGCTGGACACGATAGGTGAAAGTCACGCCAAACTGCTCACCCGTGCCCAGCAGACGCTGGAACTGCGCCTGATCATCCGGCGTGGTGATGATCATGATATCCCGTATCCCTGCCAGGATCAGGGTCGTCAGCGGATAATAGATCATCGGCTTGTCATAGACAGGCAGAAGCTGCTTGGAGACAGCCAGCGTCATCGGGTACAGGCGCGTCCCGGACCCACCGGACAGCAGGATACCCTTTGTTGGCGGTTGGTCAGTCGTTTCTTTCAGCATACCCGTCATGCCTCAGCTCCCAGTCTCCGGCCATCGTACCGCTGGCGGCGCAGGCGCTGCCACCATGCCCTGTTATCCAGATACCACTGGACAGTCCTGCGCAGGCCTGTCTCGAAATCGTGCTCCGCCTCCCAGTCGAGACAGCGCTCGGCATGGCTGGGATCAATCTCATACCGGAAGTCATGCCCCGGCCTGTCACTGACAAAAGTGATCAGCCGCTCCCTCGGGCCGACCGGGTCCGGCTCCAGCTCATCCAGCAGGGCGCATATCCTGCGCACAACCTCCAGATTGCTACGGGGCTGCCTGGCCCCGATGGCGTAAGTCTCACCCGGTCTGCCATGCTCCACAGCCCGGACCAGTGCCCTGGCGTGATCCTCCACAAAGAGCCAGTCCCGCAGATTCTCGCCCTTGCCGTAAACAGGCAGGGGCTTGCCCTCCAGCGCATTGATGATCATGAGCGGGATCAGTTTTTCCGGGAAATGCCAAGGCCCGTAATTGTTGGTCGTGTTCGTCACGAAGGCCGGAAAACCATAGGTATGGTACCAGGCCCGCACCAGATGGTCGGAAGCCGCCTTGCTGGCCGAATACGGGCTGCGGGGATCGTAGGCCGTCTCCTCCGTAAAAGGAGGATCCTCCGGTGACAGATGACCGAAAACCTCGTCCGTCGAGATGTGAAGAAACCGGAATCCAGCCTTCTTCGCCCCATCCAGCCCCATCCAGTACCGGCGGGCTACATCCAGCAGACAATACGTCCCCACGATGTTGGTCTGAATGAAGGCACCCGGCCCCTCGATGGAGCGGTCAACATGGCTCTCTGCTGCCAGATGCATGATGGCATCCGGCTGGAACTCTGCCAGAGCCTTCTCCACGGCTGGCTGGTCATTGATGGAAATACGCACATGACGGTAGCGTGGATCGGACGCCACGGCAGCCACCGTCTCCTCGGAGGCTGCATAGGTCATGCAGTCCACATTGAGAACCTGATGGCTGGTCCCCTCCATGAGGTGCCGCACGACAGCGGACCCTATGAAGCCGCATCCACCTGTTACCGCAACCCTCATCATGCCTCCTCATCCATCAATCTGTCGGGGGGAACTTTACCCAAAAGCCCCCCACTGCCGACAATATTCCCGCTACCCTCTGTTCATAATAAACATATCAGGCAAAAAAACGGTTTCCATTCCTGAAAGTCCACCCGATACATGGGCCACATGTCCGGGCTCCTGCCAGTAATAGTAACGATGATGACACCTACCGCTGATACACGTCATCCAGACGGACGATGTCATCCTCTCCCAGATAAGGGCCGGACTGCACCTCGATCAGCGTGACAGGGATGCGACCCGGATTCTCCAGCCTGTGTACGCAGCCAAGCGGCAGATAGATGCTCTCATTCTCCCGCACCGTGATCTGCTCGTCATCCCGTGTCACGAGGGCCGTACCCGCCACGACAACCCAGTGCTCCGAACGGTGGAAGTGCTTCTGGAGGGACAATTTCTCCCCGGGACTGACATGGATCCTCTTCACCTGGAAACGGTCCCCCTGGATGAGACTCTCATAGAATCCCCATGGGCGGTACATGCGGACATGCTGTTCCGCCTCCGTATGGCCCTCATCCCGCAGGCGTGACACCATGTGCTTGATGTCCTGCGCCCGCTCCCGATGTGACACCATGACGGCATCCCCCGTCACGATGATGATGAGATCATCCACACCGGTCACGGTCGCCACGATGCCATCGGACTTGACGTAACAGTTCCGGGCACGGTCCAGAAACACGTTGCCCTGTACGGCATTACCGTTTTCATCTTTGGGGGTCAGCTCCCAGACGGCATCCCAGCTGCCGACATCCATCCAGGAGAAACTGGACGGCACGACTGCGGCACGATCCGTCCGCTCCGCCACGGCATAATCCACGGAAATGGATGGGGCACGGGAGAAAGTTTCTCCGGCCAGCTGAACAAAGCCAAGGTCGCAGCTGGTTTCCTGCACTGCACGGGACACGGCCTCATGAATGGCCGGTTCGTATTTTTTCAGTTCCTCAAGGAAGACACGGGCACGGGCCACAAACATTCCCGAGTTCCAGAGATGCTGCCCATCACTGGCAAGGACCTTGGCCCTTTCGGCATCCGGCTTCTCCAGAAAACGGGCAATGTGATAGGCATTCTCCTGCCCATCCAGGAGGGCGCCCTGCTGGATGTATCCATAGCCCGTTTCTGCCCGGTTCGGCCGGATGCCAAAGGTCACGATATAATCCTGCCGGGCGGCCTCACAGGCCTGCTCCAGCGCCTGCTTCAGCGCTTCCTGCCCCTCTATGGCAGCATCGGCTGGCATGAACCAGAGAATGGCCTCCTCGTCCTGCCGGGCCTGCCAGAAAGCGGCGGCAGCCATGGCAGCAGCAGAATTGCGGGCAACCGGTTCAAGAATGATACTCGCTGCCTCGATGCCTGTCTGCCGCAGCTGCTCAGCCATGATGAAGCGATGCTCACGATTCCCCACCACAATGGGGGCGGCCTCCAGCCCAAGCGCCCGTGTCCGCTGCACAGTTTCCTGAAACGGCGTGTCCCCGCTCAGCAGAGCACAGAACTGCTTGGGATAGCTCTTGCGAGAGACCGGCCAAAGTCGTGTTCCGGACCCACCGGAGAGAACAACAGGAACAATCATCGCACACCTTTCCAGCACAGGCTGTCATCCAGCCTCTGGTCATAAAAATCATGTGAGCCATCACGATACCATGTTCATGAGGCTACCGGATAGAGCACCGCCATGCTACCGTCACAATTCTGGCAGCTTCCCTGCCTCAGTGGACGTATCCGAGAAGAATCAGCTCACCATTATCCATGACTGGCCGATAGCCAGCCTTCGCCAGCCAGCTATCCACAGTGAGATTGCCGCTGCTGTAATGGGCCGAGGTACCGTAAAGCTGCACAAGGGAAAACCGGTGCTGGGCGATCACGCTACGCAGGGCCACAATATCCTGATTTTTCTTCAGCGCCTGTGAAAGATTGAACCCATCAATGGCATCACGGCTATTCGCCCAGTAGCACAGGGCCATATCCGTACAGAGCAGGGATGTGCTGTGCATCTTCAGCGCCTGTATGTAGGTCTGCCACTCACGGTCTTTCAGACTAACCGTCTGGACCTGCCTGTAAGAAGTCACCCCCCACAGCGGCAGCAGGAACAGCAGGGGCAGGCTCATCACGCAGCAGGCCCGGACAAAGCGCCGCTTCTGCTCCGGCCCCTCTGGAAGACGGGCCAGCCCGATCCCGCACAACAGGGTCGCCGCCACAAAGGCATCGAACATGCAATTGCAATCAACACCTTCGCCCAGCGATTCAAGACAGCCGAACAGACAGCCGAACGCCAGAAACAACCCCACCAGACAGGCCGGGTCCTGCCATTTCAGGGAGCGCCATTGCCGGAAGAAGAGCCCAAGCCCGACCAGAAGCATCCCCCCCATGAGGGGCAGCTGCCGCAGGCCATGAATGACCCGCCCCAACCGGATAACCCGCTGATGGAGAAAAACATCCCGGAAAAAACTGACCCCGTAAACCTCGTAGCAGCTGGCAAACCCGACCAGCAGCAGCCCGGCCGCCATCATGCCCCAGAGGACGGCTTTTTTCAGGTCGATGCAGAGCAGCCAGACAGACAGGGCCAGCGGCAAGGCCACGAGATTATGCTTGGTAAAGCCCCCCAGCACGATCAGGACAGCACAGAGAAACAGGCGCCGCCATGTCAGGTCAGCCACATTCCGGCTGACCGCCACGTACAGCCCCCCCAACATCAGGGCCTGGGCCAGCCATTGTGGGTCATTCATCCCGAAATAACCCTGAAAGGCTGTATTCGCCGTGACAAGGAACAGGGATGCCGTAGCCAGGGCCACCGGAAGTCTGCCTGTCACGACCTGGATGATGCGGACGATCAACACGGCCGATGCAAGAACGGACAGGCAGGACAGGATGCGGCCTGTAATGATGGCATCGAACCCGAGCCGGACCAGCCCGCCCATCAATACAAAAGAAAGAGGCGGGTAATTGTTGAAAACAAAACCCCGGTCCGATGAATAAAGCTGGTGATCTCCACCGGCTGTCCAGCTGGCCAGCTGGGCATTCCACCCCTCATTGACGTCCAGCGGGACATGATGGAACATGACAAGTACAGTCCGGAGACATGTCAGAAGAAACAGAACTGCCCAGGCCAGACACCAAGGCCATACAAAACTGTCCTCTTTTTTAGACATGAACGGATCCAACCCCTGAAAAAAACATCGTCTTATTCCTAACACTTCCTTTACAAAGGGCCCTGTAGCACAAAAAAATATAACGATTTACTGCCTGAAACAGCCAAATATATTTGACCCCATGCGTCCTGCGTATAGAATGCGCTCTCGTTTTCTTCTAAAGAAAATCGTCCTTATACTTAACTGGCTGCCTGCATGTCATATAATTCATTCCGGGACCGCCTTGCCCGGTCACTGGACAGCAAGTACGTAGCGTACTCTCTACTGTTTGTCATGGCAATCCTGACCCGTTTCATGGTGTTCGGGAATCCCTTCATCTTCGCTGATGAAGAATTCTATATGCTTGTCGGTGGCAGAATGCTGCATGGCGAACTGCCCTATGTCGACATATGGGACAGAAAACCCATCGGCATCTTTCTGCTCTATGAACTTTTCCACCTTTTCGGTCCTTACCGCATCTGGGCCTATCAGGCCATTGCCCTGCTGAGTGCCTGGGCGACGTCCATCCTGTGCATGAAGGTCGCCCGCCTCATCGCCCCGGTCGGAGGGGCCCTCTGTGCTGGCTGTCTCTATCTGGTCTGGATTGCCAACTCACAGGGCTGCGGCGGCCAGACGCCCATCTTCTATAATCTGCTGGTCGTCTGGGCCATCCTGCTGGTCGCACGGTTCATGGCCGGGCAGGCCCGCCTCACCCTGTTCCAGACGGGAGCGGGAGTCATGCTGCTGTTTGGCATCGCTCTCCAGCTGAAAACATCTGTCGTTTTTGAAGGCATCTATGTCGGGCTGTTCCTGATGGGACTGACCTACCGGCAGGGCGGTACCCTGAAGCAGGTCATGGGCCATGCCATCATCTGGTGTGGGCTTGCCCTCGTGCCAACACTGGCTGTCATGCT
Source organism: Parasaccharibacter sp. TMW 2.1888 (assembly GCF_023167265.1). Taxonomy (NCBI): domain Bacteria; kingdom Pseudomonadati; phylum Pseudomonadota; class Alphaproteobacteria; order Acetobacterales; family Acetobacteraceae; genus Parasaccharibacter; species Parasaccharibacter sp. TMW 2.1888. The sequence goes on from NZ_CP030979.1 coordinate 863,078, forward strand.
GTTCTATGCGCTGGACGGCCACTTCCAGGAATGGTGGTTTGCCAACACCGTCTCCATCTTCCTGAAAAAACCCATCCCGGCTGCCTCTCTGCACCAGTGGTTGCATAATGTATACTGGTGCCTTGTCATGCTGGGCATCCTGCTCGGCACGACAGTTCTGCGCTTTCTCTTCAGAAAACAGACCGCCCACTGCCAGCCTCTCTCCCTTTTCCTTGGCGGGTGGGCATGGACAGCCTTTGCCGGTTTTGCCCTCTTCAACACCTTTACCAAACACTATTCCCTGCCCCTTTATCCGGCCTTTTTCATAACCGCAGCACCACTCTGGGCCTCCCCTTTCAGCCGTCTCTGGCTCGTGCTGCTGCTGGTATGGGGGGGCATCCGCACCTACGACACGGAAAAGAAGATCAACCGTGCCAGCGATCTTTCCACCCTGCGGCAGGCCGTCTCCCGTCTGTCATCCCCTGTCGGCTGTGTCTTCAATTACGACACGCCTGATATTCTGCTGGACAGTGTCCCTTATTGCCATCTGACACGCTTCCCCTTTTCGGCCCATCTCAGCACCGATACGGAACGGAACGCTCTGGGCATCGACCCTGTGCAGGAGACCGAAGCCATACTGGCCCAGAAACCCCTCTACATTCTCCTCTCTGCCGACGATACCGAGCATGACATGTCCATCAACCGGGATACCTATGCTGTTCTCACAAGAGAGCTCAAACAGCATTATGAGATGATCTACGAACATCCCCCACGCTATGCCTTCAGCGGGTTCATAATCTACAGGCGGATCCGTTGACCCTCCCGCAGGCGCCATGATTGCAAAAGGCGGCTTCTCCCTCTCCCGGAGAAGCCGCCTTTTTTTGATCTTCAGGCAGGAGAACTTCCTGCTTTTTCAGAAAACCCGATGGTAGTAATAAGAAAAGATGCCGTCCTTGATGTAGAGATAGGCAGGGCCGAGCTCACTTTCCCCATACAGGAAAATATTGAGATTGGATGAGACAACGCTGACAACCAGCAGGGCAACCAGAATCTTTTTCAGAGCCCGTACATCCTTCAGGTTGTTGTACAGATAGACACAGCCAAGCGTCCCGAGGAAAACGATATCCGGGTAGAATTCCGCCCGGTACCGGTAATTCATGCTGATGGCAATCATCATCAGGAAAGCCGGTATTGCCAAGGATACGGCGACAGAAGCAAGCGCTGCCCGATTGATGGGGAACACACGGCCCCTGCGGAGCAGCCCGACAATCAGCAGCGCACCACAGAGCAGCATGAAACCATCTGTCAGAAAGAAGCTGCTGGGTGGCAGCTCATTCGCATCAATCAGCCGCGTGAAACTATCCTGAAGAACGTAATGCCCGTCAGCCTTCTGGAAAATCCACACCGGTACAAAGAAATAGACAATCCCCAGATAGAATCTCTGAAGATTGAACAGCCCATAAGTTTTGGTCCGCACGATGCGGCTGGGAAACTCCACATTGTAGAGGTACAGGTCGTAATTGGCGAAGGTAAGCGGATTGCCCCATCGTCTGTAATTCACATATGCCGTCACGATGATGGCCAGAACGGAGATGACTGTCGGCACAACGAGAGACAGCAGCGTGACGCCCTCATCCTTCGTCCTGAAGCTGCGGCACCATCTGTAAAAATGGATGATGAGAAAACAGAGCAGCGCCACATACAGCCCGATCCCCATCGAAACACGGGTCAACAGCGCACAGCCCGCCGCAACGGCCATGCAGACCCCACCATATCGCCAGTACTCCTTCTCGCAGAGGACACGGATGGCGCAGTACACAAACCATGAAGCGAAGGCCAGAGCCCAGAAGCAGACCTCCTGATACAGGCTGTGTTCAAAAAAACAGACCTGTTCACCCGAAAAAGCAAGGGCAATGGCCAGACAGAGCGAAACCCAGGACGTACCTCCAAGGTAACGCTCAGACACGAAACGCCATGTCCTGTAATTGAAAAACAGGACCATCAGCAGGGCCATGATGGATGAAAGACGGGTGATGTCCCAATGCAGCCCATTGGGGAACAGCAGGACTGGCAACCTCAGCAGGGAAGGGAAAATGCCCCAGTAGGCATACACTTTCCCATTCCGGAGGAAGCCCTCCTCTTCCACGGTCTTCGGGTCCACATCAAAATGGCCATGCAGCATGTGGTCGATCATGCTGTTGAAAGTCAGCCGCAGCCCACCGGGCCGGTATTCTATCGGCAGATGGGACCATGACAGAATACCCATGATGCTCCACACGATGGCGGCACACCATATGACCGTGGTCACGTTTTTCTTGCAGAACATCACAGCGCTCCCGGCAGCTCAGCGCCTGTCTGGAAAGACGGCAGGATAGGAAAGATAGGTCAGCCTCTTCTGCTCTTTCCGGGCAATGGCAATCGTGTCGAGGATCAACCCACAGACAAAACTCAGGAAAGAGAGCAGCACCAGGGCCGTGGCCAGCAGGGCTGTTGGCAGGCGGGGGACGACACCCTGCCGGAGATAGAAGGAAACGACAGGAATCCCCAACCCAAGCCCCAGGACAAACAGGACAGCCGCAATGGAGGAAAACAGCAGGAACGGCTTTTCCAGCTTCACGATCTGGACGATCGTGCAGAGTATCCTGATACCGTCCTTGTAAGTGCTCAGTTTGGACACGCTGCCCGGTGGCCGCTCGACATAAGCCGTCTTCAGCTCACCGACAGGCAACCCCAGCTCCAGCGCATGAATGGTAAACTCGGTTTCCGTCTCGAACCCCTGGGACAAGGCCGGGAATGACTTGACGAACCGCTTTGAGAAAACCCGATAGCCGGACAGCATGTCCGTAAGGCGGCGCCCGAAAATCATGGTCACCAGCCCCGTCAGCATCCGGTTGCCCAATACATGACCCATGCGATACGCCGCCGGACGGTCCGTGACACGAGCCCCATTGACCATGTCCAGACCATGCTCATACGCATGCTCCAGCAGCCTGGGGGCCGCCTCGGCCTCGTAGGTCTCATCACCATCAATCAGGATGTAGAAATCTGCATCAATGTCGGAGAACATCCGCCGGACGACGTACCCTTTCCCCTGCATCCGCTCTGTCCGGACAATTGCCCCTGCGGCCCGGGCAACGTCCACTGTCCGGTCGGTGGAATTGTTGTCATAGACATAAATCTCCGCCCCCGGCATGTGCCTCGTGAATTTCTCCACAACATGCCCCACTGTCATTTCTTCATTGTAACAGGGGATGAGGACGGCCACCTTTATGGTCTCAAAATCCACGCAAACCTCTTTCCGAACATTTCAGGACAATAAAATTCCATACAGGTATCAGTCACTCTGTCTATGATGTCGGGCACAGAAACGCAACAATCCTGCCAGAAGCATTATATGGGGACTTCTATTGCACGATTGTTAAATACCTCGCCGTTCTCCATCAAATATCAGGCCACCTCCGGGCCCATGAAGCACGTCAACCAATGACCTGGCGGCAACATTCCTGACCTGTCTCCACAGGGCAGGAATGTTTCTTGCCATACAGGAGGGCCAGATCACTTCCGCAGGAAGGCCACCGTCTCAAAGCAGGCCGCAGCGGCCTCACGGCCCTTGTTGTGCTCATCCCCCCGGGAGCGCACGATGGCCTGTTCGTCCGTATAGGTTGTCAGAATACCGAAAGAAATCGGCACATCATTCGCCAGCTGGGCCTGCATGATGCCAACAGTGGCCCCCATGGAAATGAACTCGAAATGAGCCGTATCCCCCTTGATGACACAGCCGAGGCAGATCACCCCCTCATAGATACCCTTACGGGCAAGGTGCTGGGCCATGATGGGCAGCTCGAACGCACCGGGGGCCTCATAGACATCCACCGTCTCATCAATGCCACGTTCCTTCAGCCACTCCAGCGCACCATCACGCAGACCGCCCGTCACATCAGGGTTGAAGCGGCTGACCAGCAGGGCCAGTCTTGGCGCTGGATTGAGTTTCAGGCCTTCCGGGGCCGTAGCGATATGTTTGCTCATGGTTCAGCTCTCCTGCAGCATATGCCCCATACGGGTGCGTTTCGTTTCCAGATAATGGCGGTTGAACGGATTGGATGGCACGACAAGCCGTTCCACGGCTTCCACCACCAGTCCGGCCTCCGTCAGGCCACGCTCTTTTTCCGGGTTGTTCGTCAGCAGGCGCAGGCGGGTCACGCCGAGACTGGCCAACATATGGGCCGCCATATCCCAGCGGCGGGCATCAGCGGGCAGACCAAGCGCCTCATTGGCATCAACCGTGTCCATGCCCTGATCCTGAAGCTCATAGGCCCGTATCTTGTTGGCCAGACCGATCCCCCGGCCCTCATGCCCCCGCAGATAGAGCAGCACGCCTGATTCCGCCGCCGCAATCCGCTTCAGGGCTTCCCGCAGCTGTGGGCCACAGTCGCAGCGCAGCGACCCCAGCGCATCCCCCGTCACACATTCCGAATGAAGGCGGACCAGCGGCACGGTCTGGTCAGGCTTCCCTTTCACAAGGGCCAGATGTTCCACACCATCAGCTCCACGGAAGGCATGGACACGCAGATCCTCTCCACCACACACGGTCGGCAGGTCGGCCACGGCAAGCTGGGCTTCCTCCGACAATGGCGCTTCTGCCATGTCCAGAGCTCCGACATCACCCCGCCCATGTTCAGCAATCCAGCGGCGCATTTCGGCAATGCTGATGAGCGGCAGACCGTGCCGACGGGCATAGTGACGCAGCTCCGGCAGACGCATCATCGTGCCATCCTCGGCCATGATCTCACAGATCACACCAGCCGGACGCAGACCTGCCAGCCGCATGAGGTCAACAGCTCCTTCCGTATGCCCCTCCCGGGCCATCACGCCATCAGGGTTGGCCCGCAGGGGGAACATGTGACCGGGGGAGATGATGTCCGCCGGTGTCGCATCCGGCGCAGATGCCACCTGAATCGTATGGGCACGCTCGGCAGCGGAAATGCCCGTCGTCACGCCGTGGGCGGCCTCGATGGATACGGTGAAGGCCGTGCCCCGCGGGTCCTGATTCTTCGCCACCATGGGAGACAGGCCAAGCCGGTCTATCTGGTCAGCCTCAAGGGACAGGCAGATCAGCCCGCAGGCCTGACGGGCCATGAAATTGATGGTCTCCTGCGTGGCAAACTGGGCTGGCAGAATGAGATCACCTTCATTCTCCCGATCCTCATCATCCACCATCACGACCATGCGGCCAGCCCGCACGGCGGCGATGGCGGCCTTCAGGTTTGAAGACAGGCTGCTCACCGGGCATCTCCCCTGTAACGCAGTTCCTCTTCCGGCGTGTGGCGCAGGAGCGTCTCCACATATTTGGCCATCATGTCCACTTCCAGATTCACCTTCGCCCCGATGGCCAGCGTGGAAAGGTCCGTATGGGTCCATGTATGGGGAATGATCATCAGGCTGATCTCAAAGCCTTCCTGCCCGTCATGGCGCACATCATCATGCACCTCATTCACCGTCAGGCTGATGCCATTGATGGTGATGGACCCTTTCTCGATGACATAGCGGCGCAGGGAAGCAGGCATGAAAATCCGCAGATGATGTGATTCCCCAGCTTCGGCAACATGGGTCAGCCTGCCTACCGCATCGACATGCCCCTGCACGATATGGCCGGAAAGCCGTGTGTTGAGGCTGACGGCCCGTTCCAGATTCACACGGGCACCCTCCACGAGGTCACCCAGAGCCGTCCGGGCCAGCGTCTCGCCACTCAGGTGGAAATCCGCCACACCCTCGGGCGTGAAACGGGTCACGGTCAGGCACACGCCATTGGTGGCGATGCTTTCACCTTCCATCAGATCGGTAAAATGGGTGGCGATCCGTACATCCATGGCCCTGTCCCGCAGGGACACGGACTGCACGTCGCCAACACGTTCGATGATTCCTGAAAACATGGTCTTAGTCCCCATATTGGCGCAGAAGCTGGATCGGGCTCCGCTTGTCCGCACTCTCTTCACGCAGGGTAATGGAAAGCTGGTCGTCCCTGTCGGCCCCCTCATGACGGATGGTCAGCCAGTCATCCCACAGGCCCGCCTCCCGCACGCCGGCCAGCAGGGCAGGTCCGGCCTCGATCAGGGCCCAGTTGATGTCCATCTGCCCCAGAAGGGCAGGCAGGGATGACAGGTCACGGCACTGTTCCACATGGAACCCGTCCGCCTCCCGGGCCTGACGCCAGGCGGCTGGAAGACGGCCCTGCCGGTCCAGCACGATCAGGGGCCGGGGTGCCCGCCCGGCATGATCGGACACATGCCGCACGGTAAAGGACGGGTCATCAGCCAGAACGGTCCCGATCCCCGTCACCACGGCGTCACAGGCCCGCCGGAGCTGATGGGCCAGCCGCAGGGATGCGGACGAGGTGAAGGTCTTCTGCCCTTCCGGAGGAATCATGCTGCCGTGCCCGTCCAGAGCCTGCTTCACGCTCAGCCACGGGCGGCCCTGCGTCACACGGCAGGCAAACGGTGCGAGCAGTGCGGCACAGTCCTGCGCCAGAGAGCGCAGCCCGGGTTCATCGGCCAGAAAATGCACCTGTTTCGGAGAGAGGCCCCCAGCCAGATGGTCCGCTCCCCCTCTGGCCTGCGGGTTGGGGTCCCGGGCACCGATCCACACGGTCCGCACGGGACTGTTCTTCAGCCGGTCGCTACAGGGAGGAGTCCGGCCATGATGGTTGCAGGGTTCCAGCGTCACCAGGGCAGTGCGGACCTGCTCCAGCACGCCTTTCTCCCGGGCCTGCTCCAGCGCCATGACCTCGGCATGAGGCTGGCCCGCAGCGGGATGTGCTCCCACGGCGAGCAGGTGCCCTTCACCATCCAGCAGGGCGCAGCCCACCGCCGGATTGGGAGCGGTCGCCCCCATCTTCTGCACGGCCGCCTTCACGGCCTCCCGGAAACCGGCCCGAACGCTCTCCAGCGGCGGGGGCGGGCTGTCCGTTCTTCGTGTCCCACTCGACACATCTGTCATCATCAGTCCCCAATCGTCTCAGGGACGTTCGCGGCGACGTCACGCCTTCCCCCCTCACGGAAAGGCGGCATCCCCCCTCCCGCGATGGACAGGAAGAACGTTCTCTCTCATCCGGACTCTGACCGTCGGCCCCGGATTCACACCGGGTCTGCTTGTCCCCTGCACGGATGCAGGGCGCTCGCGGGCTGAGGCAGCCAAAGCCACCAACACCGCCGGTAGGGAATTCCACCCTGCCCCGAGAACGTCTATCTCAATCACGCCCTATATGGAGGTACTCCCCCCAAAGAGCAAGAGGCCGCCCCAATGGGAGCGGCCTCTCTCATCACCCTGTCCTGTCAGGACCGATCCTGCAGAAGATCAGAAACCGCCCTTCAGGGAATGGACGAAGTCCTTGCCGGACTGCACCGTGCTGTCGTGCATCTCCTTCAGGCTCTTCTTCTGGGCGTCAAGCTGAGACTTCTGGGCATCAAGCTGGTCCTTGAGGCGCTGCTTCTCCTCAGCCGGCGCATTCCTGTACCTGTCGCGCACATCCTTGATCTGCTGCTTGCGATCATCAATGTTCTTCTGGATCTCGGCCTTCTTGTCGGCGGCAAGGTTCTTGTACTTGTCCTGAAGGTTCTGCAGACGCTCCTGACGCTGCTTCACGTCGGACTGGAGGGCATCCATGCGCTTCTGGATGCGGGCACGAGCACGCTCCGGAGCGCCAGCATACTTCTCCTGCAGGGCCTGCAGCTTGGCGTTTTCGTTCTGGATGGACTTCGTCACGCTGTCCATGCTGCTCTGGATGGCCAGCGGATCATTCGGATCATAAGCATGAGCCTGCGGCAGCAGGGCAAAGGACGAGGCAAGCAGTGAAACTGTAAACAGAGTACGGATCTTCATGAAGCAGCTCCTAGAATGAGTACCGAATGCGTTCATTCACTACACCACGAGGTTACATCCCTAAAGTTAAAAAAAGGCCATGCCACACTCCTGAAGGCTCAGCTCCGCTTTATGCCACCAGCCATGTCGCTCAGCAGCCCCGGTGACAGAAGCGTGACGGAACTGGCCCCCCTGATGCTGATCAGCCCCTCTTTCCTGAACAGGCTGAACGTCCGGCTCACCGTTTCGATCGTCAACCCCAGATAATCGGCAATGTCTGTCCGGGACATGGGCAGGGGCAGTGTCAGCGGGCCGTGCTCATCCTTCAGCGCATGGGCACAGCAGGGGCTGGCCTGTTCGACAAGGAAACTGGCCAGACGCTCACGGGCTGTCTTGCGCCCCAGAAGCATGAGCCGCGCCTGCATCTTGACCAGCTCGCTGGAAGCCTCCTGCTGGAGGCGACCATGCAGACGGGGGAAGCGCTCCACGAGACGGTCGATGGCAGAATGGGGGAACCGGCAGAGTGTCACCTCTCCCAGAGCTTCTGCGGTGAAGGCATAACTCTCTGAGGAGGCCAGCCCCAGAAAATCCCCCACTTCTGCAAAACCGACAATCTGCCGACGCCCATCAGGCATGAGACTGAACAGCTTGGCCCGGCCGCCTGTCAGCACATAAAAATCGTGCGCCGGTGCGCCTTCCTGTATGAAACAGCGCCCCGCCTGAACAACCACCCGGGAAGATTCCGCCACAAGGGCAGGAAGGTCCTGGTCCTCAATGACGTTGCAGATACTGACCGAACGGCCAGGGCAGCGACCACACCGTTCCCGAACGGCCTCCATGAGGCTGCGACCTGTTTCCACCATTATCTTTCCTGTCTCACTATAGCCGGTGTCAGAGTTAGCGGGTTATCCCCCCCCTTGGAAAAGAAACCTTCCTTATGACAGTGATAAGAAAAGCCCCATTTTTTGATATAGATCAATTTCTAGAATATTTTCAGTTAATGCCCTATTACAGTTATAAATTTTTTCTTGTTTTCGAGGCAGATCATTCTTATAGGCGGGGAAGGAACAATTACATTTTGTCCATTTTCGCCACGCCGTTGTAACTCATCGAGGATTCTAGGAAAAATGAGCCGCACCTTCACCCGGATGGCCACAGCTGCGCTGTTTGCTCTTGGGTCTGTCTCCTTCGCCGTTGCCCAGACAACAGCGCCAGGAGCCCACACCTCCGTATCCGCATCCAGCACCATGCAGGCCGCTCCGGATGCCTCCGTGCATCTTCATGCTCCGGATGACCATCGCTGCGGCATTTTCCAGACCTGTGCCAATACCAAGATCGGCCTTGGCAAAGGGGACTTCGTTGTCCGCCTCTCCGCTCTCGGCGTAATCACCAACAACACCGGCTCCCGCGTCAAGCTGAATGCCAGCTCACCTGCAGCAGCTCTGGCTGGTGGCAGCATCTTCCGCCACAATGTAAGCGTGACCAACCAGGTCATGCCGGAACTGACGCTTGAATATTTCCTGACGGACCACCTCTCCCTGGACCTCATTGCTTCTTCCACCCGTCATGAAGCCGCTGCCCATGTCGGCAACCTGGGCAAGCTGGATGCTGGCAGCTTCTGGATTCTCCCCCCGACACTGACAGCCGCCTACCACTTCCGCCCGCACAAGCGCTTCAACCCCTATGCCGGTCTTGGCATCACGGTGGCCATCTTCCACAACATGCATCAGGCCACCAATCTGGGTGGGGCCTTCAACGGGGCCGTGTTTGATGCCATGCACATGAAAACCAACGTCGGGCCGAGCTTCAACCTCGGGTTTGATTACCAGCTGGTCGGCAACTGGTTCTTCAACTTCGATATCAAACAGATCCTTCTGTTCAATCAGAGCGTTCATCTGAGCCAGCGCGGCAACCCCATTACTGGTGGTCGGGTCCGTGTTCATGATGACGTGCATCCGACTGTTGTTGGTGCCGGTATCGAATACCGCTTCTGATCTTTCCACAACAACATCAGATCATTCGGGAAAGGGGCCGCAGAGTAATTGCGGCCCCTTTTTCATATAGTCGCAATACTGGACAGCAATTACTCATCACGACAGCCATCATCCATAAAGTTCGAATATTACGGTACAGATACAATACCGTGACAAATCACTGCGCATGTGTCAGAAGGGAACGAATTTTGCCCTGGCAGTCAGAAGAACGGAGAACATCCCAATAATGCGTGTCTCACGTAACATGATTATTACTGGCATCGTCCTGATCGTTCTTCTGCTTCTCTGGGGTGTGTGGTCTCTCGTCCCCCACCGGGTCATAGAGACTGCCCCACCACCCGCTGTTACTCACAACGGTGACCTGCTGCGCATCAGGCCCGGAGGGCCGCTGGATGGCCAGCTGACTGTCGAGCCCGTCGCGGAAACCCTCTCCCCCCATCAGGTAGAGCTTCCAGCACAGATCATCGCCTCCCCCGGCCAGAGCGTGGACATCCATTCCCCGGTCGTCGGGCGGGTGGCCAACCTGTATGTGCAGACAGGCCAGCATGTACAGAAAGGCGATGTTCTTGCCATCCTGTATTCCGGTGACCTGGCACAGGCATGGTCAGATGACCGCAAGGCGCAGGCAACCCTCACCCTTACCCGGCTGGCCTATCGCCGTGCTGTTGGCGTACTGAATGCGGGAGGCAATGCCGTAAAAGACATGCAGTCTGCCAGAAATGATCTGGAACAGGCCCAGGCCGAAGCCACCCGTGCCCATCTGCGCCTTCAGGCTCTCGGCACAGACGGCAATGCCGGCTACCAACCACTGGTAGCGCCTGTCTCCGGCATCGTCACCGCCATATCCACCGGCATCGGCCAGAATGTGACAGACATGACAGCAACCCTGATGAACGTCGCCAATCTGGACACTGTCTGGATCCAGGCCAGCCTGCCGGAATCCCTCCTGCCCATGCTCGGTGCAAGCATGACGCTGGAAGCCTCCTTCCCCGGCCAGACATGCCATGGACCCGTCACCTCGCTGGACGGCACCGTCCATACTGATACCCGCCGCCTGAATCTCTATCTGCGCTGCAACAACACCCAGGGGGCGCTGCGCCCCGGACAGTTCACCACCGCCACGCTGAACATCACCCAGCAGGCCCAGCCCCTCCTGCCCAAAACAGCCCTGCTGATGGACAATGACCAGGTTTCCGTCTTTGTGGAGACAGCCCCCAACACCTACCGCCGCCGCTTCATCACCATCAGCTACGAGGAAGGAGAGTCCGTACGCATTCTCTCCGGCCTGAAAGCTGGTGAGCGTATCATCACGCATGGGGCCATCCTGCTCAATGATTACTGAGGACCGCTGAGCAGTCATGTTCATCGAGAAATTCATCACATGGTGCTTTGGTCACCGCAAGGCCGTCGCTTTTCTTACCGCAGCTCTGTTCGTCACCGGAATGCTGGCGTGGAAACAGCTGCCCGTGGAAGCCTACCCGGACCTCGGCCCGGCCAGTGTTCTGGTCACCACGCAGGTCAACGGTCTTGCTGCCGAGGAGATGGAACATCAGGTCACCACGCCTGTCGAGCGTGAACTGGCAGCCGTCCCCGGTGTTGTGGAGAGCCGCTCCAGCACGACATTCGGCCTCTCGCTCATCACGCTCATCTTCAAGGATGGAGAGGACATCTACCGTGCCCGCCAGCTGGTGCAGAGCCAGCTTGACGGCCTCCAGCTGACAGGCGGTGCCCAGCCCTCCCTTGGCCCCATCAGCGGGGCCAGCGGAGAAATCTACCGCTATACGGTCGAGTCCGACGATCAGGACCTCATGACCATCTCCGACGTGCAGCGGTGGGAGATCATTCCCGCCCTCCAGCGGGTGCCCGGCGTGGTGAACATCGACAATTTCGGCGGTTTCACCCGGGAATATCAGCTGATCCTCGACCCCAACGCCCTCATCCGCTTTGGCATCAGCATCAGCGATGTGATGAACGCCATCCGCAACAGCAATGCCAATGCTGGTGGTGGCCGCGTCACCCGTGGTGAGCAGTCCTACATTATCCGTGGCGTGGGGCAGATCCACTCTCTGGAGGACATGCGCAACACCGTCATCGGCCATCATGATGGTGTTCCCATTTTCCTCTCCGAGCTGGGACGGATCGAATTCGGCCATCAGGTCCGGGAAGGGATGCTTGGGAAAAACGGCAATCCGGATACGATCGAAGGGGTCGTTACCATGCTGCGGGGCGCCAATCCCTCACAGGTGCTGGATGACCTGCACGCTGCCGTCGCCAAGCTCCAGACACAGCTCAAACCCAAACATATCCGCATTGTTCCGTATCTGGACCGTGACAACCTCGTAAAATCCACAACGGACAAGGTCAGCGAAACGATTCTTGAGGGGATCGGCCTCGTGCTGGTCATCCTGACCTTCTTCCTGGGCTCGCCCCGCAGTGCCGCCATCACGGCAGTGACCATTCCCTTTGCGCTGTCATTCGCCTTCATCCTCATGCGGGCCTGCGGCATGGCGGCCAACCTTTTCTCCCTCGGAGCCGTGGATTTTGGCGTGATCGTCGATGGAGCCATCGTCATCACCGAGGTCATCCTCCGCCACAGGGAGGAGCACCCCAACCTCCCGCTGAACCAGCCGGACATTCTTGCCATCACCCGCCGTGCGGGCCGGGCCATCTTCGCCTCCACCATCATCATCGTGGTGGCCTACAGTCCCCTCTTCGCCTTTGAAGGCAGCGAGGCCAAAATCTTCCGCCCCATGGCCTGGACAGTCAGCTTCGCCCTGCTGGGAGCGCTGCTCTGCGCCCTGGCCCTGACACCCACCATGTCCTTCCTGGCCCTGCGCAAGCCACGGCCCATCTGGCACAACAGGCCACTGGACTGGCTGCACAAATATTATGACGCCCTGCTCCGCCATCTGATTGATCACCCTGTCATCCCCTTCGTCAGTGCCGGACTGGCACTGGTGACCGTCATTGCCCTTGGGGTCACGACGGGCCGGGAGTTCCTGCCTGACCTTGATGAAGGGGCGCTGTGGCTCCAGGTGCAGATGCCAACGGGCATCTCACTGGAAAAAGGGCAGGAAAAGGCTTCGGAAATCCGTCGTGCGGTACGGGAGTTCCCGGAGACATCCTATGCCATAACGCAGCTTGGTCGCTCGGATGATGGTACGGACCCATGGACGCCCTCCCACATCGAAATGCCCGTTGGCCTGACGCCCTACAACCAGTGGGCCCACGGCGAGACCAAAGCCGAGTTCATCACGAAACTCCGGGCCCGCCTGAACAAGATCGCTGGCATTTCCTTCTCCATCAGTCAGCCGATCGAGGACAATCTCAGCGATCAGCTTGGCGGAGCGCACAGCCCGCTGGTCATGCGCATCTATGGGGATGACCTCTCGGGCCTGCGTGCCCTTGGCAAGCAGGTCGTCCAGCAGCTCTGGCAGGTACCCGGCACCGTGCAGGCCGACATCTTCCAGGAACCCAAGATTCCACAGATTGCAATCACACCAGACCGGCTGAAAGCCGCCCGTTATGGCATCAGCATCAATGATGTAACGGATGTCATCAACAGCGCCATCGGCGATGCCCCGCTGACCAGCGTGATTGAGGGCGACCGCTTCTACAATGCGACCCTGCGCATCGACAACACGCAGCGTTCCAACCTCCAGCTTCTGGGCCAGATTCCCATGATTACGGGTGATGGCAGTGCCATCCCTCTGGCTGAAATTGCCCATATCCGTCTCCAGATGGGTGAAAGCAGCATCGCCCATGAGATGGGCGAGCGGCAGATCACCCTTCAGGTGGATAATGGCAACCGGCCCATGTCCCTCTACCTTGACGATGCCCAGAAGCTCATCGACCAGAACGTCCATTACGACCACCAGAAGTTCCGTCTGGAATGGGCCGGAACCTTCCAGGAGGCCCAGCACGCCCAGGTCCGCCTCGTGGCAGCCCTGGGCGTCATGTTCGCCGTCATGCTGGGGCTGCTCTATGCGGAGTTCCAGAAGTTCCGCCATGCGCTGCTCATCATCGGCATTGTGCCACTTGCCGCCCTGGGCGGGCTGATCGCCCTGCATCTACGGGCCGAAACACTGAACATTGCCACGGCGGTCGGCTTCATCGCCCTGTTTGGTGTAGCCATCCAGAACGGGATCATCATGGTATCCAACATCAACCGTCATCTTGGTGCTGGTGGCAACATACGGGAGGCCACCCGGCTGGGAGCAACCGAACGCTTCCGCCCCGTGCTGATGACAGCAACCGTGGCCAGTGTCGGAATGCTGCCCGCCGCTCTGGCCACAGGTGTGGGAACCGATGTGCAGCGTGGCCTGGCAACGGTCGTTGTCGGTGGGCTGGGCATTGCCACCCTGCTGACCCTTTTCATCCTGCCAGTCTGCTTCTGCCGTCTGGAAGAATGGGTCAGCCGCAGGACCAGCCAGAAAGAGCAGGAGGCCTGACATGAAACAGCATTCCACCCCCTGCATGAGGGGCCGTTCCTCCCGATTGCTGGCCAGTGTTCTTCTTGGCGGCATGGCTGCCGGGTTGGGGGGCTGCATTGTCGGCCCTTCCTCCAAGGACATTCCCCCCCTGCCAGAGAGGACAGGATACAGCCAGAAGAACATCACCCAGTCTGAAGCTGGACGGGACAGAAGCAGCGACAGCCTCCTCCACCGCCAGCAGTTCATCTCCGGGGCAGATGTTCCCGGCCGATGGTGGGAGGCCTTCCAGAATCCCCGTCTGAACCAGATGGTGGAGCTGGCCCTGACCAACAACCAGACATTGAAAGCCATGCAGGCTGGCCTGCGGGCAGCATGGGAGCAGCGCCGTGTTGAGGGTGCGTCACTCTATCCGAGCATTTCTGCCCAGTTCATTCCGACACGCAACAAGACTTCCAAGGCACTCTCGCCCGTGCCGAACAATAATGAATGGCTCTATAACCTGCACACGGCCCAGCTGAACATCGGCTATGTGCCCGATCTCTGGGGTGGCTCCCGCCTCGCCATTCGCAACGCCAAAGCCCAGGCAGATATCCAGCGCTTCCAGCTGGAGGCCACGACGCTGACGATGATCTCCAACATCGTCAACACGGCCATCACCGAGGCGGGTCTCCGTGAGCAGATCCGTGCCAAGGAAGTTCTGATCGCCCAGCAGGCAGCCATGGTCCGCATCAATCAGAATCAGGTCGGCCTGGGGGACCAGTCCCGCCAGAGCCAGCTCCTGCTGCGGGATTCGCTGGCGCAACTTCAGGCGGATCTACCTCCTCTCCGGACACAGCTTGCCCAGACCCGGGACCAGCTGGCCACTCTGGTGGGCCTCAGCCCCAATGCGGACCTGCCCATCTTCGAGCTGAAAGACTTCACCCTGCCGCATCAGCTGCCCGTCAGCCTGCCGGCCCAGCTCCTCCTGCAACGGCCTGACATCGCCTCTGCACAGGCGCAGATCCGCTCTGCCGGGGCGCAGCTCGGCATTGCCATTGCCAACCGCCTCCCCAATGTGCAGCTGAGTGCCCTGCCGGGCGAGGCTGTGGACAGCATGAGCAAGATGTTCAAGCCCGGGATGGGCAACTGGATGCTGGCTGCCACGGTCACCCAACCCATTTTCCAGGGAGGGTCACTGCTTCATGCCCAGCGGGAAGCCAAAGCCAATTACGAACAGGCCAAGGAATATTACAAGGCTGCCATCATGTCTGCCGTCAGCGATGTGGCAGACAGCCTCCATGCCGTAGAGCTGGATGGCAGCACACTTCTGGCCGACCAGAATGGGCTGGACGCCGCCACACAGGCCCTGCACATTGCAGAAGCCCAGCACAGGCTGGGGGACAACAGCCAGATTGACGTGGCACAGGCCCGCATGGCCGTGGCGCAGGACCAGATTTCCGTCGCACAGGACAAGGTCACCCGCCTTTCCGACACGGTCGGCCTGTTCCAGGCTCTCGGCGGGGGATGGTGGAACCGCAATGACCTCGGTGTCAGCCCGAAGGATGCCAAACGCCTCTCCACCACGCTTGTGCCGTGGTAAGCTGACGGCCGCCAAACCATCCAGACATGAAAAAGGCCGCTTCCTGACAGAGACGGAAGCGGCCTTTTCTTCAGCGGGGAAAATCTCAGGCCGAAAGCAGTTTCAACACCCAGCCTTCTTCCTCCGGCGTGGCCTTCAGTGGCACGGCATTGGGCAGACGGACATTGATCTCCAGCCCCATGGCTGCCCGCAGCCCACGGAACAATGCCCCATGCGCCACGATCAGGGGGGCTCCCTCTCCAGCCTCCTGCGCCCTGTTGAGCGCCTGGACACCACGGGTCTTCAGCGTGAGGAAATCCTCACCCTTTTCCGGGACAAACGTGCCGTTGATCCATGTATTGTACCAGTCTCCCATCGGCTGGCCTTCCTGCACACCAAAGCTGACCTCCTGAAGGTCTGCATCCTTTATCAGCGGCAGATCAAGGCCCGTCCGATCCCGGATCGCATCCCGCACATGCTCGGCTGTGACGAAAGCCCGCTTGAGCGGAGAGCTTACGATATGCGTGAAGGGCCGCATCCCCGCCTCGAACAGGTCTGCCAGCTGGCGGCCTGCCAGGCGGGCCTGTGTCAGGCCGGTCTCATTCAGGGGAATATCCGTCCGCCCCTGGGAGAGATGGCGTGCATTCCAGTCCGTTTCACCATGACGGAGAAACCAGTACGGTTCTGCCCGAAGCTGTGTCATTTCCTGACCCTCCCCAAAATCCCGTCAGAGCGTGGCGGGACCTGTCTCATGCCCCTGGCCACGCAAAGCACCTCTCAATCAAAAAGATCTCAGTCAAAAAGAGTGGAGACCGAGCTTTCATCCGCCACGGCCCGGATGGCACGGCCCAGCAGATTGGCCGTAGGAATCTGCCGGATGTTGGACGTTGCCTTCAGCTCATCCGTCGCAGGGATGCTGTCTGTCAGGGTCAGCATGGAAAGCGGGCTGCTCTGCACCCGCTTGCAGGCATTGCCTGTCAGCACACCATGCGTCACATAGGCCTCCACCCCGGCAGCACCGTGCTTCATCAGGGCTTCAGCAGCATTGCAGAGAGACCCGCCACTATCGATGATGTCATCCACCAGTACGCAGAAACGGCCGGACACATCGCCAATCACATTCATCACTTCAGACACACCAGCGCGCTCACGACGCTTGTCGATGATGGCCAGGTCCACATTCAGCCTGCGGGCCAGCTGACGGGCCCGCACCACCCCACCCACATCCGGCGAAACGATCATCAGTTTTCCCGGGTCCGGGTGACGGGAAATCAGGTCCCGCACAAAGAGCGGTGCTGCGTAGAGGTTGTCCGTGGGAATATCGAAAAAACCCTGAATCTGCATGGCATGCAGGTCCATCGTCAGGATGCGGTTGGCACCCGCTTCTGTCAGCAGATTGGCGACAAGCTTGGCACTGATGGGCGTGCGGGGACCGGACTTGCGGTCCTGCCGGGCATAGCCAAAATAAGGCATCACCGCCGTGACACGGCGTGCAGAGCCGCGCCGCAGGGCATCCAGCACGACAAGAAGTTCCATCAGATGATCATTGGTTGGCATGCAGGTGCTCTGAAGGACAAACATGTCCTCCCCACGCACGTTTTCCTGAATCTCGACAAACACCTCACCATCCGCAAAGCGGCGAATGGATGTCTTGCACAAAGGGATTTCAAGCTCATCAGCCACAGCCTGGGCCAGAGGCAGGTTACTGTTGCAGGCAACGATCTTCATGACGGGTACTTTTCATAGAAGGACGGTAAGATGCGGTTCAGCTCCTTCTATCAGCCCGCCCGATCAATGTCATGATTTTCCAGCAGACCTATTTCGGAACGATTAATTTACCACCTGTTTACCATGAAATGCCGTATGCTCTCCCGTCCACGCCCACGGGTCAGAACCGCCGGTACTGCCGCACATGACGATAGGCCTGTGTGATTTCCGCCGTCCGGCGGACAGCCTCCTGATAGACGTCCCCGCCAACATGGGCAAAACGGTCTGGATGGTGCTGCTTGACAAGCCGCCTGTAGGCACTGGTGATCTCCTCATTGGAAGCCCTCTCGGAGACCTCCAGCACAACATGCCAGGCCCTGTACGCGGGGGGCGCATTTCTGGCCCGCTGCCAGTCCCGCCGGGCTTGTTCACGCCGCCGCTCTGCCTCTTCCCTCTCCCAGGCTCTCTGCTGTTCCTGCCGCCGCCGCTTTCTGGCCGTCTCTGCCCTGTTCACCTGAAGCAGCAGACCGTGCACATGCACCGAACAACGCCGGAAATCCTGCCATGAACGGCCAGCCTCCAACTCCTCCAGCACGTTCCGGGCGGTCTCGCCACCCATCGGCTGCACCAGCGCAGACAGAAACCGGAACGCCTCCCGCAGGCGCCGGGCCACGAGATGGTCCAGCAGAAGCTGACCATCAGCAAGAGCCAGCTCACTGATCCAGCCAGCCCACATCATCCCGACCGCCTGATACGCTTCCTGCTCCCTGCTGGAGGCGAAGCCGGAAGGTGGCGGATCCGTCTCAGGTTCCGGTTTCTGCCGGGACGTCCGGCCTGTCTTTTCCGAGAACTGTTTCAGTGTTTTGGCATAGCGGTAGGCTTCGGTAATCTTCTTGCTTTTTACCACGGCTGCCTCGTAGGCAGCACCTCCCTCCTGCGCAAAGCGGTCCGGGTGATGCTGCTTCATCAACCGCCTGTATGAGGCCGTGATCTCCTCGGCAGAGGCCGTTGCAGAAACCTCCAGCACGATATGCCAGGGCTCATCCTCCGGTGGGGCGGAGCCGGACTGTCTGGCCCGGCGATAGGCCTGTTCCCGCTCCTGCTGCTCCTGCGCCGCCTCTTCACTGCCTGCCTGAAAATGCTCCCGCAGAAACGCCAGAACCTCTATGGAAAAACGCTGGAAGCCTTTCCAGCTCTTTTCCTGCCGGGCCTGAAAGAACAGGACCCGCAGGGTGGCAGGCAAAGACCCTGCCTCCCTTTCCAGCAGAGCCTTCAGAAAATCGAAAGCGTCATCCCTGCGCTTCTCCAGAAGAAGTTCGATGAGATCCTTTATAGGGCGAACCCCTGTCCCCTCATAAAAGCTGCTCCACAACAGTCCGGACTGCTGATAGGCCTCCTCTTCCTCCCTGGACGGAAACTCTGACGACTGGGCGGAATCATCCTTCTTTTCTGCAGAGCGGAGGCCATTCACAATCAGGCCGACAATCAAAAGAAGCAGCCCCTTCCAGCTGAACAGCCAGGTGATGAAGCTCCAGATCAACCGGACGAGTCTTACGGGCAAAAGAAGGATGAAGATCAGCACGTGCCAGACGCCCGCCAGAACGGCCCCGCACATATGAATGACAGCCCCCAGCAACCAGAACGGCACGGACAGCAGGGAAAAAAGTCCCCCTGCCGTTTCATGATCCTCTGTCTGGGGAGATGCAGCCTCCTGCTGGGGAACCGTACTGTCTGGAGACGGCGGGGATGGCTGAGGCCCGGCCGCACCGGCTGTTCCACTCTGCCGCAGGACGGACGCAACCGGTCCATCCCCGCCGACTGTGCCTGCCTCTGCCTGACGGGGTGCAGCACGTTCAGGTGGGGACGGAGAAGCCTCAGATGGGGCCGGAGCAACAGCCAGGTCCGGCATCAGCACCCTGGCATCATCATCTCCCAGAAATCCGTCCCGGCTGGGCTGCCCGGCCTGCTCCTGCCAGCGCAGGATGGCCCGCCGGGTCGCCTCGCCATATACGCCATCCGGCACGACGGCAGCCGGCAGAAAGCCGAGCGCCTGCAGTTTTCTTTGCAGGGCAATATGGGCATCAATCGGACGGGTCGCTTCCTCATGCGCACGACCTGTCAGGCGGGAGCGGTATCTGTCCGCAACCTGCGCCACAACCCGCTGGTAGCATTGAGCCTGGCTCTCTCCCTGCACACCCGCCGGTGAAAAACACGCCTGCAACGGTGCAAGATCATGGATCAGCTCCGCCTTCAGCTGGGGAAGACTGTAGGCCGCACTCTGATGGCGCAGGGCATAATAGGCCTGATCCAGAACCAGTTCACTTCTGGCTGAATCAGAATCCGAACAGAGAAGAACCTGCCCCGGTTCGTTCCTGTCCATCCGGCTACAGTCAAAGTCAGGATGATAAACGTCGGCCAATACAGGCTGACAATGCACAACGACCCATGAAACCAGTAGACATTTCAGAAAAATGGAACGCATGACAGGCCAGCAAATATCAATCTGCAACCTGTATAAGTTGGTTGATACACCCTGTCCATTCGAGGAAACGTCTATCCTGTGCGGGATTTCAGAGAAACGGGGACACTCCCTGTAGCAGGAAATGTCCCCGTTCCGTCTGTTCCCAGAAAGGCTGGGCTGCCATCATCTGGGGGCACTGCCCTCCGGCTCCGGCCCTGCAACGAATTTTTTCATGCCATCCTTCTCACGGGACGCATCCCCGCCAATATCGGACGGAGCCGTCGCCGCCTTGCGAGACCGGCCTGAATAGTTGGTAACGATGGTCTTCACCGCTTCGGCAGCCTCCTGCGCCGCAGCACCGGCCACATCAGCCCATGGGCCATCCAGAGAATGTGCGGGAACATCATGAACCTGCGTGGCCGCCCCGGCCTCCACGCCCTGTGGGGTTGTCACGTGCCAGACGATGGTAACCTGCTGTTTCGGCCCCTCTCCCGGCGGAGGAGCGTCCGGTGAAGACTTGATGCTGACCACGGTCTTCACGATGTAATCCGCCCCAGTGCGTGTGGTCTGCACACTGTTGTGGCTGTCCGGCAGCATCATGTAGAACGCCTCGGCCAGAGACTTGTTGCCATCACCCGGGGCGCCCTGTACCCCCTCGAAACAGATGCGGGCCGAACGGTGCATGAGACTCTGCGGGTCATCCATCATCATGCGGGTCTGTATCTCTGTCAGCTCACGGGCGATTTCCGGGGCCATCTGGAGGGCCACCGTGTTCAGGGCCGCCGGGTCGGCGCTGCGCCAGCCTTCCTCATCAATCACGGCACCAAAGCCACGGGCCTTCACCTTGCCATCCGGCCCGACAATCGCATAGCGGGGGCGGATACCCCCATTCTCCGCCCGGACAGCCCCCAGCCTGACCCACCAGTCCCCCGGCTCCGGCACCTTTGCCACGGCAGGAATGGATTGCCCCACCAGGGCGATCACGACATCCCGTGCCCACATGGCCGTAGGCGCCCGCCATGGCGCTTTCTCTGGCACGGGAACAGGCACGGCCAGTCGGGCAGGCGGAATGTTGTCCCTGACAAGATGCTGGGCCTGATTGCCCGGATTATGGGCAAATGGCTTGTACACCTGCAGGCACCCCCCCAGTCCGAGGAGAGGCACACACAGCCCTGAGAGCAGCAGCTTACGACAGAAGCGCATGAACAGCCCACTTTCCCTGCAATATTTCTGGACAAGAGCCGACCGGACCCGACCGGCAGGCCCCGCAACTTAACGCCCTTTCCCTCTCCTGACCACAGGGGGAGCGCTGGCCAGAGCCCCTAATGGCGGATCAGCATGTAATGGATCGTCACATCCAGATCAAAATGGTCACCCTGCATGTCCGGCGGAACGGGAGGGAGCTGCGCCCCCTGGAACATGCCTGTCGTGGCGGCATCCAGCGCATAAGAGTTTGATGAATCCGTCAGCCGCACACGGATGACCTTCCCGCTCCTGTCAATCACTACATGGACGGAGGATGGCCCCTCCTCCCCGTTCTGCACAGCCTCATCGGGATAGAACATGTGGTTCCGCACCCAACGGTCAATCTCGCTCCCATAATCGGAGCTGACACCCCGGACACTGCTGCTCGTCTTGTACGGCGCATTGATCTGCCCATTCAGGCTGAGCGGCCCGAGAGAGAAATCGACCGGCCCCCGTGTCCCCCCATGGCGCCCCCGCTTGTGAGGATGCAAGGCTGGCTCACCATCAAAGGACAGATCCATCGGGTGAGCGAAAGGGTTCGTCTCGCTCTGCCGGGTCATACGCTGATGCGTCGGGGTTGCCCGGCTCCGGCGGGGGCGACGGGGAGCAGCCCTGGAGAGCGGCTTTTCCGACATCTCCGCACGGGTCAGCTCCCCGGTAGGTGAGGGGGCCGTCGGCGGGGAAGACGGCGTGTGAGGCGTCGGCTCCATCGGGGCTGGGGTTGCCTCCTCCGGCGTGGTCGGCGCCGGAGCGCTGGCCGCACCACCAACCTCATGTGTCGGCTCCCCCTTCATGCTGTGCTTTGCCGGAGGGGCATCAAACACCATCTCCACCTGCGGCTGCTGTGCACCATTTGGCGTACCATGCACGGCAGCGCTGGTCTGCATCATCAGCCAGAGGGCAATGCCATGGACACTGGCCGCCAGAAACAGCGGCCCGAACAGTGGTGGATCGACCAGAACCTGCGTCCGCCGCATGGGGGTGCGCGCTTCAGTCCGCAACCCGGCCACGGGTTCGGCATGATCTCCCAGCCGCTCCCGGCGCCTCTGCAAAGGGGCGTCCTGCATCGTCACGGGCGGAAAACCCGCTGGCAAAAAGAGGGGCGCAGACTGATAAGGATCATGACCCCTCCCTTGTGCCTCAAAAAGGGCCATATTGTCATCACCGGAAAAGTGCCCCACCGCTACTTTTGTGTAACCCCCTTCCACCACCATCAGCCCCATGAAGAAAGTCCGTTCCATGCATCCACCTGCCTGCCTTGCCCGGGATGCCGATCTGGCAGCCTTCATCGCCACCGTCGGCCCCTGCCGCCTGCACGAACAGGCTGCGCCAGACCCGCAGACAGTCGATCCCTATGCCTCACTCATCAAGGCTGTGACGGGCCAGCAGCTCCACAATGCTGCGGCCAGGACCATCTTCAGGCGTCTCTGCGCCCTTGGGGCCGACCATGACGAAAACGGGCCGCCCCCTGCACCACAGGAACTTCTGGCCCTTGATGATGCCACCCTGCGTCGCTGCGGCCTTTCCGCCACCAAGGCCGCCAGCCTGCGGGCCATCGCCCGGGGACGGCTGGACGGGCTGGTACCCAGCCTCGCTGAAGCCCGCCAGCTGGATGACGCCACACTGATAAAACAGCTGACAGCCCTGCGTGGCGTGGGACAATGGACAGTCGAAATGCTGCTCATCTTCCATCTCAACAGACCGGATGTCCTGCCAGCGGGCGATCTTGGCGTTCAGGAAGGATGGAAGAGGCTGAAAAAACTGCCTGTCCGCCCCACACCCCGCCAGCTGCGGGACGCCACGATGGGCTTCAGTCCCCATCGCTCCACACTGGCATGGTACTGCTGGCAGGCCAAAGCCCGCCTGCCTGATCCCGCTCCACCCAGCAAAAAACCTTGACGTCCCACCTCCGTGCCCGCACATAATGCGCCGTCATGACGGGGCTGCAGGCCAGGCCTCTCCAGAGCTGGCCCGTGGCCCACACAGTTTCTACCCACTTCCTGCAAGGGATATTCATGCCTAAAGAAGACCTGATCGAATTTACCGGCACGGTGACTGAGCTTCTGCCCAATGCCATGTTCCGCGTCACGCTGGACAATGAGCACACCATTCTCGCCCATACGAGCGGCAAGATGCGCAAGAATCGCATCCGCGTGCTGGCCGGTGACCGGGTCAATGTCGAGATGACCCCTTACGACCTCAGCAAGGGTCGCATCACCTTCCGCTTCAAGTAAGACAGCGGAAGACAGGACCATCTCTTCCCTCATGGCTGATTCCTCCCGGCCCGCCCTCATCCTGGCCTCTGCCTCGCCCCGCCGCATCGCCCTGCTCCGCCAGATCGGGGTGGAGCCGGATGCTGTCTGCCCGGCAGACCTGGATGAAACCCCGCAGAAGGACGAACTTCCCCGTCCCCATGCGCTGCGGCTGGCCCGGGCCAAGGCGGCCCATGTCGCCGCCCGCCATGATGGTCCCGCCCTCATCATCGGGGCTGACACGGTCGTGGCGGCCGGGCGGCGCATCCTGCCCAAAGCAGAAGATGCCGAGACAGCCCGCCGCTGCCTCACCCTTCTCTCCGGCCGCCGCCACAAGGTTTTCACCGCCGTGGTCTGCCAGCCGACAGCAGACTGGGCCGGAGGCCGCTACTGCGAACGTGTGGTGGAAAGCCATGTCATCTTCAATCGCCTGACACCCCGGCAGATTGACGCCCTCATCGAAGGGGGAGACTGGCACGGCAAGGCTGGTGGCTATGGCCTTCAGGGACAGGCGGCCGCCTTCATCCGACAGGTCGGGGGAAGCCCCTCCGGCGTGATCGGCCTGCCCCTGTTCGAGACCGCCCAGCTGCTCCGGGGTCAGCCCCTGCCCGCCGGACAGCACTGGCTGCGCTGACACGGCATGGAAATCCGTCTTGCCAGTGCGCCCGGAGAAATCCGCATCGCCCTGCTGAAGGACGATGCGCTGCTGGATGCTGCCCTCTGGCGGCCCGGTGCGCCGGATGGCTGGGGGGATGTCCATATCGTCCGCATCACCGCCCATGCGCCAGCCCTGGGCGGGGCTTTCGTCGAGCTGGCCAGTCCAGCCTGTACGGGCTTCATGAAAGGGCGCAAACTCCCTCCCGAAGGCAGTCTCGTCCGTGCCCAGGTGACCCGTTCGGCACAGAATGGCAAGGGCCTGCGCCTGCGTGCCCTCCCATGGCCGGAGGACATGGAGGCCGGAACCGCCCCCCGCCGTCTCACATCCGGTCCCACGCCACTGGATGAGATTCTGGGGCTGGCCCCATCAGACTGCCCCATCCTGACCGACAGTGCCGCCCTGGCGGCCCGGTTGCCGTCCCATCTTCATGCCCGCCTGCACCGGGTAAGCCGCAGCTTTGATGAGGTTCTGGAGGCCGACTGGGCCGCCCTGACCAGCCCGGATGCCCAGGTCGGACCGCTGACAGCCCATATCACGCCCACCCATGCCCTCACCGCCATTGATCTGGACGCCCATCAGACCCCGGACTTTGCCGCCAATCTGGCCTGTTTCGGCCCACTCCTGCGGGAAATCCGGCTGCGCAATCTCTCCGGTACCATCCTGATCGACCCGGCAGGTGTCCGCAGCAGCAAACGGCCCGCCCTTGTCCCGTTCCTCCGCAAGGCAGCGGACAGGGAGCAGGACCCGCTCCAGCCCCGCATCACCGGCATCACGCCCGGTGGCCTGCTGGAAATGACCCGCCCCCGCCATCGGGCCCCGCTGCATGAGCTGTATGCCTCACCCCACGGGCAAGGGCTGGCCATCCTCCAGCGCATCGCCAGTGAGGGGCTGAGGGGCGACCGGCTCCACGCACCACCAGCCATCATCCAGGCACTTGAAGCCGATTCCGGGGCGCTGGAAGACCTCTTCCATCTCACAGGCCATCGCCTTACCCTCCTCAGTCATCCCGTGTCTCCATCATCCTGCTGGAGTCTCTCATGAGCTGCCCGATCTGCCAGAAACCCACCATGCCCGCCTTCCGCCCGTTCTGCTCCCAGCACTGCGCTGATGTAGACCTTGGCCGTTGGTTCAAGGGGGATTACCGTGTGCCGTCCCTGCGGCAGGACAACGACCCGGAAGAACTGGAGGCCGAGGCCGCACGGCTGGTGAAGGAAACCTCCCGCCACAGGCCCTGATCCCGGGGGCCATAACCCGCTGAATCAGCCCGCTGATCCGTGCATTTTCTTCTGCAAAGAGGGTTGATAACCCGCCCTGCATAGGGTAAACCCCTCTCCATAGCCGGGTGGCCCTGCTGCCATGGCCCGGTGCCCAAGTAGCTCAGTTGGTAGAGCATGCGACTGAAAATCGCAGTGTCGGTGGTTCGATCCCGCCCTTGGGCACCATTTTTTATTCCCTGAAAAACTGGCTGACGTCCGCCACAAAGCGCCTCTTCTCCCATGGCGTGGCAGGACCTCCGTGCGAAATGCCTTTTCCTCCGTCCGGCACAGGCTTACCCTGTGCACACGGGGGCGAGTCCGCTCGTCCGTGCCCAAGGGAAGGATATCATATGACCACGACTCCCTATCCTACTGTCACACTCAGAAACGGCATCACGCTTCCAGCGCTCGGCATGGGCACATGGCGTATGGGCGATGATGCAGCCCTGCGGGCCCACGAAGTCCACAGCCTGCAGAGCGGGCTGGATTCTGGCCTCAGAATCATCGATACGGCAGAAATGTACGGCCATGGCCGCTCAGAAGAGGTGGTCGGCGAAGCCCTGCGGGGGCGAAGGGATCAGGCATTTCTCATCAGCAAGGTCCTGCCGGGCAATGCCACCTCCAGAGGAACGATAGAAGCCTGCGAACGCTCGCTGAGACATCTCAACACGGACCATCTGGACCTTTATCTCCTGCACTGGCCCGGTTCCACTCCCTTCACTGAAACACTCTACGCCTTTGAAACACTGAAGGAACGGGGGCTGATCCGGGACTGGGGGGTTTCCAATTTCGATACGGCCGACATGAACGATCTGGCTGAGCTGGGAGCCTATCCTCTCGTCAACCAGATTCTCTACAGCCTGGAATATCGTGGCACGGAGTATGACCTGCTGCCACGGGACGAACAGGCGCACATCACCAGCATGGCCTATTGCCCGATCGGCCAAGGGGGCGAGCTGCTGCATCACCCTGCCCTGCGGGCCATTGCCCACCAGCATGAAACCAGCCTCGGCCGCGCCACACCGGCGCAGATTGCCCTGGCATGGGTGCTGCGTCGCAGGAACATGATCGCCATTCCCAAAGCCGGCACGCCCCATCATCAGGCCCTCAACATCGCCGCTCAGGAAATCCGGCTCTCCCATGACGATCTGGCAGCCCTTGATGCAGCCTTCCCGCCACCTGATGGCAAGGAAACGCTGGCTGTCATCTGACAGAAACGGCGCCCCTCCCACCTTCGGGGCAGAGAGGGGCGCCAGAACAAAGGGCCGTTACCCCTGTTCCATGCGGTCCATCGTCTGCCGCAGGGGATACAGAGCCATCTGATGAATGACAGCTGCCGCATTGGTGACCTGGAAACTCAGCGTCTCCAGAGGGTTGGCCGGATAGATCAGAGCCGTGCCGACGGACATGCCCTCATTGGCGAAGACCTCCAGCGTACAGGCATCCAGCACGATCCGCAGGTTGAAACGGCGGCTGCCCGGGACAAGGGCAGAAGAGAAGGTGCCCGTGAAGAAGGGATGGGTAAAGCCATGCAGGTTGCTCCTGTCCAGCCAGAGCTGGCAGGAGAAACCATCAAAACCGATGCTCAGGCTCTCTCCCTGATGGTTGGAGAAGGCCACGACAAAACGTCCGGCACGCCCATGGTCTCCATCTGGCAGGGTACTGCCCCGGTCTTCCAGAGAGACATCCAGCAGCAGCTCCACGGCCTCGCCGGTAGGCATAGACACCTGCCGACTGCTCTGGGGCTCCAGACGGGACAGGGTGAATGGGATGGCAGGACGCCGCAGGGCCTCCAGAGCATAAGGAGTCTGGGCGATACGCAGCCAGCCTGACGTGTCACGCCGCAGCACAACCTTGCGAGGAATGGTCATGACGCCACGCCAGCTTTTGTTGGGCAGCTCCTCACAATATTGCCAGTTGTCCAGCCAGGCGACATAGACCGTCTGATTGCCCGGCATGTTCTCATAAGTCTGGAGGGCGTAGCTGTCCTTGCCGAAATCTGTCAGATCCACGATCGTATCATCCGGCGTGAAGCGCTCACCATCGAACTGGCCGACAAAATACTGCGTGATGCTGCCCCCCTGCGGTCCACCGGGATTGATGGACACGAACAGGACCCAGCGTTTTTCACCGGGCGTCTCACCTTCCACCTCTACCTCGGCCAGCCCCGGACATTCATAATCCACGCCAGTAATGCCAGATGGGCCAAAATCACTCAGATGCATCCAGTGTTTCAGGTCGAATGACCCATAAAAGGACACCTTGTGCTCCCGGGAGCGCACCACGACCATGACCCATTTTTCAGTCGGGGCATGCCAGAACACCTTGGGGTCACGGAAGGAATTGTGCCCGATATCCAGCACCGGGTTCCCTTCATAATCCTTCAGCGTCTGCCCTCCGTCAGGGCTCCAGGCGATATACTGTGTCTGCCGCTGCGGCGTTGCCCGTGTATAGATGGCGACCAGGCCACCCGCCATTGGCGGCAGGGCCGGAGACATGGGGACGGGTGACTGCTCGCGGGAGACAGGATCATCCCCCAGCTCCTTCAGCAGGCTGGGGGAGGAATTCGCCCCTTTCAGAAGATCGTGCGACTGCCTGTCCACAAGGCGCCGTGCCTGCTCATCCTCCGGCAGTGACGGAAAAAGCTGGGCGGCCTTCTGGGCAGCTGTCTCGACCGACCCCGGCTGAGGCTTGTCCTGCGTGCGGGGCGGAAACAGACCAGAACGGTTGTCCCTGTCCAGCACGGCACAGCCGCTGTAGGCCTCTCCGGCTTCCGTCTCCCGAATCGCAATCGGCAGATCCTGCCATGTATAGAGGTCCGTGCTGACGGCATGGCCCCAGTGCACATGGCCTGCATAAGGCCCAAATGGATTGTACTGGTAATAGAGATGGTAATAGCGTCCATCAAAGATCAGCCCGTTCGGATCATTCATGAACCCGGTGGAGGGTGAAAAATGGATGCGGGGGCGGTACTGCTTGTCGGCCAGTGTCTCATGCACGGGCTGCGGAGCCGCCGCCGCCGCATTGCCCGGCTCGGCATGGGCATTGTTGGGCTGTGCCGGTGCGGCGCTGCCTCCACCCCCAACGGCTGCACGGGCTCTGCCATTGCCCAGAAGGGCACCTGCCGCCAGAAATGATCCCAGAACCATACGTCGATTGACGGTCATCCTCTGACCCCCCTCTCTACGATCTGATGGAGATGGCCCTATCCGAAGGCCTGCCGGGAAAATGCCTCTTTCCAGCCCTCTCTGGCAAGCCATTCCTTGACCGTGACACGGAACGGACATCTTTCCCTGGTGCCACGCATTGGCAGCCCGAACCTTCTGTTTTACCGTCCCTCTGTACCAGCGGCCCCATACAGGGCACGCTTTCGCCACCATGATGCCACAGCCTTGCAGGGACACCGCCCGATGAAACGCCTTGATCCTTTCCTGATGTGCCTGATCGGCGCTGTTCTGCTGGCCTCCTTCCTGCCCTGCCCTGTTGTGTGGCAGCCCTGGCTCTCCCGCCTGACATCACTGCTCATCATGCTGATGTTCTTCTTCCAGGGGGCCAAGCTGAAACGCCGTGCATTGCTCGACAGCGTGAAAAACTGGCGGTTGCAGGGCTGCACGCTGCTCATCACCTTTGCCGTGTTCCCCCTGCTCGGGGCAGGCATGTACTGGCTTGCCTACCGGCTGTCCTCCACCGGTTTTCTGGGGCCGGACCTCTGGGCCGGGATGCTGTTCCTCTGCTGTCTGCCCTCCACCATACAGTCCTCCATTGCCCTGACCTCCATGGCCCGGGGCAACGTCCCGGCCGCCATCTGTGCGGCCACGGTCTCGAACATTCTGGGCATCCTCATCACCCCCCTGCTCTGTGGCCTTTTCTTTGATCACGGCAGCAGTGGCGGGTCCGGTCTTCAGACCATCCTGAACGTGGCAGAAGAACTGCTCCTGCCCTTCATTCTGGGCCAGTGCGTGCAACGCTGGCTGGGGCCGGTTGTCCACCGCCACAAGTTTCTCATCTCATGCAGTGACCGTGGCTCAATCATCGTGCTGGTCTATTCCGCCTTCAGTGCAGCGGTGCTTCAGGGGCTGTGGCATCGCATTCCGCTCATCCTGCTGGCCGGTGTCGGGGTGGCGGATGCCCTGCTGCTCGCCCTGGCCCTCGGGCTCACCTATCTGCTGGGCCGGATGATGGGCCAGAGCATCGAGGATGACATCACGTTACAGTTCTGCGGCTCCAAGAAGGCCCTGACATCCGGCGTGACCATGGCCAGCGTCATCTTTCCCGGTTCGGCCGGAATCATCGTCCTGCCGCTGATGATCTTCCACCAGCTCCAGCTCTTTGTCTGCACCGTCATTGCCCGCCATTATGCGCAACGCCCCCAGCAGCCGCACGAAACCTGACCAGCTCCACTGGAACGGGCTTGCCTTCCGCCGAAGGACAGGGCACCCATGAAGGTTTCCTTCCCCTTTTCGTCATGGAGACAGACGTGCCACGTCATCCTGCCGAACAGCCCTCCATACGCCGTACTTACCGTGACCGCCTCCATGCCCATCTGGTCCTGACGGGCACGTTGCGGGAGAGCCTGCTGGAGCTGCTCAGCCGTCCGGCCGCTCCCCCCCCTCTCCAGCACTGGATCACCACCATCCTGGACCAGAACCGGGAGCAGGAGCGGCAGATCGCCCACCTCCTCCGCACGCATGGGGAAAAACCCCGCAACGACTCCGACACGCTCTCTGGCCTGCTGGACACGGTGGTGACCTGCTTTCCCTCGGGGGATGTGCCTGTCCATCTTCTGGGCGTGATGCTGGACATTGCGGGCTGCATCGCCCGGCTGCGTACCTCCCTTGCCCTGCTCCTGCTGCTGGCAGAAAAACTCTCCCTGACAGAGGATGCCGCCATCCTCACGGAGCTGCGCCAGAACAGCCGGAATGCGTCCCGCAGCCTCAAGGAAGTCCTGCCTGCGCTGCTGACGGACGAAGACTGAGGCTCAACAGAAAAGGGGCTGCACGACCCGGCGTGCAGCCCCTTCCTTTTCATCAGACGATCTGCCTGAGATTACTTTTCGACAGTCCCGGCAAGCAGGCCTGCGAGCGTGCGGGCAAAGCCGCTGGGGTCGGGCAGGGCCTCGCCTTCCTGAACACGGGCAAGGTCCAGAAGGATGCGGGCATGTTCTGCGACGCTCTCGCCCTTCTCCACACGTTCGGCCAGCGCACGGATGAGCGGATGGCGGGGGTTGATCTCCAGCACCGGCGGCAGGGCAGGCATCTCCTGACCGGAACGGCGCATGAGACGCTGCATGGCCAGGTCCGGCCCACCCTCGCTCGTCATCACCACGGCACTGCCTGTCAGACGTACGGTGCTGCGGACATCCTTCACGGCCTCACCAAGAGCGTCCTTCAGGGCGGGGGTCAGCTTCTCGACATTGGCTGCTTCGCCCTGCTCTTCGGCTTCCGGTGCGAACTTCTCGAGATCACCATGCGCCTGGGCCACGGAACGGAAGGTCTTGTCCTTGTAGGAATGGAGACGGTCCGGCCAGAAGCTGTCCACGGCATCAGACAGCAGCAGGACTTCCAGCCCACGGGCACGGAACCCTTCCAGCTGGGCAGAAGCCCTGAGGGCCTTCAGATTGTCCCCGACCAGATAATAGATGGTCTCCTGCTCCGGCTTCATGCGGCCGATGTAGTCGTCCAGCGTCGTCAGCTCATCATCATGTGTGGAGTGGAAGCGGGAGAACTCGGCAATTTCCTGCCGGTGTTCGGAATCTTCCCACAGCCCTTCCTTGATGACGAGGCCGAAATTGTTCCAGAAACCGGTGAAGGACTCGCCACCTTCCTGCGCCCGTTTCTTGATCTCGCTGATGACACGCTTGGTCACGGCCTTGCGGATGCGGGCCAGAACCGGAGTGGACTGAAGCATCTCGCGGGAGACGTTCAGCGGCAGGTCATCCGTATCGACCACACCCTGCACGAAACGCAGCCAGTTCGGCACCAGACTGGCTTCATCCGTGATGAACATGCGCTTCACATGCAGGTGCAGGCGGCTCTCACGGCTGCTCTGCTCCATGAAGTCGAACGGACGGGCACCGGGGAGGAACAGCAGGGAGGCGAACTCGACCGTGCCTTCGGCCTTCCAGTGCAGCGTGGCGTACGGCTCATCAAACGCACGGGCCACATGGCGGTAGAACTCGGTATATTCCTCGGACGTGATCTCGGATTTCGGACGCAGCCAGAGGGCCTTGCCCTCATTGATGGTCTCTTCCTTCTCCTTGCCATCCTCGTCCGGCTCGTGCAGCACGACTGGCCAGGCGATGTGATTGGCCCATTTGCGGATGATGCCACGCAGACGCCACGGATCAATGAATTCCTCAGCATCATCCTTCATGTGCAGGACGATGTCCGTGCCCGGGCGGTCACGCTCGGCAGGGCCAAGGCTGTAGGAGCCCTTGCCTTCGGACACCCAGCGGGCGGCCACATCCTCACCGGCACGGCGGGAGACGACATCCACCTTGTCCGCCACCATGAAGGCGGAATAGAAACCCACACCGAACTGACCGATCAGGTTCGGACGCTCCTCCGGCTTGGCATTGCTCAGCTTCTCACCAAACGCCTTGGTGCCGGAACGGGCAATGGTGCCAAGATTCTGGGTCAGCTCTTCCGGGCTCATCCCCAGTCCGTCATCGGACAGCGTGATGGTCTTTGCGTCCTTGTCGGTGGAAATATGGATGGACGGGACTTCCGGCAGGGACAGGGCCGGGTTGGTCAGGGCCTCGAACCGCCGCTTGTCCATGGCATCAGCCGCATTGGCGACCAGCTCACGCAGAAAGATTTCCCGATCGGAATAAAGGGAATGGACAACCAGATCGAGCAGCTGCCCGACCTCGGCACTGAAACTGTGCTGCTGCATCTCCGCTGCGTTTTTGCCATCACTCATGATGCGTTGCTCTCCTCCAAAATGGCAGGCTCCGTATGTGCTCCATCTTCGGCGGCCAGCCTGCCCCGCCGCTGAAAGATGGAGCAGATATGGGAGAGGCCTCCCCGGCTTTCAAGCATCCCCGCACCGGGGGAGACCTCAAGCTCCAGCATCATGATGACGGGATGTATGGCCTAGACGAGACCGAGCGATGTTCCTTCATCCACCACGATGGCCGAGCCGTGCAGGGCCACCGCCCCCGGGCTGGCAAGGAACTGCACCACGGCAGCGATGTCCTCCGGCGAGGAGAAGGTCCGCTTGCTGGGATTGGCCTCCGCCACGGCCCTGAGGGCATCCGCCTGTGAGGGATCGTTGATCAGTGCATCATGCATGGAGGTCTTCACACGGCCCGGTTCCACGGCATTGATGTTGATGCCCAACGGGCCGAGCTCGAGGGCCAGACTGCGGACCAAAGCCGTGGCCGCCGCCTTGCTGGCGGCATAGCCCGCATAGCCGGCAAAACTGTAAAATCCGCAGATGGACGAAATGGCCACGACCTTCCCGCCCGGCACGTCACCCTCTTTCCGCCGGATGAAAGGCAGGGCGGCCTGCACGATGTGCCACATGCCATTGACGTTGATGCGCATCACCCTGTCGAACGCATCGGGTGTTTCATCCGTGATGGGCGTGTTGAAGAAAACACCTGCGGAATGGACCAGCACGTCCAGCAGGCCCACCCTGTCGCTGATGGTCTTCAGCAGGGCCTTCACGGCATCAAAATCCGTGATGTTCACCCCATGAGCACAGACCTGCACGTCGTGCCCGGCCTCACGCCCGGCAGCCTGCACCGCCTGCACGGCCTTGGTGTAGTCACGCTCCGGGCTGCTGCCCAGCAGGATGAGGCTGTCCCCCGCCCGGGCGAACGTCTCCGCAATTGCCAGCCCGATACCGGACGTTCCCCCGGTTACCAGTACGGTTCTGCCCTGTGCCATGATCCAGCTCCTCCCCTATATCTCATCACGCATGGCCCTGAATGGCCATCGCACCCAGATAATGGGCAGGTCGGCATGGCTTGTCCACCATGCCGCCCCGGAGCCGGTCCTGTCAGAACATCCCTCCCCCCAGACGGATTCCTTCGGTCGGACGGGCTTTGGCAAGATACGGCCCTCCTGCCAGGACCTCGACCGACACGAACAGCGGCTGTTTCCTGCCCGGATGCACCGGCAGCACAAGACGGGCCGCCCCGTTTGTCCAGCGGCAGGGGGCAGCCTCCTGTACATCCCAGCCATCCTGCCGGGGTGCAGAGAGGAATTCCGTCACATTTTTCCGTTCTCCATCCTCCCAGAAGAGCTGTATCTGGCTGACAAGCACCCCGAGCCAGCGTCTGTCATCCACAAACGGACCGATGACATCACAGGGGCGACTGACACGGGAGACAAGCAATATCTCGTTGCATCCTTCGGAAAGGCGGAACAGGTAACGCTGCCCCGCCTGCCGCACCAGCGGCAGGGTCTGACCGGAAGGAGTCAGGGCGATCAGATCCGGCTCATCCACCAGCTCGCCCGGCTTCTCCATCCGGCCTCCAGACCTCCGCCGGATCGCCTCATGCAGGGGCTCCACAAATGTCCGGCTGACCCCCAGCGGAGCGGCGGCATCCGTCTCCCAACAGCCCCGGGCCCCTTCCGCCCACTGCCCCGCCTGGGAGACAAATCCCTGCCGGTTGCCCGTATCCAGGTAACTTTCTGTCAGGGCTCCATCCGCCTCGACAATGGCGTGCGGCTCTACGGCGAAATGCCAGTACTCGTACTCCTCAAGGCTCCGGTCATAGACAATGGAACTGCCGTTGACCAACATGCGGACCGGCACGAAGTGCCCTTCCAGCAGGAGGCAGTGCTCCGACGTCACCAGCATGTCCTTGTGGGGGATATTGGCCCCCAGGGCGCCACGACGGATGCGCACTGGCCAGCCAGCTTCATCATCTGGCAGAGCTGGCTGAACAGTCACACGGCCCTGGCCTACCCACTTTACCCGCCTGAAGCCCTGCGGCTGGCCATCCGGTGCAAAAACGGCCACGGCATCCCCCACCGTCAGCACCTCCACGGGCACGTCACCCGTCTCGGTCCGGATCAGGCTGCCAGCCAGATAGCAGGTGATGACACCATTCCTGCCATCATCATGACCGTTGTTGCGGCTGAACGTATAGCCATACCCCGTGAGCCCACCCAAAAAATCCGTCTGCGGTTTGCCATTGACCCTCAGATTGAACGGGTCCCCTTCCAGCGTGGTCGTCCGTCCGACGTTGATGAGGCCCAGTGCGCTCACGCCATCACCAATCACGGTCTGGTTCGTCGAAAGCTTATAGACAGCTCCCACCGACTGGGTGTTGGGGAAATCCATGACAAAATTGGGCGGAATTCTGGTTGTGGGATTGCCTTGCGCATCCACGAATTTCACGGGGAAATCGACACTCACGCCAAAGCCCTGTGACTCTATCCGCAGCTCGCCAGCATTGGGGCCTACCGTGATGGTCGAGCCCAGCGAAGCACTGAGCAGGGTGGACTGGATAACCAGCCGCCCCCCATTCAGGGTCAGCCCGTTCACCACCCCGACATTGACCAGGCCACCCCCGACATAGGCCGTGGCCCCGCCCTGGACGGTAATGGTACAGTCTCCCCGCAACTGACCCAGGATCGACGACAGATCCACCTTCACCGGATCATTGGGCGGTGTCTGATCTGTTCGGGTTACGACAATGGAAGAAATGGCCCCCAAGCCCACCAGGCTGGAAAGAGACCCGCTGCTGTAAACGGTAGCCGTTCCGGCTGACACCCTGACCAACGCCGTTGCCATAAGATAACCTGACCTTCATCATGTTCGATGACAGGGCCGCCTTAAGGCAACAGGAGTTAAAAAAAGATTACAGGTAAGCTCCTGTTGATCAAATAATGTTGAAATAAACCATTTTCCGCTCTCATATTAACGGAATATTTACAGCAACCTTTTCCTGAAACACCCCAGAAAGAACTTAATCTGGGAAAGAATCTGTCACAGTAACCCGTTTTTCTTTAAAAAAAGGGAGGACACGGCCTACCAGCCAAAGCAGAGTCGGCATGGCAGGCTGTTACCATTATTTCAGAACCAGCTCCTGATTCCGAACGTGAAACGGGCCTCACTTGCCCGCTCGCCTCGCTTCCGGGCCATGTGGCGTCCCTGGGTGAGGGGGGAATCATATGTAACAGCCACATAGGGGGCCATTTTGCGCCAGACCTCATAACGCAGGCGCAACCCGGTATCGATGTCCGACAGGCCTGATCCGACCTGTCGCCGGGGATCGGCCCGGCTATACAGATTCAGCTCCACCTGTGGCTGGAGAATCAGCCTGTTGGTCAGCAGGATGTCGTAAGACCCTTCAAACCGTCCCGCCACGCCACGGTCACTGAAATAACCGGTCGCCTGCACCTCAAACTGGTACAGGGCCAGTCCCTCCACACCAACCGCTCCCCAGGCACGGGTCGGACCACTGTCCAGGTCCAGCCGGAGGCCCCCCTGAAGGTTGAAATAGGTGGATATGGCCCGGCTGTAGAGCAGTTCCTGGTCTCCGTCACGGACCCTGCCTTTCGTCATGGTGCCTTCACTCTTCAGCCAGAGGCGGTTGTAGTCGCCACCATACCAGGCCTCCCCATCCCAACGGAGTGAAGACCGGCCACCCGCCTGGTAGCGCCCCTCAAACTCATCCAGCACACCATGGAACCAGCGGCCCATGTCCATGGCCTGCATATGATGGCCAATATCCACGACAGGGCCGGGGGCATCAACAGCCCTGTGAACGACATGCGGTGTTTTCTTCCGCACCTGGTAAGGCGCTGGCGGGGCTTTCTGCACAGCCGGAGGCGCCGTGGTCGGCATCTCCATGTCTGCCATGTCCGACATATCCATATCATCCATGGCCATTCCGGACATGTCATGAGCCATCGTCTGGCCCGGTCGGGCCGATCCAGCCATATCATCCATGGCCTGGGCTGGCAGGGCCAGAAAGCAGGCGACAAGCCCCAGGGGCAGCATGTCTTTTCCCATCATGAGATGACCACCTCCCGGAACATGCCTGTCTGCATGTGATACATGAGATGGCAGTGATAAGCCCACACACCCGGCGCATCCGCCGTGACCAGAACACTCATGCGGGACCCCGGCTGTGAAATGACGGTATGTTTCAGGGGACGGTGCTGGTCATCCGCCCCATTTTCCAGCTCACTCCACAGGCCATGAAGGTGAAGGGGATGTTCCATCATCGTGTCATTGATGACCGTGAACCGGACCCGCTCACCACGGGCCAGATGGATCGGCCCGGATTCGGAATATTTCCGGCCATTGAACCCCCATATGTACCGTTCCATGTTGCCTGTGAGGTGCAGGATGATTTCTCGTGAAGGCGGTCGCTGGTCTGGCGGCGGACGCAACGCCACCAGATCACTGTAGGCCAGAACCCGGCGGCCCGTTCCCTCCAGCCCATCTCCCGGACTGCCGACACGCTCCACCGGATGGGTGGCGATGTTCTGGTTTTCCACATTCAGGGGCGGCGGGCCGGGATCATCAATTTCATCCGCCGGAGTCCGCTCCACGGGAGGGGACATGGGCATGCCCCCCATCGCCTTCATGCCCTTCATCATGGGCATGGCCATGCCCATGTCCACCATCCCCCGCACGGGCCGGGGGTCCATGGGAGGGACAGGCCCCAACAGACCAGGGCGAGGTGTCAGCGTGCCACGGGCATGGCCGGTGCGGTCCTCGCTCTGGGCAAAGATCGTGTAAGGCTGTGCCTGCAACGGCGTCACCATCACGACATATGTTTCCCCTGGAGCAATGCGGAACTCATCCACCGGCACGGGCACGACAGGATTCCCGTCCGCCTCCACAACCTGCATCTCCAGCCCCGGGATGCGGACATCAAACAGCGTCATGGCCGCGGCATTGATGACCCGCAGGCAGACCCGCTCTCCCGGCCGGAACAGGCCGCTCCATCCCTGTGCCGGGGCCTCACCATTCATGAGATAGGTATAGATGGCACCGCTGACATCCGAGATGTCCGTTGCACTCATCCTCATGCGGGACCATTGCAGGCGACTCTTCAGAGCGGGTATCAGCCCTCCAGCCCGGCGGCTTTCCTCCGGCAGGGACGCAAGGCTGCGCTGCCGGAAATTGTAGTAATCATCCTGCATCTTGAGATTGTTGATGATCTGGCTGGCAGACACATCCGACCAATCCGACAGCAGGACCGTATGATCCCTGTCCGCCCTCGGCAGCAGCGAAGCACCAGCTGGCTCGATAATCAGGGCACCATAGAGACCGGACGATTCCTGGTGCCCCATATGGCTGTGATACCAGTATGTCCCACTCTGAAGGACCGGAAAGGAATAGGTGAACCGTCCGCCTGCCGGAATCCCGGCAAAACTCAACCCCGGAACACCATCCTGATCACTTGGCAGGCGGACACCATGCCAGTGCAGGGATGTTGGCTCATCCATGTGATTATGAACGTGGATGCGGACGTCCCGCCCTTCCTGCCAACGCAGAACCGGGCCGGGCATCTGGCCATTGACGCAATATCCTACCCCGGTGCGGCCTGCGATACGGACATTGCGGCGGGTGATGTGCAGGTCCATCTCCAGCGGGGGCACTGCCCCGGCCGTGGCGGCCGCAGCCCGGCCCAGCCCTGGAAGGGCCATGAGCGGACCAACTGCGCCCAGCCCGCCCAGAAACTGACGGCGCAGCAAAACATGACGTGACATGACAAACTACCTGAAAAACGTGACACAGAAATGCCGCCCGGAAACAGGCAGCACAGAGACAGGTCAGACAGGCAGGATTGCTGGAGGGCGCCAGGGAAGCACGACAGCAGAACGCAGCAGCAGCCTGACATCGTGAAACGGGACCGCCCTCTGCCAGAGACCGGCCGGTTCCAGCCTCTGCCCCTCCGGCAACAGGCCGGCTTCACAGACAGCATGGTGACTCTGGCAGCAGGGAGCGATATCCTCTTCCGCATCCGGCCGGGAAGAAACAGCCGCCTCCATCACCATGCCCCCCCCGGCGGAACCATCACGGCATCAGGAGAAGCGATGTCACGGGCAGGCAGAAGCTGATGCGCAGGCGCGGACATCATCATGTCGTCCACCATGGCCATGGGCATGACAAAAGACGGCAGCTGCATCATCAGGTACAGCACCACTCCCATCATCATGCAAAAAAACCGCCCAACAGACATGAAATGCCTTTTCTCGCTCCGGAACGGACACCAGATCAGGAAGGTTCCTCCCCTGTGGGAAGACAGTCCCCTGCCATCCCTTATCATGAAACGGGATTTTTTATGAGCGAAACCCTCGTCCTCCCTCTCACCGGCCTGAAATGTGATGGCTGTGTCCGCTCTCTGACCCGTGCCCTTGAAGCCTCTCCGGCCATCGAGACGGCCGCCGTCACGCTCGACCCGCCACAGGCACACATCATTTTCACTGGCCCCGCCCTCTCCAGGGAAGACTGTGCACTCCTCATCCAGAAGGCCGGTTTCGGGACGGTCTGAAGAAAAAACCACCGGGGTCCATGGACCCCGGTGGTTCTTCAATATCCATGTCACCGCCCTGGACAGGCGGTCATGTCATGGCGGATCAGAAAAGTCCGCCGCCCTTGGGCAACAGGCTGCCTGTCAGGAAGGCCTGCACCGCACCGTCGCGGTAGCCCTGCGTCCCGACATAACCACCGGACAGACCCAGCATTGCGCCCGTCAGGCCACCAACCGTCAGTCCCAGGATCACGCCGACAGCCTCGGCGATCACGCCGACACCGATGACACCGCCCGTACCGTTGGCACCACCATTGGCACCACCCGTGAGACCACCAACGGCTGCGCCGACGATACCATCCACGACGCCGCCAACGAGGCTGTCCGCAAAACCAAGCGAAGCGCGCACAGGAAAAAGACCAGTGCTGCTATTGCTGCTTCCTGAAGAAGCCGTCCCGTCGCGGTAGCCGAAAAGACCACCACCAGATACCGCGCCAAGCTCGTTAAAAGAAAGTTCACGCATCATCCAGAACCTTATCGAAATAACCCGCACCCAACAGCAGATGCGAGTGATACTTAAAAGCAATTAAATTATGTTATAATTATGGTCTAACACTGTAATAATTTTTTTTTATACAATTTTACCGCTTTTCATACTATTTTTCTTCTTTGTTCACGTTTTTTTCAAAAAAATAGTACAAGAATACTCCCGGTTCATATCATAATGAACCACATTCTTTCTTTTTGAGGTACACAATGCGTGAATTGAGCGTTGCGGAACTGGATTCCGTTTCCGGTGGCGGCTTCCTGGGTAACCTTCTTGGTTTTGGCAACAATCAGGCTGCCAATCAGGCAGCTGGTCGCGGTACATCTTCCGGTCTCGGTGACTCCATCATCGGTGCTATTGCCGGGGCTGCCATTGGCGCAAACAGCGGTATGATCATCGGCGGTATCCATGGTGGTGACGGCGGTGGCGTTCTGGGCATTGGATCTATCGGTCAGGCTGTTGGTCTGGTCATTCCGACGCTCATGGGGGCTATCAACGGTGGTATCCTTGGTGCGATCTATGGCTTCAGCAATGGCCAGACATGGATCAACCAGCTTATCCAGGGCACGGCCAATGGTACAATTGGCCAGGGTCCGAATGCAGCAGCAATCCGGATCTGATACCAAGTCTTCATCAATGTATCCTTGAAGTCTGAGGAACACCCGTCAAGCCTCCCGGGCTTGGCGGGTGTTTTTTATGACGCCCACCACATTATGTCTGCAAAAGTAACTCACACTCCTCTCTCCATATCCAAGGTTCTTATTAGATCGTTCTGATGATCTGCAGACACTCCGGACGCAGATTCCTAAAAGAATGCGGCCATATTTTGCAATTGATCGTACCTCCCCTCACCAAAGACCAAAAACACAAATAACTTTATCCGCAATAATAAAAAGCACCTGCCGACATGTGATCATGTCCAATCATCCATCCCCCCCCTCCTGCTTCCCCCGGAACCAGCATCAGTCCGGGCTGGGGCTTGGCAGACCGGTCACGATGGCCGACGTTTCTTTCGCCAGAGTGTCCACGATCTCCTGCGGCAACCCCATGGCAAAAATCCTGTCCGCCCTCTCTGCCGTGCCAGGGCGATGCGTCACGATCACCCTGGTGATGGGCAGTTCATTCAGAACCGCTTCCACAGCCTGCTCGGAAGCAGGATCAAGGTTGCTGGTCGCTTCATCAAGGAAAAGGATGCGAGGGGCCTGATACAGCGCCCGGGCCAGAATCAGGCGCTGCCTCTGCCCACCAGAAAGCGTGCTGCCCATCTCGCCCACAATGGTTTCAAAGGTCATCGGCATTCGCTGGATGTCCTCATATATCTGTGCATTCCTTGCACAGTCGGCCACCCATTCCATATCCATCTCATCGTCAAAGCCGGAAATATTTTCCGCAATGCTGCCAGAGAAAAGAATGTCATCCTGAAGAACACCGGCAATCCGGGCGCGGTAAGCGTCCCTGTTGGCGGCCTTCAGCTCCATGCCTTTCCAGAATATCTGGCCCTCTTCCGGCTGGATGAGCCCCATCAGCAGCCCCAGAAGGGTGGATTTGCCACAGCCGGACGGACCGATGATCGCCAGGCTCTCTCCGGGATGGACCTTGAGATTCAGGTTGCGGAAAACCCACGCATCTTCCTTGCCATACCGGTAGCCAAGATTGCGACATTCCAGCATGGGAATTTCCGGATTCTCCATGCCGTCATCATCGGAAACACCCGCCGTTTCGCCCAGCGGGCTGTCTGCTTCGTTCCCTTCAGCCTCGGCCAGAGCAATGTCGGACAGACGGTCACACTGGACCTTGAGGTTCTTGATCTTGAACACGACGCTGATCAGATTGCCCACCCGGCCACAGAACTGGTCACGATAGCTCATGAAGGCCATGAGCATACCGATGGACATGGCACCGGACATCACCATCCTGGCCCCCAGCACAAGGGTTGCCACCTTGTCCAGAGCGACCAGGAATTCCTGTGCACGGGCAAAAATGAGATCATACCGCTGGATACGCAGCCCGGCATTGATGTTGTCAATCATCCGGTTGGTCCAGACAACCGTCCGGCGCCGCTGCAACCCCATCAGCTTGATGCTGCGGATACCCCGCAGGGTTTCGATGAAATGCCCCTGCTGTGCAGCCGAATGAACCAGCGATTCCTCGGTCATTTCCTTGTACGGACCATACTGGATGAACCGCACGACCAGATCCACCAGCACGGTGATGGTCACCAGCGCTGCCAGCCATTTGCCGTACATGATGATCATCACCAGCATACC
The DNA here is from genome assembly GCF_023167265.1 of Parasaccharibacter sp. TMW 2.1888. NCBI lineage: Bacteria > Pseudomonadati > Pseudomonadota > Alphaproteobacteria > Acetobacterales > Acetobacteraceae > Parasaccharibacter > Parasaccharibacter sp. TMW 2.1888. The sequence continues at coordinate 904,739 of NZ_CP030979.1, forward strand.
GATAGCCATGATGCCATCCAGAATGCTCTGCACCAGATCCGTCGTGAAGGTATGCTGGATGGCCCCGAGACTGCCAAAGCGGGACATGATGTCACCGGCCCCACGCTTGGCAAAAAAGTCCTGCGGAAGGCTGAGCAGGTGGGTGAACAGGCTGACATTCCACTGCAGGGAAATGCGGGTGGAAAAAATCATCACCAGCCATGTGCGGAAGGTAGAGATCACACCCTGCACGATGACGAGAATGAGCATCCCGGCAGCGATGGTCCAGAGAAGGGACTTGTCCCCCGTTGTCAGCACTTCATCAATGACGACCTGCCCCAGCATGGGGTTGATCAGGGCCAGGACTTCCAGCCCCAGGGACAGCCCTCCAAGGGTCCAGAGGACCGTCTTCAGCCCCACGATGTGGCGGAACATGTCCCCCACCTTCAACAGGCGGCGGTCATCCTTCTTCTCGAACTTCGTCTCAGGCGTCAGCTCCAGCGCCACACCCGTAAAGTGGCGGGACACTTCCTCAAGGGATATCTTCCGTTCACCACGGGCCGGGTCATTGATGACGATACCGGTATCCGTCACCTTCGTCATGACAACGAAATGATTGAAGTCCCAGTGCAGAATGCAGGGACGGGCCAGCTTGCCAAGGTCGTCCAGCTCCAGCCGGACAGGCCGGCAGTGCAGCCCGTAACGTCCGGCAATTGTCATCAGGGCCCGCAGGTTGAGCCCCGTACCGGAGACAGACGTCTCCCGCCTGATGGAAACAAGGTCAACCAGCCGCCCATAATGGCACAGCACCATGGCCAGACAGGCCAGTCCGCACTCTGCAATTTCTGTCTGAAGGATGACGGGAACCTTACGCCGGAAACCAGTATGGATAGTATGGAGATTCACGGCGTCCCCTTCGTGTCATTCTGTCTGGATGGAGCAGGTGAGGGCGTATCCGGCTGGGCGGCACTATCGGCCAGGGACCGTGCCGGTGCACCACCACCCGATATGGAGCGGACCGTATCCACCATGGATACGACCGGGTCGAGCAGCCACTGGTAGAGTTTGCGCTGGTCGATGGCGATTTCGGCATCCACGGCCATGCCGGGCTTCAGTTTTTCATGCTTGCCATAAGCAATGACGAATTCCTGGTTCGGACGGACACGGATACGGTACACATCCGCCCCCGGCTGGGGCGCAGAAGCACTGCCACCCTGCTGCCCTGTCCGGGCAGCGTAGTTGCTCCGCTCCGGCAGAGGCGCCTTGGTAACCTCCACCACTTCGCCCTCATAAAGACCAAAACGCTGGTACGGATAGGCAGCATATTTCAGCAGAACATGCTGCCCGGGCCGAACAAACCCTATGGCCTGGCTGTTCACGTAAAGTTCTGCCTGCAGGGTCGCCCTGTCGGGCAGGATGCTCAGCAGGGACTGCCCCGGATTGACACGCTGGCCTACAACCGTGCGGATACCATCAACCGTACCGCTCACACGGGCATTGATAACCCCCATGCTCTGCCCATGCGCTTGGATGAGCTGCCTCTGCACGTCCGAAAGGCGGACAGCGAGATCATTCATGTCCTCGGCCACCTTGTACTGGTGCCGGTTGATCCGGTACTGAAGATCCGCCATATGCCCGCTCATCTCAACCAGCGTCCGCAATGTCTGGGACTGCGTGTCCATGAACTGCACATAGCTGAACAGCTGACTCTGAAACTGCGTTTCCGTCACGAGGTGGCGGTCCATGGCTGTCCGCATCTCATTCATGGCCCGCTCGATCAACGGCAGGGACTTCTTGTCCCGTCCTGACTGCTCCTGCAACATGCCATACTGCTGACGCAGGGACTCCAGCTCATCCTTCAGGGAGGAGAGCTCCACGGGCGCATCAGCAGCGAGCAGATTCTGGCGATGTTCCAGCAGGTCCTTCTGTCGGCGCAGCCCTTCGACAAGCTGCTGCCCGGTGGCCCCATCCTCCGACCAGCTGGAAACATCCACGCTGAAGAGCCGTTCCCCCGCCGCAACATGATCGCCCTCATGAATGTGGATGGCCGCAACGACACCACCCTGATCTGCCTCCGCAACGACCAGCCCCTCTGGTGGCAGCATGACACCATTGGCATGGATGCGCCGCGTATAAGACCCGAAAAAAACGTAAATCCCCACACAGATAACGAGCGCCACCGTACAGAGCGCTGCAATTTTACCCGAGAGAGGCTCGATCAACTGGACGGAGCCGATCCACGCCTCCTGCCGCCATTTCAGGGCCTCCCCCCTGAAAAGCGGGCTTGCTGAGTCTTCCGCCATACACCACACAGTACAGTTAAACAAAACGATAAGGAAATATTAATAATTTTCAGGAATAATACTATAGTGGTCCACAAAACAAGCAAGTCGTTAAATGGCTAATGCTTTATTAATTTAGGGTTAATGACTTATGTATCTTTTCTTTTGCTTGCCAGAGAAAAGACACGCCTTTCGTCTGATAGCGTCCATCGGGCTCTTTTCGCCGCTTCCTGCCATGGCGGCAGACCCGGACCCTGCTCCTGCGCCCGTCACGCATCTCTCCCTGCCGGAAGCCATGGCCATTGCCTATCGCTCCAACCCGCAGATACTCCGTGAGCAGGCCATATTGCGGCAGACTGATGAATCCATGCCGGAGGCCCTGTCCGGATGGCGGCCCACCGTGAGCGGAAGTGCGACCGCCAACTACAACGAGTCCAACTACGTCACCTTCCCGTATGGCGGGAGCTTCCGGTACAATCAGAAATTCAGGGCCCCCGGCTATGCAGCGGGCGTGACCATCACCGAGCCCATCTTCCGCGGAGGCAAGACATGGGCTTCCATGCACAAGGCCCGCAGCTCCATCCTCGGGGAACGGGCACACCTTGTGGACATCGAGCAGCAGCTCTTCGTCAATGTTGTTTCCGCCTATGTTGCCGTCACACAGGCCCGGGCCCTGCTGACCCTGACACGGGAAAATGAACACACGCTGGAAGGGCAGGTCCAGCTGACTACACGACAGCTTGCCCTGAACCAGGCCACCCGCACCGATGCCCTCCAGGCGGAATCACAGTTTGAGGCAGCACAGGCCTCCACCCGTCAGGCCGAGGGACAGGTCCGCGTGGCAGAGGCAACGTTCCAGCGTGTCATAGGTATCATTCCGCCAGAGAAACTGTCTCCAGCGGAGCGGCTTCCGTCCCCTTTCGTTTCGGAGGCGCAAATAAACCAGCTGGCCATCAATGACCTTCCCCAGGTCATGCAGGCCCAGTACCAGCTGGAATCAGCAAAACATGATGTCCGGCTGGCCATCGCCGACCTGCTGCCCCAGATATCCGCCCAGGCCTCCTACCAGAGGCAGGTGAACCAGGGGAACGGCAAATTCTCGGAAGACGCCACAGCCGTGATGCTTCAGGCCTCTCTTCCGCTCTATCAGGGCGGTGCGGAATATGCCCGCATCCGTGCCGCCAAGCAGGCCGTTGATGCAGCTCTCCACAATCTGGCCGAACAGCGGCGTGAGGCCCGCGAGAATGCCATGAGCGCCTGGCAGAAACTGACAGCCGACAGCGACCAGCTCGCCCGCAACCAGAAAGCCGTCGCCACCGGTGTGGAGGCCCTCCATGCCATCCAGCAGCAGGAACTGCTGGGCGTACGGACCACCTTTGAAGTTCTCCAGCAGCAGGAACTGCTCTTCGACCAGCAGAAAACCCTCGTCCAGAATGCAGCCAACCTGATTGAGGATTCCTACCATCTGGCCGCTGCGACAGGCCATCTGACAGCCAAAGAGCTCAACCTGCACGTCTCCCTGTATGACCCGCGCGCCCATTACCATCAGGTGAAATGGAAACTCATCGGAATGGAGTAAGTCTCCTCCCCCAGACATGGCAGACACGCTGCTTTCCTTTCATTCTGCACTGGCCCTGCCCCGGCAAACAGGGCAGAATGAAGAGCCATGCAGCCGAAGCCTGATCCTACCCTCACCCCGGTTTCTTCCCCCGTCACTCCTGCCGGGGGCAAGGAGTCCCCCTGCGCCCGGCAGAGAGCCAGACGGGCCAGATTCGTACATGGCAGCATCATGCGCCATGTCGTCACCATGGCCGGGACAGGCGCCATCGGGCTGATGGCCGTCTTTTTCGTGGACCTGCTCAATTTCTTCTACATCTCACACCTGCATGACCCGACGCTGACAGCGGCCATCGCCTTCGCCACCTCTCTGGGGTTCGTGCAGGTGGCCGTCTCTCTGGGCATGTCCATCGGGCTGGGAGCCAGCACCGGCCGGCTTATCGGGGCCTGCCGCCATTTCCGGGCCAGACGGCAGGCTTCCGCCTTTCTGGTGCTCATGCTCGCTGTCACCAGCACGCTGGGATTGATCACGGCCTTTCTGGCCCGCCCCCTGCTGGCCCTGCTCGGCGCCCATGGTGCAGCGCTGGAACACGCCACGCATTTTCTCTACATCACCTCCCCCGCCCTGCCGCTGGTCTGCCTCGGCATGGCTCTCTCCTCCCTGCTGCGGGCCGTGGGGGATGCCAGAAGTGCCATGCGGGTCACCCTGACAGGGGCCGCCTGCACGGTCATCGTGGACCCCATCCTGATCTTTGGCCTGCATCTGGGGCTGGAAGGGGCGGCCATCAGCACGGTCCTGTCCCGCTGTGTCATCTCTCTCAGCGGGTTCCTCAATCTCCGGGGGCATGACATGCTGGAGCGTCCCCGCCTGAGGACGATCCCCAATGCCAGCCGGGCCATAGGGGCCATTGCCCTGCCCGCCATCGGCACCAACATGGCCACCCCTATCGGAAACCTCATCGTCACGCACGCCATGTCCCGTTTCGGGCTGGAGGCCGTCTCCGGGCAGGCCGTGGTGGACCGCATGGTGCCGGTCGCCTTTGCCTTCGTCTTTGCCCTGACAGGCTCCGTCGGCCCCATCATGGCCCAGAATCTGGGAGCACGGCAGCCGGACCGGGTGAAAGAGACCTTTCTCTGCGCCCTCAAGCTCACGGCCCTCTGTGTCGGGCTGGACTGGCTGGTCTTTGCCCTTGGCGAGCCGCTGATCCTCCAGATATTCCATGTCCAGGGCACGGGGGTGGAGCTGGTACGGCTCTTCTGCCACTGGGCCGTGGCCAGCTACATGTTTGTCGGGCTGCTCTTCGTCTCCAACACGGCTTTCAACAATCTGGGGCACCCCCTCTACTCCACAGCTTTCAACTGGAGCAGGGCCACAGTGGGGACCATTCCCTTCATAGCCATCGGCATCCATTACGGGCCCAAAGGGGTGATGATCGGTCAGGCCCTGGGCGTCACGCTTATCGGCTCACTGGCCCTTGTCGCTGCCCTCACCGTCATCCACCGCCTCGGCCAGACGCTGCCCCAGCGGAAGGGGAAAATGCGCTAGCCTCTCCTGCCAGCGAACACGTCCCGGTAGAAAGCCAGCTCCCGGGCAAGGGAATCCGCAATCACCCCGGCATCCCGGAAGCCGTGCCCTTCACCCGGATAGACATGCAGCGACGAGGCCGGAAGCTGCTTCTGCAAAGCCTGCCCCTGAGACAGCGGCACGACACGGTCTGCATCCCCATGAAGGAACAGGACGGGAGCCGTGATCTTCTCCGGCCATGACAGGGGAGACCGGGCCAGATACACGGCCTCCTCCTCCGGCCACGGCGCCACGAGACCATCCAGATACCGGGCCTCGAAACGGTGCGTCTCCTCGGCCAGTGCCCGAAGGTCCGTCACGCCATAGAGCGATGTGCCCGCCACGAACAGGTCGGACCGGGCCAGAGCGGAAAGGACCGTCAGCCCCCCGGCACTGCTGCCCCGGATGACACAGCGTTGCGGGTCCACCAGCCCCTGCTCGATCACCCCCTGAACGGCCCGGCAGCAGTCCTGCACGTCCAGCACGCCCCACTGGCCATCCAGTGCCGCCCGATAGGCCCGGCCAAAACCGGTGGACCCACGATAATTGACATCCAGCACCGCAAAGCCCCGGGATGTCCACCACTGGACCTTGAAGGACAGGTCCGTCCGGGCCTGCCCGGTCGGCCCTCCATGAACGATCACCACAAGAGGGGGCTTTCCCGCCACCTTTTCACAGTGCGGCCCCGGGCGGGAGGGTAGAACTGGGCATGGAGCGGCCCCGGCCCGTTCTCCACGGGAAAGGACAGCGTCTCCGGCAGGGCGATGTCCACCGCGACCACATGAGGCGGCATCTCCCAAGCCCTGCGGATGATCTCCCGGTCTTCCGCAGCTCCGTCCAGCGTGCCGAGCATCAGGGCAGGGGGACCATCCAGCGGGCTGTTCAGCCATGCAAAGCGTGAGCCTCCCTCCAGCGGCACGGGAACATCATCCGGCACAGCCCCTGCCAGCACGTCCCGCCAGCCTGAAGCCGGTTCATGCAGCAGGGTTACCGGCACGCCCTGCCGCACACCACGGGCCAGCAGCCGTCCCCCCGGCAGGGCCGCACAGCAGGACTGCCCGAACACCCAGGCAGGCAGCCCCACCTCGGCCGGAGCCGGGGGCAGGGGACAGGCCCGCCATGCCGTGCCGCCCCCGGTGATGTCTTCCGGCTCAAAAGCAACCGGCGTCCAGTGCCGGTCAGACTCAGGCGAGGCACCAGCCGGAGCGGCATCGGACAGCGCATGAAGCCGCCGCCCATCCCAGAACGGCCCCATGACGCTACAGTCCTGCCCCGTTCCACCAGTCAGGCAGACCGTCCCGCCCGCACCGGACAGGTCCGTCACATACAGGCCCGTTTCCGTCCATGGCATATGCGGATTCTGCCATGCGATGAAGGCCAGAAACCGCCCATCAGGTGAAAACCGGGGCGACATGTAAAAATCCGCCCCACTCTGGAGGGAGTGGAGCCGCCCCTGTGCATCAACCTCCACAAGGTCGGCCTTTTCCTCCCCGGAGGGCGTTTCCACTTCCCGCACGCAGACGAGCCGTCCGTCCTGAAGGGACAGGTCCGCATAACGGCATGTCACGCCATCATCACCGGCAGCCGGGCAGAGCGGTTGGGCGGCCTGACCGTTGCGGCTCCGCCAGAGGCCACCCTGCCTGCTGTCGCTGAACAGCACGACCATGTCCGACCCATGACGTTCCGCAGCCCAGGCCCCACCACCATAGACATGCATGTCCGTACCCACCTGGGCCTCTGGTGGGGTGAGATCGTGCAGGGTGCCATCCGGCGCACGCCCGACCACGACACTGCGGCCCTGTTCATCCGGCCGCCGCTCCAGCCAGAGCACCCATCCCGCCACGGCCCTGATCTCCGACAGGCTGCGTGTCCGGCGTGTCATCAGCTCCGGCGTGACCCAGGGCAGGGAAGGGGCTGCTGTCATGATGTCTCTCCTGCAAAAAACGTTCTTGCCTTATTTCTGCCTACCCCAGTATTCTGACAGGAGAAAGCACTGGCAGGCCGTTGCTGGACCGGGTTTCTTCTGACTGGACTTGGTGCGGCGCAGTGCCCCCTTTCTAGAGGAAGCCCATCCCCTGATACAGCATCTCTCCGCCTTTCTTGAGCATCTCCCCCCGCTTTATGCCTATCTGACACTAGGGTTTATCATTCTGCTGGAAAGCACGGGGATTCCCCTGCCAGCCGAGAGCCTGCTCATCTTCGCCTCCCTCTATGCCTCCCACACGCACCACTTCACACCGGAGGGGCTGATCATCGCCGCTGTCAGCGGGGCCATCATCGGGGACAATGTCGGATACCTCATCGGCCATCAGCTCGGTTATCATCTGCTGGAAAAACACGGGCGCAAAATCGGCCTGCACAAGGACCGCCTCACCCTTGGCCGCTATCTCTTCCGCCGGTTTGGCGGAGCGGGCGTGCTGCTGGGCCGTTTCATCGCTTTCCTGCGCATTCTCATCGCCCTCCTCGCCGGGGCCTCCCGGATGCCCTGGCTGCCCTTCTCAATTTACAATGCCCTTGGCGGGCTGCTCTGGGGAACATGCTATGTTCTCGTCCCCTACGAACTGGGCAGCCAGATCGACAGCTTTACGGGGCCTCTCGGCATCGGGCTTGCCGTTGTCATGCTGGCAGTGCTGGGCGGGTCGTTCCTTTTTCTCCGCCACCACGAACATGCCCTCATCAGGAAAGCCCTTGCCGATGAGAAACGGCGTGAGGCCAGAAAGAAACGGGCGCATCAGCACTGATCGGGCAAGAGACGTTTCCTGCCCGTGACCATCGTGGGTCTCCTGCCGCTTTGCACTGTCTTCTGCCTGAAGAGCCAGCCGGAAGAGAACAGATACGGCTTCTGCCCTCATTCCCACTGAAGCCTGAGGGAGGGGAATCCCCCTCCCTTTATGGGCGCACCACGATCATGATGACGATGAGGACCATCAGGATGGTCGGAATCTCATTGGCAATGCGATAGAAACGCTCACCATGCCGGTTACGCCCGGCAGCAAAATCACGGCGCCAGACAGAGCAGGCCCCGTGGAACATGAACATGCCCAACAGGCAGAAAACCTTGACCCACCACCAGCCGGAGGACCAGCTCACCACCCCCGGGAGAGAGGCCATCAGAGCACCGGTAAAAAAGGTCACAATCATGGCCGGTGCCATGATCTGCTTCTGAAGGCGACGCTCCATCAGGCTGAAACGGGTACTTTCCTCAGAGCCTGCTTTTATCTGCGTATGATAGACGAACAGCCGGGGCAGATAGAACAGTCCTGCCATCCATGACACGAAAGCCATGATGTGCAGTGAGACAAACCAGTTCAGATGCTTCAGCAGAAACAGTGCCATAATCCCGTTACCTTCCGTTCTTCCCGCCTCCATCATGGGGCGGTCTTCCCGCACATCAGACAGCCTCTCCGGCTGTCATGTCATTTCCGGGCCAGGGCCCCCTCAAGAAGGGGCATGACCTCATCGAGATGCTCCACCCGCACGAATCCCTCCACGGGCCAGAAGCCCGGCAGGGGATGGGATGCCGGACGCAGCAGGATGCAGGACATGCCGGCCCGGCGGGCTGCTTCCGCCCCCGTGTCACTGTCCTCGATCACCACCGTTTCCTCCGGCCGGACACCTTCCACCTCGGCCCCATGCAGATAGACGGCCGGGTCCGGTTTGGGATGCCCCATATCGGCAGCCGAATGGATGCGGGCCTCCGGCAGGAGGCGATCCATCCCGGTAAAACCGAATTTTGCCTCCATCTCCGCCATGGATGAGTTGGAGCCGACACGGACAGGAACATGCCGTGCCGCCAGAGCCTCCAGCAGGGGAACGGCCCCAGCTACGGGTTCCGTACCTTCCTTCATGAGCCTGACAAGATTGTCCCGCATTTTCGTGTGGGTGCCCGGGGGCAGGGGATGGCCCAGCTCCGCCTCCAGCTCCTTCACTACCTGCGGCAGGGCCTTGCCCGCAAAGCGGGCCAGCCCTTCCTCATCGGAAATGTTCAGGCCCAGCGAGCGGGCAAACCCCGCCGTCGCCCGGCAGGATGGCCCTTCACTGTCAATCAGCACGCCATCACAATCAAAAATGACCAGCTTCAGCCCTGGCCGTAATGCGTTTTTCATGACTGGATGTCCCTGATCGTCTCAACCAGCGTGGCCACATGTTCCGGCGGCGTGGTCTTGATGACACCATGTCCCAGATTGAACACATGTGGCCGCCCCCTGAGGCTGTCCCGGATGCGGCGGGCTTCTGCCTTCAGGGCCTCGCCACCATTCAGCAGGATCATCGGGTCGAGATTGCCCTGGAGGGTCACTGTCTCGGGCACCATTTCAGCCACCTTGGCCATGTCCGCCACCGTATCGAGGGCCAGGGCATTGATGCCGGTCTTCTCGGCATATTCCGCCACCATGACACCGCCCAGACGAGGGAAGCCGATCAGCGGCACGTCAGGATGGCGGGCACGGATATGGGCGACGATCTGCCGTGTCGGCTCGATCACATGACGGCGGAAAGCCTCCGGCGGCAGGATACCCCCCCAGGAATCGAACAGCATGACTGCTTCCGCTCCGGCCTCGATCTGGCCGCACAGCATCTCTGCCGTATTGCGGGTCAGACTCTCCATCAGCCTGTCGAACAGGGCCGGGTTCTTCTGCATCATCGCCCGGATATGGGCGAAATCACGGGAGCTGCCTCCTTCGACCATGTAGCAGGCCACCGTAAAGGGGCTGCCCGCAAAGCCGAGCAGGGTCGTCTCCTCCGGCAGTTCCACACGCAGGCGGCGCAGGGCCTCCCGCACGGGGGCGACCGCTTCCATCATCCGGCCTTCATCCAGCCGGGCAAGGTCAGACTCGCTGCGGATGGGCGTCATCACCGGGCCACGCCCTTCCTCAAAGCGCAGGTCCTGCCCCATCGCCCAGGGAAGGATGAGGATGTCCGAGAACAGGATCGCCCCGTCCATGCCATAGCGGCGGACAGGTTGCAGGGTCAGCTCCACGGCGATGTCGGGCGTCATGCAGCGTGTGATGAAGTCCGCCTGCTCCCGCATGGCCCGGAACTCCGGCAGATAACGCCCCGCCTGCCGCATCAGCCAGACGGGCGGCGGCCAGACGGCCTCACCCCGCAAGGCCCGCAGAAGCGGCTTGTCCTGTCTGTCCATCCCTAGGGGAACTGCTCTGTCCTGCTGTGTCATGCCTGCGCCCTGTTCAAAATTCCGGAAAAGGGAGGGGGAGTCACGCCCCTGCCACGGCCATATCCATGATGGCATCCATATATGGCTATCCTTGCCCCGCAGGGGCGGCGGGCGTCAACTGTGGAATGAGGCACTGTCATGCGACGGAATGATATGATAGCGGCTGTCCGGTCATCTGCACGGAGGTTCCCCCCATGCCTGTTCTTGCCAGCGGTTCTGCCATCCGGCTTCAGCTTCTTCACGCTGCCGGAGTGCCCGTCACGGCCAGCCCGGTTGATGTGGATGAAAACGCCCTGCGCCGGAAGGCCGAAACGGAGGGCCTCTCCCTGCGGGACACGGCCCTCGCCCTGGCCCATGCCAAGGCAGACACGGCCTCCGGCCAGCACCCCGGACGGTTCATCATCGCTGCGGACCAGATTCTGGAACTGGAAGGCCGGGCCTTCGCCAAACCGGCTGACCTGACCGAGGCCCGCACCCATCTTCTGGCCCTGCGGGGCCGGACCCATGCCCTCCATGCCGCCGTGACCCTCTGGAGGGACGGTCAGCCCCTCTGGTCCCACATCAGCAGCCCGACCCTGACCATGCGCTCCTTTTCGGAGGTGTTTCTGGACGATTATCTCCAGAAGGAAGGGAACGTTCTGCTCTCCTGCGTAGGGTGCTACCGGATCGAAGGGCTGGGCATCCAGCTTTTTGACACTGTAACCGGGAGCAGTGATGCCATTGCCGGGCTGCCGCTCATCCCGCTGCTGGCTGCCCTGCGACAGCATGGTATCCTGCCTGGCTGACAGGCAGCAGGAAGCCCGTGCAATAATTTATGGAAAAAATTGCATCTTCCCCCTTGCCTTTTCCTCCCATGTGGGGATATATGCTCCCCACACGGTGCGTCGTCGACACACTGCAAAAGTGGGGCCATAGCTCAGTTGGGAGAGCGCTTGAATGGCATTCAAGAGGTCGTCGGTTCGATCCCGATTGGCTCCACCAGATATCCTCTTACAAATTGTTCCATGTGAAACATCAGCCAGCTTACCTGCCTGATGACAGTGCCTGTCCCGGCCTTGGCTGCTCTGCTGTTTCATGCCCGGTCGTGCGTTTTTCCTGATGCAGGCACCCCTTGCCATGATGTCCCGTCTCCGGGTGGCCGCAGGCAGCATCTTTCCACCAGGCTGGTGGGGCTTCACCCTGCGCATCTGGGCAGCGCTCGTGCTGGCCCTGCTGGTTGCCTTCTGGGCGCAGATTGATTCTCCCGCCAGTGCTGCCGTGACCGTCATGCTGCTGGCACAACCCCTGCGGGGGCAGGCCCTGAGCAAAGCCTTCTACCGGGTGGTCGGCACTCTGGTTGGTGGTGTCGTGGCCCTCTGCCTTGTCTCCATGTTCGGGCAGGAACGCCAGCTTCTGCTGGGTGGTTGTGCTGTCTGGATGGCCATATGCGCCTATGCTGGCACGTTGCGCCGAGGATTCCGGGCCTATGGGGCCGTCCTTTCAGGCTATGTCGTGGCCCTGATCGCCATTTCCCACATTGATGCCCCCCAGAATGCCTTTGATGTCACGGTGGCCCGTGTCTCCACCGTGATGATCGGCGTTGCCGCCATTGCCACGGTCGCCCTGCTTTCCGGTACACCGCATGTCTGGCAAAGACTCGTGCGCAGTCTGCAGAAAACGGCAGCCGAAGTACGCCATGAAACCCGTCTCGCCCTTGATGACACCGTGCCAACCCTTTCCCCGCTGGAAACCATAGCGCTTTCCAGCACGGTCTTTGCCCTGACCCACCAGGTGCATGATACACGCACGGAACTGACCCGAGGTCGGCTGCGCGCAAAAGGGGCACAGGTCTGTCTCATTGGCATGGTGACGGCCCTGTCCTGCTGCCGCAGCCTGCTGGCTCTCATGCGCCAGGCCACCATCGCCCCCGCCGTGCTGGCCCTGACACGCTTCGACATACACGCCCCTTCTGGCACGGACAGAGAAACCATCCTGGCAGACCTGCTCGGCCGCCTGCCGCCAGAGGCCCCCCGGCTGACCCTGGCCGATGCCTGGCGCCTGGAGCGCACGGCCAGCCTGATTGCCAGCCGTCACATCAGCCGCAAAGGTCTCAACACGCTGCTGAAGGCAGCCCCACTGGGCCAGGTAAAAACCATGAGCCGGTTCGCCTTCCACCCGGACAGGATCGCAGCTCTCGTCAATGCCATCAGGGTGCTGCTCTGTTTCAGTGCGGCAGCGGCCCTCTTCATCGGCAGCGGCCTGCCCAATGCTGCCACGGCACTCTCTCAATGCGCCATGCTGCTCTGCCTGGGCATCACCCAGCCCAACAGTGCCGCTTTCGGCCGGGGTATCCTGATCGGAACACCGCTGGGCATCCTGACGGCGGGGCTGACCTCGTTCTTCATCCTGCCGCATGTCAACACCATGATGGGCATGGCCATTGTCATGCTCTTCCAGGTCATGTTCAGCTGCCTGCTCATCATCAATCCCGCAACGGCGGCCGCAGGCTCACATTACGGCGCCTTTTTCTTCGTCTTTCTGGGGCTGAACAATCACCATGACTACAACCTTCTTGCCTTTGTGGACCGCAACACCTTCTATCTCTGTGCGGCTGGCATCACCGCCTTCTTCCTCATCCTGTTCCTGCCGCCACGGCCACGGCGGACCCGCTTCCGCATCACTCTCTCCATCGCCAGGGAGCTGGAACGCCAGTTTGCCGCCCGGTCACCATCCTTCACACCAGCCCTGCTGAGCCGCAAATATGACCGGCTCCACCAGCTCTACATGCTGAGCCAGACCATCAGCCAGGAGAAGAAAGGCAAGGCAGCCTGGAGGGTCTGCCAGCGTTTCATCAGTCTGGCAGACCTCACCACAGCACTGGCCCGGCTGGAGCTGGACCTCAAGACGGCCCGCCGGTACACGGAACTGGCACCACTGGCGGACACCATGCAGATGAGCCTGACCCGCATGAAGCTCTTTTCACTGGCAGACCATCTGCCCCTCATGGCAGAGAAGATGCTCTCCCGGGCGCCAGCCTCCAGCGGGCCTGCCCATGTTGCAGCGGTTCTATGTGCTGCAGGGCTGGAGGAAGTCCGCTTCCTCCTCCAGCAGAACGGATCCGCGCTCCGCCATTACGGAATAGGGCGCAGGCGATGGTAACACGCCACCTTGTCATCAATCTGGATGGGCTGTTCGTGTCCTCCTTCATCATCGACCTGGCCCTGGCCCTGCTGGGGACCTTCCTGCTCCGCCTCATGCTCCAGTGGATGAGGCTCTGGCGTTTCTTCGCCAACCCGCCTCTGGCACAGTTTGCCATCATGATCTGCCTGCTCGGCCTGTTCACCATCCTGCTATAAGGCTGCCAGTGTTTACCCGTGCCTACCGCCTCATCCGTTTTGCTGTCACAGCTTCCATCCTCTGCGTGGCCGGGTTCGTGGCTGTTGTCCTCTGGGACTATTACACCGCCGCCCCGTGGACCCGTAACGGGCAGGTGCGTGTACAGGTGGCCAATATTGCTCCCCGTGTCTCCGGGCAGATCATCACCGTTCCTGTCCATGACAACCAGCAGGTCCATGCTGGAGACGTGCTGTATGTCATCGACCCGTTCGACTATCAGGTCGCCCTCGAAAAAGCCGATGCCGATGTGAACAAGGCCAAGGCAGACCTGGAGTTCCGCCTGAATCAGGCCCGGTGGCGCCATGCCATCCCGGGAGCGGCCGTCTCGCAGGAAGAAAAGACGCAATATGAGGCTCTGGCACAGCAGGCCCGGGCCATCTACAGCACAGCCCTTGCCCAGCGCAGACAGGCCCAGATCAATCTGGACCGCACGACCGTCCGCAGCTCCATAGACGGCATCATCACAAACCTGACCATGAGGCCGGGGGACTATGCCTCCGCCGGGCAGGTGAACATTCATGTCATCGACACGAATTCATTCTGGGTGGATGGGTATTTCGAGGAAGTGAAGGTCCATGACCTCAGCGTGGGAGACCCTGTCCGCATGGATCTGATGGGCTATCACACCCCGCTTTATGGGCATGTCCACAGCATCACCCGTGGCATTGCGAGCAGGAACGCCCTGACCAATGCCCTCGGCCTGCCCACCGTGGACCCTGTTTATACATGGGTGCGGCTGGCCCAGCGTATTCCCGTCCGCATCAGCCTGGATTCCATCCCGCCGGACCTCAACCTCGCTGCCGGCATGACCGTCACCGTTACAGCCATTTCCGAGAAAGGGAACAGGCGGCGGCGCAGCAACGAGGATGCCTTCCAGCATCTCAGTGACGATCTCCGCCATCTGTTCGGGCACAAATGAGAGAAGGGGAGGGGAGGACCGTGCCTTTTCAGACAAACGAAATGTTATTATATAACATCCACGTCTGCTGATGGCCCTGAAAGGCTTCCATGTTCACGGTGCGTTTTCTCCCCTGCCTGCCGCTTTTTCTGACATTGCTGACAGGCCTGCTGCCCCTTCCTTCCCGGGCCAGCACGGAAACGGGACCGGACCGACCAGCCCCCCTGCTGAGCTGCGTGGAACCCGTCTGGTGCGATATCGCCCAGCAGATTGGTGGCCCAGCGCTACGGACACGCTCGCTCATCACCAGCGAGGGGCTGGACCCGCACCATCTCCAGCCTTCACCCCTCATGGCCCGCCAGCTGGCAGCCAGTGATGCCGTGCTGCTCAATGGAGCCACCTATGATGACTGGGCCATGAAGCTGCTTCCCGCCTCTGTGAAGCTCTTCCTTGCTGCCAGTCAGGGGGGCTGGCAGACCGGAGAAGACCCGCATCTCTTTTTTGATCTCCCTACGGTCCGGAATACGGCCCGACAGATCGCCGTCTGGCTTGCCGGGCTTCGCCCCCAGGCCCAGCAGGACATCGACAGGCGCCTCGCCCTGTTCGAACAGCAGATCGACCAGATCGCCACCCGCCAGCAGGCCATCCAGCAGAGAGACCATGGCGCCCCCTTCGCCATGACCGAACCAGCCGGGGAACGTCTCCTGCTGGCGGCTGGGCTGGTCATGACAGACCAGAGCTGGGCCCGTGCCCTGATGAACGAATCCGGTCTGTCTCCCCGTGACACCGCCATGCTGGAAACAGCCCTGCACGAGAAGACCATCCGCTTTCTGGTCAGCAATCCGGCCATCAGCGCCCCACAGGCGAGCAGAATGGAGGACATGGCCCGTCAGTCCGGCATTCCAGTCCTTGCCATCGGGGAAAGCCTGCCCACCGGGCAACACTGGCAGGACTGGCTGAACGGCATCCTCACATCGCTCGAACAGGCCCTGTACCAGACAGCGCCCCGCAACACCCCGCTACCCCCCCATCCATGAAGGAAGCCCGCCTTACCTGCCGGGATGTCAGCCTCCAGGTAGGGGGCCATCCTGTCCTGCATCATGCCACTCTTGATGTTCCCCTGGAGGGCCTGACCATCCTGCGTGGACAGAATGGAGCCGGAAAAACCTGTTTTCTCCGAGCCCTCATGGGGCTGCTTCCCCTACAGGGGGGAGAGCTTCTCATCAATGGCCACCCACCCGCCAGAGCCCGTCGCCATTGTGGGTACATGCCGCAGAAGGCTGACGACACGGCGCCCATGCTGCCAGTCATCAGCCATGTCATGGCCTGTCTGGATGGCACGCACTGGGGCTTTCCTGCCCCTCGCAAAACCCGCAGGAAAGCCAGGGCCCTTCTGGCTGAAGTCGGGGCCCTGCCTCTGGCCTCACGCCCGCTCGGAGCGCTTTCTGGCGGCGAAAGACAACGTGTTGCCCTTGCACAGGCCCTTGCCGGCTCCCCGAGGCTGCTCATTCTTGACGAACCCTTTGCCGCCCTGGATCGTGCCAGCCATGAAGCGCTGCTCCAGCTTTTCAGCCAGCTTCACCAGCAGAAAAAGGTCAGTCTGTTCATCACGGTTCATGGGCCGCTACAGACCACTGGCCTTGACCTGCCCATGAGAGAGATCACTTTGTCAAAGGGAGCGCTGCATGTCTGAGACCAATCCCTTTTCTTTCCCCTTCATGCAGCATGCCTTTCTGGGCTGTTTTCTAGTTTCGCTGCTGGCTGGCACGCTGGGCTGGCTCATGCTGCTGCGGCGACAGGCTTTTGCAGCCCATGCCCTGCCGCATATCGGCTTCAGTGGGGCAGCAGCGGCCGTGTGGCTGCATCTCCCCCCACTGGCAGGCATGATGGCCGCCAGCATGGTGGGCGGTCTCTTCATGGGGCAGGAACAGCGGGGCAGACAGCATCCCACCCAGCGGGACACGATGACCGGCCTCATTCTGGCCGCCAGCCTGGGGATTGGTGTCTGGTGTCTTCATGAAGCGAATGAAGCGTCTTCCCAGACAACGACCCTGCTTTTTGGCGATGTCCTGGGGCTGGATGGCCCAACCCTTGGTATGCTGGCAGGGCTGGTCTCTGTCTGTCTTGGAGGGGTGGCCATCCTCTGGCGCCCCCTGCTTTTCAGCAGCCTTTGCCCCAGCCTGGCAGAGGCACAGGGCCTCTCGCCAACCCGGCTGGGCCAGCTCTTCCTCCTGCTTGCCGCCCTCGCTGCGGCGGCCTGTGCGGAAATCGCCGGAGCACTGCTCTGTTTCAGCCTGATGGTCGGCCCTGCTGCCGCTGCCCTGAAGCTGGAGCTCCCTCCCTTCCGGGGCATGGTCTGCTCCGTTCTGGGGGCGCTTCTGCTCTCATGGGGCGGGCTGCTCCTCGCCTGGTACAGCGACATTCCCCTGCCATTCTGGATCAGTCTGGGCGGTGTCGGCCTCTACCTGCTGGCTGGAACCGTCATGACCCGGAAAGCCTTGCGTCCTGTCAGAAATCCTTGAGGTTCATCAGAATCAGATGGACGCCGATAAGGATGGCAACAATGACGACATGAAACAGGATCACCCATTTGCCATCCAGCACGAATACTTCATTGTCGCTCTTCGGCCAGACCGTGCGGAACAGCCTGACCCAGAAACCCGGAGCCATGACCGGCCCTGCTGAAAGTTTCATGTCCGTCTCTCTCCTTCGTGGCTTTCTGGCCTGTTCCCCACCTGACGGGGCCATGCCTATCAGATAGCTGTCCCGGCGTCAGAACGGAATGAAAAACCGCATCCAGGACCGCAACAGTTTTCACAAATTATGAAACTTCTCCTTGAGAGCTGTTTCTTTCCCCGCTATGCGCCTTATCATGAATCTGTGATCAGCCTGTCAGCCCTCCCCCGGCAAACCGACACAGCTGTCTGACCCATTCGAGAGGTTTTTTTGTGACGCAGCCCGCCATGCCAGACCCTCAGGAGCATTTTCTGGATGGACCGGACCTCCCCGCCGGTGTGACACGTTTCTGGCTGGTGCGTCATGCCATCGTGGAAGAAGCAGCACGACAGACCATGTACGGCACGCTGGACGTGCCCCTCTGTCCCCAGCATCTCCGCAGCCAGAAGCCCGCCTACGAGGCCTTGGCCCGGCGCCTGCCCCGCAAGGCGACATGGTTTTCCTCCCCCCTCCAGCGGGCCCGCGACACCGGCCTGACCATTCAGAAAGCCGGCAATTTCTCCACTCCCATGAGGATTGACCCCGCCTTCATTGAACAGTCCATCGGGCAATGGAACGGTACCCCCCACGACACGTTTCCATCCCTGCTCAGAAAACCGGCTCCCCCTTTCTGGTCCATCGCAGCAGATGAACGTCCACCAGAGGGTGAAAGCATGGTGGATGTCCGCCAGCGCATCGGCCTGGCGCTGGAAAGCCATGCCCGACAGAATGCCGGAAAAGACATGGTCATTCTTAGCCATGGCGGCGCCATTCGCATGGCTCTTGCCCACTGTCTGGACATCCCCGTGGAAACGGCCCTGCGCTTCTGCATCCAGAATCTTTCCCTGAGCATCATCGAACATATTGCCGGGCATTGGCGGGTTGTCGCCATCAATGAACTTCCTGCCTTCCACGAGCCCGCAGAATGAAAGGGTGGTTCAAGGATGATCTTTTCCGCGTTGTTCTGAAAAATGCGGGAAAGCTGGGATCGACCAAACTCATCGGGGCTGTCATGGGCCTCGTCGCACTGGTCGTGACCGGGCGAACACTGCGCCCGCATGATTTCGGCGTTCTGACACTGATAGCCTCCTACATCGAGACGATTGCCGCCATCGGCCAGTTCCAGAGCTGGCAGATTGTCCTGCATTATGCTGCTGTTCCCTGGCAGAAGGGAGAGCGCAGGACTGTCCAGACCAGCATCAGCCTGGCCATGGGGCTGGATATCTGTGCGGGGCTTCTCTCCATGGTGTTCGGCATGGTGGCCTTCCTCTGTCTGGGCCAAGTGCTGGGTGTCCATGACAAGCCAACCCTGCTGATCCTGCTCTACTGCACACTGATCCCCGGCATGGGCAGCACGGCCGCCTACGGCATCCTCCGCCTTTTCGACCGCATAGACCTCGTCTCCCGGCAGCAGCTCATCACACCAGCTGTCCGGGCTGTCTGCTGCCTGCTGGCATGGGGCAGTGGCATGAAGCTGGCCGGTTTCGTCATCGCCTGGTACCTGGCTCTTCTGGCTGGCCAGATATATCTCTGGGCCACGGCCCTGCTGGAACTGAAACGCCATGACCTGCTGAAAGGGCTGCGCCCCAGCATCCTGAAGGCAGCCCGGCAGATGCCAAAGGGCATGTGGGGCTTCGTCTGGACCGCCAACATCACCACCCTGCTGGAAACGGTCTGGGAGCCGATCAGCAAACTGCTGGTTGGCAAGATCGTCAGCACATCAGCAGCCGGCCTCTATTCCCTCGCCATGGAATTTCTGGATGCTGTCCAGCGGCCTGCAAAACTGCTGGAGAAAAGCTACTACCCCGAAGTCGTTCTCATGGATCCACGGACCTCCGCCCCATGGAAGCTGGCCCTGCGGACCAGCGTCCTTTCCGGCGCACTGGGCATGCTGGCCATGCTGGTTGTCTATATCGGGGGAAAACCCGTCATCAGCATGTTCGGTCACCGCTTTGGCGATGCCGCAACCCTGATGATGTGGATGTCTCCGGCTCTGGTCTTCTTCACCGCCGGGCTGCCAATGGAAGGCGTGCTCTACACGGCGGGACGCTCCCATTACATCATGCTGGCCCAGCTCGTTTCCGTGATTCTTTACGTCCCGCTGCTTGTCTACATGGGCCATCGCTACGGCCTGAACGGCGCCGGGCTTGCCTATGCCCTGGGCATGTTCTTTGCTACCATGACCACGTTCGCCATAATGGGTATAACCTATCTGCGCCGCAACAGGATCATCCTCCCTCATGAAAGGGAGATCCGCCAGACCGACAGCCTGCCCGCCTCGCCCGGCAGCTGATACCTTGCCAGGAGATGCCAGCCCAGCCATGCCCATTTTCCCTTTCCGCCCTTCTGCCAGCCGCCGCAGCACACCGGCTTTCCCTCAGAAGATGCTGGATACCGTCTTTGAGCATGTTCTCCTTGATGACGTTCCCCACCCTGACACCCCCCTGCCCGAGGATGTCCTGCCCGCCTGTGAGAAGACTGAAATCCGGGATGGCTACAATCTCTGCTGGCAGCTTCTCGAACATGGCGTGGACCGCAAGGCCTTCCGTCGCCTGATCCTGAAGATTGCCCTCTCTGGCACAGCCAGCAAGGACGAACAGCTGGCCTTCAAATACGCACGGGCCAAATTCAAGCACATGCGCTTTGCCTGTGCCAATTTCACCAGGCAGCACCGTTATCCGCTCCTGCTGCATGTTGTCACCATCATCATGGGCAACATGCAGGATGCCTTCAAAAACCACCAGCGGCGGGCTACGCTGATCAACGGCCTCATCCTCTGGGTCGTGCTCTCACCGGTCTATTACTGGCTGATCGCCGCCCCCATCGCCCTCTGGAAAGAAGACAGTACGGCAGGCATCATCGCTTACCAGAAGAAAGAAAATGCCAGACTGGCAAAACTGATACGCACGCTGGATGCCACAACCGGCCATGAATTCCATGTCATGCGCAAGATCATCAGCCGCCGGGTGGCCTTCAATGACACACTGCGCACGATCCGCCCCTCCAGAGCGCTGGACCAGCTTTCAGAATATCTCGCCACGATCAACGGCATGATGGGCGATTTCCATGACGGGCTGATCGAGAAAAAACTGGAGGGAACGCAGGATTACCGGCGGGACCGCTTCCAATCCCCGGAGGGAATTCCCCAGCGCATCCGGGCCTTTCTGGAACGCAGCCCACACTGAACGCCCGCCCCTTGCGGCAAGGCCCATCCAGAAAAACGGATGGGCCTTCCTGCTTCAGACAAGCCCGTGCCGTGCCAGAATATCCAGCACGTCCTGCCGCACAGCTTCGTAAGACTGGCGGGCATCGACCTCAACCAGCGGAGCATGATTGAAATTCAGCTGCGGCATCAGCTCCGCCTTGATCCGCAGGGCTTCGAGGTCATGGTCCGGTTTGCGGCCATGGGCTGTTTCCGCATCCACATTCAGCCGGATGACCAGATCAGGCCGGAAGGCCACGATCCGGCGATAGATGCCACGTT
This sequence comes from Parasaccharibacter sp. TMW 2.1888, assembly GCF_023167265.1. NCBI lineage: Bacteria > Pseudomonadati > Pseudomonadota > Alphaproteobacteria > Acetobacterales > Acetobacteraceae > Parasaccharibacter > Parasaccharibacter sp. TMW 2.1888. The sequence goes on from NZ_CP030979.1 coordinate 925,766, forward strand.
CCAGCCAGGCCAGAAACCGGATCAGCGGATTGCTGCTATAAGCCGCTGAAAGACCAGGACCATCACACTGGCCAGGAATTTCCATTTGCGGGTAACGGTCCGTCACCACCAGAAATCCCTTCTCGACCGCCCGCCTGACCCGTAGAAAGCGCTTCAGCCGCACCAGAGAAAAGACAAACAGAACAAGACCCGTCATCAGGCCCGGCATTTTTTCACCCTTGGTCCGGGCCTTCTTGGCCTTGCCGTTCAGCTTCTTCTCCAACGCTGGACCAATAAGGGGCAGAGCCCCGATCCGCCGCCCAAGATCACCCGAACCAAGACCAAGATACCCATAAACGGTTGGACGTGTTTCAGAAAAATGCTGGACCAGAGACTGGCTGATACTGGACTTGCCAGACCCATCACACCCAACCAGCGAAACCAGACAGCCTGCCCGGGGCTGCGCAGCCAATCCCTGGCCGGAACGGGGATAGAGTGCCAGCACCTTGCGGACTGTTTCTTCTGCCTGTGCCAGTACCTGCGCCAGCGGCTCGGTGGCATCGATATCAACGATGGGAGCACCAGAAAAATCCAGCCGGGCAAGGTCTTCAATCTTGCGGGCCAGCTTGAAAGAAACATGATCCGGCTTGCGTTGCAGGGCCGTCTCCAGGTCAACATTCAGCCGTATGACGACATCTGGCCGGAAACGGGCCATCCGTGCATAGAGCGCCCGCTCCACCCGGCTGAAAATCCGCAGCAGGACGCCATCCCGGTTCAGATTGGCCAGAGTGGGACCATCCATGGGGCCAGGCACACTATTCTGCGGATAACGATCCGTCAGCACGGCCATGCCCCGTTCATGTTTGCACCGCATGAGTGCGAAACGAAACACACGCCGCATGGACAGAACGAAACCCGACACGGCCGCCAGCACGCCTGCTTTTTTGCCGGTCTGTATCCGGCTGTTTTCTTTCCTGGCCTTGCCTGTCACATACGGGCCAATGAAGGGCAGGGGGGCAAGCGTACGCTCCAGATTGCCTGCCTGCTTGCCGAGATGGCAGAAAGCCGTCGGCCGCTCGGCCTGCAACAGCGCCAGCAGGGCCGTCCCCACGGTGGACTTCCCACTTCCATCACACCCGACCAGGGCTATCACCGGCTGATGCCGCCCTGCGACTGGCCGAGGCTTGAAATCGCTTACACGCATAGCACTCTCATCTTCTCTGACGCTGCCATCCTATCCTGTCCTGCCTGTCCATAACAGACTTATGGCCGGCCTGCCCGCATAAAGTGCCCTGATCCAGCCATATATCCTTAACATGAGGAAACACGTCATCATCATGAAACGGTCTGCCCATAAAAAATGGCTGGCAACCTCCATGAGGATGCCAGCCATCGAAACTTGCTGAATATCGCTTATGCCTTTCTCAGGACATGAAACAGATTTTACTCTCAGCCTCTGCCGTTACCAGGCGGAGGACCAAACCTGTTGTTCCCCGGCGTCCCCGGCTGACACAAAAAAATGAGAGTAGCGATCGGGCAAAGCAGGAATGGGATAATGGGAAGGAAAACGAGTGGGGACAGATGTCCCCCTGACGGATTTAATTTATACAGGAACGCAACATAGTAAACGATCACTGAGAAGGATGCTGACGGCAGCCATACCCACCAACCGGACCGACCAGTATCATGTAACCGTCGCATCCCAACAGCTATACCCGGTAAAAACATTAAAATAGAAAAAACAATCCATGGAAATATACTACCAAATATATAATAAATTATTTCAATAACAAAATAAAAAATACATTCAAAAAGCCTAAAATACCAGTATTCAGGACAAGTTGCCCGTCCGCTGAATGTCACCTAATTTTTTATACCTTTTATGAAATAGCCGAACGGACTGGCACTCTTCACGTTTCATCCTCCAGAAAGAAAGAGTAATTTTTCAAAAAAATAAATGAAAAATCAACGCAGGGTAACGTCAGTCAAGACGCAGAATAATCATGAGCATGTCCTGTCTGACCATTTACAGAACCATGCCATAACGTCGGGCGCACCAGACCACGACAAGATAAAGCAGAACCGTCAATACACAGCCAACCGCCAGACTGCCCCAGAAAGGCCAGCCTCGCCGCAGGAGGGCGGGAATGAGCAGAAACATGGGCAGGGATGGCAGAACGTACCAGAAAGTCGCCTCACTATGAGTGGCCATCAGCTCACGGTCCGGTTTCTCAGCCCAGAGAAAAATCATCCCCAGAACAGACACAAGCGGCAGGGACGCAATGAGCGCACCCAAAGCAGGAAGGCGACGGGCCACCGTGGCAATGGAGGCCACGAGCACGGCGGACAGAGCGGTTTTTAGGAGAAAGGGGATCATCTTCTTTCCAGCAGAAAACGCAGAGCGGGTGTCCTGCCGCTGGCATCCGGAAAGTTTTCGACATCTTTTCAGGGGAACCGGCCGATTGTGGTGGGCACACTAGGGCTCGAACCTAGGACCCGCTGATTAAGAGTCAGCTGCTCTACCAACTGAGCTATGTGCCCACAATCGGTAACCGATGGATGGTTATCTATCAGCCTTCATGAAGGCTGACAAGGGGATTTTAAATATTTTCTCAAAAAAATCAGCTCTGTCCGGTCAGACGGGCCATGAGGGCCTCAAACTGCTCCAGAGAGGAATAGTTGATCTTCAGCGATCCACTTTTCCCATTGAAGCGTATCTGCGTCTTCAGCCCGAAACGGGCTGAGAGGTCTTCCTCCAGCCGGGTGATCTCCGGAGCCGGGGCAGCCTTGGTCTTCTCCTCACTGGCCGCCTTGTTCAGCCGGGCCACAAGGTCTTCCGTCTGGCGAACATTCAGCCCCTTTGCCAGCACCTCAGCCATACCGGCCACCGGGTCGGGATGGCCCAGCAGGGCACGGGCGTGACCGGCACTCAACCCACCATCCCGCAGCTGGACCAGAACAGCCTCCGGCAGGTTCAGCAGGCGCATGGTATTGGTGATGTGAGAGCGGGACTTGCCAATCGCCCCGGCCAGTTCCTCCTGCGTCAGGCTATAATCCTGCAGCAGCCGTTGCAGCCCCATTGCTTCCTCAACAGGGTTGAGATCCGACCGCTGGAGATTCTCGACCATGGCCGCCGCCATGGCATCCGTATCATCAAGCTGACGGATATAGACGGGCACCTCATGCAGGCCCGCCTTCTGCGAAGCCCGCCAGCGGCGTTCACCAGCAATGATCTGATACCGCCCCTTCTGCTCGGGGTCCGGTCTCACAAGAATGGGCTGGATCACCCCGCGGGAGCGGATGGAATCAGCAAGCTCGGCCAGCCGGTCTTCATTCATGTCCCGACGCGGCTGGAACGGACTGGGAGCGAGCAGATCCACCCCCAGACTTCCTGGCTGGGACGGAGCCTGAGCCTCACCCTGCGGGGCCCCAACACGGGCCAGATTGGGCGCCTGATCCCCCAGAAGAGCGGCCAGACCCCGGCCAAGTTTGCGGGAGGAGGGGGATGCCTTCTTTGCCATGGTGCTCAGCCTTTCTTCTTCAGCCGTTTCAGCAGCTCGGCCCCCAGATCCTCATAGGCCAGTGCCCCGGTGGAACTGCGGGCATAATCCATGACAGGCCGCCCATGACTCTGTGCTTCGGAAATACGGATATTACGGGGAATCATCGTTTTGAAGACCTGATCACCAAAGAAGCCACGGGCATCCTCCGCCACCAGAGCAGAGAGATTGTTGCGGGTATCGAACATTGTCAGCACGATCCCTTCCAGATGCAGGTCCGCATTGAAGGCAAGACGCACCCGCTCGATGGAACGGACCAGCTGGCTGATCCCCTCCAGAGCGAAGAACTCGCACTGCAACGGCACCAGAACGCTCTGGGCCACGACAAGCGCATTGAGGGTCAACAGCCCCAGGCTGGGCGGGCAGTCGATCAGAATGATGTCATACCGGTTAAGCAATGGTTTCAGGGCATCCCGCAGCCGGTATTCCCGCCGGTCCTGGTCGATCATCTCCAGCTCGGCTCCGGCCAGGTCGCCATTGGCAGGCATGACATCCAGCTTCGGCACCACGCTGGAACGGAGAAGCGTCTCCGCCGGGGCATCCTCCAGCAAGGCGCCATAGGTGCCACGGCCACGCTCATCATAATCCAGCCCGAGGCCTGTTGACGCATTGCCCTGCGGGTCAAGGTCCACCAGCAGGACACGCTTGCGCTGCGCCAGAGCTGCCGCCAGATTCAGGCTGGTCGTCGTTTTGCCGACACCCCCCTTCTGGTTGGCAATGGCGATGATGTGCGGTGTATGTGAAGCAGCTTTAGACACGTCTGAAATCACTGATCCTGAGAAGGACCCCGTCTGGGTCTGTTCGGCTTGGGAGACTTTCATATCTCATGTGCCAGTCAGAACGGGCACTGGTCAACTCATCTGACGCTTTTCTTCCCTTGAGGAAAAGACAATACCCTTCCTCCTTCAGCAGAGGCCGTGCCCAGTCGAGCAGCTGGGGCAGGGGGGCCAGCGCACGGGCTGTCACAATGTCCGCCGGTTCCACCTCTGCCTGCTCGATCCGTTTTGCCAGCACGGTGACACGGGCACCACATTCCCGTGCCGCTTCCCGCAGGAAGGCGCATTTCCGCTGGTCGGACTCAATCAGCGTGACCGGGTTTCCTGTTGCAATCGCCACGATCAGCCCGGGGAAACCACCGCCAGAACCAAGGTCCGTTATCCGCACACCAGCCGCAACATGCGGGACGAGCTGGAGACTGTCCTCAATGTGACGCTGGCGGAGGTGGGCGATATCCTTCGGGCTGACAAGATTGATCTTCTCATTCCAGCGGGTCAGCAGGCTGGCAAAATGGGCGAGCTTCTTTTCTGTTTCATGTGAAACATGCGTCATCATGTACGGCTCCTGACATGGGCAAGCAGGGCAATGAGGGCAGCGGGCGTCACACCCCGGACACGCCCCGCAGCGGCGAAATCGACCGGACGGGCAGCCCCCAGCCGCTCCTGCATTTCCTGGCTCAGCCCCCCGATCGCCCCGTAATCCAGATCATCCGGCAGGCGCAAGGCCGCCTCACTCTTCAGCTGCTGGATTTCCCGCTCCTGCCTGCGCAGATAGCCACCATAGCGGGCCTCTGTCTGTACGTGCCGCCCGATACGGACCGGCAGAGCGGCAAACCATGGAGAGAGACTGGCAATCCGTGTCTCATCGGCCTGTGTCGCCAGTACGTCCAGCAGGCTGCGCCGCCGTCCATCCTGCGAGACCTCGATGCCATGCTCCCGCAGGTGCTGGGGCAGGAAGGCCGGTTTCCGGGCTTCCTCCATCGCTTCATCAATCTGGCGCACCGTCTCACGGAAGGCCGCCTCACGTTCTGTGCCAACACATCCGGCCTCGATGGCTTTTGGTGTCAGGCGCAGGTCCGCATTGTCCGCCCGCAGAAGAAGGCGATATTCCGCCCGTGAGGTGAACATGCGATAGGGTTCGCTGATACCATGCAGAGTCAGGTCATCAATCAGCACGCCAAGGTAGGATTCCTCCCGTCCCAGCGTCAGGGGCTCGCTGCCTGCCACGGCCCGGGCAGCGTTCAGACCGGCCAGAAGACCCTGTGCGCCCGCTTCCTCATACCCTGTCGTGCCATTGATCTGCCCGGCGAGATACAGGCCGGGCAAGGCCCGCAGCTCCAGAGACGGACGCAGCTCCCGTGGGTCAACATAATCATACTCAACGGCATAACCGGGGGTGACAATGCGGGCCGTCTCCAGCCCCGGCATGGAAGCAATCATCTGCGCCTGCACCTCGGCCGGCAGGGAGGTGCTGATGCCGTTGGGGTAGACCAGCTCCCCACCCGGATTGCCCGGCAGGGCCTCCGGCTCCAGAAACACCTGATGACTGTCCCGCCCTGCGAAACGGACGATCTTGTCCTCGATGGACGGGCAGTAGCGGGGACCCCGCCCGGTGATCTCACCGCCATACATGGCCGAAAAATGCAGGTTGTCCTCAATGATCCTGTGTGTCTGCGGGGTTGTCTGCGTGATGCGACAGACGATCTGTCTATTGGGCAGGGAGGCTGTCAGCGTACTGAAGGCCTCCGGCTCGGCATCGCCCTCATCGGCAGGCAGGGCCTCCCAGTCGATGCTGTCACGGGCCAGACGGGGCGGGGTGCCTGTTTTCAGGCGGCCCATTTTCAGCCCCAGGGCTTCCAGCCGCTCCCCAAGCTGCGTGGCGGGCGCATCGCCAATGCGTCCGGCTGGCTGGCTGACCCGCCCCGTATGGATCACGCCCCGCAGGAAGGTACCGCTTGTCAGCACGACCGCCCCGGCGGAAAAACGGCGGCCATCCTCACAGATCACACCCCGGACATGACCCTTCTCGACAATCAGGTCGCCCACGGCCCCGGCCAGCATGGTCAGGTTGGGTGTGGCCGCCAGAAGGTCCTGTATGGCGGCCCGGTAAAGCGAGCGGTCCGCCTGCGCCCGTGGCCCATGTACCGCTGGCCCTTTGGAACGGTTCAGCAGCTTGAAATGAATTCCCGCCCGGTCTGCCGCCTTGCCCATGAGACCATCAAAGGCATCAATCTCCCGCACGAGATGGCCCTTGCCGATGCCTCCGATGGCCGGATTGCAGGACATGCTGCCTACGGTGTCCAGCCTGTGCGTCAGCAGCAATGTCCGGGCCCCGAAGCGGGCAGCGGCAGCGGCGGCTTCCGTCCCGGCATGACCGCCCCCCACCACGATGACATCATAGGTTTGCGCAGGTGATGTGCTCATTGAGGTAACGTCACTTTCCTATACAGAACTGGCCAAAAATCGTATCAAGCAGGGCTTCCACATCCACATGGCCCGTCAACCGGCCAAGGGCCTGCATGGCCAGGCGCAGCTCCTCTCCTCGCACCTCCAGCCATGGGGCTTCCAGCGCACGGGTCAGATGTTCCTGTGCTTCCTTCAGCCCTGCCCGATGGCGGGCACGGGTCAGGGGCGGGGTGCCACGCTGAGCCATGAGACGGGCCAGATGGGCTTTCAGCCATGCCTTCAGAGGGGCCAGACCGGCTTCATCCTTCGTATGGATGCCAAGCTCACCCTCCCGTGCCGGGGCGAGGTCCGTCTTCGTCCGCAGCCTTATGGCGTGATCCGCCAGCAGGGGCGTCTCATCCCCCGGCCCGACAAGATGAAAGAGCAGATCGGCCTCTTTCACGTGCCGCATGGTCCGGCGGATGCCTTCCGCCTCGATCTCATCCTCCGTCTCCCGCACGCCTGCCGTATCAATCAGCCGGACACGGATGCCCTCTATCATCCAGTCCACGGCGATGGCATCCCGTGTCGTACCCGCCTTCTGCGTGACGATGGCAGCATCCTGACCACTCAACGCATTCAGCAGGCTGGATTTTCCCACATTCGGTGCCCCCGCCAGAACGATCTTCAGACCATCACGGACGATCTCGCCCCGTTCATCGGCCAGATGGGCCTGCATCTCTTCCGCCAGGGTCCGGCAGTCACCCAACAGGGCGTCTTCCACCTCCGGGGGGAGTTCCTCATCCGGGAAATCGATCAGGGCTTCCTGCTGGGCCAGAACCTGCCGCAGGCGGGACGCCCATTCCGTGTAAAGCTGGCTCAGGGCACCATCAGCCTGTTTCAGGGCCTGATGCCGCTGGGCCTGCGTATCGGCTTCAATCAGATCGGCTATGGCCTCGGCCTGCAACAGGTCCATCCGTCCTGCCTGCACGGCCCGACGGGTGAACTCTCCCGGTTCGGCAGGGCGGGCACCAAGGGAAACAAGGGCCTGCGCCACTGCCTCCACGATGGCCGGACCGGCATGAAGATGCAGCTCGAAGCTGTCTTCCCCCGTATAGGACCGAGGCCCCGGCAGCCAGAGGACGAGAGCGTGATCCAGCACGTCACCTTCATGCCGCAAGGCCCGCAGGCTGGCATGACGGGGAGCTGGCAGGGCATCACAGAGAGCCGCCAGCAGGGCCGCACTCTCCGGCCCGCTGACCCGCATGACCGCAATCGCCCCCTGCACCGGGCCTGTCGCCAACGCAAAAACCGTCTTGGTGGAAATGCTGGATGATGTCATGCCGCCTTTCATACAGCACTCATGCCCGAAAAGCAGCGGGCCAAAGAAAGAATTGACGCTCTCCCGCAAAAGGGGCAGCCTGACAGCCATGCCACAGCTTTCTTTCCATTCTCCCCTCGGTGCCCTGACCCTCAGCGAAGAAGAGGAGCAGATCGTCTCCCTTGATGAAGGCTGGGGCCGGGACCAGAGTGAAACGCCCCTCCTGCTGAAAGTGCGGGACATGATGCAGGATTATTTTGATGGAGAGCCGGTGGATTTCCAATCCATTCCACTGATGCTTGATGGCACGGCCTATCAGAAACGTGTCTGGGCGGCCCTGCGTGCCATTCCGCACGGGCAGACCCGGACCTATGGCGACCTGGCCAAAACTGTCGGTGGAAGCCCGCAGTCCATCGGTCAGGCCGTGGCCCGCAACCCGCTGCTCATTCTCATCCCCTGCCACCGTGTCCTGCCCTCCCACGGCAGGGGCCATGGTGACTATAGCGGGTTTGAAGGCGCAGAGAGCAAGGCCTTCCTGCTGGGGTTGGAACAAGAAGCATCCAGTTCCTGAAACACGGGATCATCCAGCCTTACCTTATTACCAAAGCTGATCATCACATGATCTTACAAAAATATGATGGCAAATTTTCATCACCTGCCATCGGCCTGACCCCGCAAAAAATGACGGGAATTTTTTATTTAAAAAATATTTATAAGAAGAAAAATAAAATCAATTGTTGAAAACTCGCCAAAATCAATAATGAAAAAATGTCAATTTCCTCCCATTCCAACGAAAAGGAATGATTATATATGGTTAATGACCATGAGTTACCTCTCACAATCGCACGAATACAATTCGCCTTTACCGTTGGCGTACATATAATATTCCCAGCATTTTCGATCGGTCTATCTGTATTCCTCACCTTTCTTGAAGGCATGTGGTTAAAAACGAATGATAACCGTTATTTGAATCTCTTTAAATACTGGTTGAAAATCTTCTCCATCGTCTTCGGCATGGGGGTCGTCTCTGGCATCGTGATGGCTTACGAGTTCGGTACCAACTGGGCAGGCTTCTCTGCCAAGGCAGGGCCCATCACAGGCGTGCTTCTCTCTTACGAAGTCATGACGGCCTTCTTTATGGAGGCTGGTTTCCTTGGTGTCATGCTGTTCGGGCTGAACCGTGTCGGCCGCAGAATGCATTTCTTTGCAACCTGTGCTGTCACTACAGGAACGCTGATCTCCATGACATGGATCCTTGCATCCAACTCATGGATGCAAACCCCACAAGGCTATGTCATTGACCAAAAGACAGGCCATTTCCTGCCCCATGACTGGCTGGCCATCATCTTCAATCCATCCTTTCCCTACCGGATCACCCATATGGGGCTGGCTGCCATGCTTTCAGTGGCCTTCACGGTAGCTGCCGCAGGTGCATGGCATCTGCTCAAGGCCAAAAAGGGAGGTACACAGGCAGACAGTACGATCCGCCTCATGTTCTCCCTGTCCCTCTGGATGATTGTCATCACAGCCCCTCTCCAGATCATAGCGGGCGACATGCATGGGCTGAACACCCTGAAATATCAGCCCGCCAAGATTGCCGCCATGGAAGGCGACTGGACAAGCGAAACACGAGCCCCTGAACTGTTGTTCGGCATCCCGAACATGAAGACAGAACGTACGGATTACGCCATAGGGATTCCGCTACTGGGCTCCTTCATCCTGACCCATGATATCAACGGCAAGGTGCCCGGCCTGAAAGATTATCCGGCAGACCAGCGGGCCCCGGCGCCAATCGTGTTCTTTTCTTTCCGCATCATGATTGCCCTAGGGGGGCTTATGCTGCTCTGCGGCCTCTGGTCACTCTGGCTGCGGCGCCGACAGCGTTTGTTCGACCATCCTCTTTTTCTGCGGGTGATACTCACCATGGCACCAGCTGGGTTTCTGGCTCTACTCTGTGGCTGGGTTACGACAGAAGTCGGGCGGCAACCATGGACGGTCTATGGCCTGCTTCGCACGAAAGACAGCGCCTCACCGCTGGCACTCTCCAGCCTGTCTTTCTCCATGCTGTTTTTTGTTGCGGTCTATCTCTTTGTTTTCGGCTCAGGCCTCCTGATGCTCATCCGCCTGCTACGGGCCACCCCAGAAGCTGCTGACAACACCAGCGATGACATCATGATCCTAGGTAGCCATCATCATACGATCTCTCAGAACAAGGATGCGTCATAACATGTCCGGCCTTGCATTCTATCTTCCCTTCATCTGGGCGTTCATCGTCATTCTGGCCATTTCGGTCTACGTCATCCTTGATGGCTTTGACTTGGGAATTGGCATGCTCTTTGCTTTCGAGAAAAAACCGGAGCATCGTGACATCATGATCAACACGATTGCCCCCGTCTGGGATGGTAATGAAACATGGATGGTTCTGGGTGGAGCAACCCTGTTCGGTGTTTTCCCCGGTGCTTACAGCACGCTGCTGCCTGCCTTCTATATCCCCATCATCATCATGCTGGGGGCTTTGATCTTCCGTGGTGTTGCATTCGAGTTCCGCATCATGGCGCACTCACCCAACCATCGGGCCTTCTGGAATACGGGCTTCATGGCAGGGTCCACACTTGCCGCTTTCTGTCAGGGCTGCATTCTTGGCGGGTACGTTCAGGGGGTGCATACAAGCCACGGTGCCTTTGCCGGAGGAGCCATGGACTGGCTGACACCGTTCAGCGTTCTTTGTGGCCTGTCCGTTGTTACAGGTTATGCTCTTCTTGGTACGACCTGGCTCGTTTGGCGCACATCCGATGAACTGGAAGCACGATGCCGCCGCTGGTCCAAGAGATTATCCATTCTGATGATTCTCTGCATCATTGCCGTTAGCTGCTGGACGCCGTTTCTCCATGCGCCCTATCTCCATCACTGGATTGCCTTTCCGAACATTCTGTTCGGCCTGCCTGTTCCTCTACTGGTGGCACTGGCCGGTTTCCTGATGTGGCGGACCCTAGACAAGGAACACGCCATCACGCCTTTCCTGTGCGCCATTGGATGGTTCCTGCTCAGCCTGGTTGGCCTGGCCATTACCATCTGGCCCTACGCTGTACCACCAACCCTGACCCTGTGGGATGTAGCATCTCCAGTTCCCAGCCAGCTTTTCCAGCTCGTCGGGACCGTCATCCTGCTCCCCATCATCACGGGATATTCGATCTATTCCTACTATCTTTTCCGTGGAAAGGTCACAAAAGCCGATGGATATCACTAAGTTCACCACATACGATAAGAAGAAGGTGCCAGCCTCCTTCTCCAAACGTCTAGCGTGGTTCTTGGCCCTCTGGGGAATGGGCACTCTTGCCATCATCTTGATGGCAAGCTTCCTTCACCTTCTGATCCCCCATGGCTGATGGTCTGACATGGACTTCACCTAAAGAAAAGGCAGGGCCATATGCATGGCCCTGCCTTTTCTTTCATGGACAACAGACCAGGCTGTTAATCAGTTGTTCATCGCATCGAAGAAGTCCTGATTGGTCTTGCTGTAACGCAGCTTGTCCAGCAGGAAGTCCATGGCATCCATCGTGCCCATCGGGGCAAGGATACGGCGCAGGACCCACATCTTGGAGAGGGACGCCCGGTCCACCAGCAGCTCTTCCTTGCGGGTGCCGGACTTGGTGATGTCGATGGCCGGGAAGGTGCGCTTGTCTGCCAGCTTGCGGTCCAGCATCAGCTCGGAGTTGCCCGTGCCCTTGAACTCTTCAAAGATGACCTCATCCATGCGGGAACCTGTATCAATCAGGGCCGTGGCAATGATGGTCAGCGAGCCACCTTCCTCGATGTTACGGGCCGCACCGAAGAAACGCTTCGGCCGCTGGAGGGCGTTGGCATCCACACCACCGGTCAGCACCTTGCCGGATGAGGGCACGACCGTGTTATAGGCCCGGGCCAGACGGGTAATGGAATCCAGCAGGATGACTACATCACGCTTGTGCTCGACAAGGCGTTTCGCCTTTTCCAGCACCATTTCCGTCACCTGCACATGGCGGTGGGCCGGTTCATCAAAGGTGGAGGAAACGACCTCACCACGAACGGACCGGGCCATGTCCGTCACTTCCTCAGGCCGTTCATCAATCAGCAGAACGATAAGGAACACATCCGGGTGATTGGCAGAAATGGAAGCAGCAATGCTCTGAAGCATCACCGTCTTACCCGTTCTCGGCGGTGCAACGATCAGGGCACGCTGCCCCATGCCGATGGGAGAGACCAGATCAATCACACGGGAGGTGTAATCCTTCTGGTCCTTGCGATCACGCCCCTTGCCCTTGGCAGGAGCCGGAGCAGCGCAAGCTTCCCCTGTCGGCTCGGTTTCCATGCGGAGACGGCGCTCGGGGAAGAGGGGGGTCAGGTTGTCGAAATTGATACGGGCACGGACCTGCTCCGGTGCCTCAAAATTGATGGTATTGACCTTCTGGAGGGCAAAATAGCGCTCTCCATCCCGGGGCGCCCGGATCTCACCCTCCACCGTATCACCAGGCCGCAGGGCAAAGCGGCGCACCTGGGCCGGAGACACATAGATATCATCCGGGCCGGGCAGATAATTGGCTTCCGGGCTGCGCAGAAAGCCGAAACCATCCGGCAGGATCTCGAGCGTTCCTTCGCCATAAATGGCCTGCTCACGCTCGGCGAGAGTCTTGAGGATGGCAAACATCATGTCCTGCTTGCGCAGGGATGATGCATTTTCGACCTCCAGCTCTTCAGCAAAAGCCAGCAGATCAGCAGGGGATTTCTTCTTCAGTTCGGCGAGATGCATGAAATGATGCGCCTTGATATGCCCCGGTGGGGTAACTAATCGGAATAGACGAAAAACCAGAATACAGGCCGGGTACCCGCACGGCAGGACCATGCGCCACGGGGCATGCCGGACCTCAGGGACAGTCAGGGCTGCCGCCCCACAGGGAACTGGCAAAACTGCCTTCCGGTGCGAAGGAGATGACCCGGAAGGCAAAGCAGGACGCCGCCACCATCAGGTCGGCTTTCTTCCTAGGTGAAAGAGGGCCGCACTGTCAAGCGGGCCCTCCTTGCGGGGCAGGGCTAGCCTTTCAGACCACTTTCAGCATGGCATCCGCCGTGCGCAGGGCAAGGGCCATGATTGTCAGGGCCGGATTGGCCGCACCGGAACTCGGGAAGGTGGAGTGGTCGCTGATCCACAGATTGTCGATGTCGAAACTGCGCCCATATGGATTGACCACGGCCGCTCCTGCATCGGTTCCCATCCGGCAGGTGCCGATCATGTGTGCGGCCCGGCTGATGACACGGATGTCCTTCGCCCCGATGGACTCCCACATCTTCACCATCAGGCGGGATGCATGGCGGTGCATGGCGTCCTCATTGGGGCCGTATGTATGGTCGATCCGTGGTTTGGGCAGACCGAAAGCGTCTTTTTCATCAGACAGGGTCACACGGTTTTCATCCCGTGGCAAGCTTTCCCCGTGCATCCCGATACCCGCACTGTAATTGTAGGCTGCCAGCGTGCGGCTGAGGGCCTCACCACGGCGCCCATCCGCCCGGACCAGATTGGCAGCCCATGTGAGCGGCATCATGCCCAGGGACTGGAGCAGATACCCTCCCGCAAAGTCGGCATCCTTTGGCCGCAACATGTCTTCGGAAATGGTCAGGGATGGGTAACCCTTGTTGGGCCGGGTTTCTTCATCAAACACACCCCAGACCTGCGTGGATACATGCGTCATGTAATTGCGTCCCACCTGCCCGGAACTGTTCGCCAGACCGTTGTTCAGCAGCAGGCGGGCCGTTTCCACCGCTCCGGCAGACAGGACAACAGCCCGGCATTTCTGCCGTTCCTCCCGTCCGTCACGGACATAGATGACCGCCGTGATCCGCCCCTGGCTGTCCCGCTCAAACCCCGTCGCCATGCAGCCAGGACGCAGTTCAGCCCCATGGGCACAGGCCAGTGGCAGATAGGTGTTGTCCACGCCCGATTTCGCCCCGTTCCGGCAGCCCTGATGACAGGCACCGCAATTCACGCAGGCTTCCCGTCGGCCAAAATGAGGCTGGTCATGAGCTTTCGTGATGACAGCCAGAGGACCATCTGCATGACGCAGCCCTACATTGTCACAGGCCTGACGCATCTTCAGGGCGGCATTGTTGGGTGCTGCGGGCGGATAGGCATAATGGCGGCTCTCATCCCAGGGATAAGACGCTGGGCCACTCACACCTATGAAGCGCTCTACTTCTTCCACGTAAGGCTGAAGCTCTTCGGCTCCGAAAGGCCAGTCCACCCCTTTCCCGCTCTCACTGTACAGGCGGTAATCCCGGGGATCCATGCGCGGCAGGAAAGCCCCGTAATGAAGCAGGGACCCCCCAATCCCTGTTCCACTGTTATTACCCCCAAAGGCCTGCGGTGTTCCCCCACCAGACAGACGCTCATGCAGCCAGTACAGTTCCTGTGCTGTCGGCTCATCCGGCGTGTGGGACCTGGCCTTGAAAGGAGGGCCGGCTTCCAGCGCCACGACCTTCCGCCCTGCCATGGCAAGCCGCGCAATGAGCGGTGCGCCGCCAGCGCCCGTCCCGATGACGACAACATCGGCAGTTTCCTGTGAAAAATCATTATGCGTTTTCTGCATCATGCAACTGTTTCCATCACTTATGGATCAAAGATGTTCGTACTGGGGTACATGGGGACAGTACGGCCCGAAGCGGGAGAGGTACCGAGTACCGGGGACGGTACTGTACCCCCTTATGAAACGGGGATTGTACACAGCCTCATTGTGGAAAAAGAGGGATAACGTTCTGCACCCTTGTTCTAGCCTACCTTCAGAGGTTGTACACACTGTGAGTAAGCTGGGGTACATTTTTCGAAAGCCGGGTACCCCGGTTTCCACAAGGTCTTTCAACAACATCTAAATCTAAGATTTGTAAATTCATATGTTGTGTTGTCTGGCTGTCCTTTCTTCCATTCCAGCTCCAGACTGGCTTGCCGCCATGAAGAAAGACCTTGGTTCATGTCCCTACGATCCCTTTTTCCTGTTTCTTCCAGAGGCGGAAAAGCCCTGAAATTCTCCTTCATCCCATTTTTGAAAAACGGCGCTCATTTTCCGGCTCAAAAGCCTCTTTTTTGGTCAGTGATTCAGTAGAAAACCCTTGAATTTCCTTGTCTCCACCAGTCAGGCTGGAGGAAATTCCAAGCCGTTCCTGTGCAATCGGATGCGCCAGAAACGCTGCAACGATCTGGTTGCGGAGATCACCACTCCACAACTTCATCTGTGAGGCTGAAAAAGGCGCCTGAGCATTGACCGGCAGGGAGCCATCAAAAGCCCTGTCCAGCAGCGTACCACGCTGATCCGTGTCAAGAGAGGCATAATCCTGTCCAAAAAGGCCCCGGGCATACAGTTCCAGAGAGGCAAGACCATCTTCCCAGGCGGCCATATCTGTCGGCAGATCGGCAAAACGCCATCCATCTCCAGGCCCGGCGAGAGCCTGATCGATCATGACTGCCAGATTGAGATGCAGCTCACCCAGAAGTGGTGCCTGTGGCAGAATGTCATCACAGACCAGCTCAAGAAGCTGAAAAGCCTCTGGGGAAAGATGTTTCCTCTGGCCCTGTTCCTGTTCCATTCTTTCGAGCAGGGCAGTGCGTGTCCGAGAGGATATGTGGTCTGACTGAAGAAAAGCGGGCAGGGTTCTGGTCATGAAAGGTTTCCTGCTGGAAAAGTGAAAAGACAAAGAGAAGGCTTTACCCTATAGCCTCATAGGGAGATATAAGGCTAATGAGAGGCCGGGTCTCTTCCGGGAGGTGGGAGGCCGGGACCATGTTTCAAGTTCTGGAAGGACAGGAGTCACGATGACGGTTGAGATTAAAGTCCCTGTGCTTGGTGAAAGCCTGAAACAGGCAACCGTGATGCGTTGGCTCAGACAGTCTGGCGATTACGTGAAGGCTGGTGAGACGGTTCTTGAGCTGGAAACGGACAAGGTCACGCTGGATGTGCCGGCTCCGGCAGCCGGGGCACTGAGCCATGATCTGCCGGAAGGAACGGATGTTGAGGTCGGGCAGGTCATTGCATTCGTGGATGATCAGGCAGCAGCCCCTGCGGTTGAGGAAAACAGGCAGCAGGACAGCCAGGACGTGGTGCAGGATGTGACGGACCATGGTCCAGCTGCTTCAGCAGAGGGAGAGCAGCCCGTGGTGACGGGAGGAGCTGTCACTCATCCGGCTCCTGCTGTGGCTGAACCGGTGGCCTCCCTTCCCGAAGACAGGGGAATGGGGGAGCGGCGTGTGCCGATGAGCCGCCTGCGTCAGACCATTGCCCGGAATCTCAAGGCAGCCCAGAACAGTGCCGCCATTCTGACAACGTTCAATGAAATTGACATGAGTGCCGTCAAGGCGCTGCGGAGCCAGTATCGGGAGCTGTTCGAGAAGAAGCATGAGGGGGCCCGTCTGGGGTTCATGTCGTTCTTTGCCCGTGCTGTCGTAGGGGCCCTGAAGGATTTTCCGGTGCTGAATGCCCGGATTGAAGGACATGAGATCGTTTATCAGGATCATGTCAATCTGGGCATTGCCGTGGGGACGGAACGGGGGCTGGTCGTGCCCGTGCTGCGGAAGGCCGAGACACTTGGTTTTGCCGAGCTGGAGCGCCGCATTGCCGATTATGGCAAACGGGCTCGTAAGGGTGGCCTTGCCCTGAAAGAACTGGAAGGTGGCAGCTTTACCATCACCAATGGCGGGATTTTCGGGTCCCTGCTGTCCACGCCCATTCTCAATGCACCGCAGTCCGGTGTGCTGGGGATGCACGCCATCCAGGACCGGCCCGTGGCCCGGGAGGGGCAGGTTGTCATCCGGCCCATGATGTATGTGGCCCTGTCCTATGATCATCGTCTGGTGGATGGACGGGAAGCGGTCAGTTTTCTTGTGAGGCTCAAGGAGCTGATCGAGGACCCCCGTCGCCTGCTGCTGGATATCTGACAGGTATCAGGTACGAAAAAACCCCTCCGCCCATGATTTGGACGGAGGGGTTTTTCATCTGGTCAGTTACAGGGATACCGACCAGATATGGACTCAGTGGCCCCAGCCAGCAGGGATTTTGCCGCCATTGTTGGCAAGCTCGGTATAGACCTGCTTGATGAGCCAGACATTCATCGTGGCCGTGTCGTTCTTGTCCCCGGTATAGTGCAGATCGTCAGCAAGACTCTGACGGGCCTGCAGGGAGCTGTCGAGGCCCAGGAGCTTGAGCAGATCGACGATGGATTCCTTGTAGTTCAGAGGCTGGCCAGCCTTGGCGGCCAGTTCCTTCAGAACGGCATCCACATCCACCTGTGCGATGGACGGAGCCGCAGCACCGGCAGCTGGCTGTGCCGTATCCGCCGCCTTGGCAGAAGAGCCGAACAGGCTCGTGGCGAAGCTGGAAACCTTGGAAACGATGTCGTTGAAAAGACCCATGATATGTTCCTTCCCTGAAAGCAGGAATGACTGGTCGGTTATGACCCTGCCATCGGAAATGATGGCAGGGAACAGTGACAGAAAGGATCAGTAACGGTACAGGTCGTGCTTGAACGGCCCGTTGGGGGACACCCCGATATAATCCGCCTGAGCCTGTGTCATTCTGGAGAGCGTGGCGCCCACCTTTGCAAGATGGAGAGCGGCAACCTTTTCATCAAGGATTTTTGGCAGAGTATAAACTTTTCCTGCCTCATACTGGCCCGGTTTTGCATTCCAGAGTTCGATCTGTGCCAGCGTCTGGTTGGTGAAGGAGGCGGACATCACGAAGGACGGATGGCCTGTGGCGTTGCCCAGATTGACCAGACGGCCTTCGGAGAGAAGGATGAGGCGGCGGTTCGGGGCCAGCTCGATCTCATCAACCTGTGGCTTGATGTTGGTCCATTTGTGATTGCGCAGGGCGGAGACCTGAATCTCGCTGTCAAAATGCCCGATATTGCAGACGATGGCCCGGTCTTTCATCTCACGCATATGTTCGATGGTGATGATGTCCTCGTTGCCGGTACAGGTCACGAAGATGTCGCCACGGGGAGCGGCATTTTCCATCGTGACGACCTCATAACCTTCCATGGCAGCCTGAAGGGCGCAGATCGGGTCAACTTCCGTCACCAGCACGCGGCAGCCTGCGCTGCGGAGGGAAGCGGCAGAGCCTTTGCCCACGTCACCATAACCGGCCACAACAGCCACCTTGCCGGCCATCATAACATCGGTGCCACGGCGGATGGCATCCACGAGGCTCTCACGGCAGCCATAGAGGTTGTCGAACTTGGACTTGGTCACGCTGTCATTGACATTGATGGCAGGAACCTTGAGCAGCCCCTTGCGCTCCATGTCCCAGAGGCGATGCACGCCCGTCGTGGTTTCCTCGGAAATGCCACGGACCTCCTTGAGGAGCTCGGGGTATTTCTCATGCATGAGGGTTGTCAGGTCACCACCATCATCAAGGATCATGTTGGGGGTCCAGCCATCCGGCCCCTTGATGGTCTGCTCGATGCACCAGATGAATTCTTCCTCGTTCATGCCCTTCCAGGCGAAAACGGGAATGTTGGCGGCGGCAATGGCGGCAGCTGCCTGGTCCTGGGTGGAGAATACGTTGCAGGAGGACCAGCGGACTGTGGCACCGAGGGCGATCAGCGTCTCGATCAGCACGGCGGTCTGGATGGTCATGTGCAGGCAGCCGGCAATCCGGGCACCCTTCAGCGGCTGGCTGGCGCCATATTCCTCGCGGAGGGCCATCAGGCCCGGCATTTCGCCCTCGGCAATGGAGATTTCCTTGCGGCCCCAGTCGGCCAGGGACATGTCACGAACCTTGTAGTCCTGCGTAGCCATATGTGTTTCCTTGGTTTTTGGCAGTTGATGATCATGGATGGAACAGCAGGCAGGCGAGGCCTCCATGCGGTTCCTGCACCGGGAAACTATAGAGCCTTGCCGTAAGGCTGGAAAGAAGAACGGACCAACAGTTTTCCGTTACAAAATGGTGTCATCCATATTGCGTCCCATCGGGCAACGTGTCAGAGAACGGGCGGTATTCATGTGTCTGGAGCCTTGGCTCTTCCCGGTGCAAAGGGATGTCCTGCCACCTTCAGTCCGGGCAGGAAAACTGTAATGGGGGGTGGCTGTGCCCGACAATACTGTTCCGAATTTTCCTTTTACAGTGCTTGACCCGTCCCTGAAGGAGGCCCACCCCATGGCCCGGATCAAGGGCCTTGTCTGGGCTGTCCGTGCCGTGCCGGGGCAGGGGATCATGCCGCTGGATGCCGAGGACGTGCAGCGTATCCTCCAGTCTCCCGGGGAAGAAGGCTATGAGGCGGCGTCCGGAGAGAATGGCTGGTGCTGGCTGCATTTCGATACGGTTCACAGTTCTGCCCGTACCCATGTGGGGCGGCTGCCGGGGATGCCGGAAGATGTGGGGACCATGCTGGCGGAAACGGATTACGGCATTGCCCTTGAAGCTGCCGATGATACGGTCTGGGGGGCCCTGCCCGCCTTTGACGATGCCCTGGCGGAGGAAGACCGGGAGATTTGTGCCTGGCGCTTTGCCATGCGGCAGAATATCCTGATCACGACACGGCGCACGCCCATTCCCGTACTGGGGTCGGCCTACCGGTCTCTCCAGACACAGGGGGTACCCCGCAATCCGGCTGGGGTGATAGACCGTGTCCTGCGGGATTTTACCGGGACGGTCCGCCGCCAGCTGGCCCAGCTTGATGACGAGCTGGACAGGGCGGAAGATGTTCTGCTAGCCATTGTCCACGGGTCCGATCTTGGGCATCTTGGTGGTATCGTGGGTAAGGTGAGGCGCCGTTCGACAGAGCTGCGGCGTGTTGTCATGCCGATCGACCGTGTCCTGCGGGATGAAGACCTCGAGTTGCCGGAATGGGCCGAGGATGACCTGCGGGACCGGGCTGAACGGCAGATTCACGCAGCCCTTGACGATCTCATTGCCTTGCAGGATCGGGCCCGTTCCTTGCAGGATGAGCTGGCTTCCAGCCAGGCGGAAGAAACAAACCGCCGTCTGTGCATCGTGTCCATCGTGACGACCCTCATGCTGCCGGCCACGCTGGTCACGGGGTTCTTCGGCATGAATACGGGGGGCATGTTTCTGGCCTCTGGTGGGTTGGGGACCATTTTTGCTGGTGGGCTGTGTGTGGCTGCCATGGCCGTGACCTTCATTTTCATGAAAATGGCCCGACTGTTCTGAGGAAGCTGACTGGTCCTGCTGATGACTGAAATAAACAGGAATACGTTATTGCATATCATTCTCATAAACTGAGGTGATGTCTCTGTTCAATGACATTGATCAAATAGAACTTCACATTATTTTTGAAGAAAGAGGGGATGGACACTGTCCGAAAACCTGCCTACTTTCCCTAATCGAGGGTTGATATCGGACTGGATCAGGACTGTTTATTAGTGAAACAGGATCAATCATTTTCCTTTTCCTCCGGATGTTACCTATTTTCCATGGTCAGATAAAAGGTAGGAGTCCTTGAATGTCTGATAAGAATATCATTCGCACGACCGCTGGTGCCCCTTGGGTCAGCAACCAGGACAGCAAGTCTGCCGGTCCTCGCGGACCGCTTCTGCTGGAAAACTATCAGCTGATAGAGAAGCTCGCTCATCAGAACCGTGAGCGCATCCCGGAGCGTACCGTGCACGCCAAGGGCGTTGGTGCTCATGGAACGCTGACCATCACCAAGGACATCACGAAGTACAGCTGCGCATCCATCTTCTCCGAGGTCGGCAAGAAGACGGACATGTTCCTGCGTGCATCCACCGTGGCCGGTGAGCGTGGTGCTGCCGATGCCGAGCGTGACGTGCGTGGCTGGGCCCTGAAGTTCTACACGGATGACGGCAACTGGGACCTGGTGGGCAACAACACCCCGGTCTTCTTCATCCGTGATCCCATCAAGTTCCCGGACTTCATCCATACGCAGAAGCGTCATCCCCGCACAAACCTGCGTTCCGCAACGGCAGCCTGGGACTTCTGGTCCCTCAGCCCGGAGAGCCTGCATCAGGTGACGATCCTGATGTCCGATCGTGGCATCCCCAAGGGCATCCGCAACATGAACGGGTATGGCAGCCACACCTATTCACTGTGGAATGCCAAGGGTGAGCGCTTCTGGGTGAAGTTCCACTTCAAGACCCAGCAGGGCCATGAGTTCTATACGACCGAGGAAGCTGCTGAGGTCGTGGCCAAGACCCGTGAGTCCACCCAGGAAGACCTGTACGAGAACATCGAGAAGGGGAACTTCCCCAAATGGACGTTCTACATCCAGGTGATGGAAGAGGAAGAGGCCGAGCGCGTCAACTTCAACCCGTTTGACGTGACCAAGGTCTGGTCCCACAAGGACTATCCGCTGATCGAAGTCGGTGAGCTGGAACTGAACCGCAACCCGGATGATTATTTCTCCGAGGTTGAGCAGGCTTCCTTCTCCCCGTCCAACATCGTGCCGGGCATCGGTTTCTCTCCGGACAAGATGCTTCAGGGCCGTATCTTCGCCTATGCGGATGCTCACCGCTACCGTGTCGGCACACATTACGAGTCCCTGCCGATCAACCGTCCGAAGTTCAAGGTGAAGAACTATCATCTTGATGGTGCCATGCGCTTTGATGAGCCGAAGCGTGGCGATGGCGATTTCTACGAGCCGAACTCCTTCGGTGGTCCGGTTGAAGACAAGGCTGCGATGGAGCCGCCGCTGCGCGTGAGCGGGGACGCCACCTACTACGATCACCGTAGCGATGGTGATGACTTTGCACAGCCGCGTGCTCTGTATCATCTCTTCGATGATGCCCAGAAACAGCGCCTGTACAACAACATTGCCGGTGCCATGGCTGGCGTGCCGCAGAACATCGTCGAGCGTCAGCTGGGTCTCTTCGAAAAGGTTGACCCGGCCTATGCTGAAGGTGTCCGCAAGGCACTGAAGGGCTGAAACCGCTTTTCGCTTCCTCTTCCGGTATGACCGGAAGGGGAACAGTTAAAAGGCTCTCCGGATATCATGCCGGAGAGCCTTTTTTCATGTCGGATCAGTCTGCCCGGCGGAAGGTGAGATGGTCCTGCCCGAAGGAATGGGAGAGTTCCTGCCCTGGCGGAAGCCTGCCAAGCTGGATGAGCGTCTCCAGATGGTCAGCCAGACATGTCGTGATGGGGCCGAGTGCCAGCCCGTGAGGTTTTTCCGAAAGGAAGGAGGCCGGGCCGATCATCGTGCCATCAGCTGTCCGGACGCTGGCCAGGCCCCGGTCAAAGAGCATGGCAAGTCCGAGCAGGGCCTCACCTGTCAGAGGCAGGAAATACCCCAGTGGGGTCATTTTCGGTGCATCGAAATGAATCTCATGGAGATCGGTGCCAATGCTGATCCAGCCCTGGTTGCCATCTACGCAACGCAGGGCGATGCTGTCCTGCAATGTGGAGAAAACGTCAATTTCCGGCAGGGGAAAGGGCAGGGACGCCTGTTTCCTGAAATGGGCCCGGATGGGGGAGGAAGCATAATTGCGCCGTGTCAGGGGGGACTGTAGATGGAGGCTCAATCCTGGCACGGCCCGGGTATCAAAAAGCTGCCGGATGATCCTGTCATTGAGGGTATCATGGCCCAGCATCTGCCCTGTTGCATCCAGCAGCCACAGGGGCGGAGAGGTGGTCTGGTCCGTGTGATCAGTGTTCATGCAATGTGGCTCCCTGCCCGGATTCCCTACAGGCTTATATGTTTCACGGGAAACATGCCAGATGGAACATCCTTCTTTCCGGGCAGGGAGCTGTCAGATCATGATGTCGTATCTACCAGAATTATTTCCGAATCTTCCAGCGCTTCAAGCGTGATGGTGTCTTCCCCTGCAATGGCCGCCCCACTGCGTGCCGTGATGGTCTGCCCATTCAGCAGCAGGGTGCCTTTTGCAGGAACAAGATAACCCAGTCGGCCAGGTATGAAGGCGTAACTGGCCTGCTGTCCTTTCTGGAGGGAAAGCCCCAGAACACGGGCATCAGTATGGATGGGCAGGGCATCTTTGTCATCGGCATGACCAGACGCCAGAACGGTGAACTGGCCTGTCTGCTCTCCTTTGGGGAAACGCCGTGTCGCCCAGGATGGTCCGTGCCCTTTGTCTGTCGGGATGATCCATATCTGGAATATCTGTGTGGGGATGGGTTCATTGTTGTATTCGCTGTGGAAAATGCCCGTTCCAGCGGACATGACCTGCACATCTCCAGCCTCGGTCCGCCCCGTGTTGCCGAGACTGTCCCGGTGCGTGATGGCGCCCTGGCGGACATAGGTGATGATCTCCATGTCCCGGTGGGGATGGGTGTCAAACCCGGTGCCGGGGGCGATGGTATCATCATTCCAGACACGCAGGCGCCCCCAGCCCATGCGGTCATGATCCAGATAATGGGCGAAAGAGAAATGGTGCCGGGCATCCAGCCACCCATGTGAGGCATGGCCGAGCTGGTCAAAGGGGCGAATATCAATCATGGTGTCATTCCTTGCTGGTTCAGCTCACCCACCATGTAAGGCGTGAAGAGAGCGGATCACACAGGCATGAAAGAAAGACATTCTTTCCATATTTTGCATCATGACCTGTCAGCAGCCAGAGGCTGGCAGGAGGGGACGGAATTATGAAATTGCCGGATTTCGAGGCGTGGGCCATTTTTGCCAGGGTGGCCGAGCATGGGTCTTTCTCGCAGGCTGCCAGGGAACTTCATCTTTCACCCCCCACTGTCTCAAAAGCGATCAGTCGGTTGGAGCAGTCTCTTGGTGTCGCCCTGTTCAGCCGCAATTCCCGGCATATGTCCCTTACACAGACAGGGCAGCTTGCGCTGGAGCGGGCCAATCGCATGTTCATGGAGGCGGAAGCGGCAGAGAATGAGGTGCGGGGTGGCCGTATCCGTCCTTCCGGTCTGATCCGGATGACGGCTCCAACTACCTTCGGGCTTCGGTATGTTTCCGCAGCTCTGCCGTCTTTCCTGAGGGCCTACCCGGAGATTGATATTGCCATCACGTTTACGGACAGTTTCGTGGACCTCGTTTCAGAAGGTTATGATGTGGCGATCCGCATTGCGGCTCTGGAGGATTCGGCGCTCAGGGCCCGCAGGGTATGTACGGTACGACGCCTGCTTGTGGCCTCCCCGGACTATCTGGCCCAGCAGGGTGAGCCTGCCCATCCGCAGGAACTGGAGGGGAGGAAGAGCTTTGTCTATGTCAACGGGTCATCATGCGGGGCCATCCGGCTGATGGAAAAAGCGACAGGGGCAGTCCATACATTGTCCCAGACGGCACGACTCCAGTCCGACAATGCGGAAGGATTCCTGCCAGCGCTGGAGGCCGGGCTTGGCTTCGGACTGATGCCGGATTTCATGGTGAGTGAAGCCATGCAGGAGGGGCGGTTGCAGGAAATGATGCCGGGCTGGAAGGCGGACGACATTGCCCTTTATCTCGTCACATCCGCCACAAAGCTGCGGCCTCAGAGGGTGAGCCTGCTCATGGAGCATCTCATCCGCCAGTTCAGCACACCGCCATGGCGGCTGTCCGACTGAAAGCGGACTGATGAAATCCGAAAAGCATCCTTTCCCGATTTTCTATATCCAGTCTGGAAAGGTGGCGTTACCTCTTGTGAAGGTTTCAGTGTTCCCGGTAGCGGGAAAGACCGACAGATCAAGGATGTATCGTCATGTCAAAAGTGCTCGTGCTTTATTATTCATCTTACGGTCACGTGGAGACCATGGCCCACAGCATTGCCGAAGGTGTACGTGCAACGGGCGTAGAGGCCGTTGTGAAGCGTGTGCCAGAGCTGGTGCCGGAGGAGGCTGCCAGAGCGCATCACTTCAAGCTGGAACAGGACGCACCTGTTGCAACGCCGGCTGAGCTGGTCGAGTATGATGGTATCATCATCGGGGCTCCGACCCGTTTCGGGCGTCTGCCGGCACAGATGGCCAATTTCTGGGATCAGACCGGTGGTCTCTGGGCCAAAGGGGAGCTGATCGGCAAGGTGGGGGCTGTCTTCACCTCCACGGCAACCCAGCATGGTGGGCAGGAAACGACACTCTATTCCCTGATGTCCAACCTGCTGCATCATGGCATGGTCATCAGCGGTCTGCCCTACAGTTTCCAGGGGCAGATGCGTAGTGACGAGATCGTAGGTGGCGCTCCTTATGGGGCCACAACCATCGCCAATGGTGACGGTTCCCGCCAGCCGAGCGAGACAGACCTGGAGGGGGCCCGTTTCCTTGGCAGGCATGTGGCCGGACTGGTCAGGAAGCTGTCCTGAGTTTTTCCGAAAGCCTTTATTCACGCACAGAAGAGACGGACATGGGGGCCGGGCTGCGGCCCCCATGTCTGTTTTCAGTGTTTCATGTGAAACATGATCAGCCCGGGACAGGCCTGTGCCGGTCGCCAACCAGCAGGCATTTCTTCATCACGCTGGAGAGAACCGCCTCCTTCAGGAAACGGAACCGGCCATGCTTCGGAGGAATCGGATAATTGCTCTGTGCTGGTATCGTGCAGCCATAGATGCGGACAAGCAGCGTAAAATGGCTGAAGATGTGTTTGACCTCCCCACAATCTTCCCACTGTGCCTGCAAGGGGGCGTAGCGGGTAAAGGCCGTTTCGGCCAGCCGTGCAGGCGAAGGCGTGCTTTGGCTTTCGGACCATGGTGTGCCGGGAAGGTCGTCCGTTCCTCCCAGCAGACCTTCCGGTGGTCGTGAGCGGAGCAGGACACGGCCTTCCGGATCGATGACACGGAAAAGAATGGCATGACGGGTCGGGCGGGCTTTCTTCTTCTGTCGGGCAGGGAGAGCTTCAGCCATGTTGCGGGCTCGGGCGAGGCAGCCGTCCTGCCATGGGCACGTCAGACAGGAGGGTGAGCGGGGCGAGCAGAGGCTCGCCCCAAGGTCGAACAGGGCCTGAGCAAAATCGGAAGGGCGGGCCTGTGCTGCCGGATCGTCATTCAGATGGCTGGCAAGACGGGCCAGCAGGGGGCGGGCAGCGGGTAGCGGGTCTTCCACGGCATTGAGGCGGGCCGTGATGCGCTCCACATTGCCATCAACCGGAACGGTCGGAATATTGAAGGCAATGGCGGCAATGGCCCGGGATGTATAGGCCCCGATTCCGGGGAGTGTCTGCAATCCTTCGACCGTACGGGGAAAGGCTCCCAGCTTATGAACGGCCTGAGCACAGGCATGAAGATTTCGTGCCCGTGCGTAATAGCCCAGCCCGGCCCAGAGCTGGAGCACCTCTTCCTGCGGCGCTTCCGCCAGAGCATCAACTGTCGGAAAGCGGGCCAGAAACCGCTGGTAATAGGGAATGACCGTCTGCACGACTGTCTGCTGGAGCATGATCTCGCTCAGCCAGACATGGTACGGGTCTGCCTGCTGGCCGGGTGCGGCACGCCAGGGCAGGGTACGGCGATGATGGTCATACCAATGGAGAAGGAGGGAAGCATCAGGTGTCACGCCGGTGTCTATGACGAAGAAACAGCATCGGGGCAAGGGCTGGCCTTGCTGAAACGTTTCCGTCTGCTCCCGTGATGATGGTATGGAGAGTCCGTACGCAGCATATTGGGATGGGTCGGATGGCAGATGAGACAGGAATGAAAAAAACTGCCCGTTCATCAGCATCGGGGCAGGACCGGAAAGCGGATGGCAAGGGCTGGAGCGATTACCGTCGAGGCAAGGGCCGGATGATCGGGGCCCTGCTGCCCCCCCTGACAAAACCCATTTTCCGCAAGAAATCACCGCTGTTTGTGCGTCTGCTCATGGAGTGGGAGACGCTGGTCGGTCCAGCGCTGGCGGAGGTGAGCGAACCCTGCCGCCTGCGGCCCGGCGTGTTGACCATACGCTGCTGCGGCCCGGCTGCGGTGGAGATGCAGTATGCGGCCCCCCGCATTCTGGCCAACATCAACACGGCCTGCGGTCTTCATGGGGATGAGGCCCTGCATCACATCAAGCTGGTGCAGGACCGCCCTGTCCAGCGCAGACCGTCACGTCCTCCCCGGAACGTGTGGAAAGAGGCTGCTCCTGTTCCCGTGAGTGGCATCGAGGATGATGGACTGAAAGAAACGCTGGCCCGTCTGGGTGGACATATCCGTGCCAGAAGGCAAAGAGTAGAAAGAAGACGTAAATTCTAGGGAGAATAGCAGAAAACAGATTGTAAAATATTTTATAGAAATCAAATAGTACTTGACAAAAAAATTATTTTTTCTTCTTATTCAATTTCAATAATAAATTTCTCTAGGAGATGATAGTGCATTCAGTTGCTTTTTTTAATAATAAGGGGGGTGTAGGTAAAACTACGCTCTTATGTAATATGGCAGCCTATATTTCGTCTTATTGCGAAAAATCGGTTTGTGTTATTGATGCCGATCCGCAATGTAATGCGACGCAATATTTTTTCGATGCTGAATCTGTCGATAGATGGTATTCTAGCGAAGATACATTTACCATATTTAAAGTTATAGAACCTCTTTCTTTAGGCGAGGGGTATAGTGCGAATGTAGAATTTAAAAGATCTGAGCGTTTTAAAGTAGATGTTATACTAGGAGATCCTCGTTTAGCACTTACGGAAGATCTGTTAGCACGTGACTGGAGTGATGCACGATCTGGGGAAGTGCGAGGTATTAAAACAAGCTTAGTTTTCTCTGAACTTCTTAAGAGATTAGAGAATTATGATTATGTATTATTTGATCTCAGCCCTTCCCTCGGTGCGATAAATCGATCAGTAATGTTGAGCTCGGACTATTTTGTTAGTCCAGTGTCAATTGATATTTTTTCATTGAAGGCCTTTGAAAATATTGCAAAGTGGATTGAAGATTGGTGGGCCGACTGGGAAAGAGGGATAGACGCTTCACGAAGGCCTACGTCTATTCCTAGGTTACATTATTCCAAACCAGAGTTTATAGGGTATGTGACACAAAGTTATTTAGCCAGACGAAATAAAAACGGTGAAATGCGTGCGGTTCAAGCCTATGAGAATATAAGACAAAAAATGGATGACGTGATTATTAAAAGTAATCTTTCTAGCAAACTCCAAAATCAAGATTTTTCAATAGGTTCTGTTCAAAATTTATTCAGTCTTGTGCCGTTGTCGCAGTATAACCATGTACCGATATTTGAGTTGGGAGCTAGTGATGGTATTGTCGGGGCTCATTTTACTAAGGTGAAGGAGGCCTTAGATATCTTTAAGTCTGTTTCTGATGTTTTTTTGGAGCGTGTGAAATGATTAGATTTAAATTGCCTGATGACTTGTTTGATGACCCGTCTGATAACTTGCCTGATGGATGGTCTAGAATGGTTCCTGATATAGCTGAGCGCCGGGTTGTGATAGTCATTGGAAGTGGTGTCTCTCGTCATTCTTCAGGAAGTGGAGGAAAACGTCCCCCTTTGTGGAAAGAGTTTTTAGAGCAGGCTATTGGTGAGTGTTCAGATATAAACGACGCAGACAGAGATATTATTAAGGATGCTATTTCTAAAGGCGATTATCTTCATGCCTGTGAATGGCTGAAAAAGGAGTTGGACTCTCGTTGGACGTCTTTTCTTAGGGATATGTTTCAAAAGCCAAAATATGAAATTTCTGACCTTCATAAGGCAATACATGCATTGGATAGTAGAATCGTTTTTTCTCTTAATTTTGATGATATTTATGAGCGTTACGTACGGCACGAGGAAAGGGGAACGTGTACAATAAAAAATTATTATGATGACGATGTTGAAGAGTTTTTGAGAGGAAGTGGAAGATATATTGTTAAAGTCCATGGGTCTCTTGATAGTGTATCAAAATTAATTTTTACCCAAAAGGATTATTCTCAAGCAAGGGTTGAAAATAGCAAATTTTATCAGGCATTTGATGCTGCATTACTCAACTATACTTTTATTTTCATAGGATGTGGAATTTCTGATCCTGATATTAGCCTTATTCTTGAAAATCAAAAATTTCTATATCAAGAGCAGAACCCTCATTTTTTTATTACGTCAAAGGGGATGAGTTCATATCATAAACATTCTTTGAGAGAAAATAGAAATTTGAAGGTTTTAGAATATGATCCCATTGATGATGACCATATTGGGCTAGTTAACGCATTGAATTTGCTTAATAAAGAAGTAGAATACAGACGATATGATGTTGAAAAATATATTCAAGCTAAATAGGATTTATTGTTTTTGATGTAATAATCAGGACAGAGCTAGGAATTCGCCTTGTGTGTCTACCATCATCTCGGTAGACACACAGACGAGCATCTTATTTATCGGTCACGATATCGGCAGCCGTGTAGCCCTGCGCAAAGAGGTGCGTCCGCATCCCGGTAAAGTTGACCTGCTGTTCAATCACCTGCCGGACATTCGGCTTGGCGTGATAGGCAATGCCAAGACCTGCTGCCTTGAGCATGGGGATGTCGTTGGCACCATCACCTGTTGTCAGGCTGGCAGAGAGCTTGACGCCCCGCTCGGCACAGATGGTCTCCAGATGTTCTTTCTTGGCATCCGGGCCGAGGATTTTGCCGATCAGCTGGCCGGTGATGATGCCGTCCCTGATCTCAAGCTGGTTGCCGTAATGTTCATCAAAGCCGAGCTTCCTGGCAGCCCGCTCGGTGAACCAGTCGAACCCACCGGAGATGAGGGCCGTGCGTGCGCCATTGGCCTTCATGGTCTGCACCAGCTCCCTGATACCATCAGTGAAAGGCAGATGTTCCAGAACATCCTTCAGCAGGGATTCAGGATGGCCCTTCAGGCCGATGGTGCGCTTGCGGAGGGATTCATCAAACTCCATCTCGCCATTCATGGCACGCTTGGTGATTTCGGCTACATAGTCGCCCGTGCCGGTTGCCTTGGCCAGATCATCCAGCGTTTCGCCATCGAAGATGGTGCTGTCCATGTCGGACACCAGCACGGCTTTGCGGCGGCCACGGGTCTTGGTGAGAATGGCATCAACCTTGTAGGGAGCCAGGGCGGCACGGATTGTTGCAGGCGTGGCATCGCCGGGCCCGGGTGTCGGGCAGAAAATGTCAACGGCCTCGCCTTCGGACAGAACGACCGGCGGCTCACCTTTGACAAGATTGCGGGCAATGTCGATCGCCTCTTTGGGAAGGGTCCCATGGCGGCGATTGGCAACAAGAGTCAGAACACAGGGAAGGGACATGACATCTCTCGCTAAAAGATCAGAAGATATGGCAGGATAGGTGTATGAACTCTTCTGAAAACGCCCTCATTGTGGCGGGACCGACCTGTTCGGGCAAGTCAGCTTTGGCCTTTCATTTGGCAGACCTGTATTGTGGTACGGTCATCAATGCAGATTCCATGCAGGTTTACAGGGAGCTGCGCATCCTCACTGCCCGCCCCGGGGAGGAAGAGGAAGCAGCCATTCCCCATCGTCTTTATGGGGTATTGCCCGCAGCCACACCCGGCAGTGTGGCCTGGTGGCGGGAGCAGGCTCTGGCAGAAATCGCCGCCTGCCGTAGCGCCGGGCGGCTGCCCATCCTCTGTGGTGGCACGGGCATGTATCTCCGTGCCCTGACGGATGGCCTCGTGGAGGTCCCCGACCCCGGAGAAGCAGCCCGGCAGGAGGCCCGGACCCTGCTGGAGGCGATTGGCCCGGAGGCCCTGCACGAAAAGTTGATGCAGGCTGATCCGCAGACGGCCTCCCGTCTTCATCCACAGGATTCCCAGCGTATCAGCCGGGCCTGGGAGGTTCTGGCAGGAACCGGGCGAGGGCTGGCCTCATGGCGGGAGGATAGGGCACTGCCAGCGGCACCCTGCCGTTTCATCTCACTTCAGCTTGATCCCCCCCGGGACGAGCTGCGGGCTTCCATTGTCCGGCGTTTTGATGACATGGTGGCCGCTGGTGCGCTGGATGAGGTGGCGGCCTTGCGGGAGCAGAATCTGCCCGCCAGTCTGCCCGCCATGCGTGCCCATGGTGTGCCGGAGCTGGGACAGGTGCTGGAGGGGCAGTGCAGCCTGGAGGACGCCCGGCTGGCTGCTACCCGTGCCATTGGCCGCTATACCCGCCGGCAGGCTACATGGTTCCGGCACCATAGGCTGAGCCGGGAGGGAGATGGCGAAATAATATTTCAAAGAACCAGTGGAAGAGAGTTCTTTTCGAGTAAAAAAATGCGCGAAATTGAATATTTTATATCATCCAGAATTGACGGACCCGCTCCGGAACGATAGAGCAGAAGCGTTGCGTTAAACGGCGAAAGGACAGACGTCATGCCTGCCAGCGAGACAGCTCCCATGATGGCAACAGGTGCTGAAGTCATTCTGCGTGTTCTTGAGGAAGAAGGCGTGGATGTCATTTTCGGTTATCCCGGCGGTGCGGTCCTTCCCATTTACGATGCTCTCTTCAAACAGAAGAAGATCCGGCACATTCTGGTCCGGCACGAGCAGGCGGCAACCCATGCGGCCGAGGCCTATGCCCGTTCCACCGGCAAGGTCGGTGTGGTGCTGGTGACATCCGGCCCTGGTGCGACCAATGCCGTGACCGGCCTGATGGATGCGAAGATGGATTCCATCCCGCTGATCTGTCTGGCCGGACAGGTGCCCGTGCCGCTGATTGGCAAGGATGCGTTTCAGGAAGCGGACATGGTGGGCATCACCCGGCCTGCGACCAAGAAGAGTGTTCAGGTGCGGGAGGCCGAGGCTCTGGCCCCAACCATTCGGGAAGCTTTCGCTCTGGCCCGTTCCGGCCGTCCCGGTCCGGTTCTGGTGGACCTGCCCAAGAACATCACGGTGTCCGAGGCTCCCCTGCCGCCCCGTCCAGCGGAAGTGGTAGAGGAAAAGGCGGCTCCGGCTCTGGATGCTCAGGCGGTCAGTCAGGCCGTCGAGGCCATGAAGAAGGCCCGCAAGCCTCTGCTTTATGTTGGTGGTGGTGTCATCAATGCCGGGCCGGAGGCGGCAAAGCTGCTGCGCCAGCTGGCAGAGAAGACCGGTTTCCCCGTGACATCCACCCTGATGGGGTTGGGTGCCTATCCGTCTTCCAGTGATCATTTTCTGGGGATGCTGGGCATGCATGGTGCCGTGGAAGCCAACATGGCGGCCCATGACTGCGACGTACTGGTCGCCTTGGGTGCCCGGTTTGATGACCGGGTGACGGGCCGTGTTGACGGGTTCTCTCCCCATTCCTTCAAGATACAGGCGGACATTGATCCCCGGGAATTCGGCAAGATCATCAAGGTTGATGTGGCTCTGAAGGGGGACCTGAAGGCCACGCTGCACGCTCTTCTGGAAGGCTGGGGAGACAGTGCAGCCCCGGACCTGTTCGGCTGGTGGCAGGAGATCGACCAGTGGCGGGCTGTTGACGGTTTCGGGTTCGAGCAGGACGGGGCCGCCACGGCCACCATCAAGCCGCAATATGCCATCAGCCGCCTGTATGAGCAGGTGAAGGCCAGCGGGCGGGACTGCTTCGTTTCCACCGAGGTGGGGCAGCATCAGATGTGGGCCGCCCAGCATTTCGGGTTTGATGAGCCCAATCACTGGCTGACATCCGGTGGTCTGGGCACGATGGGTTACGGTCTGCCTGCTGCCGTGGGGGCACAGATCGCCCACCCTGACGGGCTGGTGATTGATATTGCCGGCGAGGCATCCACCCTGATGAATATTCAGGAGCTGGGAACCATTGCCCAGTACCGCTTGCCGGTGAAGATCTTCATCCTGAACAACCAGTATATGGGCATGGTGCGGCAGTGGCAGGAGCTGGTGCATGATTCCCGTTATTCCCAGTCCTACAGTGCAGCCCTGCCGGATTTCGTGAAGCTGGCGGAATCGTTCGGCATCCGTGGTCTGCGGGTCGAGACGCTGGGCGGGCTGGATGAGGCCATCGAGACCATGCTGACCCATGAGGGACCGGTGCTGGTGGATGTGCATGTGGAGCAGGAAGAATGCTGCTTCCCGATGATCCCGTCCGGGGCCAGCCATGACCAGATGCTTCTGGGGCCGGGGCGTGTTTTCGGTGGGGCCGAGTTGACAGAAGAAGGCAAACGCCTCGTCTGAATGAAGTTTTGCCGGTCATCCTGCTCCTGTTCCGGGGCGGGAAGGCTGGATGGAGTGTTTCATGTCCGGGGAGTGTCTCCCCATCTGGGGCAGGATGATTGAGGGGCCTGCACCCGTTGTGAGGAAGGAAAAAAGTCATGCGTGTTTATTATGATCGTGATGCGGACATCAATCTGATCTGTGAAAAGAAGGTCGCCATCATCGGGTATGGCAGCCAGGGTCATGCCCATGCCAACAACCTGCGTGACAGCGGTGTGAAGGATATCGTTGTGGCGCTGCGCCCGGAATCCAAGGCAAAGGCCAAGGCGGAGGCAGCGGGTTTCCGTGTCGTTACCCCGGCCGAAGCCGCAGCCTGGGCTGATGTCGTGATGATCCTGACACCGGATGAAGGCCAGGCCGCCCTGTACAGGGAACAGCTGGCCCCGAACCTGAAGCCCGGCACGGCTCTGGTGTTTGCTCATGGTCTGGCCATCCATTTCCGTCTGATCGAGCCGAGCCCCGAGATGGACGTGTTCCTGATCGCTCCGAAGGGCCCTGGCCACACTGTGCGTTCTGAATACCAGCGTGGCGGTGGTGTGCCCTGCCTGGTGGCCGTGCATCAGGATGCTTCCGGCCAGGCCAAGGATGTAGCTCTGGCTTACGCTTCCGCTGTTGGCGGCGGCCGTGCTGGCGTGATTGAGACCAGCTTCCGTGAGGAAGTGGAAACAGACCTGTTTGGTGAGCAGGCTGTGCTGTGTGGTGGTACGATCGAGCTGATCAAGGCCGGGTTTGAGACACTGGTGGAAGCAGGCTACGCACCGGAGATGGCCTATTTCGAGTGTCTGCATGAGATGAAGCTGATCGTGGACCTGCTGTATGAGGGCGGCATTTCCAACGTCAACTACTCCATCTCCAATACGGCGGAGTATGGTGAGTATGTCAGCGGGCCGCGCGTTGTGACCCCGGCCGCCAAGGAGGCCATGCGTGAGGTGCTGAAGGACATCCAGAATGGAACCTTCGTGCGCAACTTCATTCTGGAGAACCAGTCCGGTAATGTGGGCTTCAAGGCGTCCCGTGCCCGTGATGAACAGCATCAGATTGAGCAGGTTGGCGCAAAACTGCGTGAGATGATGCCGTGGATCGCCAAGAACAAGCTGGTTGACAAGACCCGCAACTGAGGTCCGATGACCGGTATTTACGAATGGGGAGGATTTTCCTCCCCATTTTTTATTGTGGCTTCATTTGGGCATTTTCTGTTCAGAAAGAAAGAATAGAGTTGCGTTGAGGGTTATATTCCCCTAGAGGTCAACCCTTCCGCTCCTTCATTGGGGGAGGATGCGGCAATCTGCTGGTTCAGGGGTACGTTATGGACGCACTTGCTCGACTGGGGATGGAATCGGACCTTCCGAGAGATATCCAGAATACTGAGGCAATCGATACAATCGCTGATTGTAAGGACTTTTTCATCAAGCGTGATGGGATCACCTACGCAGGGAACCATCTCCTCATCGATTTCTGGAATGCCAGAAATCTGGATGACCCCGATCAGATTGACGCCACTCTGAGGCGTGCTGCCGAGGCAGCCGGGGCGACCATTCTGCATGGTCATTTCCACCATTTCACACCCAATGGCGGTGTATCTGGTGTGCTGGTACTGGCCGAAAGCCACATTTCCATCCATACATGGCCCGAGCGTCATTTCGCCGCTGTCGACATTTTCATGTGCGGTGTGTGCGATCCCAACATGTCCGTCCCTGTCATGCAGGAGCTGTTTCAGGCAGGACGTGTGGAGATTGATGCTTTCAGGCGTGGACGTGTCAGCTCGACACGGCATACGGGCCGGTAAGCCGGATAGGGAAAGGCCAGGGGGTTTTTCCCTCAATTTCCAATGGATTCCATGGAGTGTTCCTGTTCGCTGGCCAGCGTCCATGCTGGAGGGGGAGCAGGGGTAAGGAGCGGCGTCTGTGCTGGCCTCCCCGTGATGGAGGGCGGCAGGCGTCGTTGATTGAAGAAAGGATGCCGCCATGACATCTGGCACGTCTTCCGGGACCTGGTTCAACGAGGCCCTCTATCCCGATTGGGGCCAGCGTTTCAGGGTTGTGAAAGAACTGGCCCACAGGAAGTCCCCGTTTCAGGACATCCGCATTTTCGAGAGCAGCAGCCATGGCCGTGTGCTGGTGCTGGACGGTATCGTGCAGATCACGGAGCGGGATGAGTTCATCTATCAGGAGATGCTGGCTCATGTGCCGCTCTTCATGCATCCGAACCCAAAACGTGTTCTCATCATCGGGGCCGGTGATGGTGGTGTGCTGCGTCGTGTTCTCCAGCACAGGACGGTCGAGAAAGCCGTCATGGTGGAAATTGATGGCGACGTGATCGAACTCTCCAAGCAGCACCTGCCGATGTTTGGCAAGGATGCGTGGAATGACCCGAGGGCTGAGGTCATCGTTGGGGACGGGATCGATTACGTCAAGAAATCTGGTGATGCAGCCTTTGATGTCATCATCGTGGACAGCACGGACCCGATCGGCGTGGGTGATGTGCTTTTCACGGATGATTTCTATGAGAACTGCGCCCGCATCCTTTCGGATGAAGGGATCATCGTCAATCAGTGCGGCGTGCCGTTCCAGCAGGCAGATGAGCTGCGGGAGACAACGGCCCGTCGTGCGAAATTCTTCCCGCATGTCACGGCCTATCTGGCTGCCGTGCCAACCTATGTTGGTGGGTTCATGACACTGGGCATGGCCAAGAAGGGGGCTCCGCCGCACCGTCCGGACGTGGTCGAGCTGGCCCGTCGTGCACAGGGCATTGCGGAAGGCTGCCAGTACTGGACGCCAGAGGTGCATGTTGCCTCTTTCAGCCTGCCCCCCTATATCGCCCAGAACCTCCCTCGTTCATGAGGCCATAGAGAAGGATCCCCACCATGCGCCGGACTACAATCGCAGACTTCCAGACCATGAAGGATGAGGGTCGGCGGATCGCCATGCTCACGGTCTATGATTACGCTTCGGCCCTGATTGCCGAGCAGGCGGGCGTGCCGGTCATTCTGGTGGGGGATTCTCTGGGCATGGTCATGCAGGGGCGGGATACGACCCTGCCCGTGCGTGTGGAGGACATGATCTATCATGCACGGATGGTCCGCCAGGGCAGCCATAAAGCCCTTATTGTGGTCGACCTGCCCTTCCTTTCCTATGCTACCGAGCAGGATGCCGTGGATGCGGCCCGCCGTGTGATGCAGGAGGGTGGTGGACAGGCCCTGAAGCTGGAAGGCGGCCGGGAGATTGCCCCGGTCGTGCGTCGGCTGACGGAAATGGGTGTGCCCGTCATGGGGCATCTGGGTCTGACACCGCAGTCCCAGCATCAGATCGGCCTGCGGGCGCAGGCAAAGCAGGTCGAGGCCGCCCGTAAACTTCTGGATGATGCCCGTGCGCTGGAGGAGGCCGGAGCTTTCGGTATTGTGCTGGAGGTCATTCCCGCCGAGCTGGCCGAGCTGGTTTCCAGAACCCTGACCATTCCGACCATCGGGATCGGAGCCGGGCCGGGTTGTGATGGGCAGGTCCAGGTCTGGCATGACGTGCTGGGTCTTTTCGAAGGCAAATCCCCTCGTCATGCCCATCGGTTTGCTGAAATCGGAGAGCAGATGGTTGGAGCCTTGTCCCATTATGTCCGGCAGGTTGAGGAAGGCTCTTTCCCGACACAGGCACAGAGCGTGAGCATGAAGTCGGATGTACTGGCCAGCCTGAAGGCGGGGGAATGACCAGCTCCCCCAGGTGGGGAACGTGGTGAAGCCTTGCCCGGGCCCGGATTGTCAGACGGGGATGAAGCTGGCAGAGTGGTGAACTTCCCCTGTATTTACAGGATAAAACAGAATGACGGATGAAACATTGAAGTCCAGCCCCCTTCAGGCGCTGCATGAAGAGCTGAAGGCCACGATGGGATGCTATGCAGGCTATGCCCTGCCCGAGCATTACCCTCTCGGCATGGAGGTGGAGCATCTTCATACCCGCAAGCAGGCGGGGCTGTTTGACATCTCCTTTCTGGGGCAGGTCCGTATCCGTGCAAAAGAGGATAATGCCGCTGTTGTTGCTGAGGCGCTCGAAGCCCTGATGCCTCTGGACATCATGGGGCTTGAGAAGAACCGGGTCCGTTATGGACTGTTGACGACTGATCAGGGTGGCATCCGGGATGATCTGGCCATTTCCCGTCAGGAAGAAGAGTTCATCCTGACACTCAATGGCCAGAACAGGGAAGACAATGCTGATTATCTCGAAAATGCCATTGGCAATGATTGCAGGCTGATCCGGGAATTTGACCGGGCCATGCTGTCCCTTCAGGGCCCTCTGTCGGCCGAGGTTCTGGCCCGTGTGCTGGACCAGACGACCATCATGGGGATGCGGTATCGGGACAGTCTGGCCATGCAGTGGGAGGGTGGCAGCCTCATTGTATCCCGTTTCGGTTATACGGGTATGGAAGGGTTCGATCTTTCTCTGGAGGCCAGTCAGGCTGAAGCCTTTGCCCGCCGTCTGCTGGACGATCCCGATGTGGCTCCGGCCGGGCTGGAGACACGGAACAGTCTGCGGATGGAAGCCGGGCTGTGTCTGTATGGGGCGGACATCGACAAAACCACATCTCCGGTGGAGGCCGCTCTGGTCAGCAGCATAGCTGCCTGTCGCCGGGCCGGCGGAGCACGGGCGGGGGGTACCCTGGTGCCGGGACGATCGAAGGGCAGATGGAACATGGCGTATACCGCCAGCGCGTTGGTCTGCGTCCGGAAGGGGACGTGCTGCTGGGTGGCGGTGTGGAACTCTTCTCGGATGAAGGAAGGACAGACCGGGTCGGGCGCATTACGTCTGGCTGTTTCAGTCCGACCCTGCGGGCCATGATTGCCATGGCGTATGTCACACCATCCCATGCAGCAGAGGGTACGGTGCTTTACGCCGCCGATGCGGACGGGCAGCTCCACAAGGTTTCTGTCACGGCTTTGCCCTTCGTCCCGCAGACGGCCCGCTGAGCAGAAGACACCTGAGTGAAAGTTTGTGAACAGGTCTTTACACGGCCCTGTTTTTTGGTGAGGCTCGCATTCATGCAGGGCTTGAGGCAGGCTTTGTCCGCCTTCTCCCACAGTGGGAGAGGACTGACAGGAATGTGTGTTGCCTCCGGCCATTTTTTTTGCTCAGCGTGGTTCCATCGGCAGCTGGGCGGGGCAACTCAGGGAGAGTCGAAATGAGCGAGAGCATCCATATTCTGGCACTGGTCACCATTGCTGAAGAGAAAGCCGCCCAGCTTGAGAAAGCCGTGCAGGTCTGTGCTGGTCATTCGCTGAAGGAAGAAGCCTGCCAGCGTTACGAAATTTCCCGTGATGCTGAGAAGAAGGGGCGTTTCATGGTCAGCGAGATCTGGGCCAGCAAGGACGGGTTCGAAACCCACCTTGCCAGCAAGCATTTTGGCGCTCTGGCCGGTTTCATCAAGGAGCATGGAGCCGAGCTGGAGGTCATCCGACAGCAGCCTCTGCATCCCGCATCGTAAGCTGGATTAAGGGAGAATCATCACATGGCTGATTATCGTCTTGGAATTGATTTTGGCGGCACGAAAATCGAAATTCTTGCTCTGGACCGCAGTGGCAAGGAAGTGCTGCGCGAGCGTATTCCCAACCCCGGGGTTTATGACAAGGCCATCGAGGCCATCCGGGACCTGGTGCTGAAGGCTGAGGACCAGATCGGCTGTGTGCCTGCCCATCGCATCACGGGGACTCAGCTGACATCCACTCTGGGCATCGGCATCCCCGGGTCCCTGTCCCCCGAGACAGGCCTGGTCCGCAACTCCAACGCTACATGGCTGAACAACAATGCCTTCAAGCGTGATGTGGAGGAGAGTCTTGGCCGTCCCGTGCGTGTTGAAAATGATGCCAACTGCTTCGCTTTGTCCGAAGCTGCTGATGGCGCTGGTGCCGGTTATTCCGTCGTTTTGGGCGTGATCATCGGGACAGGCATGGGCGGTGGCATCGTGGCCAATGCTCGGGTGCTCTCCGGTCATCATCACATCGCCGGTGAATGGGGTCATATCCCTCTGCCGTGGGCAAAGCCGGAAGACATGCCCATGCGGAAGTGTTTCTGTGGCAATGAGGGCTGTCAGGAGCGCTATCTCTGTGGCCCGGCACTGGCTGCGGAATGGAAGGGTGAAGGCAACCGCTCCCCGAACGGAATTGAAGAGGCGGCCCGTAATGGGGATGAAGCCGCCATCCGTGCGCTGGACCTCTACATGGACCGTTTCGCCCGGGCCTGTGCGCAGGCTGTCAATTTCCTCGATCCTGATGTGATCGTGCTGGGTGGTGGCGTGTCCAATCTTCCCAGCATCTACGAGCGTGTGCCCAAGCTGCTGCCCCGTTATGTAATTACATCGCCTTGCACGACACCAATCGTGCAGAACCGTCATGGTGACAGCTCTGGTGTGCGTGGGGCTGCCTGGCTGTGGGATGTAGCCGAAAATGGCATTTCCAAGAAAAATGCCTGATCCGGCATTGCCAGCAGCATGAGGCAAGGGCCTGCTCCCTCAGGGGGCAGGCCCTTTTTTCATGGGGCGGCCATCATGAAAAAAAACCGCCTGCCCCTCATGGAAAGGCAGACGGTCTGTTCCGATGGTGCGCTGGCCAGCCCTTCCTGCCCCGGCTAGGAGCAGGAAGAACGGGGTAGCTCAGACGGAGTAGTACATCTCAAACTCAACCGGATGCGGTGTGTGCTCAAAGCGGTATACGTCCTGCATCTTCAGCGTGATGTAGCTTTCGATCTGGTCCTTGGTGAAGACATCACCTTCCAGAAGGAAGGCATGATCGGTCTTCAGGGCCTCCAGAGCTTCACGCAGGGAGCCGCAGACAGTCGGAATCATGTTCAGCTCTTCCTGCGGCAGCTCGTACAGGTCCTTGTCCATGGCTTCGCCCGGGTGGATCTTGTTGCGGATGCCGTCCAGACCAGCCATCAGCATGGCACTGAAGGCAAGGTAGGGGTTGGCTGTCGGGTCGGGGAAGCGGACCTCGACACGCTTTGCCTTCGGGCTTGTAGCGTAGGGGATACGACAGGATGCAGAGCGGTTGGCGGAGGAATAAGCCAGCAGCACAGGGGCTTCAAACCCCGGAATCAGCCGCTTGTAGGAGTTGGTGGAGGGATTGGTGAAGGCATTCAGTGCCTTGGCGTGTTTGATGATCCCGCCAATGTAGTACAGGGCCTCATCGGAAAGGTCAGCATAGCGCTTGCCAGCAAAGAGCGGCTTGCCGTCCTTCCAGACGGACTGATGTACATGCATGCCGGTGCCGTTGTCGCCATAGATGGGCTTCGGCATGAAGGTGGCCGTCTTGCCGTAGGAATGGGCGACATTGTGCACGCAGTATTTGTAGATCTGCATGAAGTCGGCTGACTTCACCAGTGTGGCGAAGGCCGTGCCCAGCTCGTGCTGGCTGCGGGCCACTTCATGGTGATGCTTCTCGATCGGCAGACCCATCTCGCCCATGGTAGCCAGCATCTCGGCGCGCAGGTCATGTTCGCTGTCCACCGGCGGAACAGGGAAATACCCACCCTTGCGGGCCGGACGATGGCCCATGTTGCCTTCCGGGTAGTCCTTCAGGGCAGCTTCCGGCCCTTCGATGCTGTCGAGGTGGTAAGTGCCGTAATTCTCACCCGTGCCGAAGCGGACACTGTCGAAAATGAAAAACTCGGCTTCCGGGCCGAAGAACGCCGTATCACCCAGGCCACTCTTCTTCAGGTAGGCTTCGGCCTGCTTGGCTGTCGCACGGGGGTCACGATTGTAATAGCCGCCCGTTCTGGGGTCGATGATGTCGCAGATCAGGATGAGCTGCGGGCGGGCGGAGAAGGGGTCGACCACGGCTGTTTCCGGGTCCGGCAGCAGGACCATGTCGGACTCGTTGATGGCCTTCCACCCCTGGATGGAGGAGCCGTCAAACATGAAGCCTTCCGTGAAGGTGTCCTCTTCAATGGTGCGGACCGTCTGCGTGGTGTGCTGCCATTTGCCCTTCGTGTCGGTGAAGCGGAGATCAACGAACTCGATGCCGTGCTCTTCGATCAGCTCAAAAACGCGCTGGATGGCGGCTTTCTGAGGGGAAGGGCGTTGTGCGGAAGGAGAGGAAACTGCTTTTTTCGCCATGGCTGCGTGCCTCGCAATTTTTGGACTGATACCAAAACGATTAGGGGACAATTGGCCATCTGTCGAGTGCTTGCTCATAAACTTCATTTTATGAGACAGTGCTGCCTCAGTTTTTTTATAATCCCCGGCATCTGTGCCGTATGGAAAATCCATCTGGTGGTCATGTCTGCGCCTTCCCCTGTAAAAATATCCGACGCCCTTTTTTTTCATGAGACCCTGCCATGGACACCTGATGACGTGAACCGTCAGCTTGCCAGCAGTCTTGCTGGCATGGATGACGGGGAGCTGTTTCTGGAATACCGGGAAGAAGAGACGCTGGGGCTGGAAAATGGCCTGCTGCGGACGGCTGGTTTCAACCGCTCTTCCGGGTTTGGCCTGCGGGGTGTCACGGGCAGCCAGACCATCTTTGCCCACTCGGATCTTCTGGGGATGGGGGCGTTGCGGCGTGCCGCCGAGGGGCTGGGCAGTGTAGAGCGCATGGCTCTCCGACCGGACCAGCGGGCCCCTTCCCGCCTGCAGGAGGCTGCGGCGGCAGATGGACGGGCCTTTCTTTATGGTGCAGCACATCCGCTTGAGGGGGGGGATTTCTCACAGCGTGCGGCGTTGCTGGGAGAGATTGAGGCCTATGGGCGAGGGTTGGACCACCGTGTCGTGCAGGTGAATGTGACCCTCAACACGCAGTGGCAGGTCGTGCGGATCATGCGTCCTGCGTTTCTTCAGGAGGGGCATGCAGGGCCGCTGGTGGATGTCCGTCCGCTGGTCCGGCTCGATGTTTCCGTGGTGGTGGAACAGGGCGGACGGCGGGAGAGTGGCCGTGCCGGACAGGGAGGGCGGTATGCTCTGTCCCGCCTTATGGAGCCGTCCTGCTGGCAGGCCATGACACAAGAGGCCCTGCGGCAGGCCCTGGTGACGCTGGAGGCCGTGGCGGCTCCGGCAGGGGACATGCCGGTTGTGCTGGGGGCCGGCTGGCCCGGGATTCTGTTGCATGAGGCTGTCGGGCACGGGCTTGAGGGTGATTTCAACCGCAAGGGGACGTCCGTTTTTTCCGGGTGCGTGGGCCAGCGTATTGCTGCCCCGGGGGTGACTGTTCTGGATGACGGCACCTTGCCGGAGCGGCGTGGCTCCCTGAACATGGATGATGAGGGAACTCCCACCAGCCGGACCGTGCTGATTGAAGACGGGATATTGCAGGGATACATGCAGGACCGGCTGAATGCCCGCCTGACATCAGTAACGCCAACAGGGAATGGCCGCCGTCAGTCCTATGCCCATGCGCCGATGCCGCGCATGACCAATACCATCATGGCGGGGGGACAGGCCTCGGAGGAGGAGATGATCCGCTCCACGAAGAAGGGCCTGTACGCCCGCAATTTTGGTGGCGGGCAGGTTGATATCACCTCTGGCAAATTCGTGTTTGCTGCTTCGGAAGCCTATCTGATTGAAGATGGCCGGGTTACGGCACCAGTGCGTGGGGCGACGCTGATCGGCAGTGGAGCAGCGGTGATGGAGCAGATCAGCATGATCGGCCCCGCCATGGAGCTGGACCCGGGCATAGGGACATGTGGCAAGGCCGGGCAGGGTGTGCCTGTTGGTGTGGGGCAGCCCATGCTGAAGGTGAGTGGCCTGACAGTTGGAGGGACAGCGTCCTGATGACCATCTGGAAACAGACCATTGGTCTGGTTTTCTCCGGGGATGTCCCGGATAGATAAAACAAATGGAATATGTTTCAGATATAAATAAGTTTTCATTTCTCTATTGCAAACTATCTTTTTGCTGTCGTAATGTTTTCTCATCACAACAATGGGATGATGGTTTATCGTGATGAAGACGTCCGTGCGTTACGCAGCCCTTCTGTCCAGTCTTTTTGCAGGTACTTTCGGTGCCTGTGCAGATGTGCATGCTGCGGAGACGGCTGTGGCGGCCAGTAACGGTAACGGAGCAGGTGACAGTTCGGCCCAGAAAACGGGCAAAGCCACCCAGCCGGCCAGCGCAGCTGCGGGGACGACTGTTGCGGCTTCCTCCCATGAGGCTGCTGCCCAGAAGCCGGTCGTGTCCATTGCGGAGAAACCAGCCTCCAAGCCGTTGCCGGAGCAGTGGTATACGGGGTCCCTCTATTCTCCCTCACCAGCTCTGCCTGTCCCGGGCATGATTGCTGTGGAGCCTTATGTAGCGGCTGGCCTGCCTGCCGGTGCGTTTGATTCCAACGGGCATCTCAATACCCGGAAGGGAGCCGGGGGGCAGCATTCCATTTCCCAGTTTTCGCTGGCGAAATATGGTATTACGGACCATCTGTCCATCTATCTGCTGCCGACATACAGCTATAGCTGGGGGAATCATACCAAACATTCCGGCCTGAAGTTTAATGATCTGCCGGTGGAGTTCCAGTACCGTCTGACACCGCATTATACGCCGTCCATCACGCTTTATTTTGGTGTGAATACCCCGACAGGTGATTACAAGAACCTTTCCAATGCGTCAGAGGGGGTTGGCCAGGGTGTCTGGGCACTTCGCTATGGTGTGCACAGCCAGTTTGCCCTGCCGTTTTTTGACCATGCAATGCGTGTGCGTCTTTGGGCGCAGGTCCGCCATCCGGTGGCCAGTACGAAACTGCGCAACATCACCAGTTATGGGACAGAGAAAGGTTTCACCGGGCGTGGTCATGCCGGTCCCTATGGGAATGAGGGTGGTTCAGTCGAGCTGGGTATCACCAAGAAGTGGGTGTTTGCGCTGGACCTGTACCATACCTGGGCTACATCCAGTTCGGTCAATGGGTACAATGTTTATTCAAAGAAATACATCAACTCTCGGACGGGTTGGTCCGGTGCCTTCAATGTCGGGCCTGGGATTGAATATAACTGGACGTCGAGTGTTGGTGGGATTGTCGGTGTGATCCTGCCGGTGGCCGGGCACAATACGTCCCGGTCCATCTCACCGGAAGCCGCCGTGTTTGCCGTGTTCTGATCAGCTCTTCATCGGACAGGGAAAACCCCCACCTGATTTTCAGGCGGGGGTTTTTTTCGTTTCAGCCCTGTGGGAGGAAGAAGATTCTGAAAATGCTCTTCAGGATGAAGGGAATGCCATACTGAATGGCCAGGAGCAGGATGAGGGGGGAGAAGTCCATCATGCCTGTGTCTGGTAGAATATTGCGGATGGGTTGCAGAACGGGCTCCACAAGCCTTGCCAGTATCTCAAGAAGGCTACTCACGAAGCGGTTGGTCTGAGGGTTTATGACGCCAAAACCGATGGCCAT
Organism: Parasaccharibacter sp. TMW 2.1888; assembly: GCF_023167265.1. Taxonomy (NCBI): domain Bacteria; kingdom Pseudomonadati; phylum Pseudomonadota; class Alphaproteobacteria; order Acetobacterales; family Acetobacteraceae; genus Parasaccharibacter; species Parasaccharibacter sp. TMW 2.1888. Next base: position 970,114 of record NZ_CP030979.1, read on the forward strand.
GGAGGCAAGGCAGTAGGCAAGGATGATCCATGTATAAACATCCAGCACCACCATGAGGAGATTGATGACCTGGAGATAGATGATGGCAGCATGCACAGGCGGATATCCTTCCTGATGGCGTGAGGAGATGCAGACCCACACATGTAACAATCTTCTGCATGGCTGGCGAGACCAATTGCTGGGCAGTCACGACTTGACAGTTCATGGCGTGCATGGTGTTTTGAACGGTAGATTGTGGGGCTATAGCTCAGTTGGGAGAGCGCCTCGTTCGCAATGAGGAGGCCAGGGGTTCGACTCCCCTTAGCTCCACCACGATTTTCCTGAAAAACAGTTTGGGATGGCATCGGGGAAGAGGGCTGGGACTGGTTCACTGTTTCAGTCCCGGGGGCCGTCTTGCTTTACGGTGTTGCTGGGATGGATCTGGAGATATGCTCCGCCAGCTGTATTACGAGTTTCCGCATCAGTGCGGCCGTATCGGCATCTGTCCTGACAGGCCCGTTGGCAGCGAGATGCGCAATGTTGCGGACCATCGGTTTGTGGCGATCATGCGGAACAATGGCCCAATGGGCGTTCAGTATGGCATGACCGCTCACATCCACATCGAATTCGGAAATGGCAACCATGATCTGCATGTCGGCTGCCTGGGCCAGGGGCTGGTCCGTCACCAGGATGTCATGCTGGGAGGCAGCCACTTCGTTGGTGATCAGGTCCGTAATGCCAAGGGACAGGCGGGATGCCCAGCGGGAGTTGGGGCTGCGGCGGATTTCCTCCCCCTGACGGGTGATGATCTCCTGGCTGTCCAGATAGTCCGGCATGATGATCCGGCTGATCTGCACGATGGTTGTTTGCGGAGACACCTGGAGGGATTTCGTATCGGTATGGACAGGAATGCCGAGCGTATAGATGTGCAGCTGGGGAGATGCACAGCCTGCAAGCAGGGTGCAGCTTCCCAGAAGGGCAAGAACAGTACGGCGTGATGGAAACATCATGGGTGGCGTCCCATAAGCAGAAGTTGCGGATTGCGTTCCACATCGTTGGCGAACCCACGGAGAGAGGAAGCCGTTGCGGCAATATCCCGCAGCGCAGCATCCAGATTGGCTCGGTCCACGGAACGGGCGGAGAGAATGTCCTGCAGGGCCTCCAGTGTGGCTGTGGCGGAGAGGAGTGTCCTGTGGATATCCTTTCCACGCATTTCAAGCTGGTTGGTACCTGTATCAAACAGTCGGTCCAGTTTTGCCAGTGACCCATCCAGCTGGGTATGCAGGTCCCTGATGGTGGCAGTAGCAACCTGCATGGTTTCCTGCGACTGGTCGGATGTTCTCTTCAGGCTGGCAATGAGGCCGGGCAGGTCCTGGCGCAGGCCCTCGCTCAGCTCCGTGACGGATAGCAGGGCGGAATCAGCATGCTGGCTGATATCCTTGATGGGAATCTGCTCCAGTGTGTTTTTCAGCTTCTCCATGGTGGAGAGCCGGACAGGAATTTCCGGCAGTTTTGTGATGCGGGGATGCAGCGTGGCGGGAGCGGATTTGTCGAAGTCCAGTTCGATGTTGGATTGTCCCGTCACGAGGCTCTGCAGGTTCAGCCCGGCGCGCAGGCCATTGTCAATCATTGTCTGGAAATTGACCTGCTTGCCCCCCGCATCGTCCTGGACAACATGCATCTGCCCGGTCTCCAGAGTAATGATGACCGGGATATAGGCTTTGTGGTCCTGTGGGTCGAAATGCAGGGTGATGCTCTGGACGGATCCGACCTTCACACCACGGAAATTGACTGGGGCCCCGACAGACAGGCCAGCAATGGAGTTCTGGAACACCACGGCAACGTCCCGTGTTTTGGAGAAGAGGCGGAGATGCCCGAATGTCATGATGATGAACAGTAGCAGCACGCCCCCAAGGACGACAAAGATGCCGATCTGGGTTTTTCTGTTGGTGGTTTCAGACATGCTGTTCGGCCTTCTGTTCTGTCTGGGAAGGGATGGAAGCAGAGCGGTGCATGAAGGCCGTCACCTCCGGGAGGGTACAGCTGTCATGCAGGGCACGGGGTGAGCCACTGGCAATGGGCCTGTGCGTGACAGCATCCAGAAAGATGCCATCATCAGCAATGGTGAAAAGGCTGGGCAGTTCGTGGCTGACAATGACGATCGTAGCCCCAAGTCCGTCACGCAGGGTGAGGATGAGGTCATCCAGCCGGGCGGAGGTGATCGGGTCCAGCCCGGCGGAGGGTTCGTCAAAAAAGAGGATGTCCGGCTCCAGCGCAATGGCCCGGGCCAGTCCAGCCCGTTTTTTCATGCCACCGGAAATCTCGTAGGGGAAGAGATCGATGGCATGCTCCATCCCCACCAGCCCCAGTTTCAGGCGGACGAGATGGTCTATGGCATCAGGCTTGAGGTCCGTGAACATCTCCAGCGGCAGGGCGACATTCTCGCCCACGGTCATGGAGCTCCACAGCGCACCACTCTGGAAGAGAACGCCATAACGGCGGTTGATGGCCGTGCGGTGGGCGTCATCCTGCTCCCAGTAATTCTCCCCACCCACCATGATGTGCCCTGCCGTGGGGCGCAGAAGACCGATCATGCTCCTCAGCAGGGTGCTTTTGCCGCAGCCGGAGCCCCCCATGACAGCAAAGATGGAGCCTTTTTTCAGGTCGAATGACACATTCTGCTGGATGATCTTGGGCCCGAAAGAGAGTTGCAGATCACGGACGGAAATGAGAGTTTCTCTATCAGACATCATCAGATTCCAGCGGCGTTGGCGAGGACGGCAAAAACGGCATCCAGAGCGATGACCCCGACAATCCCGATGACGACAGCCCGTGTGGCGGCAATGCCGACATCCGCAGCACTGCGGCCGGCTTTCAGGCCGATCCGGCAGGCAGCCAGAGCGATGAAGCCAGCAAAAAAGAGTGCCTTGATGAACCCGAAGGCAAACTGGCTCAGTTCCACGCCGTTGAAGGTGGAGAGCCAGTATCCGGTGGGAGAAATGTCCATCATGGTCATGGAGACGACAAAACCGCCGAAAATCGAGACCAGCGTGCCATAGAGATACAGCAGCGGCATCATGAGGATCAGCGAGAGAATGGAGGGGAGCAGGATATAGCCCGCCACGGAGATGCCAGTCACCTGAAGAGCGTCAATCTCTTCATTGCCCTGCATGGTGGAGATGCGGGCTGCATAGGCTCCGCCCGTACGTCCGGCCATGATGATGGCTGTCATGATGGCGGAGATTTCACGGGCGGAGGCAATGCCCACCAGATTGGTCACATAGATTTCAGCTGCGAATTTGCGTAATTCCAGCAGCCCCACGAAGGCCAGGATGGCCCCGATCAGAAAATTGACAATGCTGACGATGAGCAGTGCCGAGGGGCCAGCATTCCAGACATCCACAAGCAGGTCCTTGAGACGCATGGAGTTTTTGCCACGCAGCGTCCCGACAGCTCCCCGCATGACTTCCAGCAGCAGGGCGCTGGATGTGGCTGTCTCATGCAGGATGTCCAGCGTCTTTCCGCCAACACGGGCAAAGAAGCTTTCCCGGTCCTGCTGGTGGGGGGCGGGTTGTTCCACTTTTTCTGGCAGAAGAGCCAGAAGGCGCTGGGCGGAAGACGGCAGGGCGTGATCATCAAATGTCAGGGAGGCCTGGCAGGCGGCCTGCTTGACGGTCCACAGGAACATGATGAAGCAGGAATCCCAGCTGCCCAGTCCGTCCGGGTTGATGGACAATGTCTTCCCGCTCCCTGGGTGGGAGGAGGTGAGAGCAGTTGCCGGGAACTGCACCACATCATCCTGCAGGGCCTTCCAGTCCCCCCGGATGGTCAGGGACAGCCCGTTGGCCGTATCGTCAATGGACCATGAAGGCGGGGTGCTGTCTTTGGTGGGGGAGGGAACAGCCTGTTGTGTCATGAGGAGACGGTATGCCCTGCCACAGGCACGGGGGAAGTGAAATTCTGCAACATGGCCCTGCCCACAAAATGTTCTGTCCGTTCATTCTATGTCAGTTTTTTAATGAAAGCGAGCCGCTTCTCTTCAGGGCTGCCATCAGGTCAAGGCATGAGTTTCCTTTTCAGCGGGTGGGTTTTTCACTGCTGGCATAGAGCCGCAGATGAAGCCTGTGACCGTTGGAGTAATTCAGTCCGTCAAACTGGTCATACAGAATGCTCTCCGTGCCAAGGCGGGCCAGTTCCTGCTGGAAGGCTGGGTCATCCTTCCTGTCCAGGAGAGCCAGATCGCAGCGTGCGTGGTCATGCAGTTCATGGGCTGCTTGCGATGGTGGCAGCAGTCTGGCCCGGCCCCCGGTAAGGAAGACAAGGCTGGGTTCCCTGTAGGAGGGGGAAATCAGGGCGCTGTCGGGACAGGGGCGGAGCTCCCGGAAGCTCTCGGCAATGCGGGGAGCAAGCTGGATGCTGGTCAGATGGGGAATGACGCAGAGGAAGATGCCCGTTTCGGTCAGCAGGGCGGCACCCATGGCGCAGAGTGCCCCGCCGGACCAGTTCTGTTTCCAGATGAGCCGGAGGCCTGCCAGAAGGAGTGGCAGGCTGCCCAGGGCAGGTATGAGCGCATCCGCAAAGAGGTGGCCTTCCATCCTGTAGAGCAGGACTGGCCCGGCCAGGCAGAAGAGGAGTCCGGCCAATCCCCAGGCGAGGGCGTAGAGGGACACCCCCAGTTTCGTCCAGAGAGAACGTAGCGGTACGAGGGGCCAGACCGTCAGGCTGGCAGCCACCAGAATGGCAATGGCCGGGTAGGTTGGCAGGACATAATGAGGGAGCTTGGTGGCCAGACACTCAAAGATGAGCCAGTGTGGGATGATCCAGCAGAGAAGAAACAGGGTCTCTGGTTTGGCACGTCGCTGCCAGAGGGTTGGGAGAGAGCGTATGGCTGCCAGAGCCCCTGGCCAGAAAGCGAGCAGGAACAGGAGGAGATAATAGCCGGGGGGGAAGCCGTGTGTTTCCTGCGGGTGGGCAATTTTGCCAAGTAGATTGTGGCCTACGGCACGGCGGAAGAACTCACCATGACTGACCAGAGCAATGCCAAGACACCAGGGAAGGACGATGAGTACGCTGAGCAGCCAGCCCCACCCGGCCCGCAACTGTCGGATGAGTGCCGTACTGCGTAGACAGATGGAGAGTGAGATCAGGGTGCCCAGGGCGGGGATGAGAACAATGGGGCCTTTCAGCATCATCCCTACCCCGAGAGCGCTCCAGTAGAGGATGCTGGAACGGCATGGTGTCGTTCTGCCCTTCTGCATGTCGGTGAAATGGCAGAGCAGCAGGGCCTGAAGGCACAGAATATCCAGCAGCAGGGTGCTGTCGATGGTGGCCATCCGGCTCTCTGCGGCAAATAGCGGTGCCACCATGAGCAGGCCTGCCGCCAGTAGGCCTGTAGAAAATCCGAACAGACGGGTTCCGATCCAGGCTGTCAGGAGGATGCTGCAGACTGATGCCAGAAGGCTGGGGATACGGTAGGGCCAGCTTTCATGGCGTAGCGTTTCATCCTGTGTGATGATTTCGGAGGCCTTTACTGCTCCGGCTTCCAGCCAGTAGATGCCTGCTGGTTGCAGATAGCGGGGTTGGTCCTGGAAGCGTATGTCCAGGAAATTGCCGGAAGAGAGCATCTGGGCTGTGGCCTGCATGTAGCGTGGCTCATCCCTGTCCAGCGGGGGCAGGCTCATGCGCCCCGGCAAGGCAGCCAGAAACGCCAGAACGGCAAGCAGAGCGTAATGACGGAATTTTGGAGGCATGAAAACTCCGGTTCGCACTGGATGAACGGGCATGTTGCCCGGATCGTCAGAAGGGTCGTCCGGTGCCGGGCGGGGAGAGAGGCTGCTGTCTTACAGTTCGTTCAGTGGTGGTGGCCGACGGGTGCGGTTCTGTAGCCAGAGAACCCCCAGCATGTCACGCACCCCCACGAGAGCCCGGTGCAGATTGGTATATTTGGAATGGCCATGAAGCCTGGCCCTGTGTCGTGTCTCGATGCAGATGAGGGGGGCGCCGTAGCTTTTCATCAAGGCGGGGATGAAACGGTGCAGCCCTTCAAACTGGGGCAGGGAGAGGAACAGGTCGCGGGGGAAGAGCTTGAGCGGCCCGCCCGTATCAGGGCAGTCATCCTTGAGCAGATGCTGGCGCAAACCATTGGCGAAACGGGTGGCAAACCTGCGGGAGAGCCTGTCCTGACGCTTGCGGCGGACGCCAACAACCAGAGGGCCGACAGCCCCTTCACCATGGTCCCATGCGGCTTCGACCATTGTTTTGATGAAGGCAGGGTCGTCCTGTCCGTCTCCATCCATTGTGGCGATCCATGGGGCACGGGCGGCCCTGATGGCCGTGCGCAGGGCCGTAGATTTACCCAGACAGGAGGGATGGGACAGAATACGCAACCCGGGCAGGATAGTGCTGCGGGCTTCCTGCAATTTCTGGAGGGTGTCGTCCGTACTGCCATCATCCACGAAGATGATCTCTGCCGGTGGCAGGCTCTCAAGAGCCGTGCGGATTTCTGCACAGACGGGAAGGATATTCTCGCCCTCATTGAGGACGGTAATCACGACAGCCAGCAAGGGACTGGTCATCTCACTGGCTGTCATGATGTCTTACGCAGCTTTGTCACCAAAGGCTTGCGGGAGTGCTTTCAGGCCATCATTGATGAGCCTGTTGGCAAGGTCGGGGTCTTCAGCCAGCTTTTTACCAAGAACGTCCTTTGTAGCTGCCAGGGCCAGGGCGGCCGCCTCACGGCGGATGTCGCGCAGGGCGATTTTTTCGGCAGCTTCAATACGCTCACGGGCCATTTTTTCGTGGCGGGCAACAATCTCTGCCGCATCACTTTCAGCCTGGGCACGCAGCTGCTGGGCCTCAGCATTGGACTTGGCAATCAGTGCCTGAGCCTCTTCCTGAGCCTGCTTGTGGTCACGTCTGGAATCTTCGAGCATCTGCTCGGCCTCACGGCGGAGACGTGTGGCCTCATCCAGATTTTTGCGGACCTCATCAGCCCGGTCATCCAGCTTGGATGTGACAACAGCCCATATCTTGCGACCGAAGATGACGAAGAACAGGACAAAAGCAAGTGCTGTCCAGAAGCGGGGTTCATGAAACATGCTTAGCTCCTCGCAGCATGGGCGTGTTCAACAGCAGCGGCAATGGCCTGCTGGTCGGCTGTGCCAACAAGGCGCTCTGTCAGAACCGTAGCAGTGCTGGATGCGATCTCATTGATGCTGCCCAGCGCATTGCTGCGGGACAGAGCAATCTGCGCTTCAGCCTTCTTGATCTCTGCTTCCAGGCGGGCTGCTGTTTCTTCTGCCTGAACCCGGATTTTCTCCTTGGCCGTATCGCGGATGCCCTGGATGGTGGCGCGGGCCTCTTCCATGGCTTTCTCGCGGGCCTCGCAGAGTTCCTTCTGGGCCTGGTCGGCATCCTTGCGGGCGCGGCGGGCAACGTCCAGATCGTTCCGGACGCGGACTTCACGGGCCTTGATCACATCCGCCACCTTAGGCAGGGCGGAACGGCTCAGAAGCAGGTAGAAGACGATGAAAATGATGGCACCCCAGACCACCTGCCCCTGCAACAGGGGATCCTTGAAGTGGAGCTGGGGCATGCCTTCCGCCACGGCCCGGCCCGGTAAGGCCGCAAGGGGGGCGGCGGCAGACAGGAGGAAACGAGGCGTAAGGCGCATGGGTCCTGCCCTCAGACGAAGAGAATAAGGAAGGCAATCAGCAGGGCGAAGAGGGCAATGGCCTCCGTCAGGGCGAAGCCAAGCATGCCCAGACCGAACACATGCGGGCGGGAAGCCGGGTTGCGGGCGATGGAGTTCACCAGGGCGGCAAAGATGTTGCCGATACCAGCACCGACACCGGCGAGAGCAATCACGGCAAGACCAGCACCAATCTCACGGGCGGGATGAAGAAGATCCATGGTTCAGGTTCCTTTAAGACAGGGCGAAGGAAAACACGTGGAGGTATCGGTCACTCAGTGATCGACAGCCTCACGCAGGTAAATGCAGGTAAGGATGGCAAAGACATAGGCCTGTAGCAGCCCTACCAGCAGCTCAAGTGCCGTCAGTGCGATGTTGAGCACAAGCGGAGTGACAGCCAGCACATCGCCGACAACTCCGAGACCGGCAAGCATGATCGTGAAACTTGCGAAGACTTCCAGCAGCACATGCCCGGCCACCATGTTGGCAAACAGACGGATGGACAGGCTGATGGGGCGGGAGATGTAGGAAAGAATCTCGATGGGGATCAGGATGGGGCACAGGGCCACCGGAGCCCCCTCCGGCATGAAATGTTTCAGGAAGGCGATGCCCTGGAACCGCAGCGAGGTCAGGATGCAGAGAATGAATACCGTGATCGCCAGGGCGAAGGTCACGGCGATGTGGCTGGTGAATGTATAGGAGAATGGCAGCAGACCGATATAGTTGCCGGCCAGGATGAAGAAAAACAGGGCAAAGACGAAGGGAAAGAAGGCCGTGCCCTTCTCACCGATGGTATCGACAGCCAGGCCGTGCACGAACTCGTAACTGACCTCCGCCGCAGCCTGGAGACGACCGGGCACAACAGCCTTCGGCTTCATGCCGAGATAGAGGAACGCCAGCACGACAGCCACACTGATGACCATGTACAGCGGGGCCTGGGAGAGGCACAGGGCCTCACCAAAAGAACCAAAAATCGGATGCAGCTCAAACTGCCCGAGCGCGTCAATCGTCGATCCGCTGGCCACGCTGGCTTCTCCCGTTTTTCTGCGTCCCACTTTCGGGGACATCCATCACATTCACAACACGCCAGACATTCCGCAGGCCGGCTCCCATGCCAAGCATGGCGAACACAATTATAAACACAGGCCTGTATCCTGTCCATCGGTCAAGCTCATAGCCAATGCCCAGACCAACAGCAATACCGGCAATCATGTCACTGGCGATGCGGAAGGCCATGCCGAGGGAGGACTGTTCTGAGAGGGCTGACGGCTTCGCTTTCCCGGTCCGGGGAGCCACCTTCTGCTCCAGCCGGGCGAGACGGTCATCGAACGGCTCACGTCTGGCTGTATCGTGATCGATCATGCGCGATCCCCCATAACTCCCCGCCGTATCTGGCGGGGCAGCGCTCCGTTCCTTTCGTGGCGTAGCGCCATCGGAAAGGAAGCCCGTGCTGGACAGGTCTAGCTAGACAGGCTGTTCAGTCACTGTCAATGATTTCCCGCCCTGCATTTCTGGCATGGCGCCTCAGCCGACGAGGCGCAGCTTCCTGTTCCGGGGGCGGGAGGATGGACCGTCCTGCTCCGGCCCGAAGGGCAGCATGGGGGCTTCATGCTGTTTTTCGCCGGACTCGGCAGGGGCATCAGGCATGCGCTGGCCCAGATAGGCCTCCGAAAGGGCGCGGAAGGCATAATCCAGCATGGATGTCGCATAGCTGGCCATTTCGTCCCCTTCCACCGTGCCGCAGGCTCCGAAGCGGGAATAGGCGAACTGTTCGACAAACACCTCCAGCGGCACGCCGAACTGGAGGCCGATGCTGACGGCCTGGCTGAAACATTCCATCAGCCCACGGGCCATGGGGCTTTCCCGAGGAGGGGTGAGGGACAGGGATGCCAGACTGCCATCTTCAAATTCACCGGTCCGCATGAAGAGACGGTGCCCGCCAATGGAGGTCCGCTGACTGAAGCCCCCCTGACGCATGGGTAGGGGACGACGGACGCCACGGCCCAGCTTCTCCTTGAGGTCGTCCGTTTCCGGCTCGGGCAGGGCCGGCAGATGGTCGCAGAAGGGCAGGACAGCGTCATGCATCAGGGCGTGTGCCTTGGCACCAGCTGGCTGGAGGGGTGTTTGTCCGTCCAGTGTCAGGGCGAGGGCGGCTTCCGGTGAGAGGCCCTTGTGGGCCAGACGCTCCAGAGTGGAAGGATGCAGCCCACCCTGACTGTTGACCAGCGAGAAAATTGGGCCGAGCCCGCAGGATTCCACATCCAGCAGGGCATCGACCGGCCCGGGGGAGGAGAACCCGGTCTCGATCGTGGCAAGGCCGGACAGGGACTGTGTGGCGGCGCTGATGGCAATGCTGGCCTGCTCCAGGTCTGGTGCCTGCGGGCAGGAGAAGGCTTTTTCCGGCGTTGCAGTACCGGCGTGGGCAACAAGCCGTGTGAAACGGGTGATGGCTGTGGCAATGGCCCGGCCTTCGTCACTGTCATAATCCAGCCCGAGGCCCGCCAGGCAGGCGTCCAGGTCTGTCAGCAGGACAATGCCGGCGGGACCGTCACTGTCGCCACGGGGGGCAGGGTCATCAAAAAGCGGAAGGTCGCCGCTGCGGTAGGGGCGCCGTGCGGCATCCAGCCGACGCAGGCTGTCGCAGGCCAGCTTCAGGCAGGCTGCGAAATGTTCCGTGGCGAAAATGCCATCCTGCACGAAACCGGAAAGCCGGATGATGAAGCCGGGCTGCCCGTCCGGCTCATTGCGCCACAGAGCTGCGTTGGGTGCCATCTGCTGCATCAGAAGCAGGCAGGACAGGCCACGGCCGACCGGCGGAGCATCCTGCGGGCTGTGTGGCAGGTGGGGGGTGGTGTCGATCATCTCCACCCAGCGGGCGGATTCACTGGCAAGGCGGACAGGCCCACCTTCTGCCGGCGCCAGCTGGACAAGCGCCTGGGCGGCGTCATCACTCCAGACAGAAGGAAGGGTGACCGCACGCAGGGCTGTGCTGTCGGGGTCGATGCTCGTCTGAAGCGTTCTCATGTGAACGCCATTCCAGTGAAGATGCGCTTTCATGCTGACGAGTCTAGTACTGAAGGGGGAATGATGAAACCATGACCGCAGGGGGAAAACGGGCATAAGCGGGCAGAAAAATGGGGATATGGGGGATAACTGCCAGCCTTGGGAGGAAAAAGAAAAAATGGCGTCCATCATGCAGGATGTTGGACGTGAAGGGCTGAGTCCGCTAGAGCGGTACGGCGTGACTGCATGATGGGTCAACAATGCTTGAATGAGGATGTGTTCATGGCTTCGGACAATGCCGGATATATCGCAGCAAGGCGGGCTGGCCGGGAGCGGATGGAATTGCTGGTCGGGCTGGTGGCCGCTGCTGCACTGGTGGTGCTTGTCGTGCTGGCTCTTGTCGGGCGGCAGCATCCGCAGGACAGTGGCTATCCCCTTCATGCGGCCTTTGGCCATGTTGACGGGCTGAGTGTGGGCTCGGATGTCCGGCTGGCAGGCGTAACTGTCGGGCATGTGCGGAGCATGCAGGTGGACCCACACACCTTCCAGGCCAATGTCGTTTTTTCCGTTGCTTCTGACATACACCTGCCAGTGGATAGCGGGGCCATCATCACGTCGGATTCCCTTCTTGGCGGGAAATATGTGGCGCTGACGCCGGGTGGCGATACGGCCATGCTGGCGCCTGACGGGACCATTGGTGAAACGCAGGGGGCCATCAGCCTTGAGCAGCTGCTGAGCAAGTTCATTTTTTCGGTCACGGACTCCCTTCAGAAGAAGGCTGCTCCGGCAGCGCAGCCGGCCGCCGCTTCTGCGGCCGTTCCGGAGCCGTCGCCTGGTGCAGGGCAGACATCACCGTGAGCCACGCCTCTGATGAGCAGACCTGGCTGGACAGGGAGGGGCAGCCCATAAGCTGCACGGGAAAGCTGCGTGTCCTGCGGGACAATGAAGTGGAACTGAGGCAGGTGCTGCGCGATGCCTGCGCCGATGCTTTGCTCATGGAGGTTGGGCCTGTCTTTCTGCGGCACCGCATGGAGCGGCTTCTGGCCGATGTGATGGTGGAAAGTGGTGTCGTCGAGGTGGTGGAAAAGGAAGGTGTGGAGTGAGGATCAGGAAGACAGTTCTGGCCCTGTCCTGTCTGGCGGGGCTGCTGGCCACGGTGCCGGAGAACCTGCGGGCGGAAGGAGTCCGGGGTGTGGCCGCTCCGGCTGTTTATCCGGCCACGGCGTGGCAGGGGCGCAATGGAGCCGTGCTGCGGATCATGCGGCGCCTGGATTCCCACGTGGAACTCGTACCGCTGCATGTGGGGGATGATGCTGTTTATGGGCCTCTGTCCCTCCGGCTGGAGCGGTGCCTTCAGAGGCCGGATGGTCTCCCGGCGCAGACGGCCATCCTGCTGAAGATTGAAGAGAAACAGGAATCCGGCAGTCCGCCCTTCGAGGGATGGATGTTCACGGACGATCCGGCCCTGGGAGCGTATGCAGGTGCCCTGTATGATGTGCAGGTCGTGTCCTGTGATGGGGACAGGGTAGACCCCATGGTTGGGCCGTTGCCAGCGCCTGTGCAGCCGCAGCTGCCCATGGCCATTGCCCCGCATGTGGAGGCGGATGAAGGACGGGGGCCGACCGTGCTGGCACCGCCTTCTTCTGGTGGTAGTGGTGGGCAGGGAGCTGCCCCATCCGGGCCGACATCCCTGTTGCCACCGGCGGCTCCATTGCTACCGCCGCAACCGGCGCAGGGTGTGGGCACCCAGCATTGAGGCTGGATGGATGAGACTGGGAGGATGAGGAGAATGCTGTTTACCGACAAGCGGCAGATCAGGGCCGTCTGGCATATTGGTGGGCTGTATGTCCTAGCCGCCCTGCTTGTGTTCCTGATCGTTTTCGTGGCGGAAACATTCCTGCACATGGTGCCGTGTGAGCTGTGCCTTTGGGAGCGGGGACCTTGGCGCGTGCTGCTGGGGCTGGGTGTGCTGGCTCTGGTCCTGTCCCCCCGTTATGCCCGCTGGGCGGCCGTGGCCGGGCTGGTCTGCCTGGCGGTCAGCGTCGGTCTGGGGGTTCTTCATGTCGGGGTGGAGCATGGGTTGTGGCCGAGCCCTGCGGCGGAATGTCACGTTGGCCTTGTGGAAGGGCATGATTTTGCGGACTGGATGGCCCATCTTCCTGCACGGCCCACGAAACCCTGTGACCTGCCGGATTATCCTTTCGGTCTGCCTGTCTCCATGACGACGCTTTCTGCCCTGTATGCCGTGCTGGTCTTTGGTCTGGCTGTCATGGAGACGCACCGTCTGTTCCGTTTTGTGCGGAATGGTCGGCTGGATGTGTGAGCCGTCAGGCTGAGAGGAGTCTCCAACGGGAGGAAGCCGCCATGACCATGGCTGATTTTCTGTGTCTTTACCGGCAGGGCTTTGCCCGTGTTGCGGCCTGTACCACGCCCATCACTCTGGGCGACCCTCGGCAGAATGGGAGGATCGTGCAGGAGTGGCTGGAGCGCTGCCATGAGCAGGGTGTTGCCGTGGCGGTTTTCCCGGAGCTGGGGCTGATAGGCTACACGCTGGAGGACCTTTTCTTCCAGCAGGTGGTGCTGGATGGGGCGCTGGAAGCTCTGCTGGCTCTGGTTGAGGCGACGGCAGGATGCATGACGGTTGGCATCGTTGGTCTGCCCGTTCGGCGGGGAGATGCCCTGTACAACTGTGCGGCCATTTTCCACCGGGGACGGATTCTCGGCATTGTCCCCAAAACGATGCTGCCCCGGTACCGGGAGTTTTATGAACCCCGGCATTTCACCAGTGGTCAGGGCTGCTCCGGAACCATCATGCTGGGAGGGCGTGCCGTGCCATTTGGAACGGACATCCTGTTTGAAGCCGAGGATGTTTCCGGTCTGGTGCTGGGGGTGGAAATATGTGAGGACCTCTGGGCTCCCCAGCCTCCCAGCGGAGCCCTGGCTGTGGCCGGGGCCACGGTGCTGGCCAATCTTTCAGCCTCGCCGGTGACGGTTGGACGGGCAGAGCACAGAACCCTGCTCTGCCGGGCACAGTCCATGCGGACCGTCAGCGCCTATCTTTATGCAGCAGCCAGCGAGGGCGAATCCACGACTGATCTGGCCTGGGATGGTCAGCTTCTCATCCATGAGGCCGGGGACTGCCTGGCCCGGTCGGAGCGTTTCCTCCAGCAGGGTGCCATGATCATGGCGGATATCGATCTCGACAGGTTGCGGCAGGAACGGCTTCAGATGGGTTATTTCGTCCCGGCCGATGATGATGGACTCCGTCATGTCCGTTTCACTCTGGCACCGGAGGTGAAGGACCGTGGGCTGATGAGGGATGTGCCCCGTTTTCCTTTCGTGCCCTCCCGCCCGGAGCAGTGCGAGCAGGATTGCCGGGAAGCGTGGAACATTCAGGTTCAGGCGCTGTGCCAGCGGCTGAAGGCAGCTCATGCCCGGACCATGGTCATTGGCGTGTCGGGCGGACTGGACAGTGCTTTGGCCCTTCTGGTGGCGGTCAAGGCGGCGGATTGCCTTGGCTGGGAGCGGAGCCGCATTCTGGCCAGAACCATGCCGGGCTTTGCGACGGGCAGCGCATCCCTTGCCATGGCCCATGGGTTGATGGAGAGCCTTGGTGTCAGCGCCGGGGAGCTGGACATCCGCCCCACGGCGAAAGCCATGCTGGTGGCCATCGACCATCCCTATGGGCGTGGGGAGCCTGTCCATGATGTGACCTTTGAGAATGTGCAGGCAGGTTTGCGGACGGATTTCCTTTTCCGTCTGGCCAACCATCATCAGGGGCTGGTGATCGGTACGGGAGACATGTCCGAGCTGGCGCTGGGCTGGTGCACCTATGGCGTCGGGGACCAGATGGCGCATTACAATGTCAATGCCGGGTTGCCAAAGACACTCATCCAGCATGTCATACGCTGGGCCGTGGGGCATGATGGGAGCTTCTCGGCATCGGTCCGTACTGTTCTGGAGAAGATTGTCTCGGCAGAGATTTCACCGGAGCTGGTGCCCGATCAGGGGCAGGGGGTGCAGAGTACCCAACAGATGATAGGCCCGTATCCCTTGCAGGATTTCACTCTCTATCATGTGCTGCGGTATGGCTTCCCGCCTGAAAAGATAGCGTTTCTCCAGTTTCATGCATGGCGGGATGCGGGAAGGGGCGATTGGCCCCTGAACTATCCGCAGCAGGACCGGGTCGCCTATGACCTGCCGGCCATCATTCACTGGATGCGCCTGTTCATGCGGCGTTTTTTTGCAACCAGCCAGTTCAAGAGGTCGGCCATGCCCAATGGGCCGAAAGTGGTGGCTGGGGGAAGTCTTTCCCCCGTGGGGACTGGCGGGCGCCATCTGATGGGACAGCCACGCTCTGGCTGGCTGCTCTGGAGCGGCTCGAGTCCCGGTTGCAGTAAGGCGGGCTGTTCCGCAAATCCAGATTCGTAGTCTCGGCAGTCGATAGACGCCTTCCATGCGATTCTCATGGAAGGCGTCATGCGGTTTGCACCTGACGGGCGATTTGTTTAATTAAAAATAAATAAACATGTTGTAATTTTGAAGCCATATGTTTACTACTCATGAGTGAAAAGAGAGTCCTTGTCATGCCGTTCCTTAATTTGTGCTGAAGCGTAGGGTTTTGAGGGGGTGTCACAGATATTCCTTAATTTGGACCCGAGGAGGCCATGAAAAATGTTGACCCTCACAGCTCAAGGGAGGGGTGAGAAGGGCCGGTCGTTCCGTTTGTGGCGGCAGTTCTGCCTGTTGGCCCAGTTGAGTGTGACAACGCTGCATTGAGGTGAAGTTTCGTGGCTATTGTAACCGTCCCGGGAGGGCAGCAGCATCAGTATCCTGTAAGCATCCCCACGCAGGGGGCAGAGGACCTGAACAGACTGTTTTCAACCTCCTTTGCATCTCTGGTGTCTTCTTCAGGCTCTGGTGATGGCACGCCGCTGGCCCCGTCTGATGTCGTGGGTAATGGCTCAATTGATTTCCGCATGGGGAATGATGCGACCAGTCTGCCGCAGGCAACTGTGCTGGGTGGTCAGGATACGATCTCCGCTGCCGGGGATGGGACGCGGCTTTCCCTTGGTGGAACGCTGAGCTTCCTTGGTGGTGTGGGGTCCGGTACCCACTCTGTTGGTAACAATGCGACCATCTTCGGGACGGCCAATAGTGTCTATCACTATGCCCGCCAGGGAAGTGCTGGTCAGAGCGTCTTCAAGACGGATCATCAGAGTGATGCCCTGCATCCGGACAACATCCTGTTTGATGCATCCAAGTCCCATCAGTCTCTTCAGGCTTTTGCCGGAATTGGTGATACCATCAAGGGTGGTACAGCGTCCGACACGATCACCGTGCACAATACGGTCAGTGGTGGCACTGATGCTGGTGCTACGTTGAGTGGTGGCAGCGGGTCTGCCAATCTCTTCCAGTTCCTGAACAACAAGGGCGGTCATTACACGATTACCGACTTTGGCAAGGCTGCGGGCAACAAGGTTGGCCTTAAGGCGACGGACGAGCAGATCGGCCAGATGCTTGAGCATCAGACCGTCAAGGGTGGCAACACGACCATCGAGCTGCCGAATGATCAGGGCCAGATCACCTTCCTTGATCAGAACCAGCTTCACCCGAAGGACTTCCAGAAGTTCTGATGGGGTGTCTGCCCTTTCGTCAGGGAGGGCAGACAGCATCTGAGTGCAGCTACGGATGAAACGCCGTTTCCGAAGAGGGAGCGGCGTTTTTTTATGCTCTGATTTTCAGGGATGAAATACTGGCTGGGGCGGGAGGATTCGAACCTCCGCATGGCGGAATCAAAATCCGCTGCCTTACCGCTTGGCTACGCCCCAACGCAGACCCTTCTCTTATCCCGAACGGCCAGAAGGGTAAAGAGAGGGCCGCCATTTTTTGTAGGAGGGATCAGTCCAACACGTTGTTGTTACTGTTTTCCTCAGGGGCAACATGGTCGGGCAGTCCACCCTCTTCTGCAACCATGTCAGCCTGCCCAGAGGCGGAAGATTCCTTCAACAGGCCCATCCGTTCGGCACGGGCGAGCGTGCTGTCCAACACCTGCATCGTATTGGCAAGGTCTGGGGTTGAGTCTTTCTCCCAGCGTGCCAGCGTTCTGGACCATATGGCCAGCAGGCTGTTGAGGCGGATCATGCCACCAAGGCCGTGACGGTCCAGTGCTGCGGCATCAGCGACCCAGCGCAGGCTTTCCATCGTGGTTCCGGCGAGAAGCGCTGCCAGGGCAGGGTCTCGGGGGAGGGTGTGCATGATGGCGCAGATGCCGGAGCGGTAATCCTGCATGGCATCAAAACGCCGCATGAGCAGATCAAACAGCCGTTCACGAACAGTCGCACCGTAACTTTCCCCGCAGAGTGCGGCATCATCAATCTGGCTGTTCAGCCGGATCAGAATCATGGACTTGAACGGGAAACGCTGCCGGACCTGCTGGAGGGGCAGCCCCGCTTCACGTGAAGCATCAACAAGAGAGACACGCTGCCAGCCATGGCTCTGGGCGAGCTGGAGGGTGGCCTCAATCATGGTCCTGTCGAAAAGCGGGTCGTGATGGTCAAGAGTCATGATGGTTTTCCCTGTCCGTGCGGCTATGGTGATGCAGGCAGAGTGGTGTCTGCCTGCATCCGATGTCAGTCATCCAGCTCACGGGACCGTTTGATGGCGGCTTCGGCTGCCAGCGGGATCAGGCGGGGCCAGTTTTCTTCAGCCATGAAGACATTCAGGGCTGCGGCCGTTGTCCCGTTGGGGCTGGTGACGTTCCTGCGCAGGGTTTCGGCATCGTCCGGCAGTTCATGCAGCATCTTGCCCACACCGTAGATCATGCTGCGGACCAGCGTACGGGCGGCCTGTTGTTCCAGCCCCAGGTCCTGCCCTGCTTTTTCCAGCAGTTCGGCCAGCAGGAAGACATAGGCGGGAGCAGAGCCGGCAATGGCGATGACAGACCGCAGGTCTTCCTCATGTGGAACGGGGACGACCGTACCAACCTGCTCCATCAGGCGGATGGCCAGCTCTTTCTGTTCCCTGCTGACATGCGGTGAGGCGTATAGCCCCGTGCTGCCTGCTCCAACGCTGGAAGGTGTGTTGGGCATGGTGCGGATGATGGGCATGTCCGCCCGGCCACACCATTCAGCCAGTTTTTCACAGTTCTTGCCTGCCATGACGGACAGCAGGGCGGTCTTGTCCATGCGGGCACCGAGGCTCTGTCGCAGGGCTTTGAGCACGGTTTCCGCACCGGCTGGTTTGACAGCCAGGACGATGATGTCCGGTGTCACGTCCGTAGTGATTTCTTCCGGTGTACGGAAGACGGTGCTGCCTGCCGGGGCGTCCTGGAGCTTCCTGTCCAGGATGAAGAGGCGTGGCGGGTTCGGGCTGTTGACCCAGCCCCGCATGAGGGCGCCGCCCATTTTGCCGCAACCGACGAGAAGAAGGGTGGGAGCTGTCATGATGGGAAGTCTCCGTTCATGTCCTGTGAAAAATCAGTGCTGTGAGGGTGGGGCTGTCAGGGCCTGTTCCAGCTCGTCCAGTCGTGCTTCGAGCTCCCTGAGGCGCTGTTCGGTCCGTTCCTGCTCGGCCCGGGTGCGGCTGGCCATTTCCTGCACGGCCTCGAATTCGTCCCGGCGGACAAGGTTGAGGGAGAACAGCATCTCGTTGATCTGGCTGCGGATCAGCGTATGGACCTCCTCCCGCAGGCCGGATGCGGCAGAAAACGCCGTTCCGGCAAGGCCGGTCAGATCATCGAGGAAACGGGGGCGAGAGACCATGGTGCTACTCCTGGACATTCAGCATTGAAAACGGACCGTCTTTTCCGCCACGACTCTTTCAGAACAGGAAGCCGGTCTGTCAACCGTCATCCCTGTTTCTGCGTTCTTTCTGTTGGAAGCCGCATCTGGCCAGACTATACAGGAAGAATGATTATCGTCACCGGCGGAGCCGGATTTATTGGTTCATGCGTGCAGCAGGCCCTGTTCCGGCAGGGGCGGCGGACTGTCATTGTGGATTATCTGCATGATCAGGGGAAGTGGCACAATCTTGCCAGCCATCCTCCCCACCAGATCATTCCCCCCCATGAACTTTCCGCTTTTCTGGCAACGGTGAGAGGGGTGGAGGCCGTCATCCACCTGGGGGCCATCAGTGAAACGACGGCCCGGGATGGAGACCTGGTCTGGCAGAGCAATGTCACCCTGTCCCAGCAGCTCTGGCGGTGGTGTGTGGAGCATGAGGTGCCGTTCCTTTATGCTTCTTCGGCAGCAACCTATGGGGCGGCAGACCGGCCAGAGCTGTTTGCAGACGGGTTGGACAGCATCGAGGGATTGCAGCCGCTCAATCTTTATGGCTGGTCCAAACAGGCGTTCGACCTCTGGGTGAAGCGGACGGTAGAGGCTGGGGAACCGACCCCACCACAATGGGCCGGTCTGAAGTTCTTCAATGTTTATGGCCCTAATGAGTATCACAAGGGGCGGATGATTTCGGTCATCAAGGTAAAATATGATGAGTTGATGGCCGGTAATCCCATCCGTCTGTTCCAGTCCGACCGGACTGATATTGCGGATGGGCAGCAGAAGCGTGATTTCATCTGGATCGGGGACGTGGTGAATGTCCTGCTCTGGCTGCTGGAACACCCTGCCGTCAGCGGGCTGTTCAATTGCGGGACAGGACAGGCCTGTACATACGAGGCTCTGGCCCGGGCTGTCTGTGCTGCGGCGGGACGGGCAGCAGAGATCGATTATGTTCCGATGCCAGAGAGCCTGAGGGGGCAGTACCAGTCCTTCACGCAGGCTGACATGAGGGCACTGCGGGCGGCTGGATATACGGCTCCTTTCACAACACCGGAGGACGGGATCAGCCATTACATCAAGGGGTATCTGGCATCAGGAAGGCCGTATCTGTGACACATCCGCTTATCTTCCCGGGGCTGGACCCCGTTGCTTTCCAGATCGGGCCGCTGGTGGTGCGCTGGTATGCTCTGGCTTATATTCTGGCTTTCATCATTGCCCTGCCCCTGGCCCGCAGGCTGGTCCAGCTTGGGCCGAAGGTGGCAACGAAGGTAGCCGTGGATGATTTCCTTGCCTATGCGGTGCTGGGTGTGCTGCTGGGGGGCGGCTGGGTTATGTCCTGTTCTACCGGCCGCTTTTCTTTCTGTCCCATCCTCTGGAAATCTTCGCCACATGGAAGGGCGGCATGTCCTTTCATGGGGGAGCGGCAGGGGTCATCATTGCACTGGCCCTGTTCACATGGCGGCGGGGCCTGAACTTTCTGGCCTTTGCAGACCGGATCGTCGTGGTGGTGCCCATCGGGCTGGCTCTGGGGCGGTGTGCCAATTTCATCAACGGGGAACTCTGGGGACGGCCAGTGGCGAGTGCCGTGCCGTGGGCCATGATCTTTCCCGCTGTCGGGCCGGAGCCACGGCATCCGTCCGAACTTTATGAAGCCCTGACGGAGGGTGTCCTGCTACTGGTCGTGATGCTGCTGGCTGTCAGCCGCCCAGCCTTGCGGGCACGGGCCGGGTTCCTGTCCGGGCTGTTCCTGTTTGGCTATGCCTGTGCCCGGGCCTTCTGTGAGCTGTTCCGCCAGCCGGATGACAATATCGGCTTTCTGGCTGGGGGAATCACGATGGGGCAGCTCCTGTGCCTGCCCATGGCATTGGCCGGGATTGGCCTGATGGTTCATGCCTTCAGCCGTCCTGCCCGGCAGACGGACTGGATTGCAGAATGACACAGCCTGTCTTCTTACGGTCGCCGCTTCTGCCTGTCCGGCATGGCTTCTTTACCCGGGAGGGGGGCGTGTCTGTGGCTCCCTATGATACCCTCAATGGCGGGTTGGGGACGCAGGACCGGCTGGACAACGTGCAGGAGAACAGGCGGCGGATGGCAGCTGCCGTGGGTGTGGAGCTGGAGCGGTTTGCTGCGCTCCGGCAGGTTCACGGAGCGGATGTGCATGTGCTGCGCCAGGTTGATGAGGTCTGGTCTCATACGCAGGGCCACGAGGCCCTTCCGGCGGGTGATGCGCTGGTGACGGACTGCCCGGAGCTTGCTCTGGGCGTAGCCACGGCGGACTGTGCCCCTGTGCTGCTGTCGTCGGACGATGGGCGGATTGTTGGTGCAGCCCATGCAGGTTGGCGTGGAGCTGTGGGAGGTGTGCTGGAAGAGACAGTCCGGCAGATGCGTCTGCTGGGGGCGGAGGGACTCCGTGCCGTGGTGGGGCCCTGCATCGGCCCTGTCTCCTATGAAGTGGGTGAGGACATGCGTCGGGCCGTTCTGGAACGGCACCCGGAGGGCGAGCGGTTTTTCAGCCAGGCAGCAAGAGCTGGGCATCATCAGTTTGATCTGCCCGCTTTCTGCCTGTTCCGTCTGGCAGAAGAGGGCGTGCAGGCAGAATGGACAGGCCATGATACGCTGGCGGAGGAGCGTTTTTTCAGCCATCGCCGGGCAACAGTGCATGGTGACGGGCGGACGGGCCGCCAGATTGCTGTCATCCGTGCGGGGCTGGACTGATAAAAAAATTGTCTTTTTCGCTTTTTTCCGCTAGGGCGGGGCAACCATCCGGCACCCCTGGAGGCCGGTTGGGCATGACAATTTCAGAACGCAGGAGCGTATAACGTGGCGAAAGTAACGACACTGGAGATCTCCCAGCGCGCCAAAGCAGGTAAGGGGGCAGCGCGCGCAACACGTCGTGAGGGCATGGTCCCGGGCGTGGTGTACGGTGGCAAGAAGGAGCCGGCTCTGGTCTCCATCGACCCCCGCATCATCATGAAAGAGCTGCACCGTGGTGCCTGGCAGTCCCGCCTGTACCAGTTCAGCATCGGTGGTGAGCAGGTCCATGCCCTGATCCGTGACATCCAGTTCCATCCGGTGTCCGATGCGCCGATCCATATCGACTTCCTGCGTCTGGTTCCTGGCCAGAGCGTGCATGTTCAGGTGGGCATCACCTTCACGGGTGAAGATGAGGCTCCGGGCATCAAGCGTGGCGGCGTGCTGAACATTGCCCGTCACTCCGTTGACGTGGAAGTTCCGGTCGAGAACATCCCTGAGCACTTCACGGTTGACCTCAGCAAGCTGGACATCAACGACAACGTGCGTTGGGACGACCTCCAGGGGACGGAGCACTCCACACCGACCCTGCATATCCCCAACTTCGTGATTGCCTCCATCGCTCCGCCGACGGTTGACGAGGAGCCGGAAGAGGCTTCTGAGGAAGCAGCTGAAGCCAAGTAAGGGGTATTGCGGTTGTGAAGCTCTGGGTCGGACTCGGTAATCCGGGCGCATCAATGAGCCGCAACCGGCACAATATCGGCTTCATGGCGGTCGATGCGATCGCCGCGCGCCATGGGTTCGGCCCGTGGCGCAAGCGCTTCCGTGGGGAAACGGCGGAAGGCATGGTCGGGCGGCAGAAGGTTCTTCTGCTCAAGCCGCTGACCTACATGAACCTGTCTGGTGACAGCGTGCAGCAGGCAGCACGTTTCTATAAAATCCCACAGGATGAGATTACCGTCTTTCACGATGAGCTGGACCTGGCCTTCGGAAAGATGCGGGTCAAACGGGGCGGGGGAGCGGCCGGGCATAATGGCCTGCGCTCCATGGACAAGGCCCTGCCCGGCCCTGATTACTGGCGTGTGCGGCTGGGGATCGGCCATCCGGGCAGCCGGGAAAAGGTGCATGGCCATGTACTGGGGGATTTCTCCAGCACGGAACGGTCTGAGCTGGAGCTGTGGCTGGATGACATGGCCGATGCCACGCCACTTCTGGCGCAGGGTGAGCATGAGGCCTTCATGACGAAAACAGCCTTGCGGCGGAACTGAAAACAGAGAATCTAACAGGCCTGCGGTGGCGAGAGATGAGCCAGACCGGCAGGGCACAGAAAGGGGAGAGAGCGAATGGGGTTCAACTGCGGGATCGTCGGCCTCCCCAATGTCGGCAAATCCACCCTGTTCAATGCGTTGACACAGACAGCGTCGGCACAGTCTGCCAATTATCCGTTCTGCACCATCGAGCCGAACACGGGGCGGGTGGCCGTGCCGGATGAACGGCTGGAGGTTCTGGCCAAGGCTGGCAACTCTCAGCGCATTGTGCCAACGAGCCTCGAGTTTGTGGATATTGCCGGGCTGGTCCGTGGGGCTTCCAAGGGGGAAGGGCTGGGCAACCAGTTTCTCGCCAACATCCGTGAGGTGGATGCCATCATCCACGTCCTGCGCTGCTTTGATGATGATGACATCACCCATGTCGAGGGCGGCGTGGACCCCGTGCGGGATGCGGACATCATCGAGACGGAACTGATGCTGGCCGATCTGGACAGTCTGGAGCGCCGCAAGGTCGGGCTGGAAAAGCGTGCCCGTGGCAATGACCGTGAGGCCAAGGAACAGCTGGAACTCATGGAGCCGCTGCTGGCCGCCCTGCGTGAGGGCAAACCGGCCCGTACGGCCGTTCCTGAGGGGAAAGAAGTAGAGGCTGCCCGCCTCCAGCTGATGACGACCAAGCCCGTCCTTTATGTCTGCAACGTGGAAGAATCGGCGGCTTCGACTGGCAATGCCTATTCCGAGCAGGTGCGGAAGAGGGCCGAGGCGGAAGGTGCCGGGGCTGTCATCGTCTCTGCGGCCATCGAGGCGGAGGTCAGCCAGCTTGAGGCTGAGGAACGGACCGAGTTTCTGGATGGCCTCGGCCTGAAGGACAGCGGTCTGGACCGTGTAATTGCTGCTGGTTATCGCCTTCTGGGCCTTCAGACTTACTTCACGGTAGGGCCGAAGGAGACCCGGGCCTGGACGATCACGGCAGGTACGAAGGCCCCGCAGGCGGCAGCCGTCATTCATAATGACTTTGAGCGTGGCTTCATCGCCTGCGAAACCATCGCCTATGATGATTACGTCACCTACAAGGGCGAGGCGGGTGCCCGTGAGGCCGGCAAGCTGCGTGTCGAGGGCAAGAATTACGTCGTGCAGGATGGTGATGTCCTGCTGTTCCGCTTCAACGTGTAAGACAGCCTCATGAAGGGGCCTCGTCCCGAAAGGCTTCCGGCGACTCCGCTGGGGGCTGCTGCATCCCGATTCGGGGATGGCCGCCGGATGCGCATCGGCCTGCTGGGAGGGTCGTTCAATCCGGCGCATGAGGGGCACATCCAGCTGGCCCGCAAGGCTCTGGCAAGTCTGAAGCTGGATCAGGTCTGGCTGATGGTGTCTCCGGGGAATCCCCTCAAGCCCCGCAAGGGAATGGCGCCGTTCTCCCGGCGGCTGGCAACGGCACAGGCTCTGGCAGATGGACGGCGCATCATCGCCACGGACATAGAGCAGAAGCTGGGGCAGCGTTACACGGTCCGGACCGTGGCCATGCTCCGGCAGCGTTTCCCACAGTGCCGTTTTGTCTGGCTCATGGGGTCAGACGGGCTGGCCCAGTTTTCCCGTTGGCGGTCATGGCGGCGGCTGGCGCAGATGGTGCCGATTGCTGTCCTGCCTCGCCCCGGAAGCATCATACCGGCCCTCAAGGGGCGGGCCAGTTCCGTCCTGCGGCATCATCGTCGTGATGGAAGGGCGGCGTCTCTTCTGCTAGAAAAAGGAAGTGGGCCGGGCTGGACATTCCTTTCGGCACCTCAGAATGACATATCTTCGACCGCTTTGCGTCAAAAGGGGCTGTTCTGCCCGTCTGTCGATCAGGAGTGAGAACCATCATCAACGCGACTGAAACCCCCGCTTCCGCCCCTCATAGTGATGAGGAAGGGCTGGCCCGTCTTCTGTCTGTCATTACGGACAGTCTGGATGAAGACAAAGCCGAGAACATTGTCGTGCTGGACCTGACAGGTCGTGCCGGATTCGCTGAGCGCATGGTCATTGCTTCCGGTCTTTCCGAGCGTCAGATTTCTGCCATGGCCCAGCATCTGGAACGTCGCCTGAAGGAAGAAAATCTTGCCCGCCCGCAGATTGAAGGGGACCAGGGTAGTGACTGGGTTCTGATGGATGCAGGAGATGTGGTTGTCCATCTCTTCATGCCGGAAAGCCGTGAGCTTTATGCGCTGGAACGCATGTGGGGTGGTGACTTTGATGCGGCTGCGGAAGAAATTGCCGTTGAATGAGGTGGTGGCTGGCGAGAGGGTTTTCTGATGAAGCTCATCGCCGTAGGAAAGCTGAAGGCCGGCCCGGAACGGGAGCTGCTCGACCGGTACTGCGCCCGGTTGCGTCCGAAGCTGGAGATTGTGGAAGTGGCCCAGGGCCGGGGTGCTCCTGCCGAACTGAAACGGCGGGAGGCCGATTCCCTTCTGGCTGCCTGTCCTGACAATGCGTTTCTTGTGGCGATGGATGAAGGGGGCCGTCTGCTGGATAGCCCGGCCTTTTCGTCCCGATTGCAGACGTGGCAGGAGAGTGGCCGCCCTGTCTGTTTCATGATTGGGGGAGCCGAAGGGTTTGATGCCGCCATTCTTCAGCGGGCGGATGCTGTTTTTTCGCTGGGGAAGCTGACATGGCCACACATGCTGGTGCGGGTCATGCTGGCGGAGCAGCTCTTCCGGGCACAGTCCATCCAGACAGGTCATCCATACCACAAAGCCGGACGTCCCTGAGGGAACGGTCCGGCTTTGTGGGACTACGGTCGTGAGGTCCAGTTCTTACTGGAGAGACCGGCTGGGAGCCTCGTCTCCGAAGAAGCTGGCATCAGCCGGAATGGAGGCTGTTTCCATGTCACTGGCCGTTCCTTTGGCAATGACATTGCGGTACTGTATGGAAACAGGGGCAGAACCGTCCTGACGGTTGTAGATGAAGCCATGCGTCGGATAGATGCTGCCGAGACGTTCCCCATTGCCCGGGAGAGCCACACGGACAGCCGTCCAGTCATTCTCAGGAGACACGTCCACCACTTTCGTGTTGTGGCTGATGCCGTTGGAGGCCCAGTGTGCCTGGTCGATCATGATGGTCCGGCTGTCGATCTGCCGACGGACAACGGCAACATGCCCAAGTGGCATACGGCGTGTGGGACGGAAGCTGAGGACAGCACCGGGCTCGGGCTGCTGGCCACGGGCGTACATGCCTTCAGCATTGCGCCACCAGTCCCGTGCATTGCCACGGATGTGGAAGTCCGTGCTCTGGTGCACATAGGCAACGCACTGGATGACATGGGCATGACCATAGTGGCGGTAATGCCTGTGCAGGAAGTGGCTGCTTCTGATCAAACGGCTTGAATGGCGGACATGGTGCCTCGCTTCGGCCTTGGGAGCGCAGAATGCTGCCGCAGATAATACCAGACATGATAAAAATAACCGTTTCCCGGCACGGCGCATGATACATCTTCCCGTTCTGTTTGACCGAAGTGGACCTCACTCTTTCAGTAGTTCCGGGAAACTATCAGAAGAAGCCTGTGAATGACAAGACAAATAATGGCATGAAATGGGCAGAGAAACCTGAATAAGATTTAACATTAGGAAATATATACCAATTAGAAATATGTTTCAGGCTGATCATACTCATTTGGCAAGGCAAAGCCCGCAAGAGGCATGGCCCTCCGGAAATGTAAAGGAGAAATGGCTCCAGAAACTGTATTTAGATCCTAATCTTCTATTCGTCTACTATGCTTTTCTTTCTGCAGTATTTTATTTCATGGGTGTGGAGTGTGGGGAAGTGGTGGTTTCTTGTCGGGTAGGGGTATGACGTTGTAGATCATTTCTTGTTTGATGCCCGGAAATGGAAGCCCGTCATGAAATTAACCTTGCGGAAAGTGACCGTGACACCGATTCGTCAGAACTGCACGATTCTGTCGGACCAGATGGGGCGGGCGATTGTTGTCGACCCTGGCGGAGAAAGTGTGCGGCTGGCCCGGGAAGCCGAGGGGCTGCATGTCGAGGCCATCCTGCTGACACATGGTCATCTTGATCATGCCGGAGGTGCTGCCGACCTCAAGAAACTGCTGACGGACCGGCAGGGGGGTGACGTGCCTGTCATCGGGCCGTTGCGGGAGGACCTGTTTCTGCTGTCGAGAATCGAGCAGCAGGCGGCTGCTTTCGGGCTGGATGGCATGAAAAGCGTCACACCGGACCGTTTTTCCAGCGACGGGGATATACTGTTCTTTCTTGGGCATGACATTGAGGTTGCTCATGTTCCCGGTCATACGCCCGGTCATGTCGTGTTCATCCTGCGGCAGGCAGGGCTGGTGATTGCCGGTGATACGCTGTTCCGTGGTACGGTGGGGCGGACAGACTTCCCCTATGGCAATGAAAGACAGCTGCTGGAGGGGATCCGCAGCAGACTGTTCACTCTTCCGGCCGATACCATCGTCCTGCCGGGTCATGGCCTGCCGACCACGATAGGGGAAGAGCGGCAGCATAATCCGGCATTTCAGCACTGATCGGCATGGTGGTGCAGATAAGGAGAGGGATGATGATGAAAAGAGTTTATCAGTGGGGTCTTTTGGCAGGTGGACTCGTCCTGGCGGGTCTGGCTGCTGCTGGTGGCATGGTTCGGGCTGAAGAAACGGTTACGGAGGCACAGCCACCATTACCCGAAGTTGCCTTGACCATTACCGATCAGACCGGGCGCAGCCATGCCTTCAGGGTGGAAGTGGCCAGCACGCCACGCCAGCAGGAAGTGGGTGAGATGTTCCGCAAGGAGATAAAGCCGGATCATGGCATGCTGTTTGTCTGGCCTGCCCCGCAGGAATCCGCCATGTGGATGCGCAACACCTTCATCTCGCTGGACATGATCTTCATTGATGATCAGAACCGCATTCACGCCATTGAGGAACATACAA